>JAFTSS010000017.1 GCA_017467185.1 Paludibacteraceae bacterium | reverse complement strand
TTTGCTATTTCAGAAACAATTAAAGAAGGCGAGTTCTTCCCATTCGGAGGCGAAAACCTTACTGAAACAGGTGTTTATACTGATAGCCTTGTAAATCAATATGGTTGCGACTCAGTAGTGGTTCTTACATTGACAGTCGAATCTGGTTCGGGTGTAGCTCTCGACAACACAATGTTTACCGCATTGGTATTGACTCCTAACCCAGTAGCAGTTGGCGAAGAGTTGTATATCAGTGCAGAGTTTACAGCCGAAGAGCTTGAAGGAATGACAATTGAAGTCTTCAATGCAACTGGTCAATGTGTTTATAGAGCAGAAAGCGCACAACTTTCAGTTGTTAATTCACAATTTGCAATAACTGGCTTACCTCAAGCAGGTGTTTATATGGTAAATATAACAACCGCGACAGGTAGTCGCTATCAAGGCAAAGTGATTGTGAAATAATATTTACAATTAATGTCTTATTTATTCAGAGGTGTCGATTATCGACACCTCTGTTTTTTGGTGTTTTTTGAAAAAAAAATGTATTTATTTGCAAATAAAAATATTTATTTGTAACTTTGCGACATAATATATTTTAATGATGTATGAATCGTAAATTATCTTTTATTGGAAAAAATAACTTGGGAATATTTTTTGACTATTGCTTATATGGTGATAGAGATGGATTATTGGTGTAAAATTATAAAGTTATTTATTTAGATTATGAAGTCACAAGTTTTTTTTATTTTCGTTGCTATATTTTGTTTGGTTGCGTGTGAGCAAACAGAACCTGAGGGTAAGACGAAAACTCATTTTTCTGTATCGTCAAGTCGATATGTTAGTTTTTCTTCAGGCAATTTACAATATCAAGCATCAACTAATAGTTGGCGTTTTGCTGGTAATCAATATGATGTTATAGGTGAAGATAATGTTAATGTGTCAGAAAGTTATGATGGTTGGGTAGATCTTTTCGGTTGGGGAACATCGGGTTATAATGGTAGAATGCCATATATGACATCTGAAAAAGATTTAGTTTATACTGAAACTGCAGCTATTGCAGGAACTAATTACGATTGGGGAATCTATAATAAGATTCTGAATGATGAACGTAGTGTTGGCGTTTGGCGTGCTTTGTCTGCTGATGAATGGTATTATTTGATATTTGAGCGTAAAGATGCAAATAAATTAAATGCGTGGTCAGAGGTAAATGGTGTCGTTGGATTGATAATTTTGCCAGACGATTGTGTGTTGCCTAATGATGTGAAGTTTGAGTCTGTTTCTAATTATGGAGAAGATTTTGAAATGGTCAATATTTATTCTTTGGAAGAGTGGGCGAAATTAGAAGGGGTAGGTGCTATATTCTTACCTGCGGCAGGTCAGTCTATTGACAAATATGTGGGTAGAGTTAATAGAACTTGTTTCTATTGGTCATCTTCGTTTGGCGCATTTGATGGAACTGCTGCTTATTTCTCTTGTGATACATTTGGTCCTTATCCTTTTGATGATGCTGCTTCTGCTCCATATCATAATGCTTTTGCAGTACGTTTAGTTAGAGATGTGCAATAGTCGGAAATATATTGTTAATTGATATATAATGTCCTCAAAAAGTCATTTAATTGACTTTTGAGGACATTGTGTTTGAAATATCTAATTATTTTATAAAAATGTACTTGAAAATTGTGATTTTTAAATTGAAATAGTTATGAGAAAGTGTTTGTTATTTGTAGTTTTATTTGTCGCTTTGACATTAAATGCTCAATATCGTTTTGCCGAAATTGATTTTGGTGAAGGATTACCACAAGGTTGGAAACAAGAAAATACCTCAAGAAATGATGTTTGGGTACAAGTAGATGCCGGAATCGGAGTGGCGGGTATGGTAAAAGGTTCTGTCTCGGCATTGGTATCGAATGATATAGATTTGACAAATGCCGTTGAACCAATTTTGGAGTTTGAATATATTAATGAGCAATTTGATGGTTTATTGAATCAGTTGACGGTATATTATCGAACTATGAATACAGACACAACATGGTCTTTGTTGTTTGGTACAGATGCGAGGGAAAAATATTATAAAACAGAATCTGTGAAGATTCCTAATTTGGAAGGAGATAGTATCATCCAATTGCGGTTAGAGGTGGAAAATAGAGGTGGTGATGTAACTGCAATTAAATATTTGCGTATAATAGAAACGGATTTTTGTGTTAAATCGCCAACAGATTTATGCACAGAAAAAATAGGAGAAACTACAGCTGTGCTTAAATGGACAACGGCAGACGTAGCTGTGAGAACTCGTGTGGTGGTAGCTAAAGAAAAAGCAGTGTTGGTGGACGACTTGGCAGTAGATAAAATAATTGTTGATACATTGTTATTGGCTAATCAATCTGCTAATTCATTGTTGATAGAGGGATTAAATTCAAGTACAGAATATTATTGGTATGTTCAAGCCGATTGTGGATATGGAGATTTGAGTGATTGGGCAGAAGGATTGTTTACAACTTTGTGTGCACCTCAAAAAATACCTTTATCCGATAATTTTGATTCAGGATTGGGTTGTTGGCAGTTGAGAGCATCGGGGGCTTATATTCCTAAAATTAGTAGTAATAAATCGTATAGTGGAAATAGTTCTTTGTATTTTCAAGTGCCTGCAAATAACTATATTTATGCCTATAGTGCAAAATTAGACGTTGATAATATAAGTAATTTAGTTATCTCTTTTAATTTGTATGCTACTGATGAAGTAGAGACTAAATCGAAAGTTACGGTGGGGGTAATTACTGATTTGTCAGACGATAAAACATTTGTCCCTTTGTATGATGTTGTGCCTCACGAACGTAATGTTTGGCAACGAATGGAAGTTGGATTTCGTGATTATATAGGTGATGCGTATAGCCAGTATGGTAAATATATAGTTTTGCGTGTGGGAAATGGTGATGTTGCAAATAGTCTTTATATTGATGATATTGTTATTGAGGAGAGGGTTTGTTTTGCACCTCAAATGGTAGAAGTAGAAGATGTTACGGCAATGACGGCAAAGGCTTCGTGGGTAGAGATGGGTGAATCGGTTTCTTGGAAAGTGCGTTTATCAACTAAAACTTTAACTGATGCACAGTTGGCATTGCCGTCAGATGATGATATTGTAGTTGACACGCCGCAATGCTTGTTTACTGATTTGAAACCTAAGACCGATTATTATGTTTATGTGCAATCTGATTGTGGGGCTTGGTCGGATAATGTGGTTCAATTCACTACTCGTGATATGTGGCTAATTGGTTATACTGACGATTTTAGTAGTTATGATGGTAAAATTCCAACCGAAGATTGGTTAGGCGGATTTCGTTATTCTGCAACAGGCGAAGAGGGTACTACTGCATCCTATTTGCCTAAGATAAATACCTCGTCATCTAATAATAATGGGACAGATGGTATTGGCGCTTTATATTTAAATAATACGGTATCATATAATCCATATATAATTTTCCCAGAAATCAATGTAGATAGAATTCAAGATGTTCAGTTTGAATTCTATGCTAAGATGGCATCTGATATTCAGGGTATGGTTATTAGTGTATGTGATAAATTAGATTTGTCAACAGCAGTGCCAGTGGATACTATATATCCAGGTGAAGAGGGTGTTTATGAACGTCATATTATTACGTTTGAAAATTATAAGGGTGACGGTAAGCATATTGCGATTTCAGCTAAAATGACCGAACGCGCAGAGGAGAGCAATGGTTGTTATTTTGATAATTTTAGAGTAGATTCGTTGCAAATTTGCAATCCGCCTCAAGGGGTTAGGGTGATTGATATAAAAGCAGAAAGTGCTGTGATACGTTGGAATAATGCAAAGGTGAATAATTGGAAAGTGTTGTTGTATGATGAAGAACCAACAACAGCATCAATACCTCTGTTTGAAGCTAAGGTTGATACATCGGTTTGTCTATTATCAAATCTTGCAAGTGGTACTGATTACTATGTTTATGTTGTAGCTAATTGTGGAGACGAGGGCTATAGTGATTATTCTACAATATGTAAATTTACAACTTTGCATGTTATAGGTGTGCCATATTATAATGATTTCTCGAAAGAACCAATAGGCTCAGGCACTAAGCCTAATGGTTGGGAGGCTTATAATGAGGCAACATCATCGGCAATGTATATTCCATACGTTAACAATAAAGATTGGAGTGTTGCAGATGGATATGTTTTGTCTTCTGATATACAAAAGCCATCGTTGTATTTTAATACATTAAATCGTTTGTTCCCAGTATATGCTGTTATGCCTTATTTGGCAGACTCGGTCGATATTCGTGAATTGTTTTTATCATGTTATTTGCATTATAATGCTACATTTACCAATACTATTCGTGATATTGATGTAGGTGTGATGTCAGACCCTGAAAATCCGAAAACTTTTGTGCCGGTAGCGACAATGCATATCGAAAACCCAAAAGTTCCACAACCTTGTTATGTTAGTTTTGCTGGTTATGCCGGTTCGGGTCGTTATATTGCTTTCAGATGTGGTAATGCAACATCAACGGCACAATTATACCTTGATAATTTGATGATAGATTATGTAACTGGTTGTGCCAAGGTAACGAATGTTGATATTGAATCGTTGACAAATAATAGTGCAGATATTACTTGGGTGAATGGTAGTAGTGAAAAACAATGGAATGTGAAGGTTTTTGATCGTCAGGTGTTTGATGCTGAAATTGATACTATAACAGAATGTTTGTTAAATAAAACAATTGATTCTAAACCATTGAAATTAAGTGGTTTGAAACCACTTACGGATTATTGGGTGGCAATTCAGGCTAAAACAGATTCGTGTGTTGGTGATTGGTCTAATGTGTTTGAATTCCGTACAGCTTGTCCTGACACTTATTCTGTTCCTTTTTTAGATACATTTAACGAATATGAGGCAGGAGAAACGTTAGAGTGCTATATTTCAAAAGCAGGATTACGACAGTCATATTTACCTGTCACTGTAAAAAGTAGTAGTTCGTATCCAGATTATGAAAATGGTTTTGAAACATTTGCAACGGCTAAAGGTAATACTGTAAAATTGTATGGCGATGACGAATATTACACTTATCTTATTTTGCCTGAATTTGACAAATCTATCATAGGATTGCAATTATCTTTTTTCGGATTTGGATTTTCTGATTCTTATCCTGCGTTTGTAGAAGTTGGTGTGATGGAAGATGTAGATTCAACATTTTTTAATCCTGATATTTTTGCGGTAGATGCACCTACCAATGATGCTTTGTTTTCTCTTGTAAAGAGAATAGAGCTCTCTACTCGAAAAGAGTGGGAATATTGTATGGTGCAGTTCGACTCGTATAGGGGCAAGGGAAAACGTATTGCGCTTCGTACGGGAGGGCATAGTGCTTGGCTGGATAAGGTGTCGGATGATGCTATTTATATAGATCATTTGTTGGTTGAAGAGTTGCCTCCTTGTTCTAAAATTCTTGACGCAGATATTACATCTATAACTACTGATAAAGCTACTTTAACATGGCAAGCCCGAGATGAAAAATCTTGGAATATTAAAGTAGCGACTGTAGCTATAAATCCTTTGATTGAGCAAGGTAATATTTTTGATGGGGTAATTACAGAATGTCCATATAATATCACTAATTTGCAACCAAATACTCGTTATTATGTCTATATTCAGCGAGTTAATGACATTGCAGGGTGTGTGGGCGAATGGTCTGATGCTGTTGCATTTAATACAGAATGTGTTTCTTTTGAAGTTGGATTTATTGATGATTTTGAGTCGAATATAGATGTATATGGAAAAGGTGTAGAACCTCGTTGTTGGACCATTTTAGGTACAGACCCAGTAGGCTCGTATGTTGAGAAAATAGTAGCTCAATCGGGTATGGGTAAATCTCCAACAAAAGAAGATAAAATGTGTATGACATTGCTTAATTCATCAAAATATGACCACGATTTAGGGCAAAATGTGATATATACTTCATACGCTGTATTGCCTGAATTGAAAGTTTCAGATATAAGGGATATTCAATTGAGGTTTAAGGCGTATCATAATTCTTCTTCGGCTGGGCAATTTGAAGTGGGGGTTCTAACTGATTTGAGTGATATGTCAACTTATAGAGCGGTTTATTCTGATACTATTGAGCCTGGAGCATGGAATGAATATCTTGTTAATTTTGTTGATTACAAAGGTGATGATTATGGTGATAGAGGTACTTATATTGTGTTGCGTGCTTTGCCTGGATTGAATACAATATATCCAGAAAGATTGTCTGAAAATAAATTTTACATAGATAGTGTTGTGGTAGAAGAGTATAAGGTTTGTGAAGAACCAATAGAATTGAGCGTTAAAGAATTGGGAGAAACGACAGCTACTATTGGTTGGCTTAAACGTACTGAGACTCATTGGAATATGAAAGTGTCTGACAAATTTATGATTTCAGATGAAGCCGAAGGTTGGTTGTTTAATAAAGAAATAAATAATTGTCCGTATGAGATTACTGGATTGAAACCGAATACAACATATTATGTGTACGTTCAACGTATAGATAGTGTTTCGGGGTGTGTTGGTAGTTGGTCGGATGTGTTGAGTTTTACAACCAATTGTGCCCCTATTGGTGTCGATTTTTTTGACGATTTTGAATCTAATGTGAACAATAGTGGAGTGGGATCAGTTCCTCGTTGTTGGACTGTTTTGGGCGATGATCCTATGGGTGCCTATGTATATCAATATACATCTAGTGGTGTTGCTGGCAGAGAACCCCAAGAGGGTGATTATATGTGTTTGGTAATGAATAATAATTCTACATACAATTCTGATAGCCTTGTAAATGTTGAATATTCAACGTATGTTGTATTGCCTGAGTTATCTAATTATTCTGTGGAGCAAGTTCAGTTGCGTTTTCAAGCTTATACTCCTATATTGACTGGCGGTCAATTGGAAGTGGGGGTTATAAGCAATATAAACGATTGGAAAACTTATAATCCTTTGTATGTTGATAGAATACCTGTTGATGAAGAAAAAAATAATGAGTGGTTTGAATTTATAATCAATTTCTTGGACTATAAGGGTGATATTTATGGCGATGCAGGTAATCGTATTGTATTACGTGCTTTGCCTGGGCGTAATATAGCTTACCCTGATAGGTTTGCCTCTAATATTATTTATATCGATAGCGTATATGTAGAGCCTTATCAATCATGTGTAAAACCTTTGCGTTTGAATGTAGCAGAGGTCGGTGTCGATTATGCGACTTTGAACTGGAAGTCTTCAGGAAATCGTTTTAATCTTGTGGTAGCAACAGAATTAGATATGAATCAAAATTCTATTGTGATTGATACAGTGGTAGAGGGTACTTCTGTAACAATTAAAGGTTTGCCTACGAATAAATATCAATATTTTAAAGTGAGAATGATGTGTGATAATGAAGAAAGTGTGTGGAGTGATGTGGAAACATTTAGAACTACAGGTTGTGATAACAAGTTGCCTTATGTTGAAGGTTTTGAAGGTTTGCCTCTTGAGATGATTGTTCCTAGTTGTTATAATGCATATAATGCCTATTCGGCTATTAGTTATGGAATGGAAGGAATGATTTCTTATTATAAAGAGCGAACTTATACATACGCTTCTGCTTGTGTGATTGATAAAAATGCATATTCAGGGAATAATGCTCTTGCAATAGGTGCAAATATTTCCTACAATGGCTATGCTTTTTTGCCTCAGTTTGATGTTGATGATTTATCTAAATTGACACTCTCTTTGAAAGCATATATTCCTGATGATTGTCAGTTTGAGGTGGGGGTTATTGATAATGTTAACGATATTAGAACTTATCGGGCATTGAAGTTGTATAAAGCAAGTTCTAATGGTGATTATAGTGAAGTGTTAGTCGATTTTTCTCATTTTTCTGATTTGTCTCCTAAAGCGCGTATTGCTTTACGTGCTTTGGGCTCGGTGTCAACGTCGGCTTTAGTTTATGTGGATGACATTAAGGTAGATTATACCGATCAAGGTTTGTGGTATCCTATTGATGTTGTTGTTGATAATGTTACCCATAATTCGGCATCTTTATCGTGGAGCGAAGTTGGAGCTGTAGATGGTTATCAATTAGCTGTAGTTAGAAGAGGTGAGAAAATTACAGACAAAACAACTCTTATTTCTGTTTCTGACGAACATTGTATTTTGACAAATCTCAGTCAAAACACAATTTATGATATTTATTTGCGCTCTAAGCGAGGTGGTAGTGTTTCTCAATGGTCGGAACCTTATCTTATTTATGTTTTTGTTGAGCCAACTCAATTGCCATATACCACAACGTTCAATAATGACGTTGATAATGCTAAATGGATTTTTGTAAATACAGATAGAGAGGGTAATGTTTATGCTGATAAATGGACGATAGGATCTGCTGTTGCTTATGGTGAAACAGATAATATGTCTTTGCAAATAAATAGTGATGTAACGATAGATGCTGAAGATAAGCAAGATTCGTATGTATGGGCATATCGTTCTTTTAAAGTAGATAATCCAGGTATATATGACATCGAGTTAATGGTGCAAACCAATAGTGGTGATTGGTCAGATTTCTTGTCGGTGGCATTTATGCCTGCTGAATATTTGCCAGCCGTAGGTGGCGATTGTGTTAATATCTATGATGGTGATGTGATGTCTCATACATTGTCGAATGAATATATAATTGTTGATAAAAGTTTTACTGCAGAAACATGGACTAAAGTAAAAGGTCAGGTGAGAGTAGATGTGGCAGGTTATTATAATTTATTGTGTTATTGGTATGATTATGCCAAAAGTAGTGTTATGACTCCAGCTGCAATTGATGATTTAACTATTAGTAAAGCTTCTTGCATTGGAGTGTATGATTTGCATGTAGAACAGTTGTTTGATAAAAAGGCTGTTGTTGAATGGTATGGTTTGTCAAACCAAAAATGGCATTTGATAGTTTCTAATATAGCGACCGATAATCCAGATGCTTTGACAGAAGAACAAATTCTTGTTAACACCGAATTGGCTCAAACATCATATCAGTTATTAACAGAGCCTAATAGTGCTTATTATGTATATGTTCGACCTCTATGCGATGTTGAAAGTGATTTTGAAATGGTTGAGTTTACTACACGTTGTGAAGCTGATGGCTTGCCTTATATCGAGTCGTTCCCTAATGAAAGTGGCAGTGATGTAAGTTGTTGGACTACAACCGATGGTTCTAAATTATCTTCTACTATCCAAAATACAGAGGGTGTTGTTGCTTTTGGTTCATCGAAAAGTATTGTAATGCCTTTATTTACAACAGATCTTAATAATCTAAATATTGAATTTGTGGCATCTCATGCTGCTTATAATATGGCTCCTACTATATTTGAAATGGGTGTTTTGTCTAATCCTTTGGATATGTCAACCTATGAAAAATTATTAGATGTGCGTACTCCTGGTGAATTTAGTGATGTACGTGATATTGTTTGGGGTGAATATTATTTTGATTTTAAAGATTATAAAGGAGATGGTAAGTATATAGTCTTTACTGCTCTTCAAGGAACTTTCTATCTTAATGATGTAAAAGTAGATATTACTCCTGAATGTTCTCAACCTTTCGATTTGTATGTATCTGATGTTTCAAGTTCTTCTGCTTTATTAGAATGGAAATCTTCGGGAAATCCAAAAGAATGGATAGTGAAAGTTGTTGATGCGAAAATGACAGATGCAGAACTTGAGTCTATTGAAGTACCTCTTTTCTGTGATACTATTGAAACAACCTCTGTCGTAATGTCGAATTTGCCACATACTACATCAATGTTTGCCTATGTGAAGGCGGTTTGTGAGAGTGATGGCAATTGGTCTCTTGGCTATAATTTTACTACGTTACCAGCTCCAATTATGATGCCTTATTTCGAGAATTTTGATGACGTGGAGGACGATATGTTGCCTGTCGCTTGGAGCCGCTATGATAATTCTTATTCTCGACTTCTACAAGGAAGACAATTGCGATTTATTGAACCTACCAACTATTACTATGATTATTTCTCTGTTGATAATAATTCTTTGCATTCTTCAGTAAACTATATATCTTCTGCTTTTGATCCTACATACCGTTGGGTGGTAAGCCCCGAGATTGTTATAGATCAATGTGCTGTTCTATCTTTTGATATGCGCTTTGAAAAATATCGTAATTATGCAATTAATGATAAAAATGTAAAAGAGAATAGAGAATCATATATTCGAGTTTTAATTTCTACAGATAATGGTAAAACATGGCCACAAGAACAGTCTATTTTAATTGGTGATGATTCAAATGCCGATTATAGTTTTAATCAATTTATGGAACAGTGGGATAAGGTTGTAGTTGATTTGAGCCAATATAAGGGTGATACAATTAAGTTTGCTTTCTATATTGAATCTATTGATCGTGCTGAATTGTATGTTGATTTTGATAATGTGGCGGTAAAATGTGCTTCGGTTTATGAAGTTGAGGATGTAGCTTTTGAAAAACGTGATTATATTGCTAATGGCTTTAATTTGGATTATTCGTGCATGTTGCCTGGTGAACATGTTTTTATTCGTTTAGCTGAAAATCAGGATGATATGCAGTGTGATAGTATTATCTCTTTGCGGTTAAATGTGTTGCCAATTTCTCGTACTAATATTGATGATAAAATGTGTCCAGAAGATGAATTGTATGTCGATAATGGATTCTATGTTTTTGAATCGGGTGAGTATCGCCAACGTTATATCTTAGATTCTGGTGCTGATAGTATTGTAACTCTCACTCTTGGTCTATTTGAAGGCGAAACAGAGTTTGCTATTTCAGAAACAATTAAAGAAGGCGAGTTCTTCCCATTCGGAGGCGAGAACCTTACTGAAACAGGTGTTTATACCGATAGTCTTGTAAATCAATATGGTTGCGACTCAGTAGTGGTTCTTACATTGACAGTCGAACCTGGTTCGGGCGTAGCTCTCGATAACACAATGTTTACTGAATTAGTATTGACCCCTAACCCAGTAGCTGTTGGTGAAGAGTTGTATATCAGTGCAGAGTTTACAGCCGAAGAGCTTGAAGGAATGACAATTGAAGTCTTCAATGCAACTGGTCAATGTGTTTATAGAACAGAAAGCGCACAACTTTCAGTCGTTAATTCACAATTTGCAATAACAGGCTTACCTCAAGCAGGTGTTTATATGGTAAATATAACAACCTCAGCTGGTAGTCGCTATCAAGGAAAAGTGATTGTCCGATAAAAATATTAATCTGTGTTGCTAAATAAGATTGAACGAGGTCGAGTTAAAATTATTATTTTGCTACGACCTCGTTTTTATTGTAAAGATATTATGTTCTATTCTTTTGTATTTTGCTTTTTTTTTGTATCTTTGCATGTTATTATTGACTGTTTATAATTAAATTGTTTGTACATGAACAAAATTAAATTTTGGATTGATAATGCGCGTCCTATTGCTTTGCCACAGAGCGTTTTGCCTGCGTTGTTGGCTATTAGTATGGGTGCATTGCACGATGGTTTTAGTTGGTGGATGGCTATAGTGGCATTGTTTGGTGTTATCTGTGCCCATTTGGGTTTTAATCTTGCCGATGATTATTTTGATTATAAAGTAGGGTCAGCAGATAAGCGTGAGGCGTTGAATGGCGAGGGTTTTCGTGCACGAATGCATAAATATCCGTATATTACATCAGGTCAGGCAACTGTTGCAGAGTTGCGTAATGCTGTTGTTGTGTTTTTGACAATTGCGGTTGTTTGTGGTGCTGTGATTCTCTATTTTCGTGGATGGCATATAGCGTTGATTGTGGCTATTGCTGGATTGCTTGGAATTTCTTATTCGGGAGGACCGCTTAAACTTGGTTACCATGGTTATGGCGAGTTGGTAATTGGTGTTATGTTTGGTGTTTTATTGATGATAGGTATGCAATATGCTGTTTGTGGCGTCTTTGATTGGAATGTCGTAGTGTTGAGTGTTGCAGTTGGTATGTTAGTGACAAATATTGTTTATACACATTCGGTTATTGATATCGTAGCCGACGAAAAAGCCGATAAGATGACTTTTGCTCGTGTGCTTGGCTCTAAAAAGGCGCAATTAGGCGCATTGGCACTATTTTCGTTATTGCCTTTCTTGTTTGTTTTTGTTGGCGTAGCTTTGGGGCTTTTCCATTGGGCTTATCTCGTAGTGGCTTTACTTTTGCCTATGGCATTATTCCTTTGGAAATCGGTTCGTAAGTTTGTTTATAATGAACCAGAAGATATGACAATTAAATTTTGGATGGGACCTATGGGAAACTGGGAAGGCTACAAAAAAGCTGGGTTGGATTGGTTTCTTTTCCGTTGGCTCATGGCTCGTAATCTTGTAACTTTTTTCTGTTTATTTTTGGTGATTGTGAATGTTGTATTGTCTTTCTTTTAACTAATTAGTCCAATATGTCTAATTGGACTAATAGGTCTAATTAGATTTATTAAAAGTCTAAAAAAATAATAACGAGCGTAAGCGAGTAAGTCTCATATCTCGCTACTCGCTACTAAAAATCTCTAAAATGAAAAAACTATTCTATTTAGCATGGTGGTTCTTTGGTGCAAGGGTGCTTGGTCGCAAACGTCCACTTCAAACCGTGTTGTTTATTGGTGATAAATGTAATTTGAAATGTCGTCATTGTGCAGTATATGCACGTGAGAATCCGAATATAATGACATACGAACAAGTGCGCGAACAATTGCGTTATGCACACTCGCTCGGTTCTCGTTTTGTGGATTTCGAGGGTGGTGAAGTGATGCTTTGGCGCGATGGCGATTATCGTATCAATGACCTCATCGATTTGGCAAAAGAAGAGGGTTTCTTCTCGGCTACAATTACGACTAACGCACAGTTGCCATTCAAAGGTAGCAAAGCCGATAGCATTTGGGTGAGTCTTGATGGTATTGGTGATTATCACGAGTATATTCGTGGCAAAGGCACATTCAAACGCCTCGAAGAGAACATTGCTTCTTGCGGACATAAACACCTAAGTGTCAATATGGTTGTTAGTGCTTATAACTACGAAGCCGTTGTGCCTACAATCGAATATGCAAAAAACAACCCTGCAATTGAGAAAATATCAATTAACTTTTACACCCCATTCCCAGGTTCAGAAACATCAATGGTGCTTGACAAACAAAAGCGCATAGAAGTGATTGATAAGGTAATTGAAATGAAGAAAAAAGGTTACCCTATTATGAATTCTGTTTCAGGGCTTAAACTCATGAAAGAGAATAAGTTTAAACGTCGTTGTTGGGTTACAAACTTCATTTATGCCGATGGCACTCGTTCGGGTTGTGCCGGCGAGGGTTTGAATATTTGTGATGAATGTGGATTGTGTATGGCTGGCGAAATGAATGCTGTATTTAATTTCCGTATCGACACTATTTTCGCAGGATTGAATTTGCGTTTGTGATTATTTTGGTTCTTTTATTTATCTAGTAGTTCTAGAAATTCTAATTATTCTAGAAATTATATGATTAAAAAAATAAGTTTTATATTATTATTTTTGTCCTCTATCTTATTGCTTTCAGCTCAAAACTATAAGCAACAAGTGGAGGACACTTTGCTTTATTTTGCACGTAATTCTCGTGTTTGGGGCAATTTCAAAGTCGATCGTATTCGCATTTCAGGCAATACTTACAAGGTTGAATTAGGCGAAATGTTCAATTCTATTCACTATCGACCAGAGTTAGTAGATTCAATGGAGCAGGCAGTTAAAGCTGTTATTAAACCTAAATATAATGGGTATAACGTGCAACTCTGTGTACATAAAAAAAATAATATTCGTGACCTTGTACCTAACTACTATCGTGCAAAATCTGATATTGATCACTCTCGTTATAATACGAAATATACTGAAACCATACCTTTTGTTCGTAATGAGGATCGAGCTTACGAAGTGAAACACGGACTTCAAGACCGCAATATTGCCCTTTGGCAAAGTCATGGCTGGTACTATGAGCAACGCACTGACCGCTGGCAGTGGCAACGTGCGCGAGTGTTTACTACTGTCGAAGATAAATTCACTCTCTCTTTCGTCATTCCATATCTTGCCCCTATGCTCGAACGTGCAGGAGCGAATGTATTTATGCCTCGTGAGCGTGATTATCAACGCAATGAGGTCATTGTGGACAATGATAAATTCACAATTCACAATTCACAATTCACAATTTTATCACCTTCGAATCAAAGACTTTCTGTTCATAATGCACAATTGAGAAAACCAGGATTTGCACATAATCAAGAAGTTTATCATGAACATGAAAATCCGTTTAAGGCAGGGACGTATGAAATGTTGAAGGCAGATAAGAAAGAGAGTGCTACGGTTTGTTGGACGCCTGAAATACCTGAAGATGGCTGGTATTGGGTATCGGTGGCATATCAAACAGATAAGAAATCAGTTCCAGATGCAAAATATACAGTACGTCATTCGGCAGGCGAAACAACTTTCCGTGTTAATCAACAAATGGGTGGTGGCACTTGGACCTATCTCGGTCAATTCTATTTCCGTAAAGGCGCTGATGCCGAGCATGCTTCTGTCGTGTTGAGTAATGAAAGCGACCATAAAGGAGTAGTTGTGGCTGACGCAGTACGCTTTGGTGGCGGTATGGGCAATGTGGCTCGTCGTCCTGCTACTGACGAGGAGATTGCTCGTCTCGAAGATGAGAAAGACCGTGAACGTAAAATATCTATTTTCGAAAAAGAGGAGTATGAAACAAGTGGTCGCGCTCGTTTCTGGGAGGCTTCGCGCTACTGGCTTCAATGGGCTGGTGCACCTGATAGCGTAATTTCTTATACCAAAGGGCTTAACGATTACACCGACGACTA
Source organism: Paludibacteraceae bacterium (assembly GCA_017467185.1). Classification (GTDB taxonomy): domain Bacteria; phylum Bacteroidota; class Bacteroidia; order Bacteroidales; family Paludibacteraceae; genus Aphodosoma. The sequence continues at coordinate 96,123 of JAFTSS010000017.1, read as the reverse complement.
TACTTGTCGTGCTCAGTGGGTTAATTGGCTCAATCAAGGTTCGGTTAATGCTCCCGACTCTGTAGGTTTGGGTATTCCTATCGACCTCTCTTTTGCTTTCCATTCCGATGCAGGTTGCAAACTCGACACTGTCATTGGCACTCTTTGTATCTATACAACACCTTTCGATGTAAATGAAAAAGAGTATAAATATGATTTTCCATCAGGACAAAGTCGTTTTGCTTCTCGTGATCTCACCGATTTTGTAATGTCGCAAATAGTTGGAGATGTGTGTGCTACGGCTAATCCGAATTGGACACAGCGCTGGATGTGGGATCGCTCTTATAGCGAGTCGCGTCGTCCCGAAGTGCCAGCTATGCTGCTCGAACTCCTTTCACATCAGAACTTTGAGGACATGTCCTATGGTCTCGACCCGCGATTTAAGTTCATAGTTTCGCGTGCTATTTATAAGGCAATGACAAAGTTTATTGCTACTCAAAACAATGAGGATTACGTAATTGCACCGCTCCCAATCAATAGTTTTGCTCTTCGCCTTATTGGTGATAACAAAGTGCGTCTTTCTTGGCGACCTACTATTGATTCGCTCGAATCTACTGCCGTAGCCGATAAATATGTCGTATATACTCGTCGCGATGGCGAAGGTTGGGACAATGGTGTTTTAGTTGATGATACAGTGGCAGTTTTGCCTATTGGTATAGATGAGATGATGAGTTATAAAGTCGTAGCTGTCAATGATGGTGGTGCAAGTATGGATAGCGAAATTCTCTCCGCCTATTCAGCTCGCAATGCCAAAGGCGAAGTGTTGGTTATCAATGGTTTTGACCGTGTGGCTGGTCCCGAAGGTTTTCAATCTGCTCCTTATGCAGGTTTCCCCGAGTGGCTCGACCGTGGCGTTGGCGATGGAGTAGAGTTGCAGTATGTTGGTCGTCAGCACGATTTCGATTCTCGTCGTCCTTGGATTTCCGACGACGATTCTGGCTGGGGTCAAAGCAATAGCGACTATGAACAAATGCTCGTTGCTGGAAATACCCACGATTTTCCTTTTGTGCATGGTAGTGCAATCGTTAAAGCAGGTTATAGTTTTGTCTCTTGTTCACGCTCGGCAGTTGAGTGTGGCGATGTAGATATTGCAGATTATAAACTTGTTGACCTTATTCTTGGCGAACAAAAAGAAACTTTGTGGCGTTGCGATTCTTCTGCTTGTGAATATAGAACATTTTCCGTAAATTTGCAACGAGAATTGCGCCGTTATGTTGCTAAAGGGGGTGCCTTGTTTGTGTCGGGAGCGTATGTGGCTTCAGACAATTGGTTGTCGGTCAATGCAACCAAGGCAGACCAAAAGTTTGTCAAAGAGGTGCTTCACGTGGAGTGGCGTGCAGATAGAGCAACGCAAGATGGTGAATTGAAGGCTGTCTATGCTCCTAATGCACAGTTCACTGGCAATTATCAATTTGTTCAGCATCTTAATGAAGAGATATATGCTGTCGAAAGTCCTGATGCTATAGTGCCATTTGGTGAAAATGCCTATACTGTGATGCGTTATTCGCAAAACAACAATAGTGCTACTGTAGCATATTCGGGAGAGGATTATAGGGTGGTTGTGTGCGGTTTCCCATTCGAAACCCTTGCCTCTGAAGCAATGCAACAGCAATTTATGCAACAAATCATTGATTTCCTCACCAAGTAGGGACGCAATTGTAAATTTTGTGCTAATTTGTGGGCAAAAATTATAATGTAGTTTATTTAAAACGAGCGAAGCGAGTAGGTCTTGTTACTCGTTACTAAATTTCTAATATATGAAAAAACTAATATTTTTTATTTCTCTATTTTTATTGACGTTAATGGGTTGTGAGAGAAACTATGAACGCACAATTTGGATAAATCCAGATGTAGAATGTTGTGGTGTTAAAGACCCAATAAATAATTTGGAGTGGCTAAAAGAATGGTGTGAAGATTCTTATTTTAATGAAGAATTAATATTAGATGCAAAAATATATGGAGAATTTATATTTCTTTATCAAAATAAAATAACTTTAGAAGAATTTATTGTTATAAAGCGGAAGTATCATTATCCTACAGCATTTTATATTATAAACTATTGTAGTGGTGAAAGATTGGCTTTAGGTAATTATAGTGATATTGATGATAACCTATTTGAGTCTGAACAAGAGATAAATAAAATGCAGTATATTTCGGAACCTGAATGTGATATATGTGCGGATTTTTTTAATACACATATTTTAATTGATACAATAGCGTATGTATGTACAGATAAATTTTTGAATTAAATAGTCTATAATTAATTATGAAAAAATTATTGTTTTTATTTCTATTGAATTTAATATCATATCAGATATTTTCTTTCCAGATAATACCAAAACCATTTAAAGTAGCACAGCAATGGAGATAGTATTATGATTGTACAGCGTGGTGATGAATATGGAATGTGGTATGAAACTTTAGATGGGTATGTCGTAGGGAAAAATTGTATCTAATTCCAACCTCACAAATGATAATACGATAATTTATATAAAACGAGCGAAGCGAGTAGGTCTTGTTACTCGTTACTCGTTACTAAAAATCTAATATATGAAAAAAACAATTTTTATTATTGCAATTTTTGCTTTGCTTTCACTGGTAAGTTGCGGAGACAATCTGACCGAAAAACCAATTGAATACGAACAAACAGTCTGGATAAATCCAGATGTGGAATGTTGTGGTGTGAAAAACCCAATAAATAATTTGGAGTGGCTGAAAGAACTATATAAAGTGTATAAAGATTCTTACTTTTCTACTGCTACGGGATTAAAAGAGCCAGAATTTATTTTTTTATTTCAAAATGATATTACTCAAGAAAATTTTGTAGTAATTGATCTTAAAGGAGAATATAGTTCTTGGATAACAATTTATGATTGTAGTGGTAATAAAATAGATGGGGGAGTATACGATGGAGGCGTATATAGTTATCATCAAAATAAAAATTCAGAACATATAATTCTCAACAATATAAATGCAACTCCTCCTGCACCATGTTCTATTTGTGAGGATTTTTTTAAAACTCATACCTTGATAGATACTGTCGCTTATTTTATTGTTGAACCTAAAAAATAAGAATATTATGAAAAGATTAATCGTTTTTTTATTATTTAGTATAAGTGTTTTTTCTACAGTTGTTGCATCTCCGGCAGATCCGACTATGCGTAAAGTAATACAACCTAATGGAGATACTATATGTATTTCTTTTCATGGGGATGAATTTGGTTCGTGGTATGAAAATGATAAAGGTGATATTATAAGTAGAAATAATAATGGTTATTGGGTTTATGTTTCTGTTGAAAATGGTAATAAGATTTTAACGAATCAAATAGTATCGCAAACATCTATGCCTATAGATATAAATAGAGATTCTATTTTTAATTTTATTATTCAAAAACGGTCAAATAATTATATTGAGCAAAAGGAAATCTCGGAAGGACAAGTAAATAGTAGGACAACTACAGGAGAATTGGCTCCACTGCCAGCAATAGGTGTACAGAAAATATTAACAGTATTAGTCCAATTTACGGATGTTAAATTTCAAAATCAGACAGGGATAAAAAATTTGGTTACAAATATGATGAATCAATCAAATTATAAACATCCAGGGCAAAATAATATAACTGGTAGTTTGCGTGATTTTTATTTGCAAGCATCCTATAATCAACTTGATGTTAGAGCTACTGTAATTGGACCATACACCGTATCTCATAATATGGCTTATTATGGAGCATCGACTGATAATCTGAAAGATATACGGCGACAAGAATTAGCACAAGAAGTAATGGAAATGATTGCTGATGATATAGATGTAAGTCAATTTGATAATAATAATGATGGTTGGGTTGAATGTATTCATATTTTGTATGCTGGAAATGGTAATGATGAAGATAAAGAAATTTATTCTGATGCAATATGGCCTCATAAATGGTCCTTATTAGGATATGTAAGTGCTGACGGAGTTAAAATGAGTCGTTATATGATGACACCAGAAAAATATGGTAATTATTATAGAGGAATAGGTACAGTATGTCATGAATTAGGGCATATACTTGGTGCTCCTGATTTTTATGATACAGCAAATAATGTTTTTAAAGGAACAGGTAAATGGGATTTAATGGCAGGTGGGTGTTGGAATAGTTATATAAATAAAATAAAACCGATGAATCCTGCACATCCTAATCCATATATAAAAACAGAAATCTATGGTTGGGCATCATCAGTTGAGTTATTAGAAAGTAATAGACTATATACTATTCCATCTTCTGAGTTGTATAATGTTATTTATAAATTGTCAACATCTACATCTGGGGAATATTATCTTTTAGAAAATAGGCAAAATACAAGTCTGCCAGGAACAGGTTTAGTTATATATCATGTGCATTCAGATATTTCTTCTTCTAATATAAATGTGGAACATCCACAAAAAATGTATGTTGTTGTAGCAAATAATCATATAGCAAAACCAACTGGTTCGGTAGCATCGTATGGTACTATAAATTCTTCAAATGCAACATTCAGAAGTACTAATTCTAAAAATATATATTTTACATCAGAAAGTTTACCTTCAAATTGTGCATGGAATGGAACGCAAACTCAAAATAAAGATGTATGTTTTATAAGTGAAGAGATGGTAAATGGGAAAAAATGTATTAAATTTGTGCTTAATCCAGAGATTGAAGGACCAGATATTTTGTGTGATTCGGCAATATATTCGTTAAAACATGTGCCATCGAATGCTACGGTTGAGTGGAACTATATTAGGCCAGCAGGAATATCGATAGCGAGTACACCATTGTTTATTGGTTCTGGGCAAGGTACTAAAAATATTTGTTTTACAAGAGGTAATAGTATATTGGGTACCGGTATAACACCTCCACCAGGGGACCCTATTTTACCAATAGCCCCACTATCAACATATCCTTCTGTAATTGTTAAGCCTTATTCAGGAGCTGTTACAATTAAAGCAGATGTTATTTTTAATAGTGACACTTTTTCTTTATCAAAAGAGATTTATATGCCAGAAAAGGTAGTTATTGATGATTCTGTAGCAGATTCGGTGTGGTATATAGGCGAAACGAAAAATTTATTTCTTAAATCACCAAACACAGAAAGTGTATTGGATGATATTAGATGGGATATTGAGCTACCAGGTGAGTCTTCTCGTACTATTTATGGAAGTTCAATAACGTTGTTTCCAAGGGCAGTAGGAACTGCAACGATTACGGCAACTTATATTTATGGATGCGATGATGATTACAAATCAGAAACAAAAAGTTATTTAGTGAAAAGTCCGTTTTCACTGAATTTTGTAAATCCAGCATCGGGTAGTGTTGAAATAGATGTTGTAGGAGGTGGTGATACAGAAGCACAACAAACAATGTCTGTCTCTCAAAATGAGTTGTATATGGGTGCGTATCGGTTGGAGTTATGGCATGATGTTTATGGTAAGGTACGCGAAATGGATGTGTCAGAAAATACGCCAACTGTAACGATGAATCTTGATGGGCTTAGTAGTGGAATTTATGTATTGCGATTGATAATCGATAATCAACTCATAGAAACATCACAAATGATAATACGATAATTTTATAAACGAGGCGAAGCCGAGTAGGTCTTGCTACTCGTTACTCGCTACTAAATTTCTAATATATGAAAAAAATCAATTGTTTTATTCCAGCTCAATCTGTAGAGCAATTCAAATCTACAGTCGAAGGTCTTAAGGCTTCAGAATTAGTGGCTGATATCTATCTTTTGGCTAATGAGCCAATTGAGTATGAAGGTTGCAAATGTTTAGTTGTAGATTCGCTTAATAGCTCTGCAACAGTGGCTAAAATTGCTGAACATAGCGATGCTGAATTCTCTTTGATTTATACCAAATATACTACTTTGGAATTTGGTCAATATGGCATCGAACGTTTCTATAACCTTGCAACTGGTGCTGGTGTAGGTATGATTTATAGCGACTATTACCAAATCGTGGATGGCGAACGCAAAAATGCCCCTACTATCGACTATCAAGTGGGTAGTCTTCGTGACGATTTCAATTTCGGTTCTGTGTTGTTCTATAATGCCGAAGCATTGAAACGTGCGGTTAAGGAAACTACTGCTGAATATCAATTCGCAGGTATCTACAACCTCCGCCTCAAAGTGAGTCAACACTATACTATCGTTCGTATCAACGAGTATCTCTATTCTGAAATCGAACTTGATACTCGTAAGAGTGGCGAAAAACAATTCGACTATGTTGACCCTAAAAACCGTCAAGTGCAAATCGAAATGGAACTCGCTTGCACCGATCACTTGAAGGCTATTGGTGGCTACCTTGTGCCTAATTTCGAGTCGGTTAACTTCGATGAAGGCGAATTTGCTAATGAAGCATCTGTTATCATTCCTGTACGCAATCGTGCTCGTACTATCGAAGATGCAATCCGCTCTGTATTAGCTCAAAAAACAACATTTCCATTCAACCTTATCATCATCGATAACTATTCTACTGATGGCACTTCGGATATTATTCGTAAATATGCCGAACAAGACAATCGTGTAGTTCACCTTGTGCCTGAACGTACCGACCTCGGTATTGGTGGTTGTTGGAATGCTGGTGTTGACCATCCAACTTGCGGTAAATTTGCAGTTCAACTCGACTCAGACGATGTTTATCAAGACGAAAACACTCTCCAAACTATCGTTAATGCCTTCTACGAACAAAATTGCGCAATGGTAGTTGGTTCATACACAATGACTAACGGCGATATGCAACCAATTCCTCCTGGATTGATTGACCACAAAGAGTGGACTCCAGATAATGGTCGCAACAATGCGCTTCGTATCAATGGACTTGGTGCTCCTCGTGCATTCTACACTCCTATGCTCCGTCGCGTGAAAGTGCCTAATACAAGTTATGGCGAGGACTATGCACTTGGTCTCCGTTTCAGTCGTCAATATCAAATTGGCCGTATCTATACTTCTTTGTATCTCTGTCGTCGTTGGGATGGCAACTCTGATGCAGCACTTAGCATCGAAAAAATCAATGCCAACAACCTCTACAAAGACAAAATCCGTACAATGGAGCTCCTTGCTCGTATCGAAATGAATAAAAAATAAATAATTTTAAATTGAAGACATAATAACATAAGAACAGAATTGTTTATATACGTAAGATTGTTCATAGCGTTAAAATTTATGGATAATTAATGGAAATTTGCGTTGAAAAAGAGATATTTTATGTTATTGTGTTATTATGTCTTCCTAAATAATCTAATACAAAATGCAAAAAAAATTAATTGAATGCGTACCTAATTTCTCTGAAGGTCGCGATTTGGCAGTAATCAAACAAATTACTGATGTTATTGAAAAAGTAGAAGGTATCAAACTTCTTGATGTTGACCCAGGTGAAGCAACTAACCGTACTGTTGTTACTTTCGTAGGAGAACCAGAACAAGTTATGGAAGCTGCGTTCCAAGCTGTACGTAAAGCGGCAGAACTTATCGACATGCGCAATCACCATGGTGCACACCCTCGTATGGGTGCAACTGACGTATGTCCTCTTGTTCCAGTTGCTGGTGTAACTCTCGAAGAGTGTGCTGAATATGCACGTCAACTCGGTAAACGTATCGGTGATGAACTTGGCGTACCTGTTTATGCTTATGAAGCTGCTGCTTTCACTCCTGCACGTCGTAACCTCGCAGTTTGTCGTAAAGGTGAATATGAAGCTCTTAGCCAACGTTTCGGTGTAGCTGAAGAAAATCCAGATTTCGGTCCAACTGTATGGGACGAAAACACAGCTCGCACTGGTGCTACTGCTGTAGGTGCTCGCGATTTCCTCATTGCTGTTAACTACAACCTCAACTCTACATCTACTCGTCGTGCTAATGCTATCGCATTCGACGTTCGCGAAAAAGGTCGCCCTATGCGCGAAGGTGGCTCGCCTGTAGGCAAAGTGATGAAAGACGAAAATGGCAAAGACATCATGATTCCTGGTACATTGAAAGGTACTAAAGCTATCGGTTGGTTCATCGACGAATATGGCATTGCTCAAGTATCAATGAATATCACTGACATCAAAACTACACCTCTTCACGTAGCTTTCGACGAAGTATCTCGTTGTGCAGCTAATCGTGGTTTGCGTGTAACAGGTGCCGAAATTGTAGGTCTTGTGCCTAAATCTACTCTCATCGAGGCAGGTAAATATTTCTTGCGTAAACAACAACGTTCAGTTGGTCTTCACGAAGAAGAAATTATCAAAATCGCAGTTAAATCTATGGGCTTGGACGACCTCAAACCATTCAACCCAGAAGAAAAAGTTATCGAATATCTCATCGAAGACAAGACTAAGAAAAAGCTTGTCGATATGACATGTACTGGTTTTGCTCAAGAGACTGCAAGCGAAAGTCCAGCTCCTGGTGGTGGTTCTATCTCTGCTTACATGGGTTCTCTCGCTGCTGCTTTGGCTACTATGGTGGCTAACCTCTCTTCTCACAAAGCAGGTTGGGATGCTCGTTGGGAATTCTTCTCAGAATGGGCTGACAAAGGTCAAGCTATGATGAGCCGTCTCCTTTGGTTGGTTGACGAAGACACTGAAGCCTTCAACAAAATTATGGCAGTATTTGCTATGCCAAAATCAACCGATGAAGAAAAAGCTGCTCGCGCTGCTGCTATGCAAGAGGCTACTCTTTATGCAACGCAAGTGCCATTGGAAACTATCAAAGCTACAATGGATACATTCCCACTCATTCGTGCTATGGCAGAAGAAGGTAACCCTAATTCAGTATCTGATGCTGGTGTAGGTGCACTTGCTGCTCGTGCTGCAGTATTGGGTGCATGCCTCAACGTGAAAATTAACGCAGCAGGTCTTAAAGACCGCGCAGTGGCAGATAAACTCGTAGGCGAAGCCGAAGCTCTCTCTGCTGAAGCATGCAAACTCGAAGCTGAAATTCTTGAAATTGTTAATGCAAAAATTAAATAATCTCCCAATTATTTAATCGTAATAAAAAATCTTCATTTTGCAAGTGCAAAATGAAGATTTTTTTTCACCATAGCTTTGCAGTTTCTATAGCCTCTATTATTTTTATAGTCTCTATAGTTTCTATTATTCTCTCAAAAAATACATACTCTCATTGTGTATTTATTCCAAAATCTGGCAGAGTTTATCTAGAATACCTATAAAAACATTACTTGCGAATTTGCGAACTTGCGAATTTACATTTCTCAAAACCTTCAATTTATCTTTATAATATTGTATCTCTGTCGCAAATTCATTTATTGCAATGTTAAATATAGTTAAATGTAGTATTTTGTATTGCATAGTACAGGAAATATATATAACTTTGCATCGTTAATTGAGATGTAAATCTATATGTCTCACATCTCGTGTCTTGTGTCTCGTGTCTTGTGTCTAAAAATCTAAATATATGAAAAAAGCTATTATAATAGGTGCTACATCAGGATTAGGACGTGAAATTGCGCTTAATCTTCAGCGCGACGGTTGGACGGTTGGTGTAGCTGGGCGTAGGGTAGAACTTTTGAAAGAGTTTGCTATATATGAGCAAATCGATGTTACTGCAGAGGATGCTGTAGAGGGTGTTGAACGTTTGGTTGAGAAATTGGGAGGGATGGATTTGTTTGTGAATGTGGCTGGTGTTGGTTTCCAGAATAAAGAGTTGGATTCAGTGGTTGAGAAACATACGTTTGATGTGAATGGTTATGGTTTTATGCGTATGGTGGGGTGGGCTTATAATTATTTTAAGAGGGAGAAGCGAGAGGGGCATATTGCGATTGTGTCGTCGATTGCGGGGACTAAGCCTTTGGGTACTGCGGCGGCTTATTCTGCCACTAAACGCATGCAGTCGCACTATTTGACGGCATTGGCACAGTTGGCAAGGATGGAAGGGGTGAATATTAAATTTACGGATATTCGCCCTGGTTTTGCGGCTACTGATATTCTTAATCCAAATAAGCATTATCCGATGATGATGTCGAAGGAGAGGGCTGGGCGTTTGGCTACTAAGGCGATATTGAGGAAGAAGCGTGTGGCGGTGATTGATTGGAAATTTGCGGTGCTTACGTTTTTTTGGTCGTTGATTCCACGATGTGTATGGGAGAGGCTGACTTTTGTGAAGAATTGATTTTTTGTAGGTGTTATAGGGATTATAGGCGCTTTGCTATATAGATTTTTTCAGTCTGGCGACTGATAGGACACAGCACGCTGTGTCCCTACATTGGGTAATTTTGCTGATTTTATATTGAATAGATGTTAAATAATGTTAAATGGGGGGGGTGATTGTGGTGTGAGAATTTTGTTGTATCTTTGCATTATGAATATGGATTTGTGTTTTTTGGTATGGTTTGTGTAGTTTTTTATAAAAAATTATTGATTTGATTTATAAGTCTCATATCTTATGACTTTCTACTTACGACTAAAATTAATATATTATGGAAAAGAAATTGACTAAATCGAACAACAAAATGTTGTCGGGAGTATTGGCTGGTATAGCTGAATATTTTGGTTTTGATCCAACAGTGGTGCGTATTGCGTATTTGTTTTTAACTTTGTTTACTGCGTTTGCTGGTGTGATAGCTTATTTGTTGATGATGATTGTGATGCCGGATAAGGAGCAAGGAATAGGGAATAGGGAATAAGGAATAGGGAATAGGGAATAAGGAATAAGGAATAGGGAATTGGTTTAAAATTGTGCATTGATAAAATGATTAAATTAAGGAATATAAATAAGACATACTATTCGGCGAGTCCGTTGCATGTGTTGAAGGGGATTGATTTGGATATCAATCAGGGTGATTTTGTGTCGATTATGGGTGCTTCGGGGTCGGGTAAATCTACGCTATTGAATATTCTTGGGGTGTTGGATACGTATGATGAGGGGGAATATTGGCTGGATGGCAGGTTGATAAAAGACCTCTCGGAACGTGAGGCTGCGCATTTGCGTAATCGCACTATTGGCTTTGTGTTTCAGAGTTTTAATCTCTTGAATTTCAAGACTGCGTTGGAGAATGTGGCATTGCCATTATACTATCAAGGTGTGTCGCGTAAGAAGCGGAATGCGATTGCGTTGGAGTATCTTGATAAGGTAGGGCTTAAAGATTGGGCTGACCATTTGCCAAATCAGTTGTCGGGCGGTCAGAAACAACGTGTGGCTATAGCGCGTGCGTTGATTGCAAAACCGCGAATAATACTTGCCGATGAGCCTACTGGTGCGTTGGATTCGAGAACGTCGCAGGAGGTGATTGACTTGTTGCGTGAGGTGTCGAAATCGGAGGGTATTACGATGATTATTGTTACACACGCGCAAGAGGTGGCAGAACAGACTGATAGAGTTATTCGAATTCGAGATGGGGTTATTGATAATGCACAATTCACAATGCATAATTCATAATTAGCCATTCGGATTTAATTTTGAATTATGAATTATGAATTAGAAAAATTATGCATTGTGAATTATGAATTATGAATTGATAGGAGAGATATTTGCGGCATTGAAGATGAATCGTATGCGTACGTTTCTGACGGGGTTTGCTATAGCATGGGGTATTTTTATGCTGGTGGCTTTGTTGGCTGTGGGCAATGGATTCAGTAATGCGATGTTTGCAAATTTCAATTATATGTCGCAAAACACTGTGTCGCTATATGCTGGACGTACGTCTATGCCATACGGAGGAATGCAAAAAGGTCGTACGATAAAGTTTTCGATGGCAGATTGCGAGTGGATGCAGAAGCATTTGGAGGGTTGTCGGTCGTTATCTCCGATATTCAATTTGTGGTCGGGTTCAATAACTTATGGTACTTTGCAATTCGATGCTAATATAACGGGTGTGAATGAGGTATATCGTGATTTGCGAGTGTTGGAGGTGAAGCATGGGCGATTTGTGAATGCGATGGATATGCACGAAAGGCGCAAAGTAGTGGTGGTTGACGAAAATACGGCTCGCAAGTTGTTTGGTGTGGCTGAATTGGCACTTGGTAAGATGGTGAAATTGACAAATGGGGTTGTTTTTCAGGTGGTTGGAGTTACGGAAGCAGAGTATGAAGATTCGCGTCCGTCGATATTTATACCGCTTGCGACAGCCAATGTGATATATAATCCGTCGGGGTATGTCTATGATGTGTCGTATCTCTTGGAGGGGGTGGAGACAGCTGAGGAGGCAAAAGTGTATGGCGAGAGGTTGCGTGAGCAATTGGCGCAATATTATGGTTACGACCCAGCCGACCGTAATGCAATATGGGTTGCTAATAGAATAGAGAGTTATGAGCAGTCGAAAATGATATTTAATGGTATATCGATGTTTATTTGGCTGATAGGTATTGGTACGTTGATTGCTGGTATTGTGGGTGTTAGCAATATTATGCTGATTACGGTAAAAGAGCGTACTCGTGAGTTTGGTATTCGTAAGGCGTTGGGGGCTACACCGAATAGTATTCTTGGGTTGGTGGTGTTAGAGTCGTTGACTATCACTGTGATGTTTGGTTACATTGGTATGATGATGGGTATTGGACTGTCGGAATTGCTGTGTATGTTTTTTCCTGCCGGTGGCGGTTCGAGTATGCAACCAACGTTTATGTCGAATCCAACAGTAGATTTAGGAATAGTATTTTCTGCAACAATGGTGCTTGTAGTGGCTGGAGTGTTGGCAGGTTATATGCCTGCACGAAAGGCAGTTAAAGTAAAACCAATTGAGGCGATGAACGCTAAATAGAATTCATAATTCACAATTCATAATGCATAATTATTCCATTCGGAATTTTATGTTGATTGTGATTCTGTAGTTTTTTATTTGGAAATGATTTTGTTTAATATTAAGTAATGGTAATCATAATTATGAATTATGCATTATGAATTATGCATTGTTAGAATGTTCGATTTAGATAATTATCAGGAGATTTGGCAGACGATTACGCGCAATAAGAGTCGTAGTCTATTGACTGCGTTCGGGGTGTTTTGGGGCGTATTTATGTTGGTTGTGATGGTGGCACTTGGCAGTGGCATCAGTCGAGGCATTATGGGTCAACTTGATGGTGTGGCGCAGAATACTTCGATGTTGTGGCCAAGCAATACGTCAATGCCATATAAAGGGTTCAAAAAGGGTCGTTCGTGGAATATACATTCCGATGATTTAGTGGCAATAGAGCGCGAGTTTGCGGAGTTGAAATATATTTCGCCTGTGATGTTTGTGGATAATGTTGGTAAGGCAACGAGGGGAACAAAATCGGAAGAGTATCGTATGATGGGGCATGATGCCAACTATTTCAAGATGTATCCGTTGAAAATTGTGCAAGGGCGTTGGATTAATGACATAGATATTCGTGATGTTCGAAAAGTATGTGTCATAGGAGAAAAGGTGTTGAACGACCTCTATAAACCTGGTGAAAGTGCAGTCGGTACACTGATACGAGTGGGTAGTTCGTATTATACTGTTATTGGGGTTGTGAAAAAAACTACTGATGGGGTTAACTTTTTTGGAAATACGGATGAGATGTTGCATGTGCCATATACAACGGCACAGCGAATTCAAAATAGTGGAGATAAGATTGATTGTTTGTGTATTACGGCGTATGATGATGTTGAAATAAGTGAAGTAGAAACACGTGTGGCAACATTTGTTAAAGAGCGTAATTTGGTGAATCCCGATGATGAGGCAGCTTTGGTGTTGTTAAATTTGAAAAAGGTATTTGATTCGTTCTCGATGTTGTTTGGGGGCTTAAATTTCCTTGTGTGGATAGTGGGGTTAGGCACGTTGTTGTCGGGTGTGATTGGGGTTAGTAATATTATGCTCGTTACGGTGCGCGAGCGCACACAAGAGATAGGCATCCGTCGCGCTTTGGGGGCAACTCCATTCACTATATTGAAACAGATAATGAGCGAAAGTGTGGTGCTTACTGCTATGGCAGGATTGGCGGGATTGGTGTTTGCTGTGTTGATACTTAGTGTAGTAGATGTGGTTGTAGCTATGCAACCCGATCCATTTTTGCCTTCATTGCAGTTGCCGTTCTCGTTGGCGATAGTGGCATTGGTGGTCATCATCCTTGCAGGCATGTTTGCCGGCTATCTACCATCGAAACGCGCCCTCAGCATTAAAGCCGTAGAAGCCCTTCAAGATGAATAAATTTTAAAAGACAGAATAACATAAGAACAAAAACATAATTGTAGTTTTAAAAAAAATATTTCTGTTATTTTGTTCTTTTGTCTTCAAAGAAATAATTAAATATCTAAAAATATGAAAAAAGCAATTAGAATTTTTGTGTTTGTCCTTTTGGGGGCAGTGGTGATTGGCACTTTTGTCTATCTCTATAAAAAATCACGTCCTGAAGTGAAAGAGTATCAAATTGTTACACCGACAGTGCAAACATTGTCGAAAAAAACCATTGCAACAGGCAAGATTGAACCACGTAATGAGGTGGAAATTAAGCCACAAATATCCGGTATTATCAGTGAGATATATAAAGAAGCAGGCGAGGTCGTTCGCGAAGGCGATGTTATTGCTCTCATCAAGGTTATTCCTGAAATGGGAACTCTTAATTCTGCCGAGAGTCGTGTGAATATTGCAAAAATCGATTTCGAACAAGCAAAAATCGACTATGACCGTGCCGATAAATTGTTCGAAAAGAAAGTCCTTTCGGCTGAAGAGTTTGAAAAAGAACGTGTTGTTTATAATAAAGCCAAAGAGGAGTATCAAAATGCAGTAGATAATCTCGAAATCATTCGTGATGGTATAGCCAAAAGTTCGGGTGGGTATAGCAATACTCAAATACGTGCCACTATTTCTGGTTTGATACTTGATGTGCCTGTAAAAGTAGGTAACTCGGTGATACAGAGCAATAACTTCAACGATGGTACAACTATCTGTACAATTGCCGACATGAGCGACATGATATTCAAAGGTAGCATCGACGAGAGCGAAGTGGGTCGTATTCGCGAGGGATTGCCTATTGTGCTCACTATCGGAGCGTTGCAAGACATGAAATTCGATGCTGTGCTTGAATACGTTTCGCCAAAAGGTGTAGAGGAGAGTGGAGCTGTGATGTTCGAAATTAAGGCGGCGGCTCAGATTCCCGACAGCGTTATGGTGCGTGCTGGCTATAGTGCCAATGCTGAAATTATACTTATGCAACGTAGCAATGTGCTCGCCATACCCGAAGGTGTAGTTGAAATGGTTGGCGACTCAGCATTTGTATATCAATTAGATACAACGGTTACTGACGAACAAAAATTCAATCGCATACCTGTTACATTAGGTGTATCTGACGGATTTAACATCGAACTCGTCGATGGCGTAGAGCCAGATGCTCAGTTGCGAGGCAATTTAAAATAATATTCTTTATTTCAACAGAAGTACAGATTTTATATTAGTAGGCACACAAATTATTATTCTGTATTTAATAGTTTTGTGAGGATAATTTTCTTTTTTAAGTACATGTTTTAACTCATAAATACTTAAAAATTACTCATTAAATTCAAGGTTTGTACTTACGTTAAAATTAAAATAATATGAAAAAAATATTAATAATTTTATTGTGCATTGTGCATTGTGCATTTTGCATTGCACAGGGTTGGACTCTCGATTCATGTATTTCGTATGCCCAACAACAGAGTTATAGTGTAATACGTGCAAATATGGCAGTCAAGAATGCCGAGATTGCCGAGCGCAGTGCGCGTGTTGTTATGACCCCTTCTGTCAATGCGGGTATAGGCGAGAACCTTTCGTTTGGATTGGTAGAAGGAGCTAATAATGTGCGTGAAAATCGAACTCAATCCACCACAAGCTTCAATGCCTCAGTTTCAATGCCTCTCTTTACAGGTTTGCGTATTACCAATCAAATCAAGCGTACCGCTGTCGAACTTCAAGCCGCATTAGCTGAGGTTGAAAGTGCCAAAGAAAGTGTAGAGTTGAATGTTATAACCTACTATCTCCAAGCCATGTATTCTCGCGAAATGCAATCTGTCCAACAGCAACAACTAACTCTCTCGGAACAGTTGTTAGAACGCACACAAGTGTTAGTTGCCGAAGGGCGTAAAAGCGAAAGCGAACTCTATGAGGTAGAAGCACAAGTAGCCCAAAATCGTCAAGCGTTGACCGAGGCTGAAAATAGCTATCGTTTAGCAGTTGTAGATTTATGTCAGTTGATTAACTATAAAGATGTAGAGGGGTTTGTGAGTGAGATGTCCGACTTGTCCGACTTGTCCGACTCGTCCGACCAGTCCGACCAGTCCGACCAGTCTGACTTGTCCGACTCTAAACTTTCAACTCTTCTCCCGACCCCCGATGTAGTATTTGCCCAAGCAGTTGCTAATCGTCCTTCTCTCGAAGCACAGCGCAGCAGAGTCGTAAGTGCCGAATTAGCTATCAAAGAAACCAAAGCCGACTATTATCCTCAACTCAACCTAAATGCCTCATGGGGAACAGGTTATTACCACATGTTCAATGGCAACAACCCTGCATTTGGCAATCAATTTGTTAATAATGGTAGTGAAGTGATAGGTCTTTCTTTGAACATCCCAATCTACAATCGCATGCAAGTGCGCCATGCCGTTAAGCGCCAACAAATAGCATTAGAAGAGGCTAAACTATCTGAATTAGAGCTCACTGACCGTCTCTATAAAGAGATTCAATCAGCATATTACAATGCCCTCGCAGCAAAAGATAAATACCAAGCCGCACAAAAAAGCCGTGAAGCCGGAGCAAAAGCCCTCGAATTTGCCGAGAGTAAATACGAATTAGGTCGTATGAGTGCCTATGAATATAGCGAAGCTCAAACACGCCTCTATCGTGCCGAAGCCGAAGAGACACAAGCAAAATATGAATATCTATTGAGAACACGAATCTTAGGATTTTATATGAGATAATAGACACGAGATACGAGATGTGAGACACGAGATACGAGATGCGAGATGCGAGACACGAGATGTGGAATATGTGATAAAAAAAACTTCAATCAATGAACCATTGTTTGAAGTTTTTTTGTACCTTTGCATAAGAATTACTTTCTATGGTTGAGTCAATCGGTGATAGTCAACAGCAATAGTTGTCCGACCCGTCTGACCTGTCCGACTTGTCTGACTCGTCCGACCATAGACTCTCAACTCTCAACTCTCAACTCTAAACTTTCAACTTTCAACTCTCATGACTTCCTCATTACGTTTTTGTCCTGGTAAGTGCGATCCTCAGATATTGAATCGTACTGAGCAATTTTATCTCAAGCATTTTCAGAAAGGAGATAAACTGCATTTTGCACGTGGTTCTTATAATCATTTTGTTTTTATTTTGGAAGGAGAAATAGTATTAAATTCGGTTGAATGTCATAATTTTCATATTTCACGAGAGCATTATGTTTTTCTTTATCACGATTTTGAGTATGATGCAGGAGTTGTAAGTGAAGATGTAGTGTTTCTTGTTGTTGATTTTACGATAGATGATTCACGAATTTGTGACCCAGTAGAAGAAGATAGCATTGTAAGAGAGATACGAGGTGAGCATCGTGTTTTTTCGATGTTTGAATTTAATGAATTGATACGTAATTGGACCGAGTCGTTGACTATACATATTGAGGCTAACAATATCTCTTGTAAAATGTTCAATCGCATTAAGATGCAAGAGTTGTTTATTATTTTCAAATTTTATTGTTCTCGTGAGGAGCAAATCAATATGTTTCATCATCTTTATGATAGTAAGATGAATTTTCGTACATTGTGTGATACCTATATACTTTCGGTGCATAAAATCGAAGATTTAGCACGCATTTGTAATATGAGTTTGAGTCTCTTCAAGAACACTTTTCAGAAAGAGTATCATGAGACACCGCTGCGCTATATGCAGGAGCAACGAGCTGAGGAGGTTAGGCGATTGATAGCAACCCACATGCCAATTAAAGAGATTATACAACAACTTGGATTCACTGACCATTCACATTTCAATCGTTTTTGTAAAAAACATTTAGGACTCTCACCATCAGAGATATAATAATCGAGTTATAGCATCATAATTTTTAGGGAACTCTTATAGATTGTTTTATATTACAATTTATAAAAGTTCCCTAATTTTTTAGTTTTTTTATAAAAACTAGAAAAATAGCCTTAAAAAATAGTAGAAAGTAATAAGAAGTTATTGAAACGTGATAAATAATAATATGTTGTACAACATGTTTTTCTTTGTTTTTTAACATCTCTTTTGTTTTTGTAATTTTATTTTGTAAAAAAATAAGTCGAGAGTATGAAGTTTTTGTGGTGTTAATATTCTGATGATTAGAGTGTTATTTGTTTTGTACAAACGATTTTTGGAAAACGTACAAACGATTTTTAATAAATTTTATTATTGTTTGTGTTGAAAAATGTAATTTTATGATGTGAAATTATATATATTGTGTAACTAAAATAAAATTTATTATTATGAAACAAAAGAGTACGTTTTTTAGAACTTTAAGAAGCGCAATCTTTTTAATTGCGTTATTCTTATTTGCTGTGCCGCAGATGATTTCGGCAGCCGACGTCAATTGGAACTGGGGCAATCATGCCAAAGTTGAATGGGACAAAGGAAAAGGCGCAATCAAATTTTCATTTATCTGTTATACCCAAGCGGGAAAGGATGACCACACGGATTATTTGAACCTATATATTGATGGTTCGAAATATTTAGATGCTTATAATCACCACCAGCCAGATTGGAATGACCATTGGGTTAATGTCGAAAGTTGGGCAAGTGGAACTGTTTATGCAGAATCAAAAGATGGTTGGAACGAAATCACAACAAGTACTTCGGGTGAAGAGGTTTGGTTCTATGGTGCAGAGCCTTGTTAGGCAGTCATTTATATATATCCTAAGAGCGAGCACATGAACAAAACGGTTTCGATTAATTTGGATGGTAGGGTGCGCGACTCTGAAAATGATACTTGGTCGTATAATACAACGACTACGCTCACAACTTCTACATACTCTTATCAACCTAAGTTGGAAGCCCTTGGGTGGGACTATGCTACAGGTGAGTATAAAGTGAAATTGACCGAACTTACTAATGGTAATGCTTATAACCAAACTAAATCTACTATTAATCTTCGTACAACAACGCATGATGGTAGTTGGACTAAACGTAATGTCTCTTATACAACTAGCAAGGGACAAAGAACGATTAATACTTCTTGGAACAGAATTGATTATGTAAAATATTCAGACTATAATAACTCTAAAACTCTTACTGCTCGTCAGTTTGCTAATGGTATCTCTTTCGATGCAGTGGCTGTAACTGACCCTGATGCTGGTTCTGGTAATTATACTAAGGAAGAAACTTGGTCAGGTGCTATCCACACAGGGCGTACCGCTACATTCGAAAATCGTAAACTCACTATCACGCAAAACAATCGTGATATTAACCTATCGTGGAATGTATATAACCCTACCTCTTCTTCGAATCTGAATAATGCCGATTTCGCTGTCGAAAAATGGGACGGTTCGAAGTGGGTAGAAGTGGCTACTATTGATTATTCTTACAGCAAATCTTCTTACTCTTATACCTATACGTTATCTGATGCCGAATGTAACAAAGGAGAACAAACCTACAAATTCCGCGTTTGGAAAAAGATGTTTAATACTCAAAACATTTGGAGAGAGTACATGAGTTCTGAGGAGACGAGCAAAACCATCTATACTAATTATCGTAAAGCTGAAATTACCAGTATTAGTCCTGTCGATGGCAAAACTGAGGCTATTGTGAAATGGACTTTTAACAACACTAACGATATTTGGGACGAAAAAGGCGCTTTCTCTTTGGTGATAGAAGGCGGTGGTAGTTCTCGTACACTCACTCCTACTTACGATGTGATGGAATACAAAGTCAGTGGTTTGACTGGTTGCGTTAGATATTCGGTTACCTTGACCCAAACTGCACTCAGCAAGTCGCATCATACGTCAGCTGTTAAATCTTTCTTGATGCCTAATCTTAATCGTCGCGAAATCAC
This sequence comes from Paludibacteraceae bacterium, assembly GCA_017467185.1. Lineage (GTDB taxonomy): Bacteria > Bacteroidota > Bacteroidia > Bacteroidales > Paludibacteraceae > Aphodosoma. The sequence goes on along the minus strand of JAFTSS010000017.1, from coordinate 76,130 downwards.
AAACTTAGAGGTGTCGAAAGGTTATTATAGCGACAATGTAATGATTAGTTGGGAAGTGCCAAGCGATGCAAGCGACTTCAACTACTTCAACATCACACGTACGCCTATCGATGGTAGTACTCAGGCTATCCAAGTAGCTCAAATCCAACACTCTGGTTTGACTTCGTATAGTTACCAAGACAAAGCAATGAATGCTGGTCAACTCTATACATATACTATTGAAGGCTATTCAGAATGCGACAATCAACCTTCGTTAGGTGCAACTGTGTCAGATATAGGTTATAGCCAACCTTACGCAACTGTGTCGGGTCGAGTAGCTTATGCTGGTGATCAAGCCGTTCCTGGCGTTACTATCGCTGTAACTGGTGGCGACGATGACCAAGAAAATTATTCGGTATATTTTAATGGCAACGACGCTTCATCGCATATCAAATTACCTGCCGATGTAATTGATTTCAAAAACAATGATGAAATTACATTCCAAGCATGGATTAATCCTGATAAGTTGCAAGCGGAAGGTTCATTCGTATTCTCTAAAAATTCAACTTTCGATGTTATGTTTGGTTCTCAGAATAGATTGAAATTGTATATTTTAGGTGCTATGTGGGAGACCGAATCAGTATTTAATGAGCATGAATGGACTCATCTTACTTTAATTGGAAAATTTGATCGCAATGCCAGCAAAGCAACGATGTCATATTACATCAATGGTGAATTTGTAGAATCAAAAGAAATTGCCACAACTGAGGATGTAGATGAATATATTGATGATGCCTTTTATGTGGCAGCTAATTCTGAGGGAACTAATGGTTATTGTGGTTATATTGATGAAATTCGTATTTGGAATAAGACTCTTGATGCTGTTGCTGTTGCTAATACTTACAACGCATATCTCTCTGGTCGCGAAGAGGGCCTTTGGGCTTACTATCGTTGCAACGAAGAGGGCGTACAACGCATATTCGACCAATCGGGTCGTAATGGTGTATTTAACAAACGTGATGGCGAACTCGGCGTTATGGCTAACCACTCAACTATGGTGCCTTCGGCAGAACAATTGTCAAATAAAACGGTTACTGATGCAGATGGCAACTATTTGATTAACACTATACCTTATACATCTGAGGGCGTTCAATATAATGTAGTGCCTTTGTTTGGAGTTCACGAATTTAGTCCAAACAAAAAACCTATCTTTGCTTCGCCATCTTCTGTGGTATTCAACAATATTGACTTTGAAGATGTGTCTTCGTTTGATGTTGAGGGTGTGGTATATTACGAAAACACAACACATCCTGTCGAAGGTTGTACTTTCTATATCGATGGCAACATCTGCTCACGTGATGGCGAAATGGTTACTACCGATGCAGAAGGTAAATTCAAACTCAGTGTGCCTATTGGCGACCACTTTATTCGTGTTGAAAAACAAGGACACGAATTTGCTAACGGAGGTCGTTTCCCTGCCGACCCTAATGGTTTGGGTACTCGCTTCACTTTTGAACAACCTATGAAAAACCTCACTTTCACCGACGTTACTAAAGTTACTGTAGCTGGTCGCATTGTGGGTGGTCAAATAGAAGACGGAAAACCTCTCGGTCTTGGCGAAAGTAAAGCCAATATTGGTCAGGCTAAGATTACATTGACTACAGGCTATAGAATGAATATGCAAGCGGTTGCCGAAGGTGCCTCTACAACTTACGAAGTAGCACCTGATACTTTGATGTACGAAAACTCTACGCCTAATGTCAATAGCCGTGCATACGTTCAAGGCGGTGATGTTGTATTGGCTGAGAATATTATTGTTGAAACCGACCCTGAAACAGGTGAGTTTGCTATTCAATTGCCACCATCGCAATATACTGTTTCTAATGTCGAAATTCCTTCAAATGCAGAAATCGTATTCTCTACTGAAACAATAGGGTTGTTAGACGCATCGAATCCTTTGCACGTTAAGACCGACTCTATTGTTGGCGCAAATGGTGAAACTCGTAAATTTGATTATGTAGCATCACTTAAATTGGCTTATCGTGTAACTCCTGAGTTTACCGTAACTCAAAATGCCGATGGTTCGTTTGGTGAAAAAACTTTCAAATATGTAGATATTGAAAATCCTGAAGGCATTGATGTTGAATTGTATAAAGTTACGGAAGAGGGTAATGTAGAATATACTTATGGGAGCCCTGTATTCTTCCAAGAAACTCCTTATACATTCAAAATGAGAGCATTTGAAGAGTATGTGAATAAAGACTCAGGAGAACCTGTATATGACCAAGTGCCATTAGAAAATACTGTCGTTACCGTTATAAATCAATTCGGTACAGGGCAATTTGTATATGTTGAAGGTGAATTTGATGGTAAAATTGACACAGCACAACTTGCCGAAAATCAAGTGCAACTTGACTCGCTCGGTTCAGCAGAGTATAGATTTGTAACAGGTTATCCTAATATCATTGAACCTTATACTCTTGGTTTGAATATCAAATACAACACTAATGGGCAAGACCTCGAATGGAGTCAAAATTCAACATTCTCGGCTATCGTGTTTGGCGAATTGCCTTCGGGTACCAACTTTGTAACTTCGGGTCCCGACAAGGTAATGATGATTCTTCGCGACCCTGCAGGTTCTAACTCTTATTCGTTCTATGAAAAAGGTGTTACTATTACCGAAGTAGAGCAAGATGGTGGTTCGTTTATTACTAATAACGAAGCAACTACTATTACTAAATTAGGTGTTGAGGCTAGTACTTTTATGGGAACTCCTGTCGGTTTTGGTGTTATCACTGAGGCTGAATCTAATTTTGATCTTGAAGTGGGTCTTAATGTTAATTATAACTATTCTGGTTATAAAGAGTGGACTACCACTACCACTACTACTGAACGCATAAGCACTTCGGCTGAGGCTGACTATGTTGGCTCTAATGGCGATGTATTCGTGGGAGCTGCTACTAATATCTTGTTCGGTAATGCGCGTAAGATTGGCTTGCAACGCAATGTGGAAGATTCTTCTTTCTCTCTTGCTCGTACCGATGTTATTTCTACTGGAACAGAGTTCTCGACAGGTTTCAAATACACTCAATATTATGTTGAAGAGGTGTTGATCCCAAATCTTTACCTTACTCGTAATTCGCTCTTACAACAAGTAGAATCGGTTGAAGGTGTCGTAAATAATGGCGAAGAACCTATTTATGTTACAACTCTTTCGCCTGACGATGAACGTTTTGGTTCTGACAATTTCGATAAAGAAGTTTGGGGGTAAAGAAGCAGTAGGAAAAGACGAGCTATCTGGACCAAGTTATACGATGATTCTTCCTGCCGCATTAGACCCTAATAAAGTTTATGAAGACAAAGTACGTTGGCATAATTCACAAATCTCAAAATGGATTGAAACTCTTGCCAACAACGAAAAGGCTAAAGTAAAAGCTATAGAAGAACGTGAATCTTATCTTCAAGAAAATCACTCATTCGATGCTGGAGCTGTCATCGAATCGTCAGTTCAAACTTGTGAAGCCGAGGCAACTAATGATGCTCATGATTTCGAAACTTTGGTTGTGGCTGGTGGTTCTACTGGTGGAACTATTGCTGGTACGGGTGTGGCTGTAACTGCTCGCACTACTACAGGTGCTCGTTACTTCGGTTATACCGAAAATTCTGAAGAAACATGTCTCACTACAGGCTATGTGCTTCAAGAATCTGGCTACAACGATGCGCTCACTATCGATGTTCTTAACTCTCCTGATGGCTTCGGTCCTATTTTCTCTACTCGTGGCGGTCAAACTTCTTGTCCTTACGAAGCTGCCGAAGTAACTAAATACTACGAGCCAGGTACCGAAATTTCTACAGCGACTATGCAAATCGAAATCCCTCAACTCACAGTAGTTAACGCATTTGCAACTGAAGTGCCTGCTGGTAAAGCCGCAACTTATACTCTTCGCCTCGAAAATATTTCAGAAACTGGCGACGACATCTGGTTCGACCTCGGTGTGATTGATGCTACAAATGCTCAAGGCGCAATTATCACTATGGATGGTGCTCCTTTGACCGAAGAGGGTCGTGCAATGTTGGTTCCTGCTGGTGGTACACTTGAGAAAACTATCCAACTCAAACAGTCTGACCTCGGGGTGCTCGATTTCGAAAACATCCAAATCGTACTTAAATCGCAATGTCAAGGTGACCCTACAGGTACATTCCCAGTTATTGCTGACACAATTGCTATTTCGGCTAACTTCGTACCTTCTTGCTCTGACATTACTTTGCAAATCGAAGACCGCGTGTTGAACTCTTATACTGGTGCAGAATTGCAAATCGTGGTGAAAGATTTCGACCGTGCATTCCGTAACTTCAAAGGTGTACGCATCCAATACAAAGGTGAGCGCGACACAGAATGGAGACTTGCTCAAGAGTATGTTGTAAATGAAAATGATAAGACTGAAACCAACACTCTTTTGAATGCAAACTCTATCAATTACACATTCGATATGTCTAATTCGGCATTGTTGCCTGATCAAACCTATATGTTCCGTGCTATCACAATGTGCGACTTCGGTTCGGGCGAAATCCATAACGAATCTGAAACTATCAGTGTAATAAAAGATATGGCTAAGCCTATGTTGCTCGGCAACCCTTCGCCTGCAAATGGTATTTTGACTGCCGATGGCGAAGTGTCGGTTACTTTCAACGAAGACATCAAATCTTCAAGCCTTCGCGATGTGGATAACTTTATCGTTAAAGCGAAATTGAATGGCTACCGTGTTGACCACAATGTGGCTATGAGTCTTAATGAAGGTGCTGGTGCTACTACTGAAGCCGACATCGATTTGAGTGGTCGCGACTTCGCATTCAACTTCTGGTTGAATTACTCAAATGCTGGTACAGTCCTCGAACATGGTCAAGCCTCTACTAAATTTGCTGTAGCACTCAACGATGCAGGTAACCTTGTTGTAACTATTAATGGTAATGTTTATACCTCAACAGCTAATGTACCTGCCGATAAATGGGTATTTATGTCAGTCTCTTATAAATATGCTCAAGGCAATAGTCGCCTCACTGCTCACTACGCAATCGATGCCTCATCTGTTGAGTTGTTTATGAATAGTGTTGTAGATGACTACTTCGGTAACGGTCGTTTGGCTGTAGGCGAAGGTTTGAACGCTAAGATGCACGAACTTACAATGTGGAACAATGCTCGTGAATTTGCTGTAGCGCAAAGCGAAATGTACGAAGCGAAACGCCCAAGTACACCTAATTTGATTGGTTACTGGCGTATGGATGAAGGTCATGGCTCTGTGGCTGAAGATTGTGTACGCAATCGTCATCTCACACTCCCTGCAACTAATGCATGGTATATCGCTGGCGAAAATGTCGCTCTTACTCTCAATGGTGAACAATATGTAGCAATGAATATCGCAACTGTTGCTCCATACGAAACAGAAGACTTTATGTTCGAACTCTGGTTCCGTGGCGATAAGCAATCTGGTGCTTCTACTTTGTTCACTAATAGCAAAGGTTTCAGTGTCGGATTTGATGCAGAAGGCAATTTGTTAATGCACAATGCACAATGCACAATGCATAATTATCTTGATAATCAATGGCACCATTTGGCAATCAATTCGCTCCGCAATGGCGCAACTATTCTCTATGTTGATGGCGTGGCAGTTAAACAGATGGCTTCTAAAGCTGTGGCAACAATAGCAAGCGACCGCCTCGTGATTGGTGCTGACCGTTATCACCCAGAAAATGATGCAAACAATTGGGAATATCGTAATTACTTCCGTGGCGAAATCGATGAAATCCGTTTGTGGAATGCTTCGCTTACTGCCGATTATATTCGCGAAAATATGCATAATCGTGTAGATGCCGATGCCGAAGGTTTGGCAGCATACTATCCATTCGAGAAAACAACGGTTAATGAATACAATCAAGCAGAGGTAGTATTTGACCTTGCCGACCATAGCGCAAACAGTATGGGCGAACTCGAAGTTTCTGAACTAAACTCTCAACTCTCAACCGAAAACACTCCTGCTCTTAAGGTGGCTCCTGAATTGCAAAATGTAGCATTCTCGTTTGTGGCTTCTGAGCGCAAAGTGGTTATCAATCTTAACGAAGCCGCTGATATTATCGAGGGTACTACAATTCAATTCACAGTGCGTGATGTTTATGATGCAAACAACAACTTGTCGGTTCCTGTAATCTGGAATGCTTACGTTCAACGTAACCTCCTCAAATGGAGCGAAGAAGAAGTTGTAGTTGAAAAACAATCACTCGAAACTCGTTCGTTCTCAGTCGATGTTATCAATAAGGGTGCTAATACTGAAAATTGGTATCTCAACAATCTACCAACATGGCTTGCCGCTGATGTCGAATATGGAACACTTAACCCATTGTCAAATGCTACAGTAAACTTTACCATTAGTGCTGCATTACCAATTGGTAGTTACGAAGAGGTTATTTATCTCGTAGGTAATAACGAGGTTTATGAACCAATGGTAGTGTCGGTAGATGTTATGGGTGAAACACCAAATTGGACTGTTAATCCTGACGATTTCGAACATTCAATGTCAATGATTGGTCAGTTGCAAATAGCAGGTGTGGCTTCTGAAGACACTGACGACCGCGTGGCTGCATTTATCAATAACCAATGTGTTGGTGTTGCTTCTCCTATCTATAATGCTCGCTACGATGCTTATTTCGTAATGCTTAATATCTACAGCAATAGCAGTAATCAACCTGTAACTTTCAAAGTCTATGATGCAAGTACAGGCAATGTTTATCCTGCAGTAGAAACAAGCGATGATGTAACATTTGTTACTAATAGTGTGGTTGGTAGTATGAATAATCCGTTCATCTGGAATGCAAAAGATTTGCTTGAGCAATCAATCAACATGAATCGTGGATGGAATTGGAATTCAATATATGTACAACCAGAAAGCAATGCTGTGGAAGATATATTCGCTCCAATCGCTTCGATTGTAGAAATCGCTAAAGACAAAGAGGCGTATGCAATGTATGGCAATACTCAATGGCGTGGCGATTTGGATGAAATCAACGTAGGCAAAATGTATAAAGTGAAAATGCGTAGTGCTACTACTCTCAGTGTTGTTGGTGAAAAAGTTGATCCTGCTGCAGAGGTTGTAAAAGTAAAATCAGGCTGGAATTGGATTGGCTACACTGCTTCATTCAACATGTCGATAGCCGATGCATTTGCCGACCTCAACCCTCAAGATGGCGATGTAGTTAAGAGTAAAAACGACTTTGCAATCTATAACTCTTACGAATGGGTAGGTACACTTACAGCTCTCGCTCCTGGTAGTGGATATATGTATTACTCTAATGCAACCGAAGAAAAAGAGTTTACATATCCTTCTCAATCATCTGCTCAGCCAACTCAAATGCGAATTGTTCAACGCCGTGCCAACGAATTTGTTGTCGATGACAATAGCAACTATTCAGGCAATATGACTATCGTTGCTGTGGTTAAGAATGGTGATGTAATGGAAACTGCTGCGGAAGTAGGCGTATTTGCTGGTGCTGAATGTCGTGGTGCAAATGTGAGTGAGTCTGATGGCTTAGTATTCCTCACTATCGCAGGCGAAGGTTATGGCGATCTTCTTACTATCAAAGTTAAAGTTGATGAACAAATCTATGATGTAAAAGATAAGTTGACCTTTGAAGATGATGCAACTCTTGGTACTCTCAGCGAGCCATTTGTAATCCAAATTGGAGAAGAAACTTCTATTGATGATGCGATGATTACTTCTGCCGATGTTTATACTCGCGACGGAAAACTCGTTGTCGAAGGCTGGGATGGCGACTATCAAGTTTATGACGCAGTAGGTCGTATGATTTACACCGGCTCACAACAAATCATCTCACTCCCTCGCGGAGTATATATGATTCACCTCGGTGGCGAAACTCAAAAAGTAGTTCTATAATTCTACATCTAAAATAATAGTAGAGGCGCAAGATTAACCTTGCGCCTCTTTTTTTTATTGTAAAATCTATATTTTAACGTTAGTTCGATATAAAACGTTGCATGGTATCCGTATCATCCGTAGAGAGTTTTTGATGAAGTCAAACCGCAAATTCGGCAAAAATCCTCTCTAATGTAGGGACGCAGCGTGCTGCGTCCTATCAACCGCCAGGTTGAAAAAAACTATACAGCAAATCACTGATAATACCTATTACACCTATAAAAAATCAGTAAAGTTCTCCAATGTAGGGACGCAGCGTGCTGCGTCCTATCAACCGCCAGGTTGAAAAAATCTATACAGCAAATCACTGATAATACCTATTACACCTATAAAAAAATCAGTAAAGTCCTCCAATGTAGGGACGCAGTGAGCTGCGTCCTATCAACCGCCAGGTTGAAAAAATCTATACAGCAAATTACCGATAATACCTATTACACCTATAAAAAATCAGCAAAGCCCCCCAATGTAGGGACGCAGCGTGTTGCGTCCTATCAACCGCCAGGTTGAAAAAATCTATACAGTAAATCACCGATAATACCTATTACACCTATAAAAAATCAGCAAAGCCCCCCAATGTAGGGACGCAGCGTGCTGCGTCCTATCAACCGCTAGGTTGAAAAAATCTATACAGCAAAGCACCGATAATACCTATTACACCTATAAAAAATCAGTAAAGTTTCCCAATGTAGGGACGAACGGCTCGTGCGTCCGCTCAATATGTTTGCAAGACGGAGGGGGATGTGATAAAAAATTTTTTCGCAATGCCTCAAAGATCATCGGTTCCCTGTGTTTTGTGCCTTCCGTGTGCTATAAAGTTATATCGAACTTATGTTAAAGTTACATCGAATTTAAGGTAAAATAGAAAAATTATAAAAAAAATAGTAAAAAAAATAGGAGATATCTAAAATAATGAAAAATGATAATATGTTGTAAAACATGTTTTATAGTTTCATTTAACATTTATTTTATTTTTATTATTTTATTTTGTAAGATAATAAATCAAAAATAGCAATCTTTTGTGATGTTAATATGTTGGTGCATAGTGTTTTATTTGTTTTGTACAAACGATTTTTCTAAATGTACAAACGAATTTTAATTGTTTTTTTTGATTTTTGAGTTTAGAAATGTAAATTTGTATCATTAATTCAAGTGAATTTTGGATGAAATGATAGAAAAATGTAAAAAAAATAATAAATTTAATAATTGGTAAAATGAAAAATGTGTTTTTTGCTCTTGCTTTTATGTTTTTTGTAAATTTTGCATATTCACAGCAATCAGTGGTTGTTGCAGGAGGCTCACAGAGTGGAGTAACTGGTGAATTTTCATATACGATAGGTTTGCCTATTTATGGAATGGCGGAAAATGGAGGTAAAGCTTTTACTATCGGTGTGCAGCAAGTTTTTGAGGCAATAGAGATTATGGATGTTGCATTAGATGATGTGGAGAATAATACTGAAAAAATCACGATGGACGTTCTACCTAATCCGTTTGTGGATGTTGTTAGTATTGTGTTGCAAGGTGAAGATAAAAAATATTCTTCATATTATCTTTGGATATATGATTTATCAGGAAACATTGTTGCTAATTTTGATTTATTAGATGGTGGGGGCGAATATAATTTGTCTCATTTATCATCGGGAGTTTACTATTTTGCATTAGTAACAGAGGACTATCAATTAGAGCAATATTTTAAAACAATCAAACAATAAAACTAAAATCAATTAACTATGAACAGATTTCTTTCAAAAATCCTGCTTGTAGTCTTGTTGGTTACTTCGGTAATAGTACAAGGTCAGGTGCCTGAGGGTTTTAACTTTCAGGCTGTGGTTCGTAATAATCGAGGGGCGATTGCAGCGAATCAAGTTGTTAATGTGAAAGTGTCTATCTTAAGTGGTTTGAATGGTGAAAATGTGATATTTTCGGAAAATCATTCTGCAAGAACAAACTCTCAAGGATTGATTACTTGTGTGATTGGCACAGGAAGTAATCAATCTTCAGATTTTTCTTCTATTGAGTGGCAAAATGGACCATTCTTTATACAGATTGAAGCCGATGTTAATGGCGGTATGGATTATCAGTTGGTCTCTAAAACTCAGATATTGACAGTGCCTTATGCAATACATTCTCAAACTGCAGAGTCATTAGTAGGTTCTATTTCGTTTGACCAAATTATTGATGTTCCAAATAATTTGGGTTTTTCGGGTGATTATAATGATTTGACGAATCGTCCAAATCTTTTTTCAGGCGATTATAATGATTTGACGAATACTCCTGATTTAACCAATTTGTTTTCGGGCAATTATAACGATTTGGCAAACAAACCTATCTTAAAAGATACAGTAGAAAAGTATTCTTTTAGTGGTAGTTATAATGATTTGACCGATCGACCTGTGTTATTTTCAGGTAGTTATAATGACTTGACTGATTTGCCAACTATAACCGCAAATGGATTTACGGGCGTTTATTCTGATTTATCTGGTAAACCTAATTTTGTAGAAGATTCACTCCCTATTTGGAATCAGTATTTAGATTATACTAAGTTGAAAAATTTGCCTAATTTGAGTGAAGATGGTCGTTTTTCTGGTTCTTATTATGATTTAGTCAATCTTCCTGATATACCAGCCATTGCAACCCAGGTAGTAACATCAGAACTTGGAAACTTAGAATATTCAAGTCTTAAAAACCTTCCAAATTTTGCGGATAGCGTAGCCTATTATAGCAATCGTGTTGACTATAATCAGATTGCTAATAGCCCGAATATCAAAGATAGTGTTGAAAAATATGCTCCTGCTCTTGGAGGTTCGACTATCATTGGTACGACTGATTATAATGAATTATCGAATCGTCCGAATATCAAGGATTCGGTAGATCAGTATAGTTTTTCGGGTGATTATAATAATTTGATTAATCGACCTAATATAAAAGATAGTATTGAAGCCAATTCGTTTAGTGGTCGCTGGGGCGATTTGGAAGATATGCCTACAGGTTCACAAACTGGAGATATTCTTTATTGGAATAACGACCTTAAGGGGTGGATTCCTTTGTCTAAGGGTAATGCAGGTGATGTTTTGGTTGCGACAGAAGATGGCGTTCCGAGTTGGGTGAATGTTGCTTTTCTTTGGAAAAATGTAGAGCAAACCAAGTTTGTGCCTATTAGAATTAAAGATTATCCAATACCTAATCTATCTATTACAGATGATTTTGGTTTATTGTCTGATTCTGGAACTATTGATTTCCCTCAATATGATGATGTAGCTTTTACTCTTACGCCAGCTCCTGGTTATGGTATCAAAAAAGTGATGGTAAACGATACTTTACTTGATGTTCATATCGAAAATGGTTCTGGTTATCTTGAGTTTACCGCTGTGGATGATGAATATGAATTAACAATTGAATTGGGCTCTTATTCTGTTGTAATAAAACACCTCTATTTTGTAGCAGATGAAATTAAATCGGAAGTGGTTGATACTTTGGCTGTTGGTGTTGGTGTAAACTATTGTAGTTCATTAAAATTGATAGATAATTTTGGATTGGAAAAAATAGAGTCAAAAGGAGTTGATGTAACAGATTCTTTACTTCAAGGTTCTCAAATTTGTTTTAATGAGGTACAAGAAAATATAGAAATTGAAGTTCATTATCGTGAAGGTCTATTTTCTGTAGGTGATATTTATGAAGAAAATGGTCAACCAATAGGTATTGTGTTTGAAGTATTTAACTTAGGAAAGAGTGCAAAAGTGGTTTCTATTGAGAGTTTGACTTTTGATCAAAAGTATAATTGGGAAACTGCCAAATCGGAGGCAGCGAAGCATCAAGGTTGGATGCTTCCTAACATTGATGAATTTAGTAAGATATATGAAAATATGAATATTATTGAAAATATCTTACAATCACAAGGTAAAACAATATCAACAGAAGCAAATGTGTGGTCTTCAAGTGAACATAATGATGAATATGCTTATATGTTTAATTTGTTTGAAGGTTATGCTATGGGAATAGATAAAAATGTTGATGGAAAAATATTATTAGTAAAAACAATCTCTAAATAATTAATATTATGAAACATACACATAAATTATTGAGTTTGATATTTGCTGTGTTATTTAGTTGCTTGTTTGTAAATGCTGGCACAAATGACACTTATACGCAAATAATTAGTCCTGCCAATGGTGCTGAAGTTGTATATGAACCAGAAGAAGGTCGTTTTAAAATAACATTTGTATATTATTATAATCCAACGAACAGTTCGAAAGACGTTTCTTTGCGTAGTGGTTCTATTATTCAAGCTAAAATTGATGGTTATAAAGATGTTACTGTCATGAATATGCATGGTGATACTGATGAAGAGTGGCTTAAGTTTTTTAATGCTCCTGGCAATAAAGAGGATGGTTATGTTGCTGTAGATGGTTATTTTTTAACTGAGGGTCAATTTTCTCAAAATGTTAATGATGGAACTGCGGCAAAAGCTACATTCTATTACTATCCGCCTGAAAATGCTTTAGGAAAAAAGATTTCATTTTATTTTAATTTTGAAATTGAACAGGATAATGATGGCGAAGGTCATTATTGGCGTAGTGCTACAAAAGATGGTGCAACTTTACCAAATATTGAATCTGGAGACTTTTCTGCATCGCATGCTTTTGGTGGTCTTAATAAAATTGATGTAACTGTCAATTATAAAAGAGGCTCAATTCCAGTTAATATGTTCTGGGATGGTAAGGAATTTATATCAGCGAGTATAACTAAAGAAGAAGAATTGAGTGCATCAACCTACGATAAAAAGATTTATATAACATTAAATTTTAGTGAAAAGGTAACTAAAACAGTGGAGTTTATACATACTGTAGAGGGCTTGCAAAATATAGAAAATTTTAATGCAAATTATTCGTCAGATGGTAAGGTGAATTTGTCATGGAATTTACAGACTGGTAGTGGTAAATCTGACTTCTTTGTGATTGAACGTGCTGATAACGATGCTTTTGTTGACCCTGTGACGATTACAAGTACATTGGCATCATCGACAACATCGTATGTTGATGATTTGGTAGAGCAAGATTTGTATCCTTCTCACTTGTACTATCGTATTACCCGTTCTACTATAGCTAATGTTAATGGTTGGGGTTGGAATTTTGGAAAGGATTGTTTTGTTAAAACAGACATTAAACACGTAGAAATAACTTCTGCTAAAGCCGAATTGTTTTCGGGCGATAGTGATACGATTAAAGTAACATGGGAGCATAATGGTATAGGTAATATTTGGAGTAAAGATTCTCGATTTGTTATTGTTCGTGAAAATCATACTGCGGGAACGTCTCAAGAGATTAGTGGTTTGTCGTATAACGATATAAAAAGTTGTGTGTATTATGATAGAGCAGTGCAACAATGTAACACCTATTCATATAAAGTTTACGTAGAACCTGGCAATAAATCGTTTATAACTAAACCATATTCAACAGAAGCTTTTACGCCAACAAAAATGGGTTATTTGTTGAGTGCCAATGCATCGAAAGGTTATTTTTCTGATCGAGTAGAGTTAGATTGGGAAACGACTGGTACTTATGATAAATTTTCTATTTTCCGTAAAATACATGGTACGCCAGATAGTAATTATAAAGTTGTAAAAACTGTCGATGGCACTTCTGTGTTGACAACATACAAAGATTATGATGATACAGCTGAGCCTGGCAAAGTATATGATTATAAAATCGAAGGTTCGCTTCAATGTTCAGATTCTATAATCCAATCTAATCCAGTATATGCTGTTGGTTTCCGTACTCCAACAGGCGATATTTATGGTCGTGTAACTTTTGAAAATGGTCAAGCTGAAGACTCTGTTGAAGTTTATCTCGAAAGTGATGTACAAGCAATGGGTAAGAGTTTGTTCTTTAATGGTACTACAGCTTCTGCGATTGTTAATAATTTTGACGCTCTAAATCAGGCTAATGAATTTACAATTCAAGCGTGGGTAAAACACGATAAACAATATGGCTCTGTTATCCGTAAAGCGGATATGTATGAAATTGGGTTTACTAATGCGGGTAATATTTATTTTACAGTAGAAGGTAATAGAGTGGAAACAACTGATAGTTATGCAAATGTTTCTGAATTTATACATATTACAGCTCAAAAAACAGCCGATGCTCTCTTTATTTATGTTAACGGAGAATTGGTAAAAGAAATGAAACAAACAATTTCTATGACAGCTAATGGTAATGATTTACAATTTGGTGGAAGTTCGTTTGTTGGTTATATAGATGAGGTTCGTTTTTGGAATCGTGCTCTTATGGCAACCGAAATTTCGGCTGATTACAATAGATATATCGTAGGTGATGAAAGAGGATTAGTTGCTTATTATTCATTTAATTATGTAGTGGATACTGAATTTTATGACCTATCATATTTATCATCAACCTATGAGTATAATGAAAAACATGGTAAGATGATAAATGTAGAGTTGAGTGATGTTATTCCAACTAATGCACAACTCGGTTATAGAGCATATACCAATACAAGTGGTAGTTATACTATCCGTGCGATACCTTATGTTGGTAGTGGTACTGCTTATACTATCGTACCTAAAAAAGGTATCCACCAATTCTCTCCACAACGCGAAGATCGTTATATCAGTAATGGAGCTCAAGAACATACTGTTAATTTCACCGATGTCTCATCATTTGAGGTAACTGGTACTGTAACTTATGAGGGTGGTACATATCCAGTACAAGGAGTGCATTTCTTGATTGATGGCATTCAGGTGTTAGATAATAAAAATCAAATTGTTACAACCAATGCAAATGGCGAATTTAGTATTCAAGTTCCAGTTGGTACGCACGAAGTTAGAGCTGCGAAAGATGGACATACTTTCTTGTATGATGGTCGTATTTGCGATAGCGATTTACGCGATTTGAACTATCAAGATAGAGTAACTGGTCGCGAAATTATCGACGTTACACGTGTTAAATATGTAGGTCGTGTTGCTGGTGGTACAATCCAAGAAGCTTATCCTGTAGGTCATGGTTTATCAAAAAACAACTTGGCTGATAATATTACAATAACACTTACGCACCAACGTATGGGTTATGAAATGAGTTCTACGGAGAAAACTGAATATTTCAAGCATGAATTAAGTAATCGCAACAAACTCAATGTTGATAGCAACCGAGTTGTTTATGGTAAAGAAACTGCTACTATTTCAGTAAATAATGAAACAGGTGAATTTGTGGCATATCTTATTCCTGAAAAATTCAATGTAAAAGTTAATGTGCAGGGACACACGGGAATACCTGATGATAATAGCGAAATCAATCTTACTCAGGTGTTTGCTAATCAGTATGCTGTCAATGAGTGGGTTGATACGGTAGCTATGGGGTCTGGAGATGTGCAATATAAAACTATTCAAGATTCGGTTAGCTACAATTTTAGTCAGAAATTTATTCATCGAGTTTCTCCTGAAATCGAAATTGTTCAGATAGATGCTATTACAAACGAAATATCACCTTATTTCGGAGCAAAAGAAATTGTGCTTAGTGATATGTTGGGCAAAACAGATACTGTTGCTGTTTATAATGGTAATCAATATCTATTTGGTAAACCAATATTTGAGCAAGGCAACATCTACAAATTTAAGATTTCGGTATTCGAAGGTTATCGCTATAATGGAGAAAATACCATTGTGGATAGAGTGCCAACTCAAGATGCATCAATCAATTTTACAAATAATTTGGCTACAGAGACTAATCCTGAAGCTTTGGAAGTTGACTCTGTTAGTGGTATTGCCTACTATACATTCCAAGTTGATGGTCCAGATTTAGCAACTGGTATAAAAAACATGTCGGCTCGTGTAACTATCGAAACTGACAATGGTTCTACTTCTTCGTTCGCTTGGATTCCTACTAATAATTTCGAAGCAGGGCAAGCTTATGTATTAGGTGGTAATCCTACTGGTACTAATTTTGTTACTGGAGGTCCTACCAAAATCCTCACCGTATTGCGCGACCCTCCAGGTTCTAATAGTTATGCTTATCTCGAAAAAGGAACATCTGTTAGTACATCTTCAACATATTCTGGTACTGTTTCTCAATCAGGAGATACTGGTGCTGAGTTTGGTTTTGCAATGCAACAAATTACATGGGTTGGTGTTGGTGGTGGAACAGGTACGAAAACTGTGGATACAGAAACTTCAACAACAATAACAGCTTTGCATGAAGAAACTTATACTGGAAAAGAGACAAAAGCAACATCTACTACATTTACAACTCGTTTCCAAACAAGCGATTCGCCTGAATATGTCGGTGCTGATGCTGACGTATATGTAGGTTCGGCTACTAACTTGACCTTTGGTCAAACTAACAATATTTCGTTGATGTCAAAGGCGCAATACGATACTTTGAATAATGGGGTAGAAGAAGACTTAAAAACTCCTTTGAAAGCTGAAAGTAGTGATGGTGATTGGGTTCTTGTACAAAATGATGGAACAAATATTGCACAATCATTCTCAACAATGTTTGCTTATACTCAACGTCATGTTTTAGATGTATTAATTCCTAATCTACAAATGGTGCGTGACCAATATTTGATGCAATATAGCGATTTCTCAGAATCGGATATCGAAGCTTTGCAAGCAATGGCTAATGCACAAGATACAACATTCTATTTATCGTATTTTGCACCTGGACATCCTGACTTTGGTAAATCAAATTCTGATGCTACTATTACCGATAAGAGTCATGGTAATCCTGACGATATAACTAATGGTCCAAGTTATATGATTATTTATAATAAGGGTTTGGATAATAAGGAAGGTGTTGTTGTTTATCCTGATACTATTTCGTTTATGAACCAATCAATTAAAGGCTGGGAAAAAGCTATATACGATAACGAAGAAGCAAAAGTTAATGCTAATTTATTACAAAATTACTCTGTGCAAGCTGGTACGAATGTTGAGTATAGCGAATCGTATTCAGGCTCAAAAACACATAATAGTTCTTTTGAAATAACAATAGGTGTACATGTTACAACTACAGCTGGTGGTACGGCAGCCACAGCTAAAGCCCGTGCTATTATTGATGAAGAACTTACAACTACTCAAGGTGGTGAATTCGAATCTACAGTAGAACAATCGCATAGTAAAGGTTTTGTGCTTGCCGAAGAAGGGACTGACTATTTGACTGTAGATGTGCTTCGTGAGAAAAGTAGCAATGATGAATATGATCCAGGTGTTTCTGGTGGTATGGTAGATGAAGATGATTTAGCTGCTAAAGATTATTATTCTTCATTTGTATTCCGTACACGCGGAGGTGTTACTTCTTGTCCTTACGAAGATGCTGAAGTTACTCAGTTCTATAAACCAGGTACACTTTTGAGCGAAGCAACTGTATCTATGGAAAATCCAGTTATTTATGCTGAAAAAGATTTCATTGAAAATATCCCAACTGGTGAACCTGCTCGTTTTACAATCTATATGGCAAATGAATCAGAGGCTAAAGAGGCTATCTGGGCTAATCTTAAAATATTAGACGCTTCTAATCCTAATGGTGCGAAAATATATATGGACGGAACACCTATTGGTTCTGGTCGAGCTTTGATTATTCCTTCTGGTGAAGTGCTTACAAAAACTATTGAGGTCTATAAGGGCGCAGTGTTGAATTATGACAATTTGCAATTGGTTCTTGAATCACAATGTCAACCTTCGGACAATACGGATTTTTATGATGATATTGCTGATACTTTGATAATACATGTACATTATATCAAGTCATGTACTGATGTTGAAATTCTTCAACCTCGTGATAATTGGACTTATAATACAAAATTGGATACAACAACGGTTGATGGTTTAAATCAGCACTATATGAATGTTGTTATTGGTAATTTTGATGTGAATTATACTGATTTTGACCATATTGAATTGCAATATAAAGCCGCATCTGAAAGTGATGATCAATACAAAACTTTGATGTCATTCTACAATGATTCAGCACTTTATAATGCAGCATTACAAAATGGTATGACTGCAGAAATGATTAAATCGTCAGATGGAGGTAATATCAATTATCGTTTGTTTATGGATAACCTTCCAGACCAACGCTATAATCTCCGCGCTGTGTCGGTATGTAATATTGCAAATGAATTGGTATATAACATGTCGGAAATCTCATCTGGTATTAAAGATATGTATAATCCACGTCTCTTTGGGGCAGCTCAACCTGCTGATGGTATTCTTTCTGTCGAAGATGAAATCCGTCTCAATTTTAATGAACCTATTGCTGAAGGTTATTTGACTAAAAATAATTTCCAAATCACAGGTGTCCGTAATGGTTCTACAACCGATCATAGCGTTTCGGTAGTTTTGGACGGTGCTGATGATTATTTAGCAACTGATGTGGTACGTAATCTTACGGCCAAGAATTTTACTGTTGAAATGTGGATTAATGCCGATGCACAAGATGCAACTCTATTCTCTCATGGTAATGTGAATAGCAATATAGCATTAGGTATTACATCTGACAATCACCTCACAATTACTCTAAATGGTAAAACAACCAAATCTACAAAAGCATTCAGATATGATTATGGTAGCTGGGCGCATGTGGCAATGGTTTATACTAAAGAGGGAAATGTGTCGCTCTATTATAATTACGATGAAATACTCTCAGCGCAATATGTTGGAACATATTCAGGAGTAGGTAATATTGTTGTTGGCTGCGACATAAATGCAGAAAATAGATTTGCAGGTAAATTGCATAATCTTAGAGTGTGGGATGTTGTTCGTTCAAATGCTGAATTGCAATTGAATAGTTTGGCAAAATTATCGGGTAATGAAGTTGGTTTGATGCTTTATGCTCCGATGAATGAGGCAAAAGGTTCAGTTGCTACAGATTATGCTCGTTCGTCTCACTTGGCACTATATGGTTGTGAATGGTCGGTACCAGAGGGTTATAGCACAATGTTCGATGGTCAAACTGGTTATTTAGCACTCAATACAAGTGCAGCGGTTATTACTTCTGATATGGATTTCACTATTGAGTTCTGGTTCAAAGCTGCCGAAAATTCTAAGGATGCTGTAATGCTTTCTAATGGAGAAGCCTTTGGCAATAATTTTGGCGGAAGTGCCGATAAATTTGAAATTGGGTTTAATTCAAAAGGTATTCTCTATTTTGCAAATAATTCACAAGAGGTGGTGGTTGATGGTGAATATGCTGATAATGATTGGCACCACATTGCGGTAACTGCTGGACGTACACAAGGTCGTGTTCAAATTTATGTGGATGGTCTTTTGAAATCATATTATGAAGTTGATAATATCGGTAGTATAGCTAATGCTTTCACTTATGTCGGTGCAAGAGGTTATCAAACTGATATGGCTACTTTAGTGACTGTTGATAAATTCTTCAAAGGTGCTGTCGATGAAATTCGTATCTGGAATCTCTATAAAACAGCTTCAGTTGTTGAAGAATACATGAACAAACGTCTTGACGGAGATGAAATAGGTTTGATTGCTTATTATCCATTTGAATATTATAAAGAATGGCAAGGGTCAACCGAGTTAGATTATACTTTGCAAGACCAAAAGATACCTACAGACCCAACTCAAACGGCACCATTGGCAACCGTAGAGGGTGCTGTAATTGAAACAATGGAGACTGCTCCAATTTTGAATCAAGGTCCTGTTTCGGAATTGATGTTTAATTATGTTGTAAATAATGACGCTCTCATTATTACATTAGACGAACCAAGCGAGTCAATTGAGAAAACCATTGTTACTTTTGTTGCAGATGGTATTTTAGACCAAAATGGGAATGAAATCATATCACCTATTATTTGGACAGCCTATATCGATCGTAATCAACTTAAATGGAGTCAAAATGAGTGGACAGATAGTAAAAATCTTTACGATGAGTATGACTTTACAATTGATGTGATTAATAATGGTGGATCTATTATAAATTATGAAATAAATAATCTTCCTACTTGGTTGTCTGTTGACCCTCAACGTAATGAAATCGGCCCAGCTTCAGTTAATCATGTTACCTTTACAGTTCGTGAAGATTTGAACGTAGGTACTTATAATGAAGTGGTTTATTTGACAAATGAAGATAACGTAAACGAACCTCTTTACATCAATCTTACTGTTGTTGGCGATAAACCACAATGGGATGTAAATCCTTCGGATTATAAATATAGTATGTCGGTATTTGGTCAAATGAGATTTAACAATATCTTTAGCGATGACGAAAATGATATTCTTGCAGCATTTAATGGTGCAGAATGTGTCGGAGTAGCTCAAAGTCAGTATAACGAAAATGTAGATATGTGGTACACAATGTTGACTATTTATAGTAATGCGGCGCAGGGTAAAGCTTTGACTTTCCGTATGTGGGATGCTAGTACAAGTATCACTTATCAAGCAACTCCATCTAAAGAGATTGTTTTCCGCAACAATGCAATTGAAGGAACTCCAGATAGACCTATTATCTTTGATGGTCAATCAATCGTTTATCAAGATATTGTTCTCAACGAGGGCTGGAATTGGGTTAGCTTCAATCTTGCAACATCTGATCTAGCGGATATAAATCAAGCTTTGTCGGATGGCGATTGGAGTAATGGTGATCAAATTAAGACTTTGAATAAATTTGCTGATTATTCTGAAAATAAAGCAAAATGGCAAAACGCAGATTGGAGTTTGAACAATTCAGAAATGTATATGATTTATTCAACAAAACCACAACACTTAAGTATGAATGGTGTGGTGATTGATCCAACTAACAATCCAATCACTATTAAGAAAAAAGAGTGGAATTATATTTCATATTTGCCAAATAAATTATTGCCTATAGAAACTGCACTTTCTGGTTACGAACCACAAGAGGGTGATGTTATCAAATCGATAGATAAATTTGCAATGTATAGTCGCAATAATTGGATTGGTTCACTCGAATTTATGGAACCTACTGTAGGTTATATGTTGTTGAATACTTCATCGACCGACAAGCAACTTGTTTACCCTACAACTGCAACAACTACAAGTTATGCTCCTTCGGCAGTTGCAATGCCAAATTCAACAAATATGGGTATCATTGCATTCTCAGATCAAATAGAAAGTGGGGATGTGTTATATGCGATTGTTGGTGGTTTAGAACAATCTAAGGCTGTGAATGTGGATGTTTCAAGAAACACTACATTGCAATTTATCTCTGTTTCGGGCGAAGATGTAGGCGAGGAGATAGTTCTAGTTCTTGAAAAACAAAATGGAACTATTTTGACTGCAAAACAGACAATCCCTTATAAGGCAAATACTGTTGTTGGTACAATTGAAGCTCCAATGCTCATTGAGTTTGACGAAGAGAAATCTCAAAATGAAAATGTTACATTCACTGTTTATCCAAATCCAGCAGATACATATATAGACATTACATTTGAATTAGTAGATGTCAATGCTGTAGATGTTTCAATTTATGATGCTACAGGTGCTTTGGTTTATGAAAGCAAAAATCAAAAAGTCGTTAATGCAGTGTTGCAACATACAGTTAATGTTTCTTCTTTCGCTTCTGGTAATTATGTTGTACAAGTTAAAGTGAAAGAAAATATTTATACTGAAAAATTGATTAAATTGTAAATCTAATTTATGGGGACTTTATAAATAGTCTTATATTTTAGAAGTCCCCTTTTAATATTAACTATTAAAATTATACGATTATGAAAAAGAATGTTTTTATATATGCACTTATTGCTTTAACGTTGACACTGTTTTCTTGTGAAAAAGAAAAATATAATACTTATGAAAATCCTCATTGGGCGGTAATGTCTTATGAAGGTCTTTCGGAGAGTTGTACAATCGTAATGGATTTGCCAGCTAACATTAAGCCATACCAAGGAACCGAAGATGTTGTGGGTGCATTCATTAACGGTGAATGTCGAGGAGTCTCAATTCAACAAGATGGTTTGTTCTATATTATTGTTTCGGCTGCGGCTGATGAGGTCGCTAATATCGATTTGAAATATTATAATGTTGCAAATAAATATATGTATCAAGTTACAGAGCAGATTCCTTTTGAAATCAACAAACGTCTCGGTTCTACTGATAATCCGTTTGTCCCGACTTTTGTAATTTTATAGACGTAACCTATAACCTATTAAATTTTAGTTACTATGAAAGTAAGAGTTTTCACATTCGTTTGGTTTGTTGCATTTGCTATAGGACTTTTTGCTAATAATGCAACACAAAACTTGGCTGACGATACTGTCCGTTATAATGGTTTTGGTTCTTGGGTTGATAATTGGTACACCGAATTATCGATTGGTGGTAATGTTTTGTTCTCAAAGGATGCTCGATTGAATAATGGAATAAACAATTTGACACCTAATATCACAATAGCTGCTGGTAAATGGTTTTCTCCGTATTTAGGTGCAAGAATTCAAATTGAAGGTTATTCTGCTGCTGCGGGTAGTTCTGCCTATGGTTCGTATATCGGCGATAAATTGCAGAATGGTATATTTGGAAATAATGACCCTATTCGAGATTTTGTCAATATTCGTCCTGATGGTTCGTATGTATATCCTATTTATTTTATGAATATGCACGCCGATTTGACTGTTAGTATAATGAGCCTTGTTTATGGCGGTTTTAGTAATAAAGATCATTGGGATGTTATTCCTGCCATAGGTTTGGGATATATGCATGTGTTTGGAGTAAAAGGTATGCCTAATGCTGATGTTATTACTACTAATTTTTCTGTAATGGGTAAATATCGTATTTTGCCAGAGGTTGATGTAAATATAGAGGTTAAAACTACTTTGATGCCCGATATGTACGATGGACGTTTGACGGGTAGCGTTGTTGATCCTTTATTTTCTTTTACGGTAGGTGTAACTTACAATATTGGTGGTCATAAGTTTTCGGGAAAGGATAGAGTAGTGCCACGAATAAAGTATGTTGATCATCAGCGAGTAAATGATAAAAGAGAGGAATCTTACGTGAAAGATGTCCCTAGTGTATCTGTAGATAACTCTGAGTTAGTGGAAAAATTATCTAATTTAGAAAGACGTTTGGATGAGTTAAAACAAGAAAACACTTATATTACGGTTGTCGCTAATAAGTCAGGTTCTGTGGAGGAGTTGGATGATAAAGTAATAGGTACAGTGTTGTTTGATATAAATACTGCAAATCCAGCGGTTGAGATAAACAATCAACTTATTAATGTTTCGGCTCTTTTAGATGCTTTCCCTTCTGCTAAAATTCAACTTGAAGGGTATGCCGATGAAGAAACAGGAACACCTGAGTATAACCAAAAATTGTCGGAGGAAAGAACTGCCTATGTACAAAATTTGTTGACTACAAAGTATAATGTTCCGAATGATAGGATAGTTACTATTTCTTATGGAAGTACTAAAAAGGCTTATACAACTTCGTTAGCGGAGCAAAGAGTTGTAGTTTTGCGTTTGGTGTTTTAATTTTCTATCATTGCTGTCCGCTAAAATCGTAAGCCTCGAAGAGGTGATATAATCCATCTGGGGATTTATATGAAATAAGCACCGTGGGTGCGACATAGAATTTATTGATTTATTATTGTTGGTGGCATCCGTGTAATCTGTCGAGCATATCAATGTAGGGACGCAGCGAGCTGCGTCCTATCAACCGCCAGGTTGAAAAAATCTATACAGCAAATCACCGATAATACCTATTACACCTATAAAAAATCAGCAAAGCCTTTCCCAATGTAGGGACACGGCGAACTGCGTCCTATCAACCGCCATGTTGAAAAAATTTATACAGCAAATCACCGATAATACCTATTACACCTATAAAAAATCAGTAAAAATTCCTCAATGTAGGGACGCACGGCTCGTGCGTCCGCTCGATATGTTTGCAATACGGAGGAGTATGTGATAAAAAATGCCGTGCCATCTGGGTACTATAAAGTTATATCGAACACATCTTCTTTATTGGTGGTATATTTGCCATCCGTCAATTGTCTCAAATAATTCGTTTTCTTTCATTTTTCGTTTGAATGGTATTTGATAACCAATGCCCCATTCAATCATTTCGGCTTTCGATAAGTGGGTTTTTACTGCGGCTTGGATATATAAATTATCCCACACCCTACATCTTACTCCTAAGCGTAAATAATTCCACCCATCCTCTTTCTCGATGTCGTATTTATATAACATAGGTCGTTTTTCGTATTTATGCTTGTAAGAGTCATCTGTGTAATACGCTAATCTGATAGGGTCGTACAGGTAAATACCCCAATCTAAAATTGCTGTTATACGCCCAATTTTGAATTCGTTGTTTATGCTTATACCTACTCGGAATTTATTTGACAAATCTTCATTGAGAATTATGTATCGCCCGAAACGAGTGTGTTTTAATTGTTCTTGGCGTTGTTCGGCTGTCAAACTTTCAAGTCGTGTCCCTCCTTGTTGGTTGAAAACACCATCATAGAATGCATCAACTCCCCCTCCAAGAGCATACCAATTGCATATATTGTATGTAGCCCCTATGTGTAGTGAGCCTATGCCATATCCTTTATCATCGCCATAGTATAGCTCGCGATAACCGCCTGAACCTGTGATGTTGATGCTCCATTTATATGGTAATGAGGGAAAAGTGGCTTTTTTATCGTGTTTGCAATATTTACATTCTGTTTCAAGACGATATGTTGCTCCTACTGAGGCGTATAATATGTTGATACCACCATTGGGTTGAAGTATTGAACCATTACTCATGTGCATATGGCCAAAGTCGGCATGCACGGCAAATTGTTTTGTGATAGGAAAATTAAAATTAGCTCCTGTTGTGAGATATACGTTGATTATTGA
Organism: Paludibacteraceae bacterium; assembly: GCA_017467185.1. Classification (GTDB taxonomy): domain Bacteria; phylum Bacteroidota; class Bacteroidia; order Bacteroidales; family Paludibacteraceae; genus Aphodosoma. The sequence continues at coordinate 51,354 of JAFTSS010000017.1, read as the reverse complement.
GCCAATTAAGTTGTTGCAAGTTGACCCATAGTATGACCATTCGGGAACTGTTTCTGGGTTGTACTTTTCATAAACACGATTATATGTTTTATTGAAAAAACTAAGCCCTGCTCCCACTTTCCAATTTAGTTCGAAGTGGGGTGTTTTTACTATGTCTATGAGTAGATAGGGATATATTGCAAACGATTGACCTAATATATTGTGATCGCCAAGGTTTAAACCAACAAAACCGACTCCAAGAGTCGGTTTGCTTAAATATTGTTGCCATGGGTACTCACCCCATGATGGAAATTCTATTGCGATTTCACCGCCTAAAGTAAGGTCGGGATTTATGCTTTTTAAGGTTTTATTTGTTGGTATTATTTGTCCTCCTATCACTTGTGCTTTGAACACAAATGTTTCAGGTTGGCTATATAGCATAGTTGCTACACCTAATACGAGGAGTAATGTGATGAGAAATTTTCGCATTATTATCTAGCACGGCTATAGCCATAACCATAACGGCTTGTTCTACCTCCGAAACGGCTACCGCGAGCTGTTGAATAAGGAATAGAGTAGCCAATACCAAATTCTATATAGTCAAATCTGTAAAGGTGAGTTTTACCTGTAACTTGAGCAAAGATATTATCAAATATGCGTACACGAAGACCTGCTCTCAAATATAAAGGACCATCTGTCTCATTTGGATCGAATTTATACCAAAATCCTTTAAATCCATTATTTTGAGCCACTTTGTCATATACATAATAACCTGCATCAATCAACCCTGTTACTCGTCCCATTGTGAAAGCATTTGCCAAGGCAACGCCTAATCGCATGCCGTTAGGTGTAAATCCTAAATCAATAGCAGGACCTACTGCATAGCAGTTGGTCGTTTTCCATATAATATCAGCATGAACATTTGATTGCACTTCTGGCAACTTATCTCTTTTGTCGTTGCGGAAACCTGCACCTACAGAAGCATTAATCATGAATTTATATGGAAGATTGTCGGCACGACTGATACGTGGGTATGAATAAGATGAACTACCCATTCTGTAGCGGAAACCTAATGCTCCATATACCATATTCATTGTTGAGTTAGGTAGATATATCTCACCATTGTTAGTAGCATTATAACCTAAATCTAATGCAATAGCTGCATTTTTGTTGATGTTAAACTGGAAATTTAATCCTGCCGAAAGATATGCTGCTACATAACCTCCATTGGCTGCATGTGTTTTGCTGAAGAATGCGGCACCCATACCTGTTTTGAGCCCAAATTCTATGGCATCTGTACGTACAAAATTCCAATTTACGTAAGGGTATACCGCAAGCATCATACCTAATACTTGAGGGTTGCCAAGGTCTGTTCCCAAAATACCTACACCAAGAGTTGGATAACCCCAATGTTTTTCCCACGAATATCTGCCTGATGGTAGAATTTCGTAGTTTAATTCAGCTCCTAATGCAGGACCTTTTGTGTTTAAATTCTTGTATACGTTAGCAGGAATGATGTATCCTCCGTAAAATTTAACCTTAACAACATGATTATTTTGTGCTGTTAACGAGAAAATTACGCAAAAAAACAACAAAATAGGTAAAATTCGTTTCATGATTTCAAATAAAATTTGTATCTTTGCCGAGTGTTAATCGGAGTTTTATTATAAATATTGTGCGTGCAATTGTATGTACAATTCAAGGCGCAAAGTTACTAATTTTATTTTATATAACAAAAAAAAATGGTGATAATTTTTAAAAAAGAGTTAAAGGCTTTTTTTTCTTCTTTTACAGGATATGTTGTTTTTGCCTTGTTCGTGTTGGCAAATGCTTTGTTTTTGTGGGTATTGCCAGGACAATGGAATGTGTTTGATAGTGGTTATGCATCGCTTGATGCTTTGTTTTTTTTGGCTCCTTGGCTCTATTTGTTTTTGTGCCCTGCCATTACAATGCGCTTTTTTGCAGAAGAAAAGTCGGAGGGTACTATTGAATTGTTGTTGACAAAACCGCTTTCTCGTCTTGATATTGTTGCCGGTAAGGCTTTTGCTGGTTGGGTGCTGGTTATCATTGCTTTGTTGCCTTCGCTCATTTGGTTTTTGTCGGTTTACATTCTTGCCGAACCTATGGGCAATGTCGATTCGGGTGCATTTTGGGGTTCGTGGATGGGTTTGCTATTTTTGGCTGCGGTCTATGTGGCAATTGGTACATTTGGCTCTTCGCTTACCTCTAATCAAGTTGTCGCATTTATCTTTTCTGTAGTTATCTCTTTTTTATTGTTTTATGGATTTGAACTTGTGGGGTCGCTCTTTTCTGGCGAAATAGCCTATTGGTTGCGTCAACTGGGTATAAATGAACATTATAAATCAATTTCACGTGGTGTAATTGATAGTCGCGATATTATATATTTTGTAGCATTGACTATAGGATTTATCTATTTAACAATGCGTCAAATCAAAAAATAGTATCTAGGGGGCTAGAATATCTAGGAGATCTAGATAACTTTCAACTTTCAACTTTTAACTTTCAACTCTCAACTTTCAACTTTAAACTTTCAAATTTCTTATGTTGATTTTAATTACAAACGATGATGGCATTCAAGCCAAAGGTATTCAGACAATTGCTCGTGTGGCGGCAAAATATGGCCAAGTAGTAGTGGTGGCACCAAACGGACCGCGTTCGGCTCAGTCGAGTGCTTTGACCATTGAGGTGCCTGTGTCGGTAAAACCTGTTCCTTCCGACAATGAAAATATTACTCAATATGCAGTCAGTGGTACTCCTGCCGATTGTGTGAAACTTGCTATCAGCCAGTTGCTTGATGAGAAACCCAACCTTGTTATTTCGGGTATCAATCATGGCTCTAATGCAAGTATCAATGTCATATATTCTGGCACTATTGGTGCCGCTATCGAGGGTGCTTTGCATGGTATCCCATCGATTGGTTTTTCGTTGTGTGACCATGATGCAGATGCTGATTTTGAACCTTCATTGCCTTATTTCGAGCAAATTATAGCCAAAACTATCAATTCGGAAATGCCAAAAGATATTTGCCTTAATGTGAATGCTCCGAAAGGCGAGGTTAAAGGTATCCGTGCTTGTCGTCAAGCCGAAGGTCGTTGGGCTAATGATTTTGGCAAAACTCCTGCGCCTCGTGCTAATGACTACTATTGGTTGATTGGCGATTTTATGTTCCTCAACGACAACGATATGAATGCCGACCAATGTGCTATCGAAAATGGTTATATCACTGTTGTGCCACTTCAATTCGATATGACAGCCTATAAAGCTATCGAATACTGTAAACAATACGAAGCGTAAACATATCTCGTGTCTCATATCTCGTGTCTCGTGTCTCGTGTCTCATATCTCGTGTCTAATAATATGAAACAAAAACTTGATACTCTTTGGTTTGGAATGTTGATAGGGCTGATTATGCCAGTAGTAATGTTGTATCTTTTTATTCAGAACAACACATTCGTCGGCTTTTCTCTAAAAACAATTCTTGAATTGGCAAGCACCAATAGTATGATTGTCAAACTCTTGTGTATTGCGGTGTTTCCAGATATGGCTATTGTCTTTCTACTTAACACTTGGGAAATGTGGCGTGCTTGTCGTGGAGTATTTGCTTCTTTGTTCCTTTTTATCGCAATATCAGCCGTATTTGTTGTTATCAATTCTTGATTTCTTTTTAACATAAGTACAAAATATATTATAGGATAAAATAGTTGGGTTGTTTTGTTTGGTTTATATAGGCTGAATTTGTTTTTTAAGTACATGCCCTAATTTTATCGCCTTTAGCTCAAAGACCTTTGGTTCATAACAATTACTAATTACAAGGCTTGTACTTGAAAAAGTTGTTATCCTGATAGAATTAGAAATACAGATAATAATTTGTAAACCTAAAAAATTAGTTCTGTACTTCTGTTAAAATAAATTATGATTTTTATTTGAAATGAGATATTTTCTAATAGTAGGCGAAGCCTCTGGCGACCTTCATGGCAGTCGTTTGATTGCCGAACTTAGACGTCGCGACCCCGAAGCGCAATTCCGTTTCTTTGGGGGCGACCTTATGGCGCTGTCGGCAGGAGTAGAGCCCATAGTGCATTATCGCAACATGGCATTTATGGGTTTCGTTAATGTGCTACTCAATATTGATAAAATATTTCGTCTTCAAAGACTTGCAGAACATGAGTTGCTTGATTTTAAGCCGGATAAGGTTGTGCTGATTGACTATCCAGGATTTAATCTTCGATTTGCAAAGTTTGTTAAACGCAATCTACCTTCTGCCGAGGTTGATTATTATATTGCGCCAAAACTTTGGGCATGGAAAGAGTATCGCCTTAAGAGTATTAAGCGATATGTCGATCGTATGTTTACGATTTTTCCCTTTGAAACAGAATGGTTTGGCTCACGTGGCTATCAAGTGGAGTATGTAGGCAATCCATCGGTCGATTCAGTGTCGGCATTTATGGCGCAACCTTTTGATGACGCTAAATTTCGTGCCGAGCACAATCTCGACTCACGTCCTATAGTAGCACTTTTAGCAGGCAGTCGCCGACAAGAAATACGGTCGTGTTTGCCTATTATGTTGCAATTGGCAGGGCTTTATCCTGACTATCAATTCGTCATCGCTGCAGCACCAGGTATAAATCCCGAATTTTATCGAGAAATTATAGCTGAGAATTTTCCTAAACTTTCAACTTTCAACTTTCAATTTTCAACTTTCACTTACTCTCTTCTTCGTATTGCCCATGCGGCAGTAGTGAATTCTGGGACTGCTACGCTCGAAACCGCACTGTTCCGTGTGCCACAAGTAGTTGTTTACAAAGTGTTTGGCGGGCGATTGACAATGTTGCTCAAACCTCTTCTTATAAAAACGCCATGGGTGTCGTTGGTCAATATAATAGCTCAACGTGAGGTAGTAACCGAATTGCTTGCGCATAATTATACGTTAGAGCGTACTGATGCCGAACTTCGCCCAATTCTCTCTGATGGCGACCGCCGTCAACAAATTCTCCATTTTTATGATGAAATAATTCGCACGCTTGGTCCAGCAGGAGCAGATGCTCGTTGTGCCGAACTGATTATGAAATAGAGTGAGTTATTAAATATTATTGGTGTCCGATAAAAAATAAAGCAACTATTCAAAACTCTAATAAACAAGGGGAGTATGAGATAATTTTAAGAAATAGGGCTTGTAATTTGTATTGTGTGTTTTATAAAAAGTCCCGTAGGGACGGCAGAATACAGGCAGGGGTGAGAAAATTGCGAGTAAGCGAGAGCAGAACTAAGTTTGCTTAAGTTCTGCCGAGCGTATGCAATTTGGACGTAGTCAAACCCCTGATAGAGTATTTTATCACATCATAAACCCCAAAGGGGTGACAGGGTATATGTGATTGTATATTAGCGAATTAAAATTGTTGTTTCTGTCGCACCTACGGAGCTTATTTTACACATAATATCTTGCATCAGGGGTTAACCCCCTTGCCTATGATATATCACCTCTACGAGGTTATATTTTTAGCGGACAGTAATAATAAAAAACTAAAACTTCTAGATTATCTAGTATAAATAGAAAGTCAAGGTAATCTAGAAAATCTAGGACCCCTAAAAAAACAAAGCCCTATTAAATTTGCATTTAATAAAAAAAAATCGTACATTTGCAAAAAAATAAAATGTTATGGCAAATCCGCCATTTAATTAAAAAGCTTGGCGAGCAGACAACGAATTGAAGTCTGACCCACGATGGTATGGTTACAACACTCCGCCGATAAGTAATGCTAATTATGGGTGAATATTGAATATTGTGAGCAAACTTTCAGCCAATGGTGTTGCTGGTTTCTTGTTGGCAAATGGAGCATTGAGTGGCGATGGCATAGAGTTGAACTTCCGTCGTCAGTTGTTAAAAAATCATTTTGTGGAGGCTATTGTGATACTTCCTCAAAATATGTTTTATTCTACCGACATAAGTGTAACATTGTGGATTCTTAATAAAAACAAGAAAGCACGAACAGTAGAGCAGGATGGGCAGTTAGTGAAATATCGTAATCGTGAAGATGAAGTGTTGTTTATCGATCTTCGTCAATGGGGTGAACCATTCGAAGAGAAGTATATTCAATTCTCGTCAGAACAAATCACTGATATAGCACGTAATTTCCATAATTGGCAACACTTGATGAGATAGAGCGTAAAGGTTGGAGTCTTGTGCCAAGCAAATATATCGAGTTTAAGAACCGAGATGAGCAAATAGATTTTGATGTTCGAATGCGTGAGTTGCAAGGTGAATTGTCGGTATTATTGAAACAAGAAGAGAGTAAACATGAGTTGAAAGAATTGTTTGAAAAATTGGGGTATTCGTTATAATGGATAGATTTCAGAATAAATATCGAATCTCATCTGCTCGTGCCGATTGGCATGACTATGATTATGGAATTTATTTTGTAACTATTTGTACGGCAGATTGTAGATGTTATTTCGGACAAATTATTGATTCACAGATGCGTTTTTCGAATTTGGGGCAATATGCTGTAGAGCAATTTCAGAATGTGCAGCTGCATTATTCGTATGCCGAAATTCCATTATTTGTTGTTATGCCCAATCATATTCATGCAGTTGTTATTTTCAATGACACACCACCCAAAAACAACGCACTAACCCAACCATGTAGAGACGGTGTGCACACCGTCTCTACAGATGTGAGAAGTAATCGTTGGAAATCAGAGGTTGTGGATGAACGGATGCAAAAGGTATCTGATGCAAAAGGGCGGTTATCGGTTGTTGTGGGAGGATTGAAGCGAGCGATTACTTGCTATGCTAATAAAAATGCAATGTCGTTTAAATGGCAATCACGTTTTTATGATAGAATTGTGCGAGACCAAGATGAATTAAATCGTATTGCAGAATATATTGAGAATAATGTGATTAATTGGCATTTGGATAGATTAAATATTGAAACGAAATAAAAACGAAGCAGTTTGTTTCGTAATAACGATATTTCAGAATTAAAGTATGAACAGGAGGATTGATAGATGAACGAATATAAACGATTAGGTGATTATATCCGCGAGGTGAATGTGCGGAATAGGGATTTGAAGGTTGCGAATTTGGTTGGATTCGCTATTGAAAAAGCATTTATTCCATCTGTAGCAAATGTTATAGGTACAGATTTATCTACATATAAAGTGATATGAAAAGAGCATTGTTAGATACAAATATAATTATTCATAGAGAAGCTAATAGAATTGTTTCTCAAGATATAGGAATCCTTTATCGGTGGTTAGACAGGGGAAAATATACAAAGTGTATTCATTCTGCAACTATAGAGGAAGTAAAAAAGAATCCTAATAAAGAAATAGTTAATTTATTCTTGGTTAAACTTGAAAGTTATGAAGTTTTAGAAATACCATCTCCATTTCAAGAGGAGGTTAGAGTTATTTCAGAGCAGTTTGATACAACTAATAATGATAAAGTGGATTCTATTTTATTGAATGAGGTTTTCGTTGGGCGAGTTGATATTTTGATTACAGAAGATAAAAAAATTCATCGAAAGGCATTAAATCTTGGAATTCAAGATAAGGTTTTTTCTATTGATTATTTTTTGGAAAAAACTTTTGCTGAACATCCTGAACTTGTTAATTATAAAGTTTTGAATGTTCAGAGGTTAAAATTTGGGAAAATAAATTTAAATGATACTTTTTTTGATACTTTAAAAGAGGATTATGTTGGGTTTGATAGGTGGTTTGTAAAAAAATATGATGAAGAGGCATATATTACTATTGATTCTAATAATGGTATGCTTTTATCATTTTTATATCTTAAGGTAGAAGATGAAACTGAAAATTATTCAAATATAATTCCTCAATTCCAACCAAAACGTCGTCTGAAAGTGGGGACTTTTAAGGTTATTAGTAATGGTTTTAGGCTTGGAGAGAGATTTGTTAAAATAATTTTTGATAATGCTTTGAAAAATCATGTGCAAGAAATATATGTAACAATTTATGATAAGCGTGCAGAGCAACGAAGACTTATGGAGTTGTTGGAACAATGGGGGTTTGTTTTATGGGGGAAGAAGGGGGAAGAATTGGTTTATGTTAGAGATTTTTCTCCAAAATTTGATATAAATAATTTAAAAGTTTGTTTCCCATATATTTCGAAGGAGAGAAGTGTATATATAGTTCCAATTTATCCTGAATATCACACAGAATTGTTGCCTGATTCTATTTTGAATACGGAATCACCCGAAGAATTTATTGAAGATTTTCCACATCGTAATTGCATAGACAAGGTATATGTTTCAAGAGCGATGAGACCATATCCACATTTAGGCGATATATTGGTATTTTATCGAACGGGAGGTTATTTTAAAAGTGTTGTTACTACAATAGGTATAGTTCAAGAGGTGAAAACTGATTTTCAAAATGAAAATGATTTTATTTCTTATTGTCGGAAAAAGAGTGTATATCCAGAACAAGATTTGCGTGATATGTGGAGATATTCGCCAATAAGACCATTTGTAGTGAATTTTTTATATGTTTATTCTTTTCCTCATAGGATAAATATGAAGGAATTAATAGATTTGCGTGTGTTGTTGGGAGTGAATGATGCCCCTCGTGGGTTTAAACTTATAAATAAAGAACAATTTGATGTTATTTTAAAAGAAACTAGAAGTGATGAAAGTTTTATTATCGATTAAACCAGAATTTGTAGAAAAGATATTTGCAGGAACAAAGAAGTATGAATTTCGTAAATCTTTGTTTAAGAGAAGAGATGTGAAAATAGTTGTAATTTATGCATCAGCTCCAGTAAAGCGTGTAGTTGGTGAATTTGAAATTGACAATATTTTGTCGGATGATGTTAATGTAATATGGAAGCAAACAAAAAAGCATTCTGGTATAACGGAAGCTTTCTATAATTCGTATTTTCAAAATAAAAAGAAAGCTAATGCTATACAAATTGGTAATTTGGTAAAATATGAGGAAACAAAATCTTTGTTAGATTATAATATTCGTCAAGCTCCACAGTCGTTTTGTTATATTAACTAAGGTATAGTATTGTCTTGTTTGAAATAGATTTAGTCTTTTATTAGGGCTAGTTTGAATAAGTATAAAAATTAGTCGTTTTATGCTGCATTTTAATGAGCATACTTTTGAAATTGAGATAAGTTATATTTTAGAGTAATATAATTATGAATAATGGTTATTTGAATTTTGATGAATATATTAGGCAGGGAGAACCGCAAAAGCGTGAACGTGCGGAGGCTTGGCGTGTGGCGATTGGTTTGCAGGCTGTAGATGGATTGAAAACGTCGGAGTATTTGCAAGAAGCGGCACGACGGAATATTGATGGGGAGATTTCGATTGATGAGGTGCGTGAACTTGTGAAACAATATTATATTACAAAAACGGCACATGATGAGGATGATGCAGATAGAGAGGAGGCTGATAAAGTGTCGAGTAATATTGCTAAATTGCTCCAAACAAATGCGTTTACTTGTAGTGTGGCTGGTTTGGTGGGTATTCATCGTGCTATTTTTGATGGTGTGTTTAAGCATGCGGGTCGTTTTAGAGATTATGATATATCGAAAAAAGAGTGGGTGCTTGAAGGAGATTCGGTGCTTTATGGTAGATGGCAGGATTTGCGCATGGCTATTGAATATGATTTGGCGCAGGAACGTCAATTTGATTATACGGTATTGACTAAAAAACAAATGGTGGAACATCTTGCGAATTTTATTTCTGGCTTGTGGCAAATTCATCCTTTTGCGGAAGGGAATACACGGACAATAGCTATTTTTACTATAAAATATCTTCGTTCTCAGGGCTTTCGAGTGAATAATGAGTTGTTTGAATTGAATTCGTGGTATTTTCGTAATGCGTTGGTTCGTGCTAATTATCGTAATTTGGAAAAAGGAATTAATTATGAACCTGAATATTTGAATCGTTTTTTTGCTAATTTGTTGTTGGGCGAGAAGTGGGATTTGAGGAATCGTTATTTACATATTCATCCAACAGAAGAGTGGAAAGTACAACCAAATTTGGCAACACCCGAACAAGTACCCGAACAAGTACCCGAACAAGCACCCGACAAGTTGCATACAAGTAATGGGTTGATTGTTGACTTGGTGAAAATAATAGGTGTTGAAACTGTTTCTATAACTCAAATGATGTCATTGTTAGGTTTGAGGCACAGACCTAATTTTTTGGAATATCATCTTAATCCTGCTATAGCAGAAGGATATGTTTGCTTGCTATATCCAGATAAGCCTCGTCATCCGCGTCAGAAGTATCAGTTGACTATGAAAGGAATGGCACTATATAATGAGTTAAATATTGGAGAATAAATATTGTATTGTAGGTTTTTGTGCTAAAAAACTTGCCGATATCGGCAAAAAATGCTATCTTTGCAGTGATTTTTTAATGAAAACTTGCCGATAGATAGATTTATGGAGTATATTTCTGTTCGTGAATTTGCAGAACGACATGGTGTGGCGGAACGCACTGTGCGTAATTATTGTGCCTCGGGGAAGATAGAGGGTGCGTTTCTTACGGGTAAAACTTGGAGTATTCCGAGTGATGCTCTGTTGCCTGAAAAGAAGCGGATAAAGCAAAAACAGATGCCTTTGCTTGTAGCGTTGCAAGAAGAAAAGCAAAGTGGTTTGAAGGGTGGAATATATCATTATACGCAAATTGAGTTGACTTATAATTCGAATCATATAGAGGGTAGTAGATTGACACAAGATCAAACGCGATATATTTTTGAAACTAATACGATAGGTGTTACGCAAGAGGGTGTGAATGTGGATGATATCATTGAAACTGTAAATCATTTTCGTTGTGTTGACTATATACTTGATACGGTGAGTGAAAGATTGACTGAAAGGTATATTAAGCATTTGCATTCCTTATTGAAAGGCGGTACTTCGGATAGTAATAGAGAGTGGTTTAAGGTGGGTGACTATAAAGCATTACCTAATGAAGTTGGAGGTGTAGAGACTTGTGAGCCTGAAAATGTTAGTCGAGAGATGAAGATGTTGTTGCGAGAATATAATAATGGACAGAAAAAGAGTTTGGAAGATATTTTGGATTTTCATTATAAGATTGAGCGGATACATCCATTTCAAGATGGTAATGGTCGTGTGGGGAGATTGATAATGTTTAAAGAGTGTTTGGCGAATGGAATTGTACCTTTTATAATAACAAGCGACTTAAAAATGTTTTATTATAAGGGTTTACAAGAATGGGGTAGAGTAAGAGGGTATTTGTTGGATACATGTTTGACTGTGCAAGATATTTATGTGGCGAAAATGAATTTTTTCAGAATAAAACAGTGATTTTGCGACAAAACTTGCCGATAATGGGCTGAAAAGATAGGGTTTAGATGGTGTTCTGGGGGATGAAATGGGTGGTTTAGATAAAAATATGTTGTACAACATGTTCTTGAAATGCCAATAAAATAGGGGGAGTGTAAATTTTTTTTGAAAAAAGTGCTGTAAATCATTGCTGTTCCAAAAAAAAGTCGTAACTTTGCATGCCCAAAAATGGGAAAATTGCGTTTGAACGAAGCGGAGACAAACTCGTTTTGGTTATGCTGAGTGAAAGCAATTTATACAAAGAAGATAAAGTTTAAATATTAAAAATCAAAAAGAAATGCCTACAATTCAACAATTAGTTAGAAAAGGAAGGGTAAGTCTCGAAGACAAAAGTAAATCACCAGCGTTGGATTCATGTCCACAACGCCGTGGTGTTTGCGTGCGTGTTTATACAACTACGCCTAAAAAGCCTAACTCGGCTATGCGTAAAGTAGCACGTGTTCGTTTAACTAACACAAAAGAGGTCAATGCCTACATCCCAGGCGAAGGTCACAACTTGCAAGAGCACTCAATCGTGCTTGTTCGTGGTGGTCGTGTGAAAGACCTTCCAGGTGTACGTTATCACATCGTTCGCGGTACATTGGATACTGCAGGTGTAGCAGGTCGTACACAACGTCGTTCTAAATATGGTGCTAAACGTCCTAAACCAGGTCAAGCAGCTCCAGCTAAGAAAAAATAATTGACACACCCTCTTTTTTAAACTTTCTTTTTCTAAAAAGACTCGCGTAAGTCTTTTAACTAACGATTTAATTAACAAGGTTTTTGATATTTGGTATAGATGAAGGTTGAGTAAAACTCGTAGCGACGAGTTTGAAGACAAATTAAAACAACCAAAGACAAAAACAAAAAGTTTTTAATTAACAATGAGAAAAGCAACTCCTAAAAAACGCGTGGTTCTTCCAGACCCAGTTTTTAACGAAGTTAAGGTGACTAAATTTGTAAATCACCTCATGTATGATGGCAAAAAATCTATTGCTTTCGACATATTTTACGGTGCTCTCGAAATCGTAAAAACTAAACTTCCAAACGAAGAGAAATCTGCTCTCGAAATTTGGAAAAAATCTCTCGAAAATGTTACACCACAAGTTGAGGTTAAATCTCGTCGTATCGGTGGTGCTACTTTCCAAGTTCCTACAGAAATCCGTCCTGATCGTAAAGAATCAATCTCTATGAAAAACCTTATTCTTTACGCTCGCAAACGTGCAGGTCGCTCAATGGCTGATAAACTTGCTGCTGAAATCGTTGACGGTTTCAACAACCAAGGTGGTGCTTTCAAACGTAAAGAAGAAATTCACCGTATGGCTGAAGCTAACCGTGCTTTTGCACACTTCCGTTTCTAATCCGTAATTCTGTAAGAAAATGGCAAAACACGATTTATCACTTACTCGTAATATCGGTATCATGGCTCACATCGATGCCGGTAAAACCACAACTTCAGAGCGTATCCTTTTCTATACTGGTTTGACTCACAAAATCGGTGAAACTCACGATGGTTCTGCTACTATGGACTGGATGGCTCAAGAACAAGAACGTGGTATTACTATTACTTCAGCAGCTACTACTACTCGCTGGAACTATGGTAACAAACAATATCGTATCAACTTGATTGACACTCCGGGTCACGTTGACTTTACTGTTGAGGTAGAACGTTCACTTCGTATCCTCGACGGTGCTGTGGCTACTTTCTGTGCTGTTGGAGGTGTTGAGCCTCAATCAGAAACAGTTTGGCGTCAAGCTGATAAATATAATGTACCTCGTATCGGTTACGTTAACAAAATGGACCGTTCAGGTGCTAACTTCTTCGATGTTGTAACTCAAATCAAAGAAGTTCTTGGTGCAAACCCTTGCCCAATTCAAATTCCAATCGGTGCTGAAGAAACTTTCAGAGGTATTGTTGACCTTATCCGTATGAAAGCTATCTATTGGCATGATGAATCAATGGGTGCTGACTACTCAGTTGAAGATATCCCTGCAGACCTCGTTGCTGAAGCAGAAGAATGGAGAGATAAAATGCTCGAAACTATCGCTTCTTTCGACGATGCTTTGATGGAAAAATACTTCGACGATCCTGCAACTATTACAGAAGATGAAATCCGTGCAGCTGTACGTAAAGCTACTCTTGCAATGGAAATCAACCCAATTATTTGTGGTTCTTCTTTCAAAAACAAAGGTGTGCAACCACTCCTTGATGCAGTTTGTCAATACCTCCCATCTCCACTTGATAACCCAGTTATCAAAGGTAATGACCCTCGTGATCCTGAAAAAGAACTTACTCGTAAACCAGAAGATAGCGAACCTTTGACTGCTCTTGCGTTCAAAATTGCTACTGACCCATATGTAGGTCGTCTTTGCTATTTCAGAGTATATTCAGGTAAAATCGAAGCTGGTTCTTACGTATTCAACGCTCGCTCTGGCAAAAAAGAACGTATCTCTCGTCTCTTCCAAATGCACTCTAACAAACAAAACCCTGTTGAAGAAGTTGCAGCTGGTGATATCGGAGCAGGTGTTGGTTTCAAAGATATTCGTACTGGTGATACTCTTTGCGACGAACAAAACCAAATCGTACTCGAATCTATCGACTTCCCAGATCCAGTAATCGGTATCGCAGTTGAGCCTAAATCTCAAGCTGACCTCGATAAACTCGGTATTGGTCTCGGTAAACTCGCAGAAGAAGACCCTACATTTACAGTTAAAACTGACGAGCAAACTGGTCAAACAGTTATCTCAGGTATGGGTGAGCTTCACCTCGAAATCATTATCGACCGTCTCAAACGTGAATTCAAAGTAGAATGTAACCAAGGTCGTCCTCAAGTATCTTACAAAGAGGCTATCACTGAAACAGTTGACCTTCGCGAAGTTTACAAAAAACAATCTGGTGGTCGTGGTAAATTCGCTGATATCATCGTTAAAGTTGGTCCAGTTGACGAAGGTTTCGAAGGTTCACTTCAATTCATCGACGAAGTTAAAGGTGGTAACGTTCCAAAAGAATATATTCCATCAGTACAAAAAGGTTTCCAAATGGCAATGAAAAATGGTGTTCTTGCTGGTTTCCCACTCGATACACTTAAAGTAGTCCTCGTTGACGGTTCATTCCACCCAGTTGACTCTGACCAATTGTCATTCGAACTTTGTGCTCAATTCGCATTCAAAAATGCTTGCGCTAAAGCACGTCCAGTTCTTATGGAACCTATCATGAAACTTGAAGTTGTTACTCCAGAAGAATCTATGGGTGACGTTATTGGTGACTTGAACAAACGCCGTGGTCAAGTAGAAGGTATGGAGTCAAGCCGTACAGGTGCTCGTATCGTTAAAGCTAAAGTGCCACTTTCTGAACTCTTCGGCTACGTTACTGCTCTTCGTACTATCACTTCAGGTCGTGCTACTTCATCTATGGAATTCTCTCACTACGCTGAGGTTTCTTCATCAATCGCTAAAACAGTTGTTGCTGAAGCTCAAGGTAGAGTAGACCTTCTCTAATAATAAAATATTGTAGTGGGTTAGCGAATGACTCTTAACCCACTACTCTTTATATTCTTTATTAATAATTTAAATTTTTAACCAAAAAGACATGAGTCAAAAAATTCGTATCAAACTTAAATCGTACGATCACAATCTCGTTGACAAATCAGCAGAAAAAATCGTTCGTACAGTAAAAGCTACAGGTGCTGTTGTTTCTGGTCCAATTCCATTGCCAACTCACAAACGTATTTTCACTGTTAACCGTTCTACTTTCGTTAACAAAAAATCACGTGAACAATTCGAACTTTCATCTTACAAACGTCTTATCGACATCTATAGCTCAACTACAAAAACTGTTGACGCTCTAATGAAACTTGAATTGCCTTCAGGTGTTGAGGTTGAAATCAAAGTTTGATAATCATTAAGCATTAGCTTTTCACAAAATATCGGGGATGTATCCCCAAATTAAATTTTTTAAAATTTTCGGGTCCAAGCTCATTACGCTTTACCCAGAGCCAATTTTGAGCCTATAGGTCCTTATTTATCAACAATTTTTAATTCTAACAAAAAATGCCAGGATTAATTGGAAAAAAAATCGGAATGACTTCCGTATTCGTTGCAGATGGCCGTAACTTGCCATGTACTGTAATCGAAGTAGGTCCTTGCGTGGTTACTCAAATCAAAACTGTAGAAAAAGACGGCTATGCTGCTCTTCAACTCGGTTTCGAAGACAAAACAGAGAAACACACTAACAAGGCAGAAATGGGACATTTTGCTGCATCGGGCACTACTCCTAAACGTAACCTCGTAGAATTCTCAGGATTCGAAGGTGAATTCAAATTGGGCGATGCAATTACAGTAGATCTCTTCACTGAAGAAGATTTCGTTAATGTAATTGGTACTTCTAAAGGTAAAGGTTTCCAAGGCGTTGTTAAACGTCACGGTTTCGGTGGTGTAGGTCAAACTACTCACGGTCAACATAACCGTCTTCGTGCCCCAGGTTCTCTTGGTGCATCTTCTTACCCTTCAAGAGTATTCAAAGGTATGCGCATGGCTGGTCGTACAGGTGGCGATCGCGTTACTATGCAAAACCTTCAAGTGATTAAAGTTATGCCAGAACACAACCTCCTCCTCGTGAAAGGTTCAGTTCCAGGCGCTAAAGGTTCAATCGTATTAATTGAGAAATAATGGAACTTAGTGTATATAATATCAAAGGAGAAGACACCGGAAGAAAAGTTACATTAAACGATTCTATTTTCGGTATTGAGCCAAATGATCACGCTATTTATTTGGATGTTAAACAATATTTGGCTAATCAACGTCAAGGTACTCACAAATCAAAAGAACGTTCTGAGATTTCTGGTTCTACTAAAAAACTCGGTCGTCAAAAAGGTGGTGGCGGTGCTCGTCGTGGTGATATCAATTCACCTGTACTCGTTGGTGGTGCTCGCGTTTTTGGTCCTAAACCACGTAACTACGGATTCAAACTTAACAAAAAATTGAAACAACTCGCTCGTAAATCTGCTCTCGCTTATAAAGCAGCTCAAGGTGAGATTGTTATTGTGGATAATATACAGTTTGATGCACCAAAAACTAAAGAGTTCGTTCAAATGACAAATAATTTGAAGATTAACGACAAAAAATCGTTAGTTATTTTGCCAGAAGCAAATAAATTCGTATATTTGTCAGCTCGAAATTTACAAAAGACTAATGTAATAACTGTTTCAGAGTTAAATACTTACACAATTCTTAACTGTAACGCTGTAGTATTGACTGAAGCAACTCTTGCCGGAATTGATCAACATTTTAATGCATAAGGAGTAAAACTATGGGAATTATTATTAAACCAATCGTCACTGAAAAGATGACGCAAATCAGCGAAAAATTCAATCGTGTTGGCTTCCAAGTTGCTCACTCTGCTAACAAAATTGAAATCAAAAAAGCGGTAGAAGAAATGTATAACGTAACTGTTATCAGCGTTAATACTTCAAACTACCATGGTAAGAAAAAAAGCCGCTATACTAAAGCTGGCATTATCAATGGTATGACTGCTACTTACAAAAAAGCTATCGTAACATTGAAAGAAGGAGATACAATTGATTTTTATAGCAACATTTAATAAATAGAAATGGCTGTACGTAAATTGAACCCAACTACACCGGGTCAAAGACATAAGATTATTGGAGCATTCGACTCAATTACTGCGAGTACTCCAGAAAAATCTCTTGTTGGAGGTTTCTCTAAAACAGGTGGTCGTAATAACACCGGTAAAATGACAATGCGCTACATTGGTGGCGGTCACAAGAGAAAATACAGAGTAATTGATTTCAAACGTAGCAAAGACGCTATCCCAGCTACAGTGAAGACTATCGAGTACGATCCAAACCGCTCTGCTCGCATCGCTCTTCTATTCTATGCTGATGGTGAAAAAAGCTACATTCTTGCACCTAATGGATTGCAAGTTGGTCAAGTTGTTCTTTCAGGCGAAAACGCTGCTCCTGAAGTTGGTAACTCACTCCCACTTCAAAACATTCCACTTGGTACAATCGTTCACAATATCGAACTTCGTCCAGGTCAAGGAGCTGCTCTTGTTCGTTCTGCAGGTACTTTCGCTCAAATCACTTCTCGTGAAGATAAGTATGTAATCGTGAAATTGCCTTCAGGCGAAACTCGCAAAATCCTCGGCACTTGCCGTGCTACTGTGGGTACTGTAGGTAATGGAGACCACGCTCTCGAAAAATCAGGTAAAGCTGGTCGTACTCGTTGGATGGGCCGTCGCCCTCGCGTTCGTGGCGTTGCTATGAACCCAGTAGACCACCCAATGGGTGGTGGTGAAGGTCGTCAATCAGGTGGTCACCCACGTTCTCGTAAAGGTTTGTTGGCTAAAGGTAAGAAAACACGTCACCCTAAAAAACAAACAAGCCAATACATAATTGAAAGAAAGAAAAAATAATCCCTAAAAGAACAGTAAATTAATATGAGTCGTTCATTAAAAAAAGGACCATACATTAACTTGAAACTTGAGAAAAAAGTGCTCGACATGAATGAAAGCGGCAAAAAAGTCGTTGTGAAAACATGGGCTCGCGCTTCTATGATTTCTCCTGATTTCGTAGGTCATACAATTGCAGTTCATAACGGTAATAAATTCATCCCTGTGTATATCACAGAAAACATGGTAGGTCACAAACTTGGTGAATTCTCTCCTACTCGTACTTTCCGTGGTCACGGTGGTAAGAAAAAATAATTATTACCCGTTAAAGTAAATTTTGTAAAATAAAAAAACAGAAATAAAAATGGGTGCAAGAAAAAGATTATCTGCCGAAAATAGAAAGGAAGCCCTCAAATCTCTTTATTTCGCTAAATTAAATAACGTTCCTACTTCTCCTCGTAAAATGCGTCTCGTAGCTGATATGATTCGCGGTATGGAAGTAAACAAAGCTCTTAGCGTACTTAAATTCTCTACTAAAGAGGCTTCTAATAAAATGGAAAAATTGCTTCGCTCTGCTATTGCAAACTGGGAACAAAAAACTGGTGAAAAAGCAGAAAATAGCAATTTATATGTGAGCACTGTTTATGTTGACTCTGCTCGTATGCTCAAAAGATTGCGTACCGCTCCTCAAGGTCGCGGATATCGTATTCGCAAACGTTCTAACCACGTGACGTTGTTTGTTGATACTAAAAATAATAACGAAAATCAAGACTAATCAAGATGGGACAAAAAACTAATCCAATTAGCAACCGCCTCGGTATCATTCGCGGTTGGGATTCTAACTGGTACGGTGGTGATAACTACGGTGATACACTTCTCGAAGATAGCAAGATTCGTAAATATCTTAACGCCCGTCTTGCAAAAGCCAGTCTTTCTAGAATCATTATTGAACGTACACTTAAACTTGTTACTATCACTGTCTGCACTGCTCGCCCTGGTTTAATTATCGGTAAAGGTGGACAAGAAGTTGACAAGTTGAAAGAAGAATTGAAGAAAATTACTGACAAAGATGTACAAATCAACATCTTCGAAGTAAAACGCCCTGACCTAGATGCTGTTATCGTAGCTAACAACATCGCTCGCCAAGTCGAAGGCAAAATTGCTTACCGCCGTGCTGTTAAGATGGCTATCGCTTCTACTATGCGCATGGGTGCTGAAGGTATCAAAGTTCAAGTTTCTGGCCGTTTGAACGGTGCTGAAATGGCTCGCTCTGAAATGTATAAAGAAGGTCGTACTCCTCTTCATACTTTCCGTGCTGATATCGACTACTGCCACGCAGAAGCTCTCACTAAAGTAGGTCTTATCGGTATTAAAGTTTGGATCTGTCGCGGTGAAGTGTATGGTAAACGTGATCTCGCTCCACAATTTATCAACGCTAAAGAAAATAACCGTGGTGGAAACGACAAAGGTCGTAAGAACTTCAGAAATAAAAAGAAATAATAGAAACGAATTTGAATTTTACAAATTATGTTACAACCTAAAAAGACAAAATTCAGAAGACAGCAAAAAGGGCGTATGAAAGGTAACGCTCAAAGAGGTAATCAGCTGGCATTCGGTTCTTTCGGTATCAAATCGTTACAGTCAAAATGGATCACTGGTCGTCAAATTGAAGCTGCCCGTATCGCTGTAACTCGTTATATGCAACGTCAAGGTCAAATTTGGATCCGCATCTTCCCAGATAAACCTATTACTAAAAAACCAGCCGAAGTGCGTATGGGTAAAGGTAAAGGTTCTCCAGAAGGTTTCGTGGCTCCTGTGACTCCCGGAAGAATGATTATTGAGGTAGAAGGTGTATCTTTCGATATTGCTAAAGAAGCTTTGCGTCTCGCAGCTCAAAAACTACCTGTGACTACTAAGTTCGTCGTTCGTCGCGACTATGATGCAACTCAAAACGTATAATAAGGAGATAGGATATGAAAACAAGAGAAATTAAAGAACTTACAACTGCGGAGATTCAAGACCGCTTGGTAGCTGAAAAAGAGAACCTCACTAAAATGACTCTCAATCACGCTATTTCTCCACTTGACAATCCTGCTCTTATTAGAGAAACTCGTCGCACAATCGCAAGATTGGCTACAGAATTACGTCAACGTGAACTTAACCAACAATAATAGATTATCCATATGGAAAGAAATTTAAGAAAAGAACGTATTGGTGTTGTTTTCAGCAATAAAATGGATAAATCCATTACTGTTGCTGTGAAATGGAAAGAAAAACACCCTATCTATGGTAAATTCGTTAACAAAACGAAGAAATTCCATGCTCATGACGAGAAGAATGAATGTAATATCGGCGATACAGTACGTATTATGGAAACTCGTCCTTTGAGTAAAACAAAAAGATGGAGATTAGTAGAAATCATCGAAAGAGCTAAGTAATTATGATACAACAAGAATCAAGACTTAAAGTAGCCGATAACTCTGGCGCAAAAGAAGTGCTCTGTATCCGCGTTCTTGGCGGTACTGGCAAGCGTTATGCTACCGTTGGCGATATCATCGTTGTTGCAGTGAAAAGTGCAATCCCTTCTGGTGATGTGAAAAAAGGTGCTGTATCTAAAGCGGTTGTAGTTCGTACTAAAAAAGAGATTCGTCGTACTGATGGCTCTTACATCCGTTTTGATGATAACGCTTGTGTATTGCTTAACAATGCCGGCGAAATTCGCGGTAGCCGTATCTTTGGTCCTGTAGCTCGCGAATTAAGAGCTACTAACATGAAAATTATTTCACTTGCACCTGAGGTGCTTTAATAACTTTCAAATCAGTTAAGCAATGAGTAAATTACACATAAAAAAAGGCGATATCGTTTTCGTTAACGCAGGTGAAGACAAAGGCAAAACTGGTCGCGTACTCGAAGTCATTGTCGATAAAAATCGCGCTATCGTTGAAGGTATCAATATGGTCTCTAAGAGCACCAAGCCTAACGCTAAAAATCCACAAGGTGGTATTGTGAAACAAGAAGCTGCTATTCATATCTCTAACCTTAACGTTGTTGACCCTAAATCTGGTAAAGCAACTCGTATCGGTCGCAGAAAAAATGAAGCAGGTAAATTAGTTCGCTTCGCTAAAAAATCAGGGGAGGAAATCAAGTAATGAATACACAAAGCCTAAAACAAGATTATCAAGAACGTATCGTTCCTGCTTTAACCAAAGAATTTGGTTATACTACAATCATGCAAGTGCCACGTCTCGAAAAGATCGTGCTTAATCAAGGCTTGGGTATCGCTGTTGCTGATAAAAAAATTATCGAAACAGCTGTTGCTGAGATGACTGCTATCACTGGTCAAAAAGCGGTACAAACTGTCTCTAAAAAAGATATCTCAAACTTTAAATTACGTAAAAAAATGCCTATCGGCGTTCGCGTAACTCTTCGTGACAGAAAAATGTACGAATTCCTTGAACGTCTCGTTCGCGTGGCTCTTCCACGTATCCGCGACTTCAAAGGTATTGAAAGCAAACTTGACGGCCGTGGTAACTATACTCTCGGTATCACTGAGCAAATCATTTTCCCAGAGATTAACATTGATAGCATCAATAAAATCTTGGGTATGAATATCACTTTCGTTACAACAGCTAAAACCGATGAAGAAGGTTACGCTCTTCTTCGCGAATTTGGCTTACCATTTAAGAAAAACTAATTAACAGTATTATAAAATGGCAAAAGAATCAATGAAAGCCCGCGAGGTAAAGCGCGCTAAAATGGTCGCTAAATACGCTGAGAAACGTAAACAAATGCTCGAAGCTGGTGACTATGAAGGTCTTCAAACTTTACCTAAAAACGCTTGCTATGTTCGCCTTCACAACCGTTGCAAAATCACCGGTCGTCCTAAAGGCTATATGCGTCAGTTCGGCATTTCTCGTATCCAATTCCGTGAAATGGCTGCTGCTGGTCTTATCCCAGGCGTGAAAAAAGCTAGTTGGTAAATCTTACTATATAACGTCTCGTGCCACAAAAAGTGGCGCGGGACTTTATCAACTCTTTATCCTAAGCAAATCATTTTTGCATTATTAACTAAATATTGTCTCGAATAGCGAGATCAATTTAATTAAAAATCTTATGACAGATCCAATTGCAGATTATCTAACCAGATTGCGTAATGCTATTAAAGCAAACCACCGCGTTGTGGAGGTTCCCGCATCTAATCTCAAAAAGGAAATCACTAAAGTTCTTTTTGAAAAAGGTTACATCTTGAACTACAAATTTGTAGAAGAAGGTCCTCAAGGTTCTATCAAAATCGCCTTGAAGTATGACCCAGTTAACAAAGTTAACGCAATTAAGAAACTTATCAGAGTTTCTACCCCAGGTTTGCGTAAATACACAGGCTACAAAGAAATGCCTCGCGTTTTGAATGGCCTCGGTATCGCTATTCTCTCAACTTCTAAAGGTGTTATGACTGACAAAGAAGCTGTTGCAGAAAAAATCGGTGGTGAAGTTTTATGTTACATCTATTAATTATTAAGGAGGATTAGAAATGTCAAGAATCGGAAAACTTCCAGTAAACATCCCTGCTGGCGTTACTATCTCTGTTAATAATGGTGTAGTAACAGTAAAAGGCCCTAAAGGCGAACTTAAACAAGAAATTAACCCTAACATCACTGTTGAAGTCGAAGGTAATGTTTGTAATGTAACTCGTCCAAACGACGAAAAAGAAAACCGCGCTATGCACGGCCTTTATCGTTCTCTCATCAATAACATGGTTATCGGTGTTTCTGAAGGTTACAAAAAAACTCTCGAATTAGTTGGTGTTGGTTATCGTGCTTCTAACAACGGTCAAGTACTTGAATTGTCACTTGGTTATACTCACGCTATCTACCTTGGTTTAGCTCCTGAGATCAAAGTTCAAACTATCTCTGAACGTAACCAAAACCCACTTATCGTGCTCGAAAGCTGTGACAAACAACTTCTCGGTCAAGTATGTGCTAAGATTCGTTCGTTCCGTAAACCAGAACCTTATAAAGGTAAAGGTGTTAAATTCCAAGGCGAAGTTGTTCGTCGTAAAGCTGGTAAAACCGCTGGTAAATAATTTACGTAAATTCCTGAAATATTATGATCGGAAAATTAGAAAGAAGACTCAAGATAAAAGCGCATATCCGTCACAAAGTATCGGGTACTGCCGAAAAACCACGTTTGACTGTATTCCGCAGCAACGCGCAAATCTATGCTCAAGTTATCGACGACGTTGCAGGCAAAACTCTTGCTTCAGCAAATTCACTTGGCATCAAAGAAAAAATGACAAAATGCGAACAAGCTGCCAAAGTTGGTGAACTTATCGCTAAAAAAGCTCAAGAAGCTGGTGTTACTACTGTTGTATTTGACCGTAACGGTTTCTTGTATCACGGACGTGTTAAACAATTAGCAGATGCGGCTCGCAATGCTGGTCTTAAATTTTAATGAACTATGGCAGAAAATAATAAAGTTAAAGCAACAAATGATGTTGAACTCGTTGATCGCTTAGTTGCAATCAACCGTGTAACTAAAGTTACAAAAGGTGGTCGTGCTTTCAGTTTCGCTGCTATCGTTGTAGTTGGTAATGGTAATGGCCTAGTTGGTTGGGGTCTTGGTAAAGCCGGTGAGGTTTCTGCCGCTATTGCTAAAGGCGTTGAAGCTGCTAAGAAAAATCTTATCAAAGTTCCTGTTTACAAAGGTACTATCCCTCACGAACAAGTTGCTCGCTTCGGTGGTGCTGAGGTATTTATTCACCCAGCTTCTCACGGTACTGGTGTTAAAGCCGGTGGTGCGATGCGTGCCGTTCTCGAAAGTGTTGGCGTTACTGACGTGCTTGCTAAATCTAAAGGTTCGTCTAACCCTCACAACCTTGTAAAAGCTACTTTCGCTGCTCTCGCTGAACTTCGTGATGCTTACACTGTAGCTCAAAACCGTGGTGTAAACTTAGATAAAGTGTTTAAAGGATAAATCTTAATGTATTATGGCAACTATTAAAATTCAACAAGTTAAAAGTAGAATCAATTGTCCAAAAGTGCAAAAACTTACTCTTGATGCACTCGGACTTCACAAAATGAATGCCGTAGTAGAACACGAAGATACTCCTTCTATTCGCGGTATGGTGGAAAAAGTAAAACACTTGGTTAAAGTTATTGACTAATTAAAAGTAAAAAATCGTTATGAATTTAACTAATATCACTCCTGCTGTTGGTTCAACTCACAACAGCAAACGTATTGGTCGCGGTCAAGGTTCTGGTAAAGGTGGTACTTCTACTCGTGGTCACAAGGGTGCTAAATCTCGTTCAGGTTACTCTCGTAAAATCGGTTTCGAAGGTGGTCAAATGCCTCTTCAACGCCGTTTGCCTAAATTTGGTTTCAATAGCCCTAACCGCGTTGAGTACAAAGCTATCAACCTTTCTACTCTTCAAGAACTCGCTGAACAAAAAAATCTTACTAAAATTGACATCAATGCTTTGATGGAAGCTGGTTTCATCACAAGAAAACATTTGGTGAAAATTCTTGGTAATGGCGAACTTAAAAATAAAATCGAAGTTGAAGCACACGCTTTCTCTAAATCAGCTGAGGCTGCTATCCTCGCTGTTGGTGGTAGCGTAGTTAAATTGTAATTACAATGAAATTTATAGAGACAATAAAAAATATCTGGAAAATCGAAGAACTCCGTAACAAGTTAGGTGTAACTCTTTTGTTCATCCTTATCTATCGTTTCGGTTCGTTCATCGTGCTTCCTGGTATCAATCCAGAAGCATTGACTGCTCTTCAACAACAAACGAGTAGCGGTCTTATGTCGCTCCTTGATATGTTCTCGGGTGGTGCATTCTCTAATGCTTCTATCTTTGCTTTGGGTATTATGCCTTACATCTCGGCTTCTATCGTTGTTCAATTGCTTACTATTGCAATTCCTTATTTCCAAAAAATGCAACGTGAAGGTGAGAGTGGTCGTAATAAAATCAATAGAATAACTCGTTATCTTACTGTAGCTATTCTTTTGTTCCAAGGTCCTTCTTATCTCGTTAACCTTAAAGTGCAAATGTTGCACGCTGGTTCTGTGATGCCTGAAGGTTTGTGGTTCTCTATCTCTTCTACTTTGATCTTGTGTGCCGGCTCAATGTTTGTTATGTGGCTCGGCGAACGTATGACTGACAGAGGTATTGGTAACGGTATTTCAATGCTTATTATGATTGGTATCATTGCTCGCTTCCCTGCTGCTATCATGCAAGAGTTTATCTCTCGTACTACTGATGCTGCTGGTGGTCTTGTAATGTTCTTGGCTGAAATCGTTATCCTTCTTGTTGTTATCGCTCTTTCTATTTTGCTCGTACAAGGTACTCGTAAAGTGCCTGTACAATATGCAAAACGCATGGTCGGTAACAAACAATATGGCGGTGTTCGTCAATATATTCCTTTGAAAGTTAATGCTGCAGGTGTTATGCCTATCATCTTTGCTCAAGCAATTATGATGGTGCCTATCATGTTTGCTGGTTTTAATGCTGATTCTGTATCTGGCTTTATGACTGCTTTCATGGATAATACTGGCTTCTGGTATAACTTTGTATTTGCTATCTTGATTATTGTATTTACTTATTTCTATACAGCTATTACTGTTAACCCAACTCAAATGGCTGAGCAAATGAAACTCAATAATGGTTTTATCCCTGGCGTTAAACCTGGTAAGAAAACTGCTGAGTACCTCGATACTATCATGTCTCGTATTACTCTCCCTGGTTCTTTCTTCTTGGCTTTAGTTGCTATTATGCCTGCTTTTGCAAGTATTTTCGGTATTACTAACGAGTTTGCTCAATTCTATGGAGGTACATCACTTCTCATCCTTGTAGGTGTGGTTCTTGATACTCTCCAACAAATTGAAAGTCATTTGTTGATGCGCCACTATGATGGTCTTATGGACTCAGGTCGTATCAAAGGTCGTTCTGGTTCTATAGCTGCTTACTAATAAGATGATATTTCTTAAGACAGAAGAAGAAATAGAATTGCTTAGAGAAAGCAATTTGTTGGTATGTAAAACTCTGGCTGAATTAGCTAAGGTAATTCAGCCAGGTATTACAACCGCTCAACTTGATAAACTTGCTGAAGAGTTTATTCGCGATAATGGAGCTACTCCTGCCTTTAAGGGTTATTGTGGTTTTCCTGCTTCACTTTGTACTTCAGTTAATGACCAAGTCGTTCATGGTATTCCTTCTGATAAGGTTGTACTTAAAGATGGCGATATTATTTCGGTCGATTGTGGTACTTTCAAAAATGGCTTTGTTGGCGATTCTGCTTATACATTTGCCGTTGGTGAAATTTCTGATGAGGTGAAGTTACTTTTGGAAACAACTAAGGAGTCTCTTTTCAAAGGTATTGAGCAAGCAGTCGAAGGTCGTCGTTTAGGAGACCTCGGTTATGCAATTCAAAATCATTGTGAAGCCAAAGGTTTTTCTGTTGTTCGCGAGTTTGTAGGACATGGAGTAGGACGCAAGATGCATGAATCTCCAGAAGTTCCTAATTATGGTAGTCGCGGTAGAGGTACAATGTTGAAAACTGGTATGACTCTCTGCATCGAGCCAATGATTAATCTTGGCAAGCGTGATATCATTGTTGAACGTGATGGTTGGACAACGCGTACTCGTGATGGCAAACCATCGGCTCATTTTGAAAATGCTGTAGCAGTTGCAAAAGGAAAAGCCGATATTCTTTCTGACTTTAGTATTATTGAATCAGTATTAAATCAACGATAATCAATTATGGCTAAACAAGGCGTTATTGAACAAGACGGAGTAGTTGTGGAAGCGTTGTCTAACGCAATGTTCCGTGTAGAACTTGAAAATGGACATGAAATTACCGCTAGTATCTCAGGTAAGATGCGCATGCACTACATTCGTATTCTCCCTGGAGATAAAGTGAAAGTCGAAATGTCACCTTATGATCTTACAAAAGGTCGTATATCGTTTAGATATAAATAAACACTAAATAAAATTTTTCTTTACTATGAAAGTAAGAGCTTCAATTAAAAAACGCACTGATGACTGCAAAATCGTTCGCAGAAAAGGTCGTTTGTATGTTATTAACAAAAAAAACCCTAAATTCAAACTTCGTCAGGGTTAATTTAAATTTTAGTTTATGGCAATAAGAATCGTCGGAGTAGATTTACCCCAAAACAAACGCGGGGAAGTTGGATTGACTTATATCTACGGAATAGGTCGCAGTAGAGCTCGTCAAATTTTGACAGAAGCTGGTGTCGATTTCGATACTAAAGTTCAAGATTGGACTGATGACCAAGCTGCAAAAATTCGTGAAATCATTGGTGCTAACTTCAAAGTAGAGGGTGACCTCCGCTCAGAAGTGCAATTGAACATCAAACGTTTGATGGATATCGGTTGTTACCGTGGTGTACGTCACCGTATTGGTCTTCCACTTCGTGGACAAAGTACTAAAAACAACGCACGTACTCGCAAAGGTAAAAAGAAAACTGTTGCTAACAAGAAAAAAGCAACTAAGTAATTAACTGCTTAAAAAACCAATGTTAAAATGGCAAAGAAAACAGTAACAACCAAAAAAAGAGTCGTTAAAGTTGACGGTGTTGGTCAATTGCACGTGCACTCTTCATTTAATAATATCATTGTAACTATCGCTAATGGCGAGGGACAAGTTATCTCTTGGTCATCAGCTGGTAAAATGGGCTTCCGTGGTTCTAAAAAGAACACTCCATACGCAGCTCAAATGGCAGCACAAGATTGCGCTAAAGTAGCTTACGATCTTGGTTTGCGCAAAGTAAAAGCTTATGTTAAAGGACCAGGTAACGGTCGTGAATCTGCTATTCGTACAGTACACGGTGCAGGTATTGAAGTAACTGAAATCGTTGATGTTACTCCACTTCCACACAACGGTTGTCGTCCTGCTAAACGTCGTAGAGTATAAACCTTTAAAAAATTAAGTAAAAAATGGCAAGATATACTGGACCTAAATCAAGAATTGCTCGTAAATTTGGCGAGCCTATCTTTGGACCTGACAAAGCTCAAGCAAGAAGAAACTATGCTCCTGGACAACACGGTAACTCTCGTAAACGTAAAACTTCAGAGTATGGTACTCAATTGAGAGAGAAACAAAAAGCTAAATATACTTATGGTGTGCTTGAAAAACAATTCTCTAATTTGTTTAAAAAAGCTCAATCTAAAAAAGGTATTACTGGTGAAATTCTTCTCCAACTTCTTGAAGCTCGTCTTGATAACGTAGTTTATCGTTTGGGTATGGCACCTACTCGTGCTGCTGCTCGTCAACTTGTTTCTCACAAACACATTACAGTAGATGGTAAAGTTGTAAACATCCCTTCTTACTCTTTGAAACAAGGTCAAGTTGTTGCAGTTCGTGAACGCGATAAATCTATGCTCGTTATTAACGAAAGCTTGAATGGTTTCAACCACAGCAAATATCCTTGGTTGGAATGGAACGAAGCTAACATGGCTGGTACATATCTTCACACTCCAGAACGTGCAGATATTCCAGAAAATATCAAAGAACAATTAATCGTTGAGTTGTACTCTAAATAATAAATGAATTATGGCAATATTAGCATTTCAAAAACCAGATAAGGTAATCATGTTGGAAGCGAACGATTTTTATGGTAAATTCGAATTTCGTCCGTTGGAACCAGGTTTTGGTATTACAATAGGTAATGCTTTGCGCCGTATTCTTCTTTCTTCACTCGAAGGTTTCGCTATTTCATGTATTAAAATCGATGGTGTTGAACATGAGTTCGCTACTATCCCTGGAGTTATCGACGATGTGACAAATATCATCCTCAACCTCAAACAAGTGCGTCTTAAACGCCTTGTTGAGGAAGCTGAGGGCGAAGTATTTACTATCAACGTTAGCGGTCGCGAGGAATTACGCGCAGGTGACTTCAATGATGTGATGTCAAACTTCGAAGTTTTGAATCCTGAATTGGTTATCTGTCGTATGGACCCTTCTGCTTCTTTCAACATGGAGTTGACTATTATCAAAGGTCGTGGTTATCTTCCTGCTGACGAGAACAAAATGGTTACTCCTGAAATTGGTATTATTCCAATTGACGCTATCTTTACTCCTATTCGTAACGTGAAATATGATCCACAACCTTATCGTGTGGAACAAAAGACCGACTACGAGAACTTAGTTTTAGAGATTACAACTGATGGTTCTATCCATCCAAAAGAGGCTTTGAAAGAGGCTGCTCGCATTTTGATTCACCACTTTATGTTGTTTAGCGATGAGCGTATTGCTCTCGAAATCAACGATGGTAAAGGTGATGATGAATTCAATGAAGAAGTTCTTCACATGCGTCAGTTGTTCAAAACTAAATTGGCTGACCTCGATTTGTCTGTTCGTGCTCTTAACTGCTTGAAAGCTGCAGATATCGAAACACTCGGACAATTGTGTAGTATTCAACGTTCGGAACTTCTTAAATTCCGTAACTTTGGTAAAAAATCACTCACAGAGTTGGATGCTAAATTGGTTACATTGAATCTTTCTTTCGGAATGGATTTGACAAAATATAAATTAGATAAAGAATAATCAAGATGAGACATAATAAAAAATTCAATCATTTGGGTCGTACTGCTTCGCACCGTGACGCTATGTTGTCAAATATGGCAACTTCGCTTATCATGCACAAACGCATTTCTACGACTACAGCTAAAGCAAAAGCTCTCAAACGTTACATTGAGCCACTTTTGACTAAAGCTAAATTGGACACTACTCACTCTCGTCGTGTTGTGTTCAAAGAGTTGCAAAGCAAAGAAGCGGTTACTGAATTGTTCCGCGAAATCGCACAAAAAATTGCTAACCGTCCTGGTGGTTACACTCGTATTCTTCGTACAGGTTTCCGTCAAGGTGATGCTGCTGAAATGTGTATCATTGAGCTTGTTGACTACAACGAAAACATGCTTAAAGAAAAAGCAACTAAAAAAGCTACTCGTACTCGTCGTAGCAAAAAAGCAACTGCTGAAGCTCCTGCTACTGAAACTCCAGCTGCTGAATAATTTAGCTCTTACGTTAAATTTAAATAATGAAACAGCCTATTCTTTTTGGAATAGGCTGTTTTTTTGTTGTAAATTTGCTTGTTGGCTCTATAATTTTACAGTAAAATTATAGAGAAATTAATATTAAACGACGTTGAAAACGTCGAATTATGCGTAACTGCGGGTGATTTTTGCGGGAAGCGAAGCGATATAGTAAAAATTAGCTGCAGAAGAAGAAAACTTTACACACTTTACGACGTTGAAAACGTCGAACTAAAAAAGCAAGCCCCCTCTAATAAAATTATCTTATACCCCATTTGTTTATTAATAGTTTGAATATTTGCTTTATTTTTTACCGAACACCAATAATAAATTAACGTAAGTTCGATATATGAATCCGTATGATATCCGTGTAATCTGTAGAACTATTTTTGCGTAGCAAAAGAGCGAATTCAGCCAAAATCCTTCTCAATGTAGGGACGCACGGCTCGTGCGTCCGCTCAATATGTCTGTGGAACGGAGGGGTATGTGAAAAAAAAATCGTGTTATCAGTGCGTTTTTCGCCAAGGCTCAAGACCGTTGGTTCCGTGTGCTATAAAGTTATATCGAACTGACGTTAAATATGCTTGTTGGTGTTTATATTCCTCCTCTGTTTTAGGGGAATTGACGAATGAAAGGCTACGGGTAGGCGACCGAAGGTCGGGAATGACAAGAGCAGAAGGCAAACTTGTTTGCATTATGCCTTGTAAGGAGGAAGAAGACGAAGTCAAAATCCACGAAGTGGGGAGGGGTTTTATTTTATCGGGCAAAATTAATTTTATTAATTTCCGACAAATTTAATTTTCAACTTTTATTAAAAAGTTTTTGATAAAATCCGAATAATTATTGGTTATTCGGATTTTTTGTTATTGGTGTTCGATGAAAAATATTATAATGAAAAACTAAGGCTAATCTCTTGCTAGAATCTGCCACTTTTGATTTGGATAGTAGTTGTATAGTAATGTTGTGCAATTTGGCTTATATGTCCATAATTTTCTTAAAATATTAACTTTTTTTAAGCTTTTTTTTTTTTTGTTCAGAATTATATTTGTACCTTTGCAAATGAAATAACTTATTATTTTTTATTAAAACCGAAGAAGCAATGGGATATAATCGCTTCAAAAAAAAATGAAAAAAATAATGATTATGTTTGCTGTGGTTGCTACTGCTCTTGTAATGGGTAGCTGTGCAGCTGTTGGTACAGTCGGTGCTCTTTATACAGGTGTAACAACTCCAACAGCTGTAACTTCTAATGAAGTTGGTTCTAAAGTAGGTACTGCTACATGTACAGGTATTCTTGGATTAGTTGCAACTGGTGATGCTGGTGTTAATAGAGCAGCAAAAACAGCAGGTATTACTAAGATTAGCCATGTAGATGTTAAAACAGTTAGTATTTTGGGTATTTTTACAACTCAAAAATACTTTGTTTATGGTGAATAATTAGCATTTAGAGGGGAGGACTAAGCTTGTTAGTCCTCCCTTTTGTTTTTATTATTTTATGTTATTAATGTTAATTAAATAAAAGCATAGTATGAAAAAACTATTTTTGTTTTTTTGTTTTTTTTGTTTCAGTTCTATGATGTTTGCTTTAAAAATAGAGGAACGTTATATTATGAAACCGCATAGAGAGGGGCAGTTATATTTTATTTTACCATATAATATTCCTGCGGAAAATAAGAATATAAAAGATTTATCGGTGGATATTACATATCTTACAAATTCAGATTCAGTAACAATGAATATTAGTGTATGGAGTGAAAATGAATTAAAAACTGATTCTATTGTATTATTAGGACAGAGAAATATATCTATAAATGATTTTGATACATTTTTTATAGAAAAGGATGGTAGGAAGTGGTTACATCGTTATAGTTTACGTATATCTTGGGAAAATTTGGTTGATTTATATGCGACACAGAATCCTTTTATTTTAAATATTTATTCAGAAAGTCAAAATATTCGATATACATATTCTTCTAAGGCATGGAAATCAGAACAAGGATGGATGAATCAAATATTGTATCTTATAGCAAGAAATAAGCAATTTTATAAGTAAAGGTAGTGATGTTATTATTTTTGCCTACAATAATTTTGTTAATAGATATATTCGTTTTTTCTATATATTTGATTTGTGTGTTGAAAACATTTGGTATTCCAGTTAATCTTTCAATTACATATTATAGTTATGAGCGAAAACGAAAAGGGTTTGGAAAAATTTTCCCTATTTTATTGTTATTTTTGTGTGTTACAATCTTACCTATTTGGATTAGAATAACAATAAATAATGATTTTTATGGGATGATTTTTTCTTTATTTCCGTGCATAACTATTGTTTGTTTATTTTCTGTTGCTACTACAGCAAGGTATAAGAAACGAAAATATTTTATTTATTTTCATTATACTTGTGCTATTATAGCTGCAATTTGTGCGGTTGTGTGGATTTTTATTATTGCGTATGAAGTGGTATATGTGGGTATTGGGATATTATTAATATCTTTAATTATTGGGTTACTAACTAAAACATTAAAGACTTGTACTTTGTTTTGGTTAGAAATAGCTGCTTTTTATGCAATATTATTTACTTTGTTAATCATTTTAATTTAAATATGAAATTATTATATTGTCTTTGTTTTATCTCATCTTTTTATATAAATAAAATGTATACAACGATTTGTGCTGTACCTGTTGATGCTCCAGCGGAAGTGTCAGATTCCATATTTGCACGATTTGTTAGTGATTTTCAAACATCTCCAGATGCATTATTTAATTGGGCTTTTTATGGTGTGGGAACTCAAGAAGATGATGAAAAAAATGCATTTTTGTTAGAATATAAAGAAACGGTGTATGTTCCAGAAAAAAATTATGGTTGTATAACGACAGATGTCGTTATTCCTGGGGTTACTCGATTTAAAAATATAGTTTTAGAAGGAACTGTTATAGATGAAAAAGATACTATTATTTATAATCCAAATTTATGTGTAGATTCATTAAATATGAATAATATTCCGAATTGGAATAGGCATTTTTATATAGACGTTTCTTACTCAAAAAGTTTGTTGGAACATGGATTTGGTAATATTTATATTATTCCTATTGATTCTACACATTCTGTGTTTTTGATGGATATAAATATTAAGTATGGATGGTTTTTTAATATTTTTGTTACTATGAAGGTATATAAAAATTCCGTTGAATGGAGAGTGAATAGATATATGAATAATTTAAAAAGAATAGCAGAAGAACTATATGCAGAACAATAAATATAGTAGTGTTATTATTTTTATAATGATTGTTTTTTGTCGCATAGTATGTGCCGAAAAATATGTAGATTTAGATCATTATAAAGATTATGTATATGGGGAACAACCTAAAGGATTTGTGGATGAAATAATAGAAAATTCTTTTTCGGACACATGGAATTCTTTTAAATCAAGTATGAACGAGATTGTGGTGTCGGATGATAATATTATTACAGAGTATTTTTGGAATACATTACGTAATTCTCTTAAAGATGGAACTTTTTATAATCGTTTTGCAAATACGCAAATAAAAAGTGATGAGACTGGAACGGATGTTTTTATGAAAAGTGTATATCGTTCGATAGACCAAGTTGCAGTTAAATATAAATCAGTTTCGCCACAAGGAGATACTATTGTTCTCTCAGGTAAACTTTTTCTTCCAAAAAATAAAAAAGCAAAACATATTATTATAGCGAATCATTACACTATATGTGCAAATAGCGAAGCTCCGAGTTGTGCAAATAGTATAGAAGGTCTTTTTGCAACTAAAGATTACATAGTTATTATGCCAGACTATATTGGTTATGGAATTTCAGATTCATTGACTCATCCTTATTTGCATTTGAAAAGCTCTGTCACATCGGCTATTGATTTATTAGAAGCAACTATTCCTTATTTAAAAGCAAATTCTTACACTTTTAATAGATCTTTAATTCTTGTAGGTTATTCTCAAGGTGCAGCAGTAACTTTAGCTTTGCAAAAGGAATTGGAAGAATTTTATTCTTATGAATTTCCAATACATAAGGTATATGCAGGTGCAGGTCCATACGATTTAGCTGGAACTTTTGATTATTACATAAATAATCCTCAAACAAACATTCCTTGTTCACTGCCAATGCTTATTTTGGGATTAAATTATGGGGAAAATTTAGGTATTAATCGTAATGATTTTTTTCAACCATTTTTATTGCAAAAATGTCCTTTATTAATAGAGTCGAAATGTAAAACAATGAATCAGGTTAATAAGGAATTGGGTAGTGATATAATGTTATTATTAAAACCAATTATCTTTGAAAAGGATTCTTTTCCTACATCTGTTTTATATGATGCTGTTAAAAGGAATAGTATTGTGCGATGGACGCCTAAAACTAAACTTTATTTATTTCATAGCATTCAAGATGATATGGTACCTTTTTTCAATAGTAGTAATCTTAAAATTGAATTTGAATCACAACATTTGAAAAATATCCAATATGATTTTGATTTTTATGGAGGACATATGATTGCGGCAGTATATTTTTTTGAAAAAGTGTATAAAATGTTGTAAAATATGGAATTAAAATAAATATTGATTATATGCTTGCTGTGAAGTAAGCATGTAGTTTGCTCTATAATCAATAATTGTAATTTTTATTATTGATTATAGATTTTATAGTGAATATTTTTGTGATGTATTTACGATGTGAATTGTGGGTATGTCAATAAAAAGACGACTCAATGCGAAATGCGATTGAGTCGTTCTTTTTTATAAGGTTTAGTATTCAGTTTTGTCGGTTTTTGTGCGCCAGGTTTGGAATGGTTCGAGGGCGATGTCGCGGTCGTGTTGTTCGGCTTGGACGCGTCGTTGTTCGGGTTTGAGGGTTAGTTCGTGATAGATGAATGAGTCGTCGAAGCCGATAGATGCTGCGTCGTCTTTTGTGGTGGCGTAGTAGAGTTTGTCGATGTGTGCCCAATATATTGCGCTAAGGCACATTGGGCATGGTTCGCAGGATGAGTAGATTTCGCACCCTTCGAGGTTGAATGTGCCGAGTTGTTTGCATGCTTTGCGTATGGTGTTGACTTCGGCATGGGCTGTTGGGTCGTTGTCGGTTGTTACGCTGTTGCCTGATGAGGCTATGATTTTGCCATCTTTTACTATTACGGCTCCGAATGGGCCTCCTTGGTTTTCGATATTTTCATTGGCTACTCGGATGGCTTCGAGCATGAATTTTTTGTTGTATGACATTTTAGTATTTGTTTTAGTAGAAAGTTATGGCATAGATAATTTGTTTACCTAGTTGTTGGTTGAGTTTTTGGATTAGTTTGGTACGTTGCATAAAGAGGTCGTTGCGGAGTACGGCTGATTTTATGCGTACACGTAGTGCTCCGTTTTCGAATGTTTCGCCTTCGCTATAGCGTGCCATTGTAGGTCCTAGTATTTGTCGCCAGACGTTGACTGCGTGTACTGCGTCGAGTCCTTTGGCTGATTCTGGGCCTACGATTTTGCGAAGGTCGGTGGTGAGTATGTCTCCTATGCGTTGGACTTTTTTGAAATACATTTTTTAAGTTGAAAGTTGAAAGTTGAAATTTGAAATTTGAAAGTTACTCTCTTCGCTCATGATTTTTGCTTCGCTCGGTAACTGAAGTAAACTTCGTTGCTCTCGCTTATCGCAAAAATTGAAAGTTATATTAGCCCACAAATTTCACGAATTACACAAATAAATTATAAATTTGAGAAGATTTGTGTTATTTGTGGGATATTTAAACCTTGTTATACTTATTCTGTTATTTTGTCTTTTCTTGTTGTTTTTCTTGTTTTTGTTGGGCTTTTTGTTGTTTGCGTTCTTCGCGACGTATTTTACGTTCTTCGCGACGTTGTTGGCGTTCGAGTTTTGATTGTTTGGCATTGTCTTGCCAACTTTTCCAGAGTTCTTTTAGGTTGTTGAAGTTTTCGGAGTATATGAGACCGATACCTTGTGTTGTGAGACCTTTTTTGAATTCGCGGTAGTCGTTGGTATGTGTGTATGCTTTTGCGCGAAGTTTACCGGATTGTATAAGTTTGTATTCGAAGTCGAAGTCGCTGATGAATGGTGTAGATGATAGTGCGTCGTCGCGATAACCGAGGTTTCCGTTGATGCTTATTCGGCTTGTTGGTGAATATACGAAGTTGAATTCATATTCGTTTGTGCGAGTGTCGCCTTCGCCTGTGGTTCGGAAGTTTACACCAAAGCCCCAATTGTCGAACATTTGAGATGCCCAGTTGTTGAGTTGGGCTGATAGGGTGGATGATACGACAGAATATAGTTCGTTTTGGGTGAATACGTTGCTGTTTTGTAGGTTTTCGGGTGGTATGAATTTACCGAGAATGAGGAGTGCAATGATTTGTCGATTCATCAATTCGTCGGTGTTGACGGTGTTCTGTAGAGCGCGGTTTAATTCTTCTTCGGAATTAGGTAGGTTGAGGTCGAATTTGACATTTGGTTGTGTAAGTATTCCTGTAAGGTTTAGTAAGCATTGTACCGGAACGCTAGTGCGTGAGGTATTAGATAGGACTGCTTCGTCGAGGATTTCGGCAAGGTCGGCAGTTAGTTGGTAGTATGCGTCGATATTGAGATTGGCTGCGAGAGGGTCGCCTGTCCAAGCGAGCGAGCTGCCTTCTTTTACGTAGAATTCTTTGCGTAGAACGTTTTGGAATGTAAAGAGATATTTGCCTTGTTCGATTTGTACGGTGCCATAGATTTTCATATCGTCAGCATTGATGTCGTAGGTTACTCGTAGATTGCCAGAGCCACTACCTGTAAGCATGTCGCCTGCTTTTGAGTCGATGATAAGGTCGAGGTGGGCATCGGGTGTGATGTCGAGCATAAGGTCGAGTACGACATTGGTTTCGGTGGGTTCTTCTTCTGTAGTTGTTTCGTTATTTATAATTTCGTTTAGATTTTGGAATATGACGAATGAATTTTCGCTTGCATAGTAGTTGTCAATAGGAATTACTACATTGGTGCCTTTATCGCTACGAGCGAGGCAAGTGATATAGATTGTTTCTTCATCGCCATATATGCGGGCATTGCCTGTGCCATAGACTTTACCAAAAAAGCTTTCGCTGTCTTCTCTTTTGGTGTTCATGACAAGGATGTTGTTGACATTGATATTTAGGTCGAGGTTGACATCTTGGAAATAGTTGTGATTTATTTGACCTTCGACGTATCCTGAATGACCTTCGGCATCATACAAGTCAATATGGCCGAATTGTATAGTATTTTTATCAACGAATATAGAGTCGGAGAAATAGAATGCAGTTTTTAGGAAATCCACGTAGATAGAGGCATTTTCGGCGTACGCAGCAACATCGACAGCGACCTCTTTTTTCTTGGTGTAGCCGTGAATATGCACATCGCCCCAAGCATTGCCTTTTACGCGACCAAATATTTCAGCGAGATAGTAGTCGATGAAGGCAACATCGATGCCATAGGCTTTACCTTTGATGTCGAGTGAGTCGTTAGGTATGAAGTAGTTGCCACCGAGTATTGCAGTTGTGTCGTTGTTGTCTGCTATGACGGTTCCATCGAATCGGAGACTTGTGGTAGAGTGGTCGAAATTGCAAGTAGCAACGGCAGTTCCGAAATACGACCCATCGAAGAAGAAATTTTTGGAGATAACATCTGCCGTTATTTCGGGTAAGATGAGGGTGTTTGCGATAGAGGCATTGCCGTTGACGATGCCACCAAAAGATATTTCGGTTTCTTCTGGTAAAAGTTCATCGATATAGTTTAGAGATATATCTTTTAGTTGAATATCGATAGTGTCGTTTTGATTTTTTGATGCAATACCATTTATGGCAATTAGTTGGTCATCGTTGCTATGAATTTTGAAGTTTTCTACAATTATTTTGTTAAAATTGCTCCAAATAGAGCTTTGGTCAATTATCCAAGATTTATTTTGTAGTATGAGTTCGGTAGGCAGAATTGTTGTATTTGTTGAGAGTTGAGAGTTGAGAGGTGAGAGGTCGGTTTGTGCAATAAATTCACCAGCAAATAGTTTGTTTATATTGTTATTATCCCAATTAAGATTTGTAAGTATTGTGTCGTTTGCCGCATTTATGTTTATCGCTGCATTTAGATGGCTCTTTTTTAGGTCGGTAGCAGCCGATAGTGTTAGATTTAGAGAATTATTTTTATTATTGAGATTAAAATCAATACTATCAATATTTATTTTTCCATTTGATAGATTAGGAACATATATTTCAGTCTCTAAATTGTTGGTTATAGAGTTCAAATGCGCATATATCGACACGTTGTCGGTTGTGTACCAAGGTATGTCGAGGGTTTGTAGCAGAGGTTTGAGGGGTTCAATAGATAGAACGCAAGTGATATTGTTGGTTTTATCAGTAGGTTTTTCAAAACTTTTGAGGATAGGCATTGATTTAGCGGCAATAGCTATAAAATGATTTGCTAAAGCCGAAATGGTGTAATTGCCACTGATGCCTCCGTTGATTATATCAGATTCGACAGATGCAGCAGTAACAGAATCGTTTTCAGCATTTAGGGTTAATTGCTTTAAGAGATATGATTTATTGCCATTTATAAGCGAAAGAGAATCAATGTTTGCATAACCAGCCATAGTTGACCAGCGGTCGCCTGAAAAATTGGCATTAGTAGAAACTGAAATCGATAGGTCGGGATATGTTTCAATGATATTTAGTTTGTTTAGATTGAGGTTTTTAAGTTCTGCTGCAAAATCAAAATGGTTTATATTGTCGATTTTAGCAAGTTGTCCGTTGAAGTTAAAATAACCATTTGGGTCGTCGAGCAAGAATTTACCAGCAAACATGGTTGGAGTGATTTCTCCGTCGATTTGGATGTTTTTGTAGTTGTAATTTTTAAATCCAAATGTGCCTATATCTATTTTGGTTTTTGCCGAGAAAGGTTTCTTTGTGCTTAATTTAATTATTGAGTTAGAGTTGAATGATATATTGTTAATACCTGATTCTGGAAGTAATTTGTTAAGATGTAGGTGATTAGACCCAATACGACCATTGACTAAGAAAGAGTTGAAATTGTCGCGTATTTTAAGGCTTATATCGGTTCTGATGTTGCCTATATCGCTTGAAAGATTGCCATAGAGGACGAGATTAGATATATAGCCGGATATGTCGCCAGTGTATTGACACAGACCAAGATTGCCTATTTCATTAGGTAGTACGAATGGTTGTTTAGAAATATTTGCGATAAGGTCTTGGACTGATGCTTTGTCAAATCGAATGTGATTGATTGTACCTTTGAAGTATGTATTTTTTATGTCGGGTAAGCCTAACGCTTCAATGTTGGCGCTGATAGATAGTGTATTGCCATATTTAGCTTTAAGATTTGTGGCTTTAAGATTATCGAGGGTTCCATCGATTTTAGCTGAAATAGAGGCAGGCTTTTTGAGTCGTTCGAGTTCGGGCACAAAGTGTTTTAAGTCGGATAAATGTATATCGGCTTTGTCTATATTGAATTTGAATTTTGTTTTAGCCCACTCAATTTTATTATCGTTATTGCGGGTTAGTAGGACTAATGTTGAATCTGTAACTAATTGAGTGTTTGGTAGGTTTATATTAGCAAAAGGAATAATGAAAGAAGAGTCGGTTAGTTCGACGTATGTGTTAAGGTGTGATAATCTAAATCCAGATTTTTCGATGAAGTGTAAATAGTTTATGTTTGCATCTATATTTGATTGATTTGTGAGCGAAAATTGAATTTGAGTGAAAAGGCTATCTACTGCAATATCATTAGCATTGAATTGCCATTTGTTTAGATTTGAGATAGGGGCAGAGTAGTTAATATATTTGAAAGAAGCGTTGTTGAGAGTTATAAAAGGAAAAATAAGATTAGGCGTTTGTAATTTTTCTTTTGGAGTTAGTGCATCTATGAGGAATTGTATGTTGAGTGTGCCGTTTTGGTCGGTATAGAGATCGGCTGATAGATTGTCGGCTGTGATAGTTTCTATATGAATATTTCCTTTTATGAGAGATAAAAGATTTATTTTGGCATCAATATTGTCAATAGAGAGAATTTTTTTATCATTTAGGTCTTCAGCATATATTGATTGTAAGCTAATTTCGTTGAAAAATTTTAGGGAAACATGACCTATTTCAAATTCTGCTCCAGTGGTTTCTTCTAAGTATTCAGTTAATTGGCGTACAATATAATTCTGTATTTTGTTGTTATTCAACAAAATAAAAGGAGTAATCAATAAAACTGCTAAAGTTATGATTACAATTAGCGTTATTTTTGTAGATTTTTTTATAACTTTGTACTTTAATTTGCAAATTTAATAAATTTAATTCATAATTCATAATTCATAATTAATAATTTTTTATAAAAAGAAAAAATTTTGTGTGAATTATAATTTTTTTTGATTATGAGCGTAATTATATTAGGGATAGAATCATCGTGCGATGATACATCAGCTGCTATTTTGCGTGATGGCGAATTGTTGTCTAATGTTACAGCAGGGCAAGCTGTGCATGAGATGTATGGTGGTGTAGTGCCAGAGTTGGCTTCGCGTGCGCATCAGCAGAATATAATACCAGTTGTTGATGCAGCTTTGAAAAAGGCTGGTGTAGAACGAAAAGATATTAGTGCAGTGGCATTTACTCGCGGACCAGGTTTGATGGGGTCGTTATTAGTTGGTACATCTTTTGCTAAAGGGTTTGCTCTTGGACTTGACATACCGATGATAGATGTAAACCATTTGCAGGCTCATGTGTTGGCACATTTTGTGCGTGAACCAGGTGTAGAGCCACATTTGCCAGAGTTTCCGTTTTTGTGTCTGTTAGTGTCGGGTGGAAATTCACAAATTATACTTGTGAAATCATATAAAGAGATGCAAGTTTTAGGCCAGACTATTGATGATGCTGCTGGAGAGGCATTTGATAAATGTGCGAAAGTGATGGGTTTGCCTTATCCAGGTGGTCCTTATATAGATAAATATGCAAAAATGGGTGATGCTAAAGCATTTACTTTTGCTAAACCGCATATCAAAGGCTTTGATTATAGCTTTAGTGGGTTGAAAACATCATTCCTTTATACTTTGCGTGATGCACAAAAAGAAGATCCTAATTTTGTACAAAATCATCTGTATGATTTGTGTGCATCATTGCAAAAAACAGTTGTTGATATTTTGATGGATAAAGTGCATAAAGCGATGAAAGAGACTGGAGTGAAGCATTTGGCGGTAGCAGGTGGAGTTTCTGCTAATTCAGGATTGCGAGATGCTTTTGTTGATTATGGGCGTCGTCATCGAGTTGAGGTATATATACCAAAGTTCTCTTTTACAACCGATAATGCTGCTATGGTTGCAATTACTGGGTATTATAAATATCTCGATAACGACTTTTGTGCCGTTGATTTAGCACCATACGCAAGAGTTTTGATTTAATGAGGAATGAGGAATTAGGAATATAATTTATAATTATGGCAAATTTCAAATTGAAAGATTACTGGGATAAATTGGGTGTATATCAAGGCATAGTTTTGTTTTTGGTAGTGATGTTTGCATCTAATTTTTTTTGGAAATTGACAGTGTCAGGTGATGAAAATGGATTGGAAGCAAGTTTTTTGGGTATAGATTTATCGGGCGTATTTGCAGGAATGTGCTATCATTTAGCCTCTGTTGTGCATACTATATTTGATTGGTTTGGGTTCACAACATATTTGTATGAGACAACAATTTATCATGTTAATGGAGAAGGGGTGCGAATTGTCTGGGGATGTAATGGTATAAAACAAATGTTTATATTTACTATGATTATGTTGTTTGCTCGGGGACCTATGAAGCATAAATTATGGTTTATCCCACTAGGTTTGATATGTGTGTATTTGATAAATGTTTCTCGATTATTGTTTTTGACCTATATTGTTCGAGATTATTCTTATTCTTTTGAGTTTTGGCATGGAGGAGTTACAAAATATCTATTTTATGGGTTGATATTTTTGATGTGGGTATTTTGGAATGACTATTTAGTACCGCGATTTACGAATACAAAAAAAGTTAGCAATTAATTGCTAACTTTTTTTATGTCTTTAATCATCAACTGAGTAGTTGTTGTATTGTTAAATGTATTGTCTTCGAGAGTATATACAATGTCAAGAGGATTGAATGCTTTCAAGTCTTGACTATACTCTGCCATGCGGAAGGCGATACCATTCATTACGTTTTCGGACGATTCGTCGGTGAGTTCGAGTTTGAGGTGCTCGTTGTCGCGACCTACGATTTTGCTGGCACCATTGTAGTCGAATACGCGGTGGGTGTAGAAAATCGGTTTAGGGTTGCCTGGTCCGAATGGTTCGAATTGGCGCAAGATGCGGATGAACTTAGGTGTGATATCTGAGAATTGTAGTTTTGCATCAATCTCGATTTGCGGTGTGAGTTGATGCTCTTGGATATTCTCAGCCACGTAGGTTTCGAATCGGCGAATGAACTCTTCTAAGTTTTCTTCTTTCATCGAAAGTCCAGCTGCATAGGTGTGTCCGCCAAAGTTTTCGAGCAAATCGCGACAAGAATCAATTGCACTATAGAGGTCGAATCCTTGAACTGAACGAGCCGAGCCGCTGACGATGTCGTTGGCTTTTGTGAGCACTATTGTAGGTTTGTAGTATTTTTCGGTCAAACGCGAAGCCACGATACCCACGATGCCTTTGTGCCAATTAGGGTTATAGACCACGATAGAGCGTTTGTCCTTTTGCATTTCGTCGGTTACGGATTGTTCCGCCTCAGTAGTGGTAGCCTTATCAACATCTTTGCGTTCTTCGTTGTAGTTGTTGATGTTGGCACTGAGTTGGCGAGCATGATTTAAGTCGTTAGAGATGAGTAGTTCGACTACTTCTCGACCTGATTTCATACGGCCAGAGGCATTGATACGTGGTCCGATTTTGAACACAATGTCGTTGATGCTTATTTCGTTGTCGTGACCATTCTTGTTGCCTTTAGTGTTTTTGAAACCGCAAGTTTCGATTATGGCTTTAAGTCCGCGTGAAGGGTGTTC
Source organism: Paludibacteraceae bacterium (assembly GCA_017467185.1). Taxonomy (GTDB): domain Bacteria; phylum Bacteroidota; class Bacteroidia; order Bacteroidales; family Paludibacteraceae; genus Aphodosoma. The sequence continues at coordinate 8,546 of JAFTSS010000017.1, read as the reverse complement.
GTTGAGGCGTTTTATGCCGAAATGGGCAAGAATACGATTTTCGCCAGTGATAGGCACAATGTCTGATGCAATGCTGACAGCCACAAAGTCGAGTAGCGACTCTAATTGAGCAAAGTCAATGCCATTGTCGATGGCAAATGCTTGCATAAACTTAAAGCCTACGCCACAACCAGATAGGTGTTTGTAAGGGTAGGTGTCGTCGGCTCGTTTCGAGTCGAGTACGGCAACTGCACGAGGCAAGGTATCATCTGTTGTGTGGTGGTCGCAGATAATAAAGTCGATACCTAATGACGAAGCATAATCGACTTGTTCGATAGCTTTGATGCCACAGTCGAGAGAGATAATAAGCGACACATTATTCTCTTTGGCATAATCGATGCCAGCTTTTGAGATACCATACCCCTCCTTGTAACGATCGGGGATGTAGTAGTCGAGTTGCGACGACTGAGTGTAAGGTTGTAAGAACTTGTAAACGAGAGCCACTGCAGTGGTACCATCTACATCATAATCACCGTAAATGAGGATGTTTTCCTTCTTTTGTAGAGCTTTGTTAAGACGTTTTACCGCCAAGTCCATATCCTTGATGAGGAATGGGTCGTGGAGTTCGGATAGAGCGGGACGAAAGAAAGCTTTTGCTTCATCGAAAGTGTTTATCCCTCTCTTAACCAATAGTTTTGCCAATGAAGGCGAAAGTCCTAATTCTTCTGCTAATTTCTTTTGATTACATTCTTCCTCCGGTGTTAAGGTTTGAAAAATCCATTGATTTAGCATTATATATTCGTTTTTTATTATTTTGCGAAAGTTGGGTGTCGTATATGTCTTTTGGTAGTATAGTAGTGATAGTAACTACGGTGTATATAGTGATTATAAGAAAGATAAGTATAGAAAAAGACATAATATTTTCAACTTACAAATATAGTGCTTTTATTTGGAATTTCATAATTTTTTTGCTTGTTTTTTATAAAAATGTTTTTATCTGCTTGTTGTATGAAAAAAAAATGGTAAATTTGCAAAGTTATGAAAGAAGAATTGAAAAAAGCCGTAGAAGTTATGCGTCGTGGCGGAGTGATATTATATCCGACCGACACGGTGTGGGGTATTGGCTGTGATGCAACTAACGCTGAAGCCGTAGCCAGAATATATGAAATTAAGCGTAGAGTAGAGTCGAAGTCGATGATTGTTTTGGTTGATAGTATTGCAAAAGTAGAGGGTTATGTGCGAGAAGTGCCAGATATTGCTTGGGATTTGATTGATGTGGCTGATAAGCCATTGACCATAATATATGACAATGCCAAGAATTTGCCCGATAATTTGGTCGCTGAGGATGGCAGTATTGCAATAAGAATAACAAAAGAACGTTTTTCTCAGGAATTGTGTCGTATGATGCGAGTGCCTGTAGTGTCAACATCGGCAAATGTAAGCGGAGAACCTACTGCACGCAATTTTTTCGAGATATCGGATGAGATTCTTAATGCCGTAGATTTTGTTGTTGATTATCGTCGCGAAGAGGAGATATTGCCAGCTCCATCAAGTATTATAAAATTGGGAAGTAAAGGCCAAGTTAAAGTGATACGATGAACAAAAAGCGTGTAATATTTTATATTATTTTTGACGTAGTAGCTGCGCTGTTAGTGTGGTTGCTATTTTATTTGTACCGTAGAATAACAAACGATTTAGTTTTGGCTGGCGGCGGTTTGGAATATTTTTTCGTTCCTAACTATGATTTGCTTCCGTCTATAATTTCGTTCCCTATCGTAGCTCTGTTAGTTCATTATCTTACAGGTGTTTATAATACGAAAGTGCGACACTCGCGGTTGGTGGAGGTGTTCTCTACTTTGGTAGGTACTTTTTTTATCTCTTTGATTATATATTTCGGAATGTTGATTGACGATGTGGTGGTGAGTTATACGTTCTATTATCGTTCGTTTTTAATATTATGGGGCTTGTTTTTTGTAACAACATATATATTTCGAGTTTCGCAAACAATGTTTGTGTTGTCTCGATTGCGTAGAGGTTTGATACCTAATAATGTTCTTATAATAGGAACTGGAGATTCGGCGCAGAAAGTTACAGAAATCATTAAAAGTAATGCCCCTCGAACAGGACAAAAAATTGTAGGTTATATTGCTGTAAGAGACCGAATTGTGGTGGAAGAAAATTTGGTGTTAGGTAGATTAGAGGGTTTGGAAAATGTTGTCCGTACTAAAAATATCAATGAGGTTATTATCGCTGTCGATAATATGGATAACGATATGATTTTCGCTATAGCTAATCGTTTGATTGTGTGTGGCGTAGATGTGAAATTTGCACCTCGTTTGTTTGAAATTGTTACTGGCCATGTGTCGTTGACAGATATTAAATCAGAACCATTGGTTGATATAACAAAGTCGCACATGCCTGCATGGCAGCAATCGGTGAAACGAGTATTTGACATCACGGTTAGTGTTGTGGCAATGCTTATTCTATCGCCATTGTATTTATATGTGGCAGTGCGAGTTAAATTGGGTAGTAAGGGCCCTGTTTTTTATAAACAAGATCGAATTGGTTATGAAGGACATCCGTTCATGATTTATAAATTTCGTACAATGTATGTTGATGCTGAACGACAAGGGCCACAACTAAGTCAGGTGAATGACCCTCGTATTACTCCATTTGGACATATAATGCGCAAATATCGTCTTGACGAATTGCCTCAATTTTGGAATATAATCAAAGGCGATATGTCTATCGTAGGTCCACGACCTGAGCGACGATTTTATATTGAGCAAATCGAGAAAATAGCGCCATACTATTGTTTAGTATATAAAGTGAAACCAGGTCTGTTGTCGTGGGGACCAATAAAAATTGGTTATAGCGATACAGTCGAAAAAATGGTCAAACGTCTGCGTTATGATATTATATATATGGATAATATGACATTGCAAACTGATATAAAAATCCTTTTTTATAGTATTGGGGTTATTCTTTGTGGTAAAGGACAATAGAGAATAGAATGAAAATTAGATATTAAAAAAAGGTTGACTTCTTTTTGATGTCAACCTTTTTTGTTGAAATATACAAATAAAATCCTTCCTTACCCTCAAGCAAGGTGCAAGTAAACTGCACCGAAGCAAACCGTCATTTTTTTACTTTGTTTTTATTTGTACATTTTGTACTTTCTCTCATTTTTCAATGGCGATTGCGAGAGCATCTGCCATATTGCGAACAAAGTGGAATTTGAGTCCGTCGAGATATTCTTGTTGGATTTCATTCACATCTTTTTGGTTGTCAACGCAGAGGATAATCTCTTTAATGCCAGCACGTTTGGCTGCAAGAATCTTCTCTTTGATACCACCTACAGGGAGGAGTTTGCCACGTAGAGTGATTTCGCCAGTCATGGCAAGGCGATTTTTAACTTTTTTGCCAGTGAAACTTGACACTAAAGCTGTGAGTATTGCAATACCTGCAGATGGACCATCTTTAGGAATAGCACCCTCTGGCACGTGGATATGTACGCTATGATTTTCGATATCTTCGGCGCTGATACCCAATTGGGTATTGTGTGATTTGATGTATTCAAGAGCTAACTGAGCCGATTCCTTCATTACATCACCGAGATTACCTGTGAGCGAAAGTTTTCCGCCTTTTTGGGTATTGATTGACGATTCGATATAGAGAATTTCGCCACCCACTTGAGTCCATGCCAAGCCTGTTACTACGCCGCAATATTCGCTGATGTCGTACATGTCGTGGTCGATGTGCGACACGCCGAGGTACTCTTGCAAACTTTCTGGTTTGATAGTTGTAGTAAACTCTGGGTCAATAGCAATGTTTTTAGCCACTTTACGCATAATTTTGGCAATAGTGCGGTCGAGCGCACGAACACCACTTTCGCGAGTGTAGTTGTCGATAATTGCACGTACAGCAGGTTTAGTAAACTTGAGTTGGTTCTTTTTAATACCGTGTATTTCAAGTTGTTTTGGTATTAAGTGGCGTGTGGCAATTTCGATTTTCTCCTCAGTGATATAACCACTTACCTCGATAAGTTCCATACGGTCGAGAAGAGGCTTTGAGATAGTGTTGAGGTCGTTGGCTGTGGCGATAAAGAGTACGTTCGACAAGTCGTAGTCTATGTCGAGGAAGTTGTCGTGGAACGCATTATTTTGTTCTGGGTCAAGAACTTCGAGGAGAGCCGATGCAGGGTCGCCTTTGAAGTCTGAATTGACTTTGTCAATCTCGTCAAGCACAAATACTGGGTTTGATGAGTCACATTTATTGAGGTTTTGAATTATGCGACCAGGCATAGCTCCGATGTAAGTACGGCGGTGACCACGAATTTCGGCTTCGTCATGAAGACCACCGAGCGATACACGTACATATTTTCTGCCAAGAGTCTCGGCAATAGATTTGCCGAGCGAAGTTTTACCAACACCAGGAGGGCCGTAGAGGCAGATGATAGGCGATTTTAGGTCGCCTTTGAGTTTGAGCACAGCAAGGTGCTCGATGATGCGGTCCTTCACCTTCTCCATGCCAAAGTGGTCGCGGTCAAGCACTTTCTGTGCTTTTTTAAGGTCGAAATTGTCCTTAGTAAACTCATTCCAAGGAAGGTTTACTATGGTTTCGACGTATGTGAGCTGCACCGAAAAATCAGGTGAGTTAGGGTGCATACGTTCAAGTTTGCGCACTTCACGTTCAAACGTTTCGCGCACTTTGTCATCCCATTTTTTGCTTTTAGCCTTCTCTTTAAGGGCTTGAACATCTTGACTTGCAGTGTCGCCACCCAACTCCTCTTGAATAGTCTTCATTTGTTGTTGAAGATAGTATTCACGTTGTTGTTGGTCGATGTCAAGACGCGCTTTGTTTTGTATAGAAGCTTTGATTTCAAGCAGTTGCGACTCTTTTGTGAGAATATCGAGGAGCAAGTAGCCACGTTCAGTGAGGTCGTTGAGTTCGAGGAGTTTTACTTTGTCGCTCAACGAGATACTGAAGTTAGAGCAGATAAAATTGATGAGAGCTACAGGCTTTTCAATATTGCGAATAGCGAAAGTAGCCTCGTCAGGAATAGAGTTAGAATTTTTAATTATGCGGATAGCCAACTCTTTGAGAGCTTCGACAAGGGCAGTGAACACACGGTCGTCTTGGGCAGGTTCAACTTCGTCCATAATGTTGATTTTTACAGTATGGAATGGAGTTTCGCTGACCAATTCAGTGGCGGTAGCGCGTTTTTTGCCTTGGAGTATTACGGTTGTAGTGCCGTCGGGCATTTCGAGTATACGAACAATACGAGCCACCGTACCCATAGGGTAGATGTCTTGCAAAGTAGGGTTTTCGATTTTGGCATTTACTTGAGTTCCGACAAACAATTCGCCCTCTTTTTGATATACTTCACGTACCAATCGGAGACTTTTTTTGCGACCTACAGTGATGGGCATCACCACTTTAGGAAACAAAATCATGTTGCGCAACGGAAGCAACGGCAATATGTCGTTGTCGTGGCATTCGATTGGAGATTCATCGTCGTCGGCGATTAACGGAATCATGTCGGCTTGCACTTCGTTGATTTCTTCTGATAAAAACATATTTAGACTTATAGTAGCGAGTAGCGAGTAGCAAGACTACAAGCTTCGCTTGTTAATATTTTAGATATTTGTTTTGTTTGTGCCATAATGTCTTAGGTTTTGTTGTTGGGTTTTGATGGTTATTGTGACAATATGGCACTATTTGTCTGTTTTCGAGACTTTAGAGGTTCGTTTTAGCCTCCACTATATATTATACAATCGGTGTGCCAAAAGTAGAGAATTAGGAATGAGGAATTAGGAATGAGGAATGAGGAATTGGGAATTAGGAATGAGGAATTGGGAATGAGGAATTAGGAGTTAGGAATGAGGAATTAGTTTTTTTTTGAAGGGAGATGTGTTGTTTTTTCTTTTTTTTTATTATCTTTGTGGTGATTTTTGGGTTGTGATGTCTTGAGAACTGCGTTTTGGTGTTTAATTTATTGGTTTTTAGTTGGTTGTATATTGCTTTTGTGAGGTTTTATAAAGAATCGTATTGTTGAAAATGGCGGATAATGTGAAAAATATAGGTGTTTTTGCGACGGATAATGTAAAAAATCAGTATAAATTATGGCGGATAATGTGAAATATTATTATAAATTACGGCGGATAATGTGAAAAATATAGGTGTTTTTATGACGGATAATGTGAAATTGGATTAAAAATAGTTGTAATATGGCAGAGAAAATGAAGAGAAAAGTGGATTTGTATCTTAAAACTTGGAATGAGAATAAGGATAGAAAACTACAGATAATGTTAGTGTAATGTCTGAGTTGTTTTTGTGTTATTAAAATATAGAATAGGCGCAACGTTTGGGGTTGCGCCTATTTTTTGTTGATTGCAAATACGAGATGATGTTTTTATTCTTCTGTATTTGTTTCTGTGTTAATTGTTGTTTCTTTTATTTGAGGGGTAATTTTTTCTTTTGCTTTAACTTTGATTGTTTGCATTTCGAATATGCCACCAGTTAAACAAGATAGAAGAGCATCCCAAAAATTATAACAAGTTCTAACTTCGCAATTACCATCAGCTGGAGTACCTAAACGTGTTCTTCCAAGGGGAATTAATCCCCAAAACAAGTACATCTGTTTCCCTCTTGAATATGTATATACTTTACCTTCCTGTTCTCGATATGTGCCAACGCATGTTCTTGTTGTCATGCAAGAAGGAAGAAGAATGGTTAACGAAATCAGAAGTATTATTATTTTTTTCATATTATTTACATTATGTCTCTTGATAAAAATTCTTCAACACTAAATATATCTTGATATGGAATGTAGTGAGCGAGAATATATCCATAGTTTTCATCTATCTCAATTAAAATAAGAGAATTAGATTTTAAATCTGAATATAAATAATAGTTTATGTCTTCTATTGTAGAAGAGTCATGGTTAGCGAATTTGCCTTTTGAAAAATAGTCTAGAATAGTTTGTTTGAATGCAGTACTTTCTAATGTTGTTGTGCATAAGTTTAATTTTCCATTTTCGAAATTGTACATTACATTGTCGGAGATTCCATAATTTTCGTAAAGAAGATATTCGTCATCTTCTTCAGAAATAGTTGCGTGTGTTTTTGTTTTAGACATTTCTTCTTTAATTACACTTTGTGATTTACCCCATTCTTGTATGGGTTCAAAATACGATGTGTCTGGATCTTTTTTTTCACAAGAAGAAAAAACGAGTGTCAATGCCAATAAAGGCAAGAGGAAAAGTTTGAAATGTTTCATAATTAAAAAAGTTTTATAAAGTTGTTTTGCAATATTGCCAGAGGGAGATGACTGATTGCACCAGACTTTATAAAACTTTTGTTATAGACAAACGGGTGGGGTGTTTGTGCTATATTTTAGGATATAAAAAAAGCGCAACTTCGTCATACGCCTCTAGGCTCACCACAAGCCCCATACACCTATGAGAAGTCGCGCGGATAACCGCGTAACTTACCCAATGATGTATGTTATAAAGCTCAATTGCGGATGAGGTGGTGATTCAGAGGCGATTGCGCTTTACTATAATGTTTGATGTACGAATACAACGTAACATCGGTGCAAAGGTACGATATTTATTTGATATGGGCAAGGGTTGAACTCGATTTTTTTGATGATAGCAGTATTTATAGTATATTTCTTGTGTCGTAAGTAAAGAGAATAAAGTAGAGGCTGTGCCAAAATTGTTGTTTTGACACAGCCTCGATTTTTTAAGAGGGGTTGATTTTTATAAATTTTCGGTCAGTGCTTGCCAAAGATTGTCGTTAGGCACGGGTGCCGTGATGTTGATTGACTCTTTGCTGACTGGGTGGATGAATTCGATGCTACGGGCATGAAGCGAAATGCCTCCGTCGGGGTTAGAGCGAGGTGCTCCATATTTCAAATCGCCTTTGATTGGGCATCCCATCGAAGCTAATTGACAGCGAATTTGATGGTGGCGGCCAGTGTGTAAATCAACCTCTAATAGTGAATACCTGTCGCCATGTGCAATCAGTCTATAGCTTAACGATGCCAATTTTGAGTTAGGTTTTTCTTTGTCGTAAGCGTACGATTTATTTTGCTTTTCAACGCGCACAAGGTAGTGGCGTAGAGTGCCTTCTATCTCTTTAGGCGTGCCACAAACTATTGCCCAATAGCGTTTTTTTATCTCTTTGTGCTCGGCAAATAGTTTATTCATACGCTCCAAAGCTTTGCTCGTCTTGGCAAATACCACTACACCACTGACCGGACGGTCAAGTCGGTGCGTTACACCACAAAACACATTGCCAGGCTTGTTGTATTTCTCTTTGAGGTATCGTTTAATGACCTCTGGTAGAGGTTCATCACCTGTTTTATCTCCCTGTACAATTTCGCCCACGGCTTTATTTACTATAATAAGGTGATTATCTTCGTATAGAACGTTCATAATTGATTAGATTTGAGACAATAGACACGAGATGTTAGACTTTTTAGTCTTTTGTCTCGTGTCTCGTATCTTGAGTCTAGTGTTTTGTTATTTGTGTTGTTTTAAAGCTTCGTAAACTATTATA
>JAFTSS010000016.1 GCA_017467185.1 Paludibacteraceae bacterium | reverse complement strand
CAAAAAAAATAGCAAATGATTATTTTTTTAATGTACTTGTAGCCAAGAAACATTGTATTTCTATGCTTTAAAATTATATTATTTAATAATGTTTAATCGTTTAAATTTATTTGATTATGAAAAAGACACTGATTTTATTGTCATGCGCTATTACTATGAATGTAATGGCTTATACCCCTATCGTAGTTGAGGGTTATAGATGGAATGTGGTTAATCGCAATGCTATGCTCGACAATGCACAAACCGTAATATATCAGACATATTCAGAAAAAATTGAGGGTGATACCATTATTAATAATGTAACATACAAAAAACTTTGGCGCATAGGTCAAATTTACATATAAATTTCATTGTTAAGAATTTTTAAATATTTATCCTGATAAAAGTCTTGTATGATTCACCAAATTGTTGTAACTTTGTAAATATTTTTATCTTAATGAAACACAATAAAATACCAATTCATAAAATAGAGAACTTTTCTGGCATACAAGGATTAAATATTCCTAAAATTTGTATCATAAAGAAATGTAATTATTTTATTGATGAATCAAGAACTATAAATGGTGATGCTCCCAAAAAATTTATAGGCATTTATGATTATTCTTTATTTAATCATAAGCGCAAGAAAAATAAGAAGAACTGGATTCGTTACATAGCAAAAACAGGACACAAATGGTATCCCATTGAATCGATAACAGAATTATTATTGAATCGGCTTGGTACAATTTTTGGATTAAATATGGCTGAGTCTCGTATTGCAATGGTTGGAGGGCAATTACGCTTTCTGAGTCGTTATTTTTTAAAATCCCCAACAGAAGAATTACTACATGGAGCAGATATACTTGCTGGTTATTTAAATGACTCTATTGAATTTGTCGAAGAAGTAGACAAATTAAAATTAACAAGAGAATTTTTTACCTTTCAAGTTATTGAGAATGCTGTTGAAAGTATGTTTTTATATCAAAAAGATGAAATAATGCATAATTTAGTTAAACTTATTATTTTTGATGCATTAGTGGGTAATAATGACAGACATTTCTTCAATTGGGGAATTATAAGATCTATTAATGGTAGTTTTCAACCATATTTTGCTCCTATTTATGATACTGCTAGAGGTCTGTTTTGGAATTATTCAGAAGAAAAGATAATTGATATTATTGATATTAATAGAACTTTAGATCCTCATATAAAAAAATATTGTAAAACATCTAGACCTAAAGTTGGTTGGGATAATGAAAAAAATCTAAACCATTTTAAATTATTTGAAAAAATATATACAAATGAGTTTTATATAACTAAATTAGAAATAAAAGAACTCCTTTCTGCTTCTAAATTAGAAGAAATGATTGTTGAAATAAAAACTAATTTTAGCAATCTTATGAGTCAAAATAGAATCTTAATGATATGTGAATGTTTAAAATATCGTTTTAATGAATTAAAAAAAATGTTATGAAATCATTTAAAAAAGTTTTCACACGTTTATTTTGGTCAGAGAATAAACGTTCCATGGAATGGAATGCAGATGAAGAAGCGACATTTAATGTTAGTTTTGGAAATTTGTTAATAGGAACTTTAAATTATTCTAATGGTGTGTGGCATTTTAGTTATAGTAATGATTTTAAATTACAAAAAGAAATATTACCATTAGCAAATTTTCCTTCAATAAATAAAGAATACGAAACACAAGAATTATGGCCTTTCTTTGCATCACGTATTCCAAGTAATGCACAATTACAATTAGATAAATGTGATCAAGAAGAGAATATAGTGCTTTTATTAAGTCGATTTGGACGACGTACAGTTGCAAATCCTTATGTTTTGTGTCAGATACTATAACTATTTTTGTGTCACAATTTGTTTATTAGTATAATAGTCCCCAAAATTTATACAATTCATAAATAAAAGGCAGATATCTCGCATTTTTGTGAGATATCTGCCTTTTTATTGAAGATACAAACAACTAAAAAATTTCGTATTCCAAGAAAAATTATTGAACGAAACCAAAAATTATGAATTATTTTTAGTACCTTTGCACTAATATGAATAATCTTTTCGCTGACATAATTATCCCTTTGCCTCTATCGCAAACCTACACTTACAGCATTTCTGACGAGATGAACGGTCAAATTGCTGTGGGTATGAGGGTTATTGTGCATTTTGGAGCGAATAAATTCTATACAGGCATTGTGGCTAACATACACAACAACCACCCTGATTATGACAACATTAAACCTATATCGGAAATTATTGACGAAAAACCAATACTCCTACCCTCGCAATTACAATTATGGTATTTTGTGAGTCAATACTACCAATCGGCTTTAGGCGAAGTTTATAAAACGGCTCTACCTTCGGGCTTAAAACTCGAAAATGAATCAATAATTGAACTTGTACCTGAAATGTTGTTAGACACGAGACACGAGACACGAGACACGAGACACGAGATACGAGACACGAGATGCGAGATGCGAGATGCGAGATGCGAGATGCAAGATGCGAGACACGAGATGCGAGATGCGAGACACGAGATGCGAGACACAAGATGCGAGATGCGAGAAACGAGAGACGAAATAAAGTTATCTAAAGCTGAAAGCAATATAATTGACCTATTAAGCGATGGTAAATCGCACTCAATAAGTGAATTTAGTGCATATCGTTTAAAACATATCAAACACTTAATAGACATCGGCATCGTTGCAAAAACTGACAAAATAAACGACAACTACAAGCCAAAATTCATCGATTTCATCGGTATAAATCCACTTTACAAAGAAAATATAGAGGAGGCTTTAGCACTTATCAAAGGGGCAAAAAAACAGAGAGAACTGATTGAAAAATATGTGGCTCTGACTAACTATCAACCAATACAAAGACATGCATTATTAGAGGCTACAAACATATCATCAACTATACTTAAACAACTGACTGACAAAGATATATTACGGATAGAAAAACGCCGTTGCTACCGCATCGACACTACGTCGGACATAACATCGGAAGCGCACGAACTCACTAAGGCTCAACAACATGCCTACGAAGAGATAAAATCGGGATTCGAAACTCATCAAAGCGTATTGCTACATGGCGTTACGTCGAGCGGAAAAACCGAAATATACATCCAATTGATAAAAGATTGTATTGCTCAGGGCAAACAGGTGCTTATGCTTGTACCTGAAGCGGGTCTTACGCAACAATTGGCAAACCGCATAAAACAATTTTTTGGCGGTGAAATGGGCATTTTTCACTCATTCTGTAGCAGTTATGAACGAGTTGAAACTTATATGCACCAATTGTCGGACAACCCATATCAATTGATATTAGGCGTACGATCTTCGGTGTTTTTGCCGTTCAAAAATTTGGGTCTTATAATCATAGACGAGGAACACGATTTGGGCTACAAGCAAATTGAGCCAGCCCCACGCTATCATGCCCGCGATGTTGCAACGTATTTGGCTCGCATACATGGAGCTAAAACGCTATTGGGTAGTGCAACACCAGCAATAGAGACATACGCCAATTGCTACAATGGTAAATATAAATTGGTAGAACTCAACGAAAGATACGGACAAGTGGCTCTGCCTCAGGTGCAATTGATCGACATAAAAGAGTGTTACCGAAAGAAACAGATGAAGGGTCACTTCTCGCTCGAAATGATTGAACAGATAAAAAACTGTATCAACTCTGGTAGGCAAGTGATTTTATTCCAAAATCGTCGGGGTTTTGCACCTTACATGAAATGTCCACAATGCGGCTATGTGCCCAAATGCCCTAATTGCGATGTCAGTCTCACCTATCACCGACACAACGATACTCTCACCTGCCACTACTGCGGACACACTATAGCAATGCACAATGCAAAATTCACAATTCACAATAATCTCTCAACTCTAAACTCTCAACTCTCAATCAATTCCTCCCCTGTCTTAGGGGAGGTGTCCGAAGGACGGAGGGGTGAATCTCTCAACTCTAAACTCTCAACTCTCAACTCTCAACTCTCAATCAATTCCTCCCCTGTTTTAGGGGAGGTGTCCGAAGGACGGAGGGGTGAATCTCTCAACTCTAAACTCTCAACTCTTAACTATCTCTGTCCTCAATGTAAAGGAGGTCAATTATCTACTCATGGATTTGGTACAGAACAGGTTGAAGAGGAAATAAAAGCATTGTTTCCCGACTATAATGTTGCCCGATTGGATTTAGATACATCGCGTTCGGTAAAGGCATTCGACACAATTGTAAATGACTTCCAAAAAGGCAATATAGATATTCTCATAGGGACACAGATGGTTGCCAAGGGTTTAGACTTTGAAAATGTTGGACTTGTAGGTATTCTCAATGCCGACAACTTATTATATCACCCCGATTTTCGAGCATACGAACGGGCTTATCAATTGATGGTACAAGTGTCGGGACGCACAGGTCGCAGAGCAGAACAGGGCAAGGTGCTCATTCAAACATATCAACCCGAAAATCCTATATTCAACCAAATAGTGAGAAACGATTATCGGGCTTTCTTCAATCAAGATATGGCAGAACGACATACGTTCAACTACCCTCCTTATGTGAAACTTATCCGCGTTATAATCAAACATGTCGATTTCGATACTTGCAATCGAGCAGCCGATATGTTGGCTAACAAACTAAAACTACGACTAAAAAATCGAATATTAGGTCCAGATGTACCTTCGATAGGTCGAATTCAAAACAAATATATAAAACAGATATTGGTGAAAATAGAAATCACAGCCCCAATACAACAAGCCAAACAGATAATACAAAACGAAATACAAGGCGTAGCATCACAACGACCATACAATACTGTCCAATTTCAATTGGACATTGACCCAATATAAGGGTACAAATAACATATTACAGAGTACAGAGTACAGATTACAGAGTACAGAGTACAGATAACAGAGTACAGATAACAGAGTACAGAGTACAGATTACAGATAACAGAGTACAGATAACAGAGTACAGAGTACAAATTGTAAAAAAAGAGGCTGTGTCAAAATAAAATTTTTGACTCAGCCTCTTTTAGATGTGTCAAAGTGCCTAAAGTGCAAGGCGTTGAAATTTAAGCTGAAAGGAGTGTACTAAAGTACATGACTGAAGCTTAATATTGAAGTCCGTCTTTAAGCGAAAGCAGAGTCAAGTTCACTTGAACTATGCTGAGTGTTGACGGACTCGATAAAATCAAAACAACGCAGCAATTTGGGTATTATGACACATCGTCTTTATTACAATGCAACCTTTATTGTTTCCCAACCTACTTTAATAAAATATACACCATGAGGAAGGAAAATTTGATTATCTGGACCTTTATAAATTACATTACCAAATGCATCATATAAATAATATCCATTTTCAGCACCTTCTACATGTAATATTTGGTCTTTAGTATAAACTTTTACATCAACACTTATCTTTTCAAATTCAGCCGACAAATTAACATTTTCCTTAACGATAATAGTTCTAGATATCGAGATTTCATTGTCCGACCAACGAACAAATCGATAACCATCGTTTGGTATCGCTACAATAGCTACTTCTGTTCCATACTCATAAGTACCTGCACCAACAAATGTTCCATTCTCAGCTGACAAAGTAATTGTATAAAGGTTTGCTGTAAAGATAGCAAATAGCTCAATATTATCTGTAACTTTAATGATTCGCTGAGCCTCTTTAACCCCATCAGACCAACCTACAAACGAATAACCTTCATTTGGTATTGCATTCAACTCAACCATCGTGCCATATTCATACTCTCCAGCACCAGTAACCGTTCCATTTTCTGCATTTAATACAACACTCATCATTCTAATAGTGAATTTAGCAACTAATACAATATCAGAAGTAACCACTATAGTTCTAGACTCTGAAATTACACCATCCGACCACTCTACAAATTCATACCCTTCATTAGGAATCGCAACAAGCGTTATCTCTGTTCCATATTCATAAACACCACCACCTAAAACTTGACCATTTTCAGCAAATAAATCAACTCTACATTGGCTACTTTCAAATTCAGCAAACAATGTTGTATCTGAAACTACCACAATAGAACGTACCGAAGATGTTTCTCCATCTGACCAACCTACAAATTTATATCCTTCATTGGCAAATGCTGCAATCGACACCTCTGTACCATGACTATAGCGTCCTGCACCAAAGACTACTCCATTTTCTGCCTCTAAAACTAATTCATATACATTAAGTTCAAAATATGCTGACAAGGTTACGTTTGACGTGAGCGTAATCGTGCGTGTTGCTACTGAATCTCCATCCGACCAACCTACAAAATGATAACCTGCATTTGGTATCGCCGAAATATCTACCACTGAACCATGCTCATATCTGCCTACATTGGTTACAATACCATTCTCTGCATTTACTACCAAGTCATATACATTGATTGCTATCACTGCCGACAACGTAATATCTGACGTTATTACTAAATTTCGAGTAATACTCATATCGCCGTCTGACCAACCCTCAAAATGATAACCTTCGTTTGCTTTCGCT
>JAFTSS010000015.1 GCA_017467185.1 Paludibacteraceae bacterium | reverse complement strand
AGCATGGAGCGGAATGACTACAGGCGAATACAAACGCCATAAAGGTCTTACCAAAGAGAACTTGCGTGATAATATGACGAATGTAGAATTGGCATTGAATACGCTTGCGGAAGTAACGGCTACCGAAATATCCCGCCAACGTAATCCGAAAGGAATGGCGCAGAGTAGCCAGACGGCACGAGAAGGCGGAGAAGTGGCGCGTAATGCACGTGCAGATATAGAAAGCCGAATAGGCCGCTCTGTCATATCATCGAAGCGTGCTTTGGATTACATCCATCCAATAGAAGATACCAAAGCAAAAGAATTGGAATAATACAACAATACTAACCCCCTAAAATTACTTATTACCCATCACTCATAGTTCATAACTAATCCGCAACGCATACCGTTGCCCGACATATTTAATATAGCGTTATAAGACCATAAAACATATTGCCATTTATTCAAAATTCGCATAAATGGCATTTTTATTTGCACAATTCAAAACAATTCACTACCTTTGCAGCGCAGATTATTCCACAGGTAAATAACCATGAAACAAGAAGAACAAACACAGTCAACAAATAATCGTAGTATAGAAATGTGTCGTCGCACGGTAACTACCGAATCATTAATTGCTGAAGCTACAGCAATTTATGGTGAATGTTATGACTACTCCAAAGTAGAGTATAAGAATCGAGAACATCGTGTCACTGTCATTTGCCCTATACATGGCGAGTTTAATATTTTCGCACGCGAGCACTTAGATGGTAAAGGTTGCCCTAAGTGTGAGAAAGCAGATAAGTTTTTGGCTAAGTTACATGAGAAATTTGGAGATAAATTTGGTCTAGAGCAATTTGTATATCAGAGTTCCACTGAACCTGTTACTTTAATATGTCCAGAACATGGCGCTTTCTCAAGATTACCAAACCAAATACTTTCTTCTACTTTTGGTTGCCCTGAATGTGCCAACAAAATTAAAGAAGATGCACATGCTCAGGCAGTAGCACGCAAAGAGAATGAAAAACGCCAGAAAGAAGAGGCGGCTAATTTGCAAAGAGAAGAGTTATTTGCGCAATTAGATCAAAGAATTACCCACTTAAAGCATGATATAGAACTGTGGGTAAAAAAGCAAACCCCAGCCACTTTAAAAATACAAGCGACTGAGTTTTGCCCATGGATAGCATACAAGAGATTAGTTGATGCACGTATTGATGATGTAAGGTATGTTTCAAATGACCGAGAAATATACAGAAAACCCTTCTTTGTAGAACCATGTCAAGCCATTGATTACCCCTGTTATGAAGATGGCGATTTTCTTTATCGTTTTCCTGGCGAGGCACCTCATCCATTATTTGAAGAATTATTTAATGCTCATCAATACAAATGCAAAGATTCTTTTGCAGAAGAATTAGAGCATAGATGTTGTAAAATTTTGTTTGTAGAAGGAGATTTGGTCATCATATTTAAACACGGACAACATCTAGCAGAAAAACTACAAATTCAAAAAACTCAAGTTACATCCTTTACGTCAAAATCTTTACCAACAACCTTTGTCGCCGTGGATTTTGAAACGCTATATTCACAGCGTGTTTCAGCATGTTCTGTTGGATTAGTGAAATATGTGGATGGCATTATTGTTGATAGGTACTATTCGTTGATACGCCCACCATTTGATTATGAAGGCAAATGTGGTTTCCCTCTTACCAACATACATGGTATATCAAAAGATGATCTTTATGACCAAAGAACGATGGAACAAATCCTTCCTGAGTTAGAAACATTCATAGGTGACCTTCCTCTAGTCGCACATAATGCACCAGTTGAGAGAGGATGTTTTAGAGATACCTTAGCTTTCTATAATCTAAAAAGCAATATCAAATACGAAACCATTATTGATACCCTCAAAATTTCCAAAGAAGTTGAACAGCAATTAGGTATGTATGAAACAGGCGAAGGCACACACACTTTAGATACTGTATGTCGCCGTTTTGGCATATGCATAAAAAAACATCATAATGCGTTGGATGATGCAGAAATGTGTGGTGATTTGATACTTGCTTTCAAAGCTGCTTTAGAGAACGGAAAAGTTATTCCACTAGAGATAGAACAACAAGATAATGTTCAAAAAGAAAAAAAATCAAAGAAAGAGAACAATCTATTTTCACTCTTGAAAAAGATTTTTAGTATTTAAAAACATTAGTTGTTAATGAACAAAAGAGATATTAAACATAGAGATGAATTGTACAAAGCTTCTGCTGTTATATCACAGCTAGGATTTGTACCAGATGAATCAATGTGTGGCGATTGTCCTGATCTTATTCTACCATCTGTGGATAACCGCAAAATCGGTATCGAAGTAGTTACATATAGCACTCAAATCTATGAACAGTCGGAGAATGCGTTGTACAAGATTCTAGATGAATATGTAAAAAATAAACTTGACAAAACCTCAGAAAAACGATATGAGATAAGTATCTATTTCATAGGTGATGTAAATATTCCTATAGACATTAACTACAAAAAGGCGAAAACACAAATATTTACCGAATTAGATAGTTTGTTATTATCTCCTCAACCTCTTATAAATCGGCAATATATTGAAAGTGTAATTAAAATGGAGAATCCTGGTGCTACTCACTCTTTCATTTCATGTGATAAAGTTGTGGTATATGAAACATTAGATGAACAAGTCTTATTGGATTGTATTAATCGAAAGGAAAGAAAGTTAAAAAAGTATAAGACTCTGCAAAAAAATAGCACGATACAAGAATATTATTTAGTCATCTTCTTTCCTATAGATGAACATGCAGAATTAAGAGGATACACATTACCAAACTCATTTAAGACAGAATATAATCGTATTTATCTTGTAGATGATTTTTATACAAATCAAATCGTTTAGAAAAAGTGTAAAATAAATTAATTATAAATATTCACATTATGAAAAAGATTCTCACATTAATATTCTGTGTTATCACAATTCTTTCATGCACACCAACCAAGGGATCGTATAAGTTTCTTGATGAAGAACGCAAGTCATTTTTTGTAAATGGTATATCGGCAATGGATGGTTATAATGCAGTCATCCAAAGTCTTGAAGAAATTGGTTTTAAAATAGGTGAAATTAACGAAGTCGATTTGTCTATTTTTAATAAAGGAGTATCATATTATACCGTATTGGCTAGTACGCGTCCGTTTACAAAATCAGAATTTGACAAGTTAACAAATGGCTTATTTGTTGATTTGCCTTCAGGAAATGCTATTTTGGATGAAGTAAATACTAATGGTTGTAAGGTATACTTATCTTGGTATAAAAGTGGTCTTGTCAATAAGGCAACAATACAAGTTAGTCGATCTAGTATTGAAGAAGATGCTATTGAAATAAATAAAAGGTTAGCAACTTTATTTCCTCATTCGAAAGTAGGTAATAAAAGTTGGGGATATATGACATATTACACTGATTATGGAGTTGAGGTATTCTATACAAATGATTATTTCATAAGTTTAGAGAAAAAATAAATCTATTTGGAACGGCATTTTACAAAATAGCTCTTATTATTGTAGATTTGTACTTATTCCCTTTGAATATTGGATAATTGCAAAAAGTACTTTTGCAGGGCGAAGTAAAATTGTTACTGACAATGAAAATATTGAATAAATCTTCAGCACTCGAAAACTTTTTTAGAAAAACACACCCTAAAACTTGCATATTTCGCAAAAATGTAGTACTTTTGCGCCCGAAATGTTGTATATGTATATACTTGTTGTATTTATATAAAATAAAATGGGCATAATAGATTGGGTATATGACCAAGAAATTCGTGGT
>JAFTSS010000014.1 GCA_017467185.1 Paludibacteraceae bacterium | reverse complement strand
TATCTCTCTAACAAGCAAAACTCACTTACGAGATTTGTTAGATAAAACTAATTTTCAAAATGACAAAGAACACTTCGATTCTAGTGAACCTTTATTGTTTAACTTAAATTTTTAACCGTCCATTTTTAGTGGACAGTAGTGTCTAAATTATTAGAATAATTTTTAGCAATTTCATCTGACATATATTTCACCAAATCCAAAGCCCGTTTATCTCCATCATATTTTTTAACTTGCACTTCCCACTCTTGTTGAATTTGTTTTATAACATTCAGAGGTCGAACATATTCAACACTAAATGGTAAAGCAATTAAATTTAAATCTTTTTGTGCCATCCATTTAGAACATGTTGATCGCTCTATTCCAGACTTTTCTGGATCTTTTGCAAAAGTAGATGTTTCAAGTAATACCAACATTCTAGGTAATGGCAACTCATTTCTAAAATCAAAGCCAAATGTACTACCATAAAACATTGGTTTGTATGGTACATTTGCTCGTCCATATTCTTTCACACAATCTGCAGGTGGATATGACAATTCTGCTATCTGAGTAAATAGTTCATTTTCCTTGTTTATTCGTTGCCTCAAAAAAACACACCCCTTTGGCAAACCAAAATGGATCAAAGGAATATTATTACCAGTTATACTATCAAAATAATTATATAAAACACCTATGTTTTCTTCATTTACTTCAAATTTATCCAATTGTTCTTTTATACTCATACTATTCAAAAAAATTAGATCTTTTTACAAATACCTATTTTATCTACAACACTAATAAAATCATCTATAGAATAATCCTTAAAAAACAATTCCAAGCAATATTCAATCACAGATTTATTACCATATTTGAGCATTAAATTGAACAACCTCTTATTTTTCATAAGACGATCTATTTCCACATTATCCCTAAATTTATGAGATGAAAAATATTGTAAAGCATTTACTTCTTTTGAATAAAAACCTTCATCATAATATTGCTGATTTTCATATTCTTTTTCATATTCACCACCAACAACTATTTTTAATTTAGACAATATTTTACATAAATCATAAGTCAAATATAATGATTTATTTTCATTAAAACAATTCCACATTGTTTTAACTTTATGAATATAATAATATGTATCTCTTGATGCTCTATGAGTTCCTATAAATTTATCCTCAAGAACCACATTCCATTGATCTACATTTTTTATAATTTCCTCACATGTAAAATTAATAGAATACGCATTGTAAGGTTGATTACCTTCCTTTAAGTTTACCAAAAATAAAGGCATTGATAATTTTTTACTTAAATCTGTAGATATAGAAAATGCTTCTTCAAACAAAGGGACTAACTTCAATTGAACATCACGAGATCTAGAAAAAAATTCTTTGCAATTATCCCCCAATTCAATCAACAAATTAGGAGTCCATTCAATATTTTCATTCTTAACGAGATTTGTAAAAAAGAAATATTTTAATTGCTGTGCTGCAGATGAGGAAGAAAAAGATTTAGACCAAAATCCTTCAATATTTGATATCATTTCATAAAATAAAATAATATCACCATCTCTCAAAGTATATTTTGCAGTTCGAAACAATGCTAAAATTTCAACTTTATAAAAATGTTTTAATAAGAAATCACGATTATTAATTATTATATTTGAAAAATCACTTATAACAACTTCTTTATCAAAACGCTCCCAGTACAATTCCTTATTTTCACAAAAGAAAGGTATATACTCATAATATCTTAACAATTTATCATCATCCCATTTTAAATTAGACAACTCTATTAACTTTTTCCAATTAATCAGATCCTTATATTTTTCTACATCATCAAAAGTCCATATTACCGAAGTATAAGTTCTATCTAATCCCCAAACACCACATTTTTTCAACTTTTCAAAATAACCATCATAAACAATCTTAGATAATTGCATATTGCCATTTGCAATAATATAATATTCCAACAAACCACTTTTAATAGTAGCTTTCGGGGCTCTTATATTAAAAATATTCGAAGAAAAATTCTGCAACAAAACATCCAATTCAGAAGAATGACATACAAAATCATTATACCAAAAATCTATTTTGTATAAAGAATTAATAGTTTTCAACATTTCCAAATCGAGACCAGCTGCAGAAAAGAGCACATATCCGAGAGAATTCAAATACCCCAAATCACTATGCCTCGCAACTCTTAAACCACTACCTTCTTCCTCTCTTAATACAGAAAGAGGAGTATAAACTTTAGTTTTTTCTATCTCAACATTAATAGATTTATTATTTTTAAAATTATAACTATGAAATTTAAACTTAACAATATAAGGTTCAAAAATATCATAATTAGTTAAAATAAGTCCATATAAATCTTGCGCACTCATGGAAACATTTATATTAATTTACCTAAATAACAAAAAAGCTCTAATCTGTTGTAACAGAAAAGAGCTTGTATATTTTGTTTGGTTCCTCGCAACTAATTAAGCAAGTTTGTTAACGTGAAGAGCCAATTTAGATTTCAAGTTGTTAGCTTTGTTTTTGTGGATAATGTTGCGTTTAGCAAGTTTATCGAGCATAGAAGCTACTTTTGGAAGCATTGCTACAGCTGCATCTTTCTCAGATGTTGCGCGCAATTTACGCACAGCGCTACGTGTTACTTTAGCGTAGAATTTGTTGTGCAAACGACGTCTTTCTGTTTGACGAATTCTTTTGATTGATGATTTATGATTTGCCATTATATTAAATGAAATTTTGTTTAACTATATACATAAAAAAAAGTAGCCCATAGCGGAATCGAACCGCTCTTTCAAGAATGAAAATCTTGCGTCCTAACCGATAGACGAATGGGCCATTAGCAGTAAGAGTTGTTTTCCCTCTCAATTGCGATGCAAAGATAGAGCATTTTTTTGATATGACCAAATATTTTTGTCTATTTTTTTTAATTATTTTTCTTTTCGCTGATTATCAGAAAAATAATTTTTGAAAGTATTATATTTTTTTTATCAGAAGATCCTTTTCAGCCTATTTTTAGAGCATTTTCAGGGTAAAAACAAGTGCTCTAAACCTCGTTTTTTTCGCGTTTTCAAAAAAAACTATGTATTTTTGCATTTTTCAGCCCCAAATTTTGCTACAAAATCACTCAAAAATATTCACGAAAAAATAGTATTCACCATATATAAATCTCCCACAAATACCACAAATAGTCACGAACAAAATAATATTTGTGCCAATTTGTGAAATTTATGGGAGAATCAAAAACTTATTTTCGACATAAATTTTATCTCACACGGAACACACTGAAAACACAGATACCATGCGAAATCTTATATCTAACCGACATTATTTAGTAAGCGAGAAATATTGTTGTCCGATAAGGTGTCCATCAACAAACAAATCCACACGATAGTCACCTTCCCACAATGTTTCTGTTACCGTATAATATATAGCATCAGAAAACTCCTCACCAGTATATTCAAAACTTTTACGAGCTGAAAAAGCTATTTGTGAGTCTTCAAACGCAAACATGTCTGTCGCTTGTTTTTGCAACACCATATCATCTGGCGTAGTTATACGCATATAAATAGTTTTATTACCAACTTCAGCAGTATTATTTTTGGCTATTGTATAATCCACCTTAATAATAGCCAATTTACGCACCGATTTGGTTTTACGTCCACGCTCGTTTTGCAATTCAACATTTACTGCAGTAGCCTCCAATTGCGAAGCAATGGTAACTTTTTCAACCAAACGTTCGCGCTCTTCCGACAAAGTTTTCACCTCTTCCGTAGCAGCCTCATAGCGTTGTTGAACTTTACGATTTTCGGCTTCAAGTTTAGTATTTACTGCTGTAAGCGAATCCACTTGACGCACGTATGTTACAAGCACTTTACGCACGGTTGACAACTCTTCTTTCAACTCGGCAATACGACGAGCATTTGTAGCCTTCACCGTACGCAACTCTTCGAGCAACAACTGAACACGTTTTTGTTCTCTATCCAATTGATGCAACAACGAATCGTTATTCACCTTAATAGACATGCCCTCAATTTCAAGAGCTACATCAGCATACTCATTCTCGAGTTGTTCTTTTTCATAATTCATCAATTCTACCATCTCCTCCATTTCGGTTTGAGTAGTAGAGAGCGAATTATAAAGATAAAAAATTACCCCTCCTGCAACAACAAGCAAGAGCACAAATACAATGATTACTGTTTTCTTATTCATATTTTTAAATTTTTAGTAACGAGATATGAGACATGAGATGTAAGATATACAATAATATAATAAACAATATAGTAAAAGATAAGAGTCTATCGTCTCGTGTCTCACATCTCGTATCTCGTGTCTATTAAAGTACAAAATTACAAATAACTTTGCGATTGTGCAACTTTTTAGAAAATTTATTATTAAAAATTTCGCCATATCAATTTAATTGTCTAACTTTGTACGTTGATTTACAACAACACAACAAACTATCACAATAATAACTTAAAAATTAAAACAAAAAACTATGTCTAAAGTGACCGTTGTAGGTGCAGGTAACGTAGGTGCTACTTGTGCTAATGTATTGGCAGTAAACGAAGTTGCCAACGAAGTAGTTCTTATCGACATCAAAGAAGGTTTTGCTGAAGGTAAGGCAATGGATATTATGCAAACAGCTCAATTGATGGGTTTTGACACTGTAGTTAAAGGTGTAACTAACGATTACTCACAAACTGCAGATTCTGACGTTGTTATCATCACTTCTGGTATTCCACGTAAACCAGGTATGACTCGCGAAGAACTCATCGGCGTTAACGCAGGTATCGTTAAAAGCGTAGCTGAAAACTGCTTGAAATATTCACCAGACGCTATCCTCGTTATCGTAGCTAACCCTATGGACCCTATGGCATACCTCACATACAAAACTCTCGGTTTGCCACGTAACCGCGTAATCGGTATGGGTGGTGCTCTCGACAGCTCACGTTTCAAATATTTCATCAGCCAAGCTATCGGTTGCAATGCTAACGAAGTTGAAGGTATCGTTATCGGTGGTCACGGCGACACTACTATGATTCCTCTCCCACGTCTTGCTACTTACAAAGGTATGCCTATCTGCAACTTCCTCAGCGAAGAAAAAGTAGAAGAAGTTGTTAAATCTACTATGGTTGGTGGTGCTACTCTTACAGGTCTTCTTGGCACATCTGCATGGATGGCTCCAGGTGCTGCTGCATCTGCTGTTGCTGAATCTATCATCAAAAACCAAGGCAAAATGATCACTTGTGCTGCTTACCTCGATGGCGAATACGGCATGAAAGACATCATGATTGGTGTACCTGTAGTTCTTGGCAAAAACGGTATCGAACGCATCGTTGAAATCGAACTTACTGAAGACGAAAAAGCTAAATTCGCTGCTTCTGAAGCTGCAGTTCGCAAAACAAACTCTGTCCTTTACGAAACTGGTATCCTTAAATAATTATTATATTTTATACCAAAACAAAAAAGAGGCTGTGTCAAAATGAAAATTTTGGCTCAGCCTCTTTTAGATGTGTCAGAATGCCTAAAGTGCAAGGCGTTGAAATTTAAGCTGAAAGGAGTGTACTGAAGTACATGACTGAAGCTTAATATTGAAGTCCGTCTTTAAGCGAAAGCAGAGTCAAGTTCACTTGAACTATGCTGAGTGTTGACGGACTCGATAAAATCAAAACAACGCAGCAATTTGGGCATTATGACACATCGTCTTTTTTTACGAGGGGTGTAATGAGAGATTACACAGTTTGTTCGATGTTCCAAACGAAGGCGCGGACGCCGATTTCGCGGTTACGGAGGTCGAGTTTGCGAACAGCAGAGAGTAATGACGCTACGTGCTCGTCTGGCACTACGGTAATTACTGCCGAGTTCATCTCAGGCCAAGTGTGAGTACCACGACGTGGTTCGCCTGTATTTGATCCGCGACCTTGTACTTGTTCGAAGAATGTGAAACCACGAATGCCTAATTCGTCGAGCATGAATTCTACACGCTCGGTGTTGGCTTGGTTGAATATGATTAGTACTGATTTCATATTTTAGATTTTTAGTAGCGAGTAGCGAGTAACAAGACATACTCGCTTCGCTCGTTTATATTTCTTGACAGAAAGACAAGATGACAGGTTTTTATTTTTGTGTCATCCTATCCTTGTGTCATTTATAGATTATTCTGCAGTTACAACACCATCTTCAGGTTCGTCGTTTTCGTCGATTTGCATGAAGATGAAGTTTTTACGATTTTCTGCTTCTTTGTTGCGATCGCCGTGACGGCTTGTTATAGCATAAAGGATTGGCACGATAATCAATGTAACGATAGTTGAAACTAAAAGACCACCGATTACGACGATACCAAGAGGCTGCCACATTTCAGAACCTTCAGATTGGCTCAATGCCATTGGCACCATACCGAGAATTGTGGTAAATGCAGTCATCAATACTGGACGGAGACGTGATTGACCTGAGAGGGCAATAGCTTCGTTGAGTTCATAACCACGCTCACGCATAAGGTTGATATAATCGACAAGCACGATACCATTCTTAACCACAATACCAATCAACAATACGACACCGAGAGCACCAATCATATCGAGAGAAACACCTGTAATAAACAATGCCCAGATGACACCAGGAATAGCCATTACAGCAGCCGACATGATGATAAGCGGTTTCATAAAGTCTTCGAATTGCGATGCCATAACGATATATACAAGCAACACGATAAGAGCAAGCAACATACCCATGTCGGCAAATGTTTCTTGTTGGTCTTCGTAAGTACCACCTACGTTTACGTTAACACCTACAGGGATTTCGGTTTGGTCGATTACAGCTTGGATAGATGCTGCCAATTCGCCAAGAGAAACACCTTCAGGGGTAACCGATACGGTAACGATACGTTGACGTGATTTACGTTTGATTTCAGGTGGACACCAATACTCTTCAACTTCAGCCAATTCACGAAGTTTCACACGTTGACCCATAGCATCTACGAGAGTGAAGTCTTCGATATCGGTCATACTATCGCGATGTTTTTCAGCAAGACGCACGATGATGTCGTACTCTTCACCGTCTTCTTTCAAGTAGCCAGCAGTGAAACCATTTACACGATTACGAACATACATAGATACGGCAGAAGTGCTAAGTCCGTGACGTGCAAGTTTTTCTTTATCAAAGATAATTTGAAGTTCGGCACGGTCTTCTTCACGGTCGATATTGATATCACGAGCACCAGGGATTTCTTTGAATTTATTTTTGAATTCTTCTGCCAAAAGGTTAGTTTTGTTGAAATCGTAACCATAGATTTCAACAGCAACATTGTTACCACCAGCACCACCGCCACCACCAGAAGTAGATACTGTATAGTTAATAACTTCAGGAGTTTCGTTCAATACACCACGAATAGACTCGGCAATTTGCCAAATAGTGCGTTCACGTTCCCATTTTTTAGGGCAGCGCACAGTCATTGTAATCTTGTTGTTGGTAGAAGAAGAGAACAAAGAACCGATACCACCATCGTCGTCAGAACCTACAGAAGTAGAGATCAAGAGGATTTCAGGTGCAACTTCACGCATCTTGTCTTCAAGCAAACGAGCCATTTTCATTGACTCTTCGACACGTGTACCACGTTGAAGCTCGATAGTCAAACTCATACGACCGTTGTCTTGTTGAGCCATGAAGTCAGTACCAATTTTGCCAGTAAGAGCAGGAATCAATGAAACGCCAAAGAAAGCAACAATTGCCAAAATAGTAATAGCCTTATGATTCAAGCACCAACGAAGCATTTTTGCATATACGACATCGACTTTGTCCAATGCCGAAACAACATATTTTTGATACCAACCTTTGTGTTGTTCTTCTTTGATAAGGTGACCTTTTTCGTCAACTTTCACTTTACGAGCTTTCAAAAGTTTAGAGCAAAGCATTGGAGTAAGCGAAATAGCTACGATTGTTGACACCGAACAAACGATAGTTACAATCCAACCCAACTCTTTGAACAAGATACCAGCTTGACCGCCAATCATTGTCAATGGCACGAATACCGCCACGATAACGAGAGTTGTTGCAATAACAGACACCCACACCTCGTTGGTTGCATAGATAGAAGCCTCGCGAGGATTAGAGCCACGCTCAATGTGTTTAGTAATATTTTCCAATACCACGATAGCGTCGTCCACCACCATACCGATTGCCACGTTGAGCGAACAGAGAGAGATGATGTTCAACGAACTATCAATCAATAACAAATAGATAAATGCTACGAGCAACGAGATAGGAATTGTAACAGAAATAATCAATGCAGCACGCCATTTACCGAGGAAGAACAATACCACCAACACCACGAACAACAAGGCATAACCCACAGATTCAATCAAACCATCAATTGCATTCTCAATCTCGGTTGATGAGTCGTAGATATTTTGAATTTGGATGTCAGGAGGTAATGTTTTCTGAATACGAGCCAACTCATTGCGGACATCTTCTGCAATTTGCACTGTATTCGCACCCGATTGTTTCATTACAATAAGACGCACACCATCGCGACCATTGATTTTTTCGTCGAGAGTGATATCTTTAATAGTATCACGAACCTCAGCCAAGTCGCGCACATAGACCTGTTTACCCATCGGAGTTGTAGTAACAACGATGTCGTTCATTTCACGACTTTCGACATACTCACTTTGCACACGAAGTTGGTATTGCTCTTTACCCATTTTGACAGAACCTGATGCCAAGTTGAGGTTGTTTGCACTAACGGCATTACCTACTTGTTCTACAGAAAGTCCGTAAGCATCAAGCTTTTGTGGGTCAAGGTCGATATATACATAACGTTTTGGAGCACCACCTAACGACAAGTTACCGATACCATCGATACGGTTCAACACGTTGATAACTTGGTCGTCGAGGATTTTTTCCAAACCAGGATAGCTTTCGTCAGCCGTAATTGCGTATTGCATAATAGGCATTGACGAAGTATTAAATTTGAAAATCAACGGACGGCTCACATCGTCAGGTAAGTTGTCGTACACCATGTCAATAGACGAACGAATATCATTCACCGCCTCGTCGAGGTCATAACCCCATTCAAATTCGAGAGTAACAAGTGAAAGGTTATCTTTACTTGTTGACATAATCTCTTTCAAACCTTCTACTGAGTTAAGGCTATTTTCGAGCAACTTACTCACGTTGGTTTCAATCTCCGAACTGTTGGCACCAGGATACGCAGTCATGACAGAAACGTATGGTGGCTCCATTTCAGGGAATTGGTCGATAGGCAATCTCATATATGAGAATACACCCAATATCATCACAGCCACAAATATCAACGCTGTGGTAATAGGACTGTTAATCGCCGATTTATAGATACTCATTTTTTTAGATATTTAGTAGCGAGTAGCGAGTAACGAGATTTTTGTACTCGGCTTCGCCTCGTTAGTTTTTTAGAGTTTCAAAATGACACACAATGTCTAATATCTCGTATCTAACATCTTGTGTCTAAAAATTATTTTACAATTTCAAGTTTAACGCCATCAACCAAACGAGCTTGACCAATAACTACGAGTTCGTCGCCCTCTTTGATTTCGTCAGAGATAATTTCCACTTGGTCGTCGAAACGTTGACCAAGTTTCACAGGCACATATTTAGCATTGCCGCCACGGTTGATATATACATAACGGTTGTCGGCACCTTGAAGTTTCAATACAGCTTGATAAGGTACTACAATAACTTCTTCTTCGCCGAGGAACAAAGTAGCATTAACATACATACCAGGACGGAGCATGTCTTTTCCGTTAGGGATTTTCACTTTAATAGTGAATGTGTGAGATGCAGGGTCGATAGTAGGGAATACGCGTTCAACTGTTGCTTCGAAAACTTGTTCTTCACCATAGATTTCAGAGCGAATATCGAGTTTCATACCTGCTTTCACTTGAGGGAAATAGCGTTCTGGCACAGCGATTTCAGCCTTCAAAGTAGAAATTTTAGTAAGCACCAAGATTGGTTGACCACCATAAAGTTCGCCATCTTCATAGTTTTTAGCAGCAATAACGCCATCGAAAGGAGCTTTTACGTATGTGTTTTTCTCCAAGAAATCAATGTTTTCAGCAGTTTGGTCATACGAAAGTTTCAATTGGTCGTATGCTTGTTGAGTAGCACTACCTGTTTTCAAAAGAGCTTCAACACGAGCCAATTCAACACCAAGGTTAGCGTATGTAAGTTTTGCAGTTTTATATTGCAATTCATCCATACGAACAAGATTGTCGCCTGTAGCCACTTTAGCACCCTCTTCTACGTAAATGTGCTCGATTTTACCAGTCACAGAAGGAGCAACATTTTGAGTTTCATAACCTTGAAGAACAGCACTAAGCACAACTTCACGAGTGATAGTTGTAGTAGTCATTTGTTGTGTCTTTACTTTCTCGATACGAGCTTCAGACACTGTAGCATCTTCGGTTTTTTCTTTAGAACCGCAAGATGCGAATGTTGTCAATACTGCCAAAGCAACAGCAGCAATAGAATAGAATTTTTTCATTGTATATATTTTTTTACTTATTTATTTACTTAAAATCAGAAATCACAAGTCTAACATCTCGTGTCTAACATCTCGTGTCTATTTATTCAACAACTTTTTGAGTTCGATTTGTGCATTTACAAGGTTCAAAATTGCTTGTACATAATCGCTTTGAGCAGTAAGTAAAGTCATACTTGCATTTGTAAGTTCGAGCGACGAAGCATGTCCATACTCAAATTTGTTTGAAGTGCTTTCGAATACACGTTGCGACACGTCGATATTCAATTTTTGAGTGTCGAAATCTTCGTATGCAGAAGACAAATTGTAACGCAATTGTTTATGTTGTACCATCAAACCATCGCGAGCATCAGCCAATGAGTTTTCGGCAGCTTGACGAGCCAATTTCTTTTCTGTGATACCAGCTGCACGTTTACCACTTGACCACAATGGGATAGAGAGTTGCAAACCTACAACACCCATCGATTGTTCCATAGCAGTTTCACCTGAGAAGTATTTATTAGGTGCAGTATATTGATAGAATGCACTCAAAGTTGGCACGTATGCCATACCAGCCATAATCACATTTTGTTTAGCCATTTTCACATTTTGTTCAGCCAATTGATAACTGTAATTATTAGCCAAATCAAAATCCATAGACAAAAGATTCAATGCCTCTTCAACATTCAACACATTGTCGAGTTCGTCGGTCAACACCAATTTCACATCAGCACCAGCAGCCAATTGCAAAGCCAACGCATTGTAAATCATCTCTAACGAACGATTTGTTGCATTGATAGCACTGCGCATACTTGCCACTTGCACTTTAATTTGATCAGCAGTAGTTTGTTCAACAGCACCTACTTTAACTGAGTTTTCTGTTATATTATACAAATTTTCAAGATCAATCAAACTTTTATCCAAAAGTTCAACTGTTTTTTCCATTGCAAGAGCAGTAATATAATATGTTTCAACATTAGAAACAACATCAAGTTCAGTATTACGTTTATTGATATCTTGCATTTCAATGGCTGTATTATTGATGAGCGCACCCATAATCAACTGACCATTAACAGCAATAGATGCACTAACACCCAACGAACCTGCAAGGTTTTCTATTTCACGTTCCATTGGAGGCATACCATCTTGCAAAGCAAATTTCATTTTACCATCAGTGTAATTCAAGCCAAGCGACATATCGGCTTGTGGCAACATAGAAGCAATAGTTTGCCAACGCGTAGCGTATGCTTGACGCACACTAAGGTCGGCATTTTGCAAAGTACGATTGTGCTCAATAGCATAATCGCGAGCTTCAGCCAACGACAAACGCAATTCCGATACAGAATCATTTGCTTGAGCCTTTAAATCAATGCATAATGCGCAATGCAAGATGCACAATAAAAACAACGTTAATTTCTTCATAATTTTTTTTATATATTTATCAATTTAATTTTTTCAATAAAACAAGAATAATTTACTCAGACACACATAATATTGTGAATTATACATTGTGAATTGTGCATTGATAATACTCCAACCCTTTCTCATTACAAATCATCCGCACTATCATATCGAGCACAAAATCAACACGTTGAGCTGTATTCATCGACACTTGCATTAAATCTTTCAATACATTAGGTATCAGATTAGCCAGCAAAACAGCGGTAGCCTCAACATTCAAATCTTCACGATACATCCCCTGCTCTATTCCCGTGCGCAACATTTGTGCCATATATTTCAAATCCATCTCTTTCAACATCACCTGACGTTCGTGCCACAATTCGGGATAAAATTTCTCTAAATCAAACCCGAAAGCTAGATGTTTCTCCATCGAATGCTGACGCAAAGTCTTAAAACTTTGCATCAACAAATCCAACACATTTACACTCGGAGCCAAAACCAGTTGATAGTCTTTTTCTTTCTTTTGACGCATAGCGTCAAGCAATTCGACTATCAATTCGTCTTTTTGTTTAAACACGGTATAAAAAGTTTTTTTCGAGATATGCAATTCGTTGCAAATATCATCGATACTCACACTCCTTATGCCGAATTTAAAAAATAATTCGCCTGATGTTTTTAATATTTTTGCTCGTAAATCAGTACACATTTTTTATAAAAAACTGCAATTAAAAAAGAGTTTTTTCGATTTTTTCTCATTTTTTATTATAACCTCTTTTTTTAGCGGTACAAAATTACAATATATTTTTCAACCAACAATATAAATAATGTTATTTTATATTAAAAAGAGGTATTATTTTTATAATACATTAAAATACAACACATTACAGAAAACTCAAACAAACACAGCAGTTTCCAAGTACCCATTTTTAACACTAAAATATATTATTTTTAGATATAATAACTGTCAAAAATGCCAAATGTTAAAAATATGCTGTACAACATAAAATCGAAAAATTCTATTTTTTCGCATTTTTTCTTACAAAAAGTTTGCATAAGCCACAATAAAAATGTAACTTTGCAAATCAAAAAAATATAACCACGAGCGAAGTGGGTTAGCATTCCTAACTCCTAACTCCTAACTCCTATACTATAATTATGGCTCTTCCATTTCAAGTATTTTCGTGCTCAGCAAGCCGTTACATGGCTGAAAAAATTTGCGCCTCACTTGGTTGCGAATTAGGCAAAAGCACTTACACTCGTTTTTCTGATGGCGAGTTTGGTATCTCTTACGACGAAACAATTCGTGGTCGTTACGTATTTATTGTTCAATCAACTTTCCCTTCTGCCGACAATTTAATGGAGTTGCTCCTTATGATTGATGCTGCAAAACGTGCTTCTGCAGGAAAAATCATCGCAGTTATGCCTTATTTCGGTTGGGCTCGCCAAGACCGTAAAGACAAACCACGCGTTGCTATCGGTGCAAAACTCGTTGCTGATATGCTAACCGTTGCCGGTGTCGATCGTATCGTTACAATGGACCTCCACGCAGACCAAATTCAAGGTTTCTTCGACATTCCAGTCGATCACCTTTACGCCTCTACTGTATATATCCCATTCATCAAGAGTCTTAAAATCGAAGACCTCGTAATCGCATCTCCTGACATTGGCGGTTCAAAACGTGCTCATACTTACGCAAAACACCTTGATGTACCTCTCGTACTTTGCCACAAAACACGCGAAAAAGCTAACGTTGTGAGCAACATGCGCATCATCGGTGATGTTAAAGACAAAAATATTCTTATTGTCGATGATATGGCTGACACAGCAGGCACACTCTGCAAAGCAGCCGACCTTATGATGGACAACGGTGCACGCTCGGTTCGTGCTATGGTTACTCACCCTGTTATGTCGGGCAAAGCAATCGAAAATGTAATGAATTCTAAAATGTCAGAACTTATCTTCACTGACTCTATTCCTTTCGACCAAACTAAATGCCCTAAAGTACGCGTGATTTCTGTTGCCGATATGTTTGCCGAAACTATCATGCAAGTCTATAACCACGAGTCTATCTCGGCTAAATATTTATTATAATCAAATAAAAAGGGCTGTGTTGTGCACTCAACACAGCCCATATTCTATTTATGGATTTAAAAACATTAGGACGCAACATTCGCCTCACACGCCAATCTCTTGGATTAACACAAGAAAACGTAGCGTTCGACCTCGGTTGCTCTCTAAACACCTACACTAAATTCGAACGTGGCGAAACCAACATCCCATTCACTCGTTTAGCTCAAATTGCGAAATACTTCAACGTGAATGTTGCCGAGTTGGTTAGAGAATCTGGCGAACCCGATATTCGCAATATCGCTGCCGAAATTCTCGAAATCAAACGCGACATACAAGCCATTAAAAATCTCTTAGAGCGTTAAATTAACGATGAAAAAATACGGTTTCCCTCTCTACGCTATTGGCTATATCGTAATTATTATTGCAGTTATCGGATTTATTTTCAATCCGATAAGTTCTTTGTTTGCATACATTCCATATCTTTTCTCTGTCGGTGCAGCCCTCTCTATTGTTGGCAGAGTACTCACCCTTCCGCAATCCGACGATTTCCGTGTTCGCCGCCTTAACAACATGCTTGCCGTCAGCGCCATACTCATCATTGGCTCTGCCTATTTAATGTTTAAGGGCGAGAACCTTTGCATCCTCACCCTTTTTATATCGGCTTTCATCGATATCTATACATCTTTCAGATATCCAAAAGAAAAATAATAGCCACTATAGTTTCTATAGTCTCTATAGCCACTATAGTTTCTATAGCTCCTATAGTTTCTATAGCCACTATAGCTCCTATAAAAACAACTACCCAAACAGCGTTCTAAACGCTTCTTCTACTTTATTCACCCCTATTATCTCTATTCCCCACATTTTTTTAGGCAATTGTTGGCGATTGAATTCTGGTATCACTATACGCTTGAAGCCTAATTTTGCAGCTTCAGATATACGCTGTTCGATGCGATTCACTGAGCGTATCTCACCACTCAATCCCACCTCTCCAGTCATACATACACTCGAATCTATTGCTATATCCAAGTTGCTCGACAACACAGCGGCTATCACTGCCAAGTCGATAGCTGGATCGTTCACTCGCAAACCGCCAGCGATATTTAGGAAAACATCTTTCTGTGGCAACTTAAACCCTGCTCGTTTTTCCAACACTGCCAACAACATATTCATGCGTCGTATGTCAAATCCTGTAGCCGACCGTTGTGGCACACCGTATGCCGAAGTACTCACAAGTGCTTGCACCTCAATCAAAAACGGACGTACACCCTCTATCATTGCCGAAATAGCCACACCGCTCAATCCCTCGTTATTCTTACTCAACAACAACTCGCTCGGATTCACCACTTCGCGCAATCCACTACCCTGCATTTCATATATTGCCAACTCGTCGGTACTACCAAAACGATTTTTGTTTGCTCGCAATATGCGGTACATATAGTGTCGGTCGCCCTCAAATTGAAGCACGGTATCTACTATGTGTTCCAATATCTTAGGTCCTGCAATACTACCCTCTTTGGTTATGTGTCCAATCATCAACACAGGTATTCCACTCTCTTTGGCGAATTTAAGCAATGCCCCCGAGCACTCACGCACTTGCGTAATCGAACCTGCGCTCTGCTCGGCTGTTTCGGTAACTATGGTCTGTATCGAATCGACAATCAATAAATCGGGTTCTACGGTCTTTACGTGCGCAAATATCTCTTCCAATCGTGTTTCGCTCACGATATAACATTCGCTCTCCATTACCCCCACACGCTCAGCTCTCATTTTCAATTGGTTCACGCTCTCCTCACCGCTGGCATAAAGTATCTTTTTGCCTTTCATTCTCAATGCTACTTGTAGCACAAGAGTCGATTTACCGATGCCTGGCTCACCTCCTATCAACACAAGACTACCTTTCACCAATCCGCCACCCAACACACGGTTCAATTCGCCATTCATAGTGTCGAGGCGAGGTTCGGCTTTTACGTCTATCTCTGTGATTTTTCGAGGCTTCACCGTTCCACGCAACTCCTCATAACCATGCTGTATGCGCGACGCAGGCTCAGACTTAATCGTCTGCTCCACAAACGTGTTCCACTGCCCACAAGCCGGACATTTGCCGTAGGCCTTCGGGTAATCAGCTCCACACGCCGTACATACATATACTTTTTTATCTTTCGCCATTTTTTCACACGAATATTATTTTCTCACGGATTACACGGAACCCACGGAAGCAATATCGCTTCGCTTATTGCTATAATACTACACGTTTTATTGATTGTGTAATATCATTGGTATTAAAATTAACTAATAACCCTACACGCTTATTTGTTATTCTTAAATAAGTAAGTAGTTGTTTAAAATATACATCTTTTAATTCACTCACCGATTTCAACTCTACAATAACTTTATTTTCTACCAATAAATCTATTTTATAATCTATAGGTAAAATAACACCATCATAATATACCTTTAACTCTTTTTGCTGCTCAACACATAATCCTCTTTTTCTCAATTCATAAACCAATGCTGCTTCATAAATTAATTCTAATAATCCAGGACCTAATTCTTTATAAACAGCAAATATAGCCCCTCTAATTTTATATGTTAAATCTTCTTCTAACATAAATTCCGTGTATTCTGTTGAGCGACTTTGACATAGTCAAAGAGCGAGTTCCAAAATTAAATAATATTTTCCGTGTTTTCAGTGAATTCCGTGAGAAAAATTATTTAATAAGAGTGATAAAGTGAGAGAAATAAATAAAATTAATCTATTTTTTCAAAGCCACAATATGGCACCAATGCTTTAGGGATGCGGATGCCATCGGCTGTTTGATTGTTTTCGAGCAATGCTGCCACGATACGAGGCAATGCCAATGCCGAACCATTCAATGTGTGGCACAACTCTGTTTTGCCTTCGGCTGTTTTATAACGACATTTCAAGCGGTTTGCTTGATAGCTTTCGAAATTAGAAACCGAACTAACTTCCAACCAACGTTGTTGTGCTGCTGAATATACCTCAAAGTCGAATGTAATAGCCGATGTGAAGCTCATATCGCCACCGCAAAGACGCAAAATACGATATGGCAACTCGAGTTTTTTCACCAAGTTTTCAACATGAGCAATCATCTCATCAAGACTTTCGTATGAGTGTTCAGGTTTGTCGATACGCACAATTTCCACTTTGTTGAATTGGTGCAAACGGTTCAAACCGCGCACATCTTTGCCATACGAACCAGCCTCACGACGGAAACAAGCCGAATAAGCACACATCTTTTGAGGCAACTCTTTCTCGTTCAAAATCACATCACGGAAAATATTTGTTACAGGCACTTCGGCTGTTGGAATCAAATACAAATTGTCGGCTGTAGCATGATACATCTGACCCTCTTTGTCTGGCAATTGACCTGTACCATAACCACTTGCTTCATTCACTACGTATGGAGGTTCTACTTCGAGATAGCCTGCTTCACGAGCTTCATCGAGGAAGAAGTTAATCAACGCACGTTGCAATCTCGCACCTTTACCTTTATATATAGGGAAACCAGCACCTGTGATTTTCACTCCCATTTCGAAGTCGATAAGGTCGTATTTTTTTGCCAATTCCCAGTGAGGCAATGGTTCAAAACCTTCGAATACAGGATTTTCACCACCCATACGTTCTACTACATTGTCCTCAGCCACACGACCTTCTGGCACCGAGTCGTTTGGCACGTTAGGTATTTGTAACAAAAGATTGCGCACCTCTGTTTCAGCTGTTTCCATAGC
This sequence comes from Paludibacteraceae bacterium, assembly GCA_017467185.1. GTDB lineage: Bacteria > Bacteroidota > Bacteroidia > Bacteroidales > Paludibacteraceae > Aphodosoma. The sequence goes on along the minus strand of JAFTSS010000014.1, from coordinate 2,488 downwards.
CGATTTCAATTCGGCACTCTTCTCTTTCAATTTAGCCACTTCAGCCTTAGCTGCCTCAGCTTCAGCCTTTTTACCCTCTTTCATCAAACCACCAATACTTTTTGCGTATTGATTCATCTGAGCCTGCATTGCGTCCGACTCTTGTTGAGCTGCACGACGACGAGCATCTGCCGCAATTACGTTATCAATCATCTCTGCCGCAGCAGCAAAATGTTTTTTCTCCAAACGACGAACCACATCTTCGCGGTTCTCCAAAATCATTTTTAGTGTAAGCATATTTTTAGATTTTTAGTAACGAGTAGCGAGTAACAAGACTTACTCGCTTTGCTCGTTTTATATTTTATTATTTTACTATATTATCCTTTTTTCTGTTTCCTCCCTACTTCCTATTCCCTGTTCCCTAGTCCCTGTTCCCTATTCCCTATTCCTAATTCCTAATTCCTCATTCCCAATTCCTCATTCCCAATTCCTCATTCCTCATTCCTAATTCCTAATTCCCCATTCCTCATGCCTCATTCTAAACAAGGTATTCCTTCTGCACATTCCCCATTGCCCCCCAAAGGCTACTTGCGGCATTAGGGTTCAGTTCTTCCATTCGTTTCAAAATTTCGCGCACTTGCGGACGATTGCTCACCTTTTCGTGCGGACAGTTCTTTATCTGTTTCTTGTATTCATGCTCCACTGCCAACGCCTCTATTTCTGCCTCTCGCACCAATGCCAACGGACGAATAATTGTCATATCGAACTTTGCCATTTTCAGCACTGGTGGCATCGTGGCGTATGCCCCTTGGAATATCTGATTCATCAACAGCGTTTCGAGTATATCGTCTTTATGATGACCAAGTGCCAATTTAGTGCAACCCTGCTCCTCTGCCGCTTTGAATAGTGTTTTCCGTCTGTTCCAAGCACATAGAAAACATGGTCCGCGCCCGTCTTTTGTATCTTCATCGAAATGAGTGGTCTTGTGTACAAACTTCACACCTCGCGACTCACAAAACTCACGTAAATACTCAATATCAGATTGATACGGCACATTCTCCACACTCACATGGCACGCCACCACCTCAATTTTCGGCTTAAAAATCTTCTGTCGCGCAGCCAACACCTCCACCAATGCCAGCGAATCCTTTCCTCCCGACAAACCAACCATTATGCGATCGCCATCCTGTAGCATCTCATAATCCTTCATCGCCTTATTCGCTATTCGCTGTACTCGCTGCATTATAAATTGAGAATTAAGAATTAAAAATTAAAATTGTGAATTATGAATTGTGAACCGAAGGTCTTTGAACCTTTAGGTGATAAAATTGTGAATTAAAGTAGATCGGGTCTCAATCTTTCAGTTCTTTCTAACGCTACTTCGTGCTCCCACTCCGCAATTTTCCGCTCATTTCCGCTCAACAATATCTCCGGCACTTTCATTCCACGATAGTCAGCAGGGCGAGTATATACCGGTGGTGCCAACAAGTTATCTTGAAACGAGTCCGACAACGCCGACTGCTCATCGCCTATCGCACCAGGAATCAAACGCACTATCGCGTCCGATATAATCGCTGCCGCCATCTCACCGCCTGTCAACACATAGTCGCCTATCGAAATCTCTTTCGTCACCAACGCCTCACGCACACGGTGGTCAACACCTTTGTAGTGACCGCACAAAATGATAATATTCTCCTTCATGCTGAGTTGATTAGCCATTGGCTGACAAAATCTCTCACCATCGGGAGCAGTAAAAATCACCTCATCATATTCGCGTTCCGATTTCAATTTTTCGATACAACGAAATATCGGGTCGCACTGCAACACCATCCCTGCGCCAAAACCAAAGGCGTAGTCATCTACACGGCGACGCACGTCGGTCGAATAGTCGCGCAAATTATGCACCACAATTTCCACAAGCCCCTTCTCTTGCGCACGTTTCAGAATAGAGCAAGTAAGCGGACCCTCCATCATCTCAGGCAATACAGTAATTATATCAATTCTCATATATCACAAAAAATATTTCAACTTGCAAAGTTACAAAAAATCTTTGAAGATATAATAGGTATAACAAAAAAATATACACAACTTCATAATTTATTTATGTCAATTCGTAAACCAACGGTCCTTGAGCGAATGCGATAGAAATTTGTGAGCTGGTAAAAACAAAAATAATTTTTTTATAAACATAAATATATAATTTTTTTTAACGCTAATTACCATTAATTATCCATAAATTATTTATGAGTAATTTACGGAAATTTGCGTTAAAAAGAAAAAAAATTATAAAATGTGTGTTCTGCAATGTAGGGACGCTCGGCTCGAGCGTCCGATCCCCCCAAAAGTACAAAAAAACAACACCCATTCACAATAGCGCACTCAACAATGTAGGGACGCAGCGTGCTGCGTCCTATCAACCATCAGGTTGAAAACATCCACTCAACCGATAGGTCAAAAAAAAAACATATTCTTTTGTCTCTAACGAGCCACAGGACGCACGAGCCGTGCG
>JAFTSS010000013.1 GCA_017467185.1 Paludibacteraceae bacterium | reverse complement strand
TTTCAACTTTCAACTTTCAACTCTCAACTTTCCTTGCTTTCCCCTCTTCCAGCTTATACACATCTCTCGTTTCAGGACAAACAGCCAATCCCTCATCATCAAACTCCAATCTATGTCCATATTCACTCACCCAACCAATTTGGCGTGCCGGATTACCCACTACCAATGCGTATGCAGGCACAGGTTTTGTAATTACTGCGCCAGCACCAATTAGTGCGTATTCTCCAATTTCATTGCCACAAACAATCGTAGCATTTGCACCAACCGAAGCACCACGGCGTAAAACGGTCTGTTTATACTCATCTTTTCTCGACACAGCACTACGTGGATTTATCACATTTGTGAACACCATCGACGGACCCAAAAACACATCATCCTCACACACCACACCCGTATAAACACTTACATTATTCTGTATCTTTACATTACGACCTAATTTCACTCCTGGCGACACCACAACATTTTGTCCGATATTGCAACACTCGCCAATCTCACAATCCGACATAATATGCGAAAAATGCCAAATCTTAGTACCTGCACCTATGATGCAACCTTCGTCAACGTATGACGATTCATGTTTAAAATAATTTTCCATATTTATATACTAATGTGTAAAAGACAAATAATTTGCGAAGTTACAACAAAAAATTTATATAGCAAATAGTTTTATTCTTTTTTATGAAATTATCCTAATCGTATCCGCTCACTCACTAAGCTAAAAACCTAGATAGCGAAGCGATATCGCAAAAATTACCTGCAGAAGAAGAAAACTCCCCACACTCTACGGCGTTGAAGACGTCGAACTAAAAAAACAAGCCCCCTCACATAAGGTTATCTTATCTCCCCTTTGTTTATTAATAGTTTGAATAATTGCTTTATTTTTTACCAGACACCAATAATAAAAATCAAAAAATGAAGAATTTGTGAATATTTGTGTTATTTGTGGGAGATAAATAATAAAATTCCGTGCGTTCCGTGTGAGATAAAAAATTATACCAAACTCACGTAAATTCATGCTAAATTTTCTCAAATTGCCGAACAAAACACTCTCAAATTGCCGAACAAAACACTCTCAAATTGCCGAACAAAACACTCTCAAATTGCCGAATTTTGAAAAATGAAAAAAATATATTAACTTTGCATCTGAAAAATAAAGAGTTATTTTATGTATAAACAACGAATAGCAGATACGTTATTAGAACGTAAATTATTAGGGAAAGGAGCGGTTCTTATAGAAGGACCCAAATGGTGTGGAAAAACGACAACAGCACATCAGTTCGCAAAAAGTGTATTAGATTTGGGCGATAGTTTAGTATTGAAGCAGAGTTCTCAAATGATGGAAGTTGATTCCAAATTATTATTACAGGGTGAAACTCCTCGTTTGATTGATGAGTGGCAAACATTGCCAGCTATATGGGATAGTGTACGTAATGAAATAGACAAAAGAAATCAATTTGCACAATTTATTTTGACTGGTTCTTCTGTATTGCCTGATCCAAATGCTACAATTCATAGTGGTACAGGGCGTTTTGCTCGTATAAAGATGCGTCCTATGAGTTTGTTTGAATCGGGTGAGAGTTCTGGTTCTATTAGTCTAAAGGCATTATTTGATGGAGATACTATTGAATTTTCATCTAATAAATTGCAATTAACCGATATTGCTTTTTTACTTTGTAGAGGAGGGTGGCCACAGACTACATTCATGTCAAACGAAATAGCCTTAGAACAGGCGTTTGACTATTTAGATTCTATTGTACAAAATGATTTATATCGTGTAGATGGGGTGTTTCGTAATCCAGATCGGAGTTTAAGATTATTGCGTTCTTATGCTCGCAATATTTCACAACAAGTTTCTCTTCGTACTATTTGTGATGACATAAAAACAAACGATACTTTTACTTTAAGTGAAGATACTATTGCAGATTATATTTCCGCTTTAAGGAAATTGTATGTAATTGAAGATTTATCTGCTTGGAATCCTAATTTGAGGAGTAAAGCTGCTATACGTGTTTCTGATACTCGTCATTTTGTTGACCCAAGTATCGCTGTTGCTGCATTAGGTATCGGACCAAATGATTTAATGAATGATTTAGAAACTTTTGGTCTTTTGTTTGAGAATATGGCTGTACGCGATTTACGTGTTTATGCCGAAGTGTTAGATGGTACATTATATCATTATCGAGATAGTGATAAACTTGAATGTGATGCTGTTTTGCATCGTAGAAATGGTACCTACGGGTTGATTGAAATAAAATTAGGAGGACAAACTAAAATTGAAGAAGGTGTAAAAAGTCTTAAGATATTAGAACAGAAGTTAGATACAACGCGTATGTCAAAACCTTCTTTTTTGATGGTTTTAACTGCTGTGGGTGATTTTGCTTATAAACGTGAGGATGGAGTGTGGGTCGTACCTATTGGTTGCTTGAAAAATTAATCTCTGCGAATACCTCTATTTTAACCCATAAAACAAATAATTCGAACAAAAAACAACAAAATTCTTGTCTAATTCAAAAACTTTTTATATCTTTGCCTCGTTATTGTGGCTTGTTACAAATTGTTGTAAATTATTGTAAATACACAATATTTATTTAATTTATTAATTTTTTTATTAACCTTTCAAACACTGATTTATGAAAAAGATTACTCTTTTCATTGCGTCATTGTTCATAGCAATGGCGTCGTTCGCCGAAATCAAGGTGGACACTTTGTGGCAAAAAACCACCGCAACTGGTTTGCCAACAGTGGATTCGAAAGCAACTGGCATTTCTTATGATAATGGTCAGTTGCTCGTTCCTACTCGTCTTGGAGGTGATACTGTTGCTAGTATTTATGATGCAGCAACAGGAAATCAACTTTTTGAGTCTGATGGTACAACTCCTAAACGTGTAACAATTGCAGGTTTAGGCGATGGTTGTAAATCTTATGGAGCAGACTTCGTTACAGATGATAATGGAGCTGTTTATTATTTCCAACGTATTTCAAACCAAGTTTACAAACGTGGTGCTGATGGTACTTACTCTAAATTTGGTGGAACTTTTACTTCTGCTTGGAATGTAAACTGTATTGATGTTTATGTAGATGCAAACAACAATGGTTGTGTAGTTGCACCTCGTAATAACGGAGATATTTATTATTTGCCAATTACAGCAGGTGTTGCTGGTGAATGGAAAACTTTCACACAAACAACAGGTTCAAAAACACAAGTTCGTGCTAATATTGTTGATGCAACTCATTTTTGGATTGATGGAACTGAAACTTTGCCTGTATTGGTTACATTGAAATCAGATCTTTCTGCTATTGAGTCAGAAAAAACACTTACATCAACAATGATTAATGCAGGTGTTTGTGGTGTAGAACAATTCTCTGTTTTAGGCTATAATTATCTTGCTTGTGCTACAAATAACCACTCTACAACATTTGATGCACCTAATCATTCTTTTGTTATTTTCCAACTTAATGATGATGGTTCAATCACTCCTGTAACTTCTTATTTGCCAACTCAAGATTGGACTCCAAATACAGCAGATTCTTTCCAATTCTTGGAAACAAATACAGTTGTAAATGGTTCTGAAATTACAGTTTATGTATGTGCAGGTTATAATGGATTAGCTGCATACAAACTTTCAGGCTTCCCTGAAAAAACTTTTGCTTGCTCAACTGTAGCAGAAGTTAAAGCTCTTGAAGGCGAGAATATTCCTGTAACATTTACTTCTTCTGATGCTGTTATTACTTTTACTTTGAATGATGGTATCATCATCCAAGATGCTACTGGTGCTATTAAAGCACAAAGTTATGAATGGAGATATGCTGAGGATGTAAAAGCTGGTCTTAAACTTACTTCTCTTTCTGCTTATTATAACTTTAATCAAACTATTGATTATGGTTATTGGGTACAAGAAGAAAACTATCCTGGCGTTCTTTATTCTCCTGACACTGAGCCTCTCACTTATACTCTTGGTGAGGAAACTGAGGTTAACTACGAAGTGGCTACTGCAGATCAACTTCTTGCTGACTTTGAAGGTTATAAATATAAAGCAGTTAAAGTTGAAAATGCTGCAATTAGCATGACAGAAGATGGTTCTTATACTATAGCAGCTACAGATACTGTATTGGCTATTTACTATGAAGGTACACTTCCTGCTGAAGCTACATTGCTTGGTTACTATGGTGAACACCCTTATGGTGCTGAACGTGGTACATGTTTCAATGTAATGGACATCGAAGTTGTTGAAACTGTTCTCGAAAATGCTGCTATCATCACAGAGTATGATGCTGAAAATTATTCTCAAACACAATCAGTAATGGTTGGCGAAGAAAAACTTTTGGTATCTTATGGTGGTGACGATAAACTTCCTCGAGTTGCAAAAGTGCTTAAAGGTTACAAAGCATCTGAAGTTTATTATGAATATGATTATGAAAATTGGGTCGAAATTCAAATGACACGTGATGTATTTGTTGTAACTTCTATGGAAGTTGATAATATCACTATCTCTGATTTCGTTGCAACAACCGAAGGTTCTTATAAATATGTAACTTACAATGAAGAAAAACTTCGTCTCCAAGCTCCTTATGGAACAACTATTCCTGATATGGGTACTGTTACTGGTTACATCTACGAAACAGCAAGTTCGTCAGGTACAACTCTTTGTTTCTGGGTGCTTGAAGCAGAAGCTACAGGTTATTCTAACATCAATGAATATAAAAATGCTGTAGGTGCAGGAAACACAGCAACTAAATCTGCTGCTATTGCAGACCCAATGCTTGTTTCTTATGTATATGCTAACCCTCGTCTTGGTACAGCTACTTTGTTCGTTACACAAAAAGCAGGTTACTCTACATACTATGCAGCTATCCGCACAACTACTACTGACAAAAACGGTAAAGCATACGCTGCTGGCGATAGTATCAAAGGTGTTAAAGGTTTCTTGACTGCTTACGGATTCGATCAAACTAACAACGACATTATTACTGGTACTTATATCGATATCAATCCAATGGAAAATACTATCGAAATTATCAGTTCTGGTGCAACTACTCCTGCTGCAACTTCTCTCTATGATCTTTCTTACCTTACTGGTGCAAACAAACGTTCTGCAGGTTCTTACGAAGCTCGTTATATGACAGTTTCTGTAGGTGAACTCAAAGCTAAAGATGTAGATGGCATTGCAGAATATTGGTTCTTCAGCGATAAAGGCGACTCTATCCTTGTAGTGGCTCCTACATTCGAAATCACAGAAGATATGCTTGGTCGCGTTGGTCTTAAAGCATTTACTGATGTTAAAAACTCTGGCGCTAATGTTCAACTTATCCTCACAGCTGAGTCGGATATCGTACAATCTAACGTTAAATTCAACTCTATTGCTGCTATAAAAGCTGCTGGTGCTGCTGGTTCTGGTATTACTTATGAACTTACAACTCCAGTTCTTGTAACTTACATCCAAGAAGATTATGAATATAACTGGAATACAGGTGTTGAAATTCCTAAAAATTGGTTGTATGTTCAAGATGCTACAGGCGCTATGCGTGTATCTCTCGACACTGCTGCTACTCGTCTTTCAACTGTAGCTGTTGGCGACTCTATTGTTGGTGTTAAAGGTGTATTTGATAGCTATGGTGCTTATGTTAAAGTAACACCTGAGACAGCTCAACATACAGTTAAAAACTCTAATAATACATTAGAACCAAAAGTAATTACTCTTAAAGAGCTTATTGAAGCACAATCAGCTGGTACTTACAATGCTATGCTTGTTCGTCTTGACACTGTAGAGTATATCAAATCTCAAGTTGAAAACGAATGGACTCCTGGTACATTCTTCGATATTCACTACTTCGTTCAAGGTGAAGATACATTGTCTTATTCACAAGGTAACTTTAACGATGGTTTCGGTGTAGATGGTGCAAACTATAAATTCTATCCAGTAAATAACATTACTGCTGTTGTTGAACAAGGCTGGCAAGGTGGTCAATATGGTTTCTGGCCTATTAATCAAGCTGCTATCGTAAGTGCTGTTTCTGCAGAAGAAGGTGCGACTATCCTCAGCATCCGTAATAACACAGAATCTAAACAAGTTAAATATACAGGTAAAGCTACTTCTTCTTATCTCACAGAAAGAGGTATCATTATCCAAGACGGTACAGGTGCTATCCTTCTCGATGGCGTAGATTCTGTTGCTGTTGACAGATCAATTACTAACGTAGAGGGTACATACTATCCATCTTCTGCTGATTGCATGGCTCGTATCGTTCCTACTGCTCTTGAAAATACTGGTCGTGGTCGTCTTTCTAAAGAGACAGTAACTATTGATACACTTGTAAATTTCCCTGCTCATTTTGAAGGTGAAATCGTTGACATCGCAGTAGCTCAAACTACTCGTGTTTCTGAAGGTGTTTATACTATGACTACAACTGATGGTGCTTCTATCGCTGTTCGCGGCGCAGTTGTTCCTTCTGATGCTAAACTTACAGGTCTTATCTACCACACAAGTGCAGAACAAGGTCAAGCATTCACAGTTACTGCTTACGACTTCTATAACACAGGTTCTAACCGTGTACTTATGTTCCACGAACTTAAAGACTACATGGCTAAATGGGCTCCTGTAACTTCTGAACAATACACTATCTCTGGTTTCACATCTCCAGTTCTTGTTAATAGCGTATTCTCTTCACAAGGTGGTACTGCTCTTAACGTTCAACAAACAAATGCTGATGGTTCAGTTACAGGTCTTACTATCTGGGCTATGGAAACTGCTGAGAAATTTGCTGCTGGTGACTCTATCTACTTTGTAAAAGGTGGTTATGTTCCTTTCCAAGATCTTTCTGCTATTTATGGTCAAGAAGGTTATTCTCGCGGTCGTTGTATCCAAGCTTATCGTTATGACTATCACGTAGGTGATATTGATTATCCTGCTGATGTTGACTCTATCAAAAATGATGATGGCGAAATGATGCTTCCTCCAATCGTTGAAGTTCAACTTGGTACACTCATCAAAAAACTCAATTCAGGTAACGAATTCGCTTATGAAAAAATTTCTGATATCTCTGGTTTCTTTGGTGCTACAGCTGTAGATTATCAAGCTAAAAACTATGAAGTAACTGGTACTATCGTAGTAGATACTACTTCTTACGAATGGGATGGTGAAACAGTTTATGAATATGCTACTTATGTTAAAGTTGGTGAAAACAAACTTCTCGTTAGTGGTGTAGATTTGAAATTGTTTGCTAACCAAACAGTAACTCTCAAAGGTAACTTCGATATTGGTTATGCTCTCGAAGACCGTGCTTCTTTCTATATTTCAAGTCTTTCTAATGTTGATGCTGGTGTTGTTCTTGCTTCTAATATCGCTGAATTCATCGAATTGGCTGATACAGAAAATGAAGTATTGATTCTTGGTGAAGTTGCTGTTACTTATCAAAATGGTGCTAACATCTATGTTCGTGATAACTCTGGTTCATTGTTGATTTATGACTTTGACTATCAAAATGCTGGTTATGTAAATGGTGACCGCTTGACAGGTGTTAAAGGTAAATTCAAAAACTACAATGGTCTTCCAGAAATGGTAGATGCAACTCTCCCTGTTGCTGTTGCTGGCGATGCTGTTGCTCCTCGCGCTATTTCTATCGCTGATTTGGCTACTGCTGGTCTTAACGAATATGTAGTTATCAACGAAGTTAAATTTGCTGAAGCTCTCGCATTTACTGCTGCAAATCGTACTGCTACTATTACTAATGAAGCTGAAGAAACTGCTGCGGTTTACAACAACTTCAAATTCGAAGCTTCTTGGGGTACTCAAACTCCAGTTACTATCGTAGGTACTGTTGGTATTTATAACGAAAATCGTCAACTTAACTACATTTCTCACGAAATGTTTGCTGTTGATTTCGCTGATATCGCTGCTATCTATCGTAAAGGTCACTGGGAAGCATCTCGTTATGAAGATTATTCATATGGTTCAGTTGTGGCACGTCTTAACTCTCAACCTACAGTTGTTGACATGGTTCAAACTGCTGGCATGATGGGTGGAACATCTAACAACTATTACCTCAATGATGGTACTGGTGTTGTTGTTCTTCAAGCTCCTGCTTCTGGCGAAGATTGGATGGGTAACCCTGTTGAAGGTCTTGAACTTACAGTTGGTCAAAAACTTCCTGAAGGCTTGTTAGCTAATATTAACTTCAATGCTCTTGTAAATGATACAACTTATCTCCCAACTGGTGAAGTTTATGGTGCTCCAGTATTGTCATTTGTTCAAGAAGTAATAGGTGTTGATGCTGAAGGATGGGATACTTATAGACCATATTCTGAATTTGCTGCTGGTTGCGTTGAGAGCGACTTTGTAGAAGATACAGTAGTTGTTTCTCTTGCTGAAGTTCTTGCTAATCGTATCGATTATGCTGGTAAATTGTTGGCAGTTGATACTGTAGGTAACTATTTCGCTGAAGTTGCTATGGATCACTTCACAGGTACAACTTCTACTTCTGCTTACTTGTTCTGGGATGCAGAAGAAGCATTCGATGTTGAAGTTTACGAAGAAGAAGGTGAAACATACGTATATGTATCTCCTAAGATGACTGAAGATTGGTATAACTATGCAGGTGAATTGTTCAACTTGAAAGCTGAAAATCTTGCAGCAGCTGCTCTTACTGACTCTGCTACTATCGCTCTTGATGTTGTTCGTTTCGACTGGAACTCTATCGCTCAAGGTCAATCTTTGATGCTCAAAGGCGAATATACAATTGATAATCCTAATGCTGGCGTTAATGTTGAAAATGGCGAACTTGTAGTTAATGTTTATGCTAACAATGGTTCTGTTTATGTTGAAACTGAAGCTGGCGCAATGATCGAAGTTTACACTGTAAATGGTCTCCGTGTTTATGCTGGTGTTTCTAACACAACTACTACTGTTATCAATGGCCTTTCTGACATCGCTATTATCCGCGTAAACGGTCAAGCTTACAAAGTATTTGTAAAATAATTTCTAATTGAAATTATATATTAATGGTAGAGACGCAAATTTTTGCGTCTCTACTTTTTTATTGTTGCTATAGTTTTTTTTATAGCTACTATAGTTTCTATAGCAACTATAGCTTTTATAGCTACTATAGTTTCTATAGCTACTATAGTTTTTATAGCTTCTATAGCTTTTATAGCTACTATAGTTTTTATAGTTACTATAGCTTTTATAGCAACTATTTCATCATATCTTGCATAATCAAATAAATTTTTGTAACTTTGCATCTTGATTAAATAAAAAACGAGTAAATTGAGTAAGTCTCGTTATTCGCTACTCGCTACTACAAAAAAATCCGAATGGCAAGTCTCGCTACTCGCTACTCGCTATTAATTTTTGCAATAAACGAAAGCAATTAAGTTTACTTAAATTGCTGAGTGAAGCAAAAATCTTGTTAAAAAATATCTAATATATGACATCAAAAGAAATTCGTAAATCGTTCCTCGATTTTTTTGCTTCGAAAGGGCATAAAATCGTTCCTTCTGCTCCTATGGTCATCAAAGGTGACCCTACATTGATGTTTACCAATGCAGGTATGAATCAGTTTAAAAACATCATTCTCGGTAACGACCCAATAAAATATTCACGTGTGGCTGACTCGCAAAAGTGTTTGCGTGTGAGTGGTAAACACAACGACCTCGAAGAGGTTGGTCACGACACATACCACCACACTATGTTCGAAATGTTGGGTAACTGGTCGTTTGGTGATTATTTCAAAGCTGAAGCTATTGCTTGGGCTTGGGAATACCTTACCGAAGTGCTTAAACTCGATAAAGATCGTCTTTATGTAACTGTGTTCGAAGGCTCACCAGCAGAAGGTCTTGATCGTGATAATGAAGCCGCTGGTATTTGGGCTAAATATATTGCCGAAGATCGCATCATCAACGGTAACAAAAAAGATAACTTCTGGGAAATGGGCGATACTGGTCCTTGTGGTCCTTGTTCGGAAATTCATATTGACCTTCGTCCTGAAGCAGAACGAGCACAAGTCAATGGTCGCGACCTTGTGAATGGCGACCATCCACAAGTGATTGAGATTTGGAACAACGTATTCATGCAATACAACCGCAAAGCCGATGGTTCACTCGAACCACTTCCTAATAAAGTTATCGACACTGGTATGGGATTTGAGCGTCTTTGCGTGGCTGTACAGGGTAAAACTTCTAACTACGACACCGATGTATTCCAACCATTATTGAAAGCTGTAGGTGAAATCTGTGGCACTGAATATGCTAAGGATGCTAAAGTTGATGTAGCTATGCGTGTAGTGGCAGACCACATTCGTACTATTGCATTCGCTATCACCGATGGTCAATTACCATCTAACGCAAAAGCTGGTTATGTAATTCGCCGTATCCTTCGTCGTGCAGTGCGTTATGGCTACACATTCCTCGGTCAACGCCAAGCATTTATGTATAAGCTCATCCCTGCGCTTATCGACAATATGGGCGAGGCTTATCCAGAACTCAAAGCTCAACAAACTCTTATCGAAAAGGTTATTAAAGAAGAGGAAGACTCTTTCCTTCGTACTCTTGAAACAGGTATTCGTCTTCTCGATAAAGTTATGGCTGAAACAAAATCTGCTGGTCGTACCGAAATTAGCGGTGTTGATGCCTTTACTCTTTATGATACCTACGGATTCCCTCTCGACCTTACAGAATTGATTCTTAAAGAGAATGGTCTTACTCTTAATATCGACGACTTCAATGCCGAAATGCAAAAACAAAAAGAGCGTGCTCGTAATGCTGCGGCTGTTGAAACAGGCGACTGGGTAGTGGTTCGTGAGGGTGATACTCAATTTGTAGGTTACGACCTTACTCAATGCGATACTCAAATTCTTCGCTATCGTAAACTTGTTCAAAAGAATAAAGAATACTATCAAGTTGTACTTTCAGCTACTCCTTTCTATGCTGAAATGGGTGGTCAAGTGGGCGACTCTGGTTGGTTGATTACCGAAGACGGCAATGGAGTAGAAATTCGTGATACTAAACGCGAAAACAACCTTCCTGTACACATTATGAATAAATTGCCAGAAGATGTAACTTGCAACTTCTTGGCTAAAATCAATACTGAAAAACGTGCAGCTGCTGAGGCTAACCACACAGCTACTCACCTTCTTCACAAAGCATTGCGCGACTTGTTGGGTACTCACGTTGAGCAAAAAGGTTCATACGTATCGCCTGAAGTGTTGCGTTTCGACTTCTCTCACTTCCAAAAAGTTACTCCAGAAGAGATTCGTAAAGTAGAGCATGCTGTAAATAAAATGATTCGTCAAAATATAGCACTTGATGAGCACCGCGACCTTCCTATTGAAGAGGCTAAAGCAATGGGCGCTATGGCGTTGTTTGGCGAAAAATATGGCGATTCTGTGCGTGTAATTCGTTATGGCGACTCTATCGAACTTTGTGGTGGTACTCACGCACAGGCTACAGGTAATATCGGACTCTTCCGCATCATCTCAGAAAGTTCAATTGCAGCAGGTGTGCGTCGTATCGAGGCTGTAACTGCTGAATATGCCGAACACCTTGTAGATGAAATGCAAGACCTTCAAACATCTATGAAAGAGTTGCTTAATAACACACCTGACATATTGACTGCAATTAAGAAAAACCTCGAAGAGAGTGCCGACCTTCGCAAGAAAGTCGAAAACTTCATGCAAGAGCGTGCTCTTCAATTGCGCGATTCGTTATTGCAACGTGCCGAAGAGATTGGTGATATTAAGGTTATTCGTAATGTCTCTAACGAAAATCCTGAAACAAACAAGATTATCGTTCCATTCTTCCGTGGTAAATTTGCTGATGTTAAGTTTATGTATGTTGCAGGTAATATCTACGAAGGAAAACCAACTCTCACAATTTTCCTCAGCCAACCAATGGTCGATGCAGGATTTAATGCAGGCAAACTCGTTCGTGAAGCAGCCAAATTCATCCAAGGTGGTGGAGGTGGTCAAGCCTTTATGGCAACCGCTGGTGGTAAATACCCTGAAGGTATGGACGAAGCAATAGATTATGTAATCGAAGCGATAAAATAATCTATAAAGTCCTCGAAGATGGCATATTATAGTTGCTATAGCCTCTATAGTTGCTATCTTTGGTTCTTCATTAATTTAGTTTAAAATATTACATATAAAGTCCTCGAAGAGGGCTTACTATGCTTAACCGCTGTGTGACCGACCGAAGGGAGGGAACCTGCGGGAAATGGATATCACTAATAATACGTCCTCTACGAGGGCGAATCTGATATCATAATTTAGAGACGCAATACATTGCGTCTCTTTTTTTTCTTTCTGCTCAACAGCAACCCTTAAGCAACTTGTGCCGAAGAAAACCGTCATCTTCACACCTCTCATTTGCAAAATCTACAAACCTTTACATGTTGGAGACGTTATGTTTTTCTAAAAAAGTAGACAGTTTTTTGTTATTTTATTGAATAAATAGACATAACTTTGCAAGTCCCAATTTTTTCCTAAATTTGTTGACATAGAGCTTAAAATTATAGTTTTATTTTTAGTTTCGTCTATATTCTTGCTTGGCGCAAGGCAAACAGCTAAAAGTACTGTTTTGCGTCAACAATTAAGTGGTGTAGATAAAATAACTCGGAAAATTGATGATATAGACGCCATTTATCTGCGTGATTTTTTGCGTATGTTGTGGAATGGTGATATATTTTGATTATGATTTTTATTGAGTTTGATATTTATAAAATGTGAAAAGCTGTCCCATAATAGACCACCTATTCTAATTAAAAGAGTAGGTGGTCTTTTTTTTGTGTCTATTTTTGTAATTTAGTACAAAAAAACTTTGTGGAATTAAAAAATATTTATAACTTTGCACTTGTAAACCTTAAAAATGTGGGAAAAGGCATATTTCTAAACCTCAAAAATGTGTGAATTCCTATGTTTGTAAACCTTAAAAATGTGATTTTTTGATATGAAGCGCAAGATTTACAACGAGTTATTGAAATGGAAACAAGAAGAGAAGGGTAGAGTGGCTATTCTTATTGATGGAGCACGTCGTGTCGGGAAGAGTTATATAGTGAAAGAATTTGCAAAAAATGAGTATAAATCTTTTCTATTTATCGACTTTAATAGTGCTCCCAAAGATGTATTTGCCTTGTTTGATAATTATCTTTCAGACTTGGATGTGCTCTTTATGTATTTGCAAAATATAATGGGAGTAAAATTGTATGAGCGTGAGTCGTTGATAGTTTTTGATGAAGTGCAACTTTGTCCACGCGCAAGAGCAGCAATTAAATATCTTGTAGAAGATGGACGTTATGATTATATCGAAACTGGTTCGTTGGTTTCTATCAACAAGAATGTGAAAGATATCGTCATACCATCAGAAGAGCGTAGATTACAGATGTTTCCTATGGATTTTGAGGAATTTGCTTGGGCTTTGGGTGATGATATGTTGATTCCTTTTATAAAACATTGTTTTGATAAGCAACAACCTCTTGGTCCGTTGATGCATCGTAAAGCGATGGATATGTTCAAGGAGTATATGATTGTGGGCGGTATGCCGCAAGCGGTATGTCGTTATGTGGAGAGTAATAAGAATTTTGGGGAGGTTGATAAGGTTAAGCGTGATATACTCTCTCTATATAAGTCTGATATTGAAAAGTATGCTTCTGGATTTGAAACGAAAGTAAAAAGTATTTTTGGGCAGCTTCCAGCTACATTGCAACGCCATGAAAAAAAATTTAGATTGCAAGATATTCAATCTTCTGCTCGTTTTCGGGAATATGAAACTTCGTTTTTCTGGTTGGAAGAGTCGCAAGTTGTCAATATTTGTTGGGGTGCAACTGAACCATCGTTGGGTCTTAGAATGAAGATGGATACTCAACAATTGAAGTGTTATATGGCTGATACTGGGTTGTTGATAAGTCTTGCTTTTGATGAAAAAACAATAGTTGCTGAGGAAATTTATAAAAAACTTTTATTGGATAAATTAGAAATCAACAAGGGAATGTTGGTCGAAAATATAGTAGCGCAGATGCTTCGTGCATCAGGTCATAGGTTGTATTTCTATTCGCAATATTCTAATGTTGCAGATGATAGAATGGAGATAGATTTTTTGATTCAGAAACCAACTATATCAAACCGACATAATATTTCCCCAATAGAGGTGAAATCAAGTACGCGCTACACTCTTACTTCTTTAGGTAAGTTTATGAAAAAATATAATACTCAACTTTATCAGCCATATGTTATTCATTATCAAGATTTAAAGAGTGAGGGTGGTATTGTGTTCTTACCTATTTATATGACAATTTTTTTATAATTATGAAATATCAACTAACAGATTTTCTTCCTACAACTAAGAAAGAATTAGAAATTCGTGGTTGGGACGAGGTGGATGTGGTGCTCTTTTCGGGTGATGCGTATGTTGATCATCCGTCGTTTGGTGCTGCTGTAATTGGGCGTGTGATTGAGTCGGAAGGGTGGCGAGTTGCTATTGTGCCTCAACCAGATTGGCGTGGCGACCATCGCGATTTTACTAAAATGGGGCGTCCTCGTCGTTTCTTTGCTATCTCAGCTGGTTGTATGGATTCAATGGTCAATCACTATACTGCCAACAAACGTCTTCGTTCAAATGATGCCTATACGCCTGATGGTAAAGCAGGTATGCGCCCCGACCGAGCTACAATTACATACGCCAAGATTATCAAACAATTATACCCAGATGTCCCTCTTGTAATTGGTGGTATCGAGGCTTCATTGCGTCGTTTTTCACACTATGATTATTGGGACGATTCATATCATCGTTCAATCTTAGCCGACACAGGTGCTGACTTACTCATATATGGTATGGGCGAAAAGCCGGTGCGTGAGTTAGTTCGTCGTATGTCTGCAGGTGCAACTATCGAGGATTGCCACGATATGCGTCAAGTTGGTTATCTTGTTGAAATGCAAAATGCAAAATGCACAATTCACAATTATTTAGCTGAACATGGTATTTCTGATTCTGTCGTGGAATTAGCATCTCACGAAGAGTGCGCTAAAAACAAAAAGACTTCGGCTGCAACATTCAAAACGATAGAAGAGGAGAGTAATAAACTCAATCAGACTATATTAGTTCAAAGGGTAGGCACTAATTATGTTGTTGTAACTCCTCCTTATTCGCCAATGACAACTGAGGAGTTGGATGCCGTTTACGAACTTCCGTTCACTCGTCAGCCTCACCCTAAGTATAAAGGCAAAACGATTCCTGCATTTGATATGATTCGCTGGTCGGTTAATACTCATCGTGGATGTTGGGGTGGTTGTGCTTTTTGTACAATATCTATGCATCAAGGCAAATTTGTGGTTTCTCGTTCGTTAGAGTCTATTCTTAAGGAGGTTAGAACTCTCGCTTCTGATCCTGAATTCAAAGGCTATCTAAGCGATTTGGGCGGACCAAGTGCCAATATGTATATGATGCGAGGCAAAAATCAAGAACTTTGCGCTAAATGCAAACGCCCATCGTGTGCATATCCATCGGTATGTAAAAATATGAACACAGACCACGCACCTCTGCTCGAGATGTATCGTGCAGTGGATGCTTTGCCATGTATTAAGAAAAGCTTTATAGGCAGTGGTGTCCGTTATGATGTCGTTATGCACCGTACCGACTCGGAAGAGGTAAATCGCACTAATGCCGAATATGCTCGCGAACTCATTAAAAATCACGTTAGTGGTCGTCTTAAAGTTGCCCCAGAGCACACCTCGGATAGGGTATTATCAGTGATGCGTAAGCCAAGTTTCTCGCTCTTTAAACAATTCAAACAAACATTCGATCGCATCAACGAATCAGAACATCTCAATCAGCAAATTATTCCATATTTCATATCGAGTCACCCAGGTTGTGAACCTATTGATATGGCAGAATTAGCCATTGAAACGAAGCGACTTAATTTCCAACTCGAACAAGTGCAAGACTTCACACCTACGCCAATGACTCTTGCCACCGAGATGTATCATACAGGTCTCGACCCATATACTCTTAAGCCAATTTTTGTGGCACGCACTAAAGACGATAAACTTGCTCAACGTCAGTTTTTCTTTTGGTACAAACCTGAAGAAAGCCGTACAATCAAACAATTTTTGCAGAAAATCAAGCGTCCTGATATTGCCGACCGATTATTTGCAGGAGATAATAGTGCAGGGACACGGCATATTGTGTCTGTTGATGATACTCGAAACAAACCTCGCCATTATGAGCAAGAGCGTAAAGCGTTTTTTGATAAAAAAAGACGCAAAAAATAGTGCGTGAAATTATCTTTTCATATTTAAACTATTAAACGTAAATTATCATAAATTGCTCATTAATAAAATTATTTACGATTAATTTACGAAAATTTACGTTAAATAAAAATCATGTCTTCTTGTCTAAAAAAATATATAAAATGAAATACAATAAACAACAATGGAAACCCGGCACACTCATCTATCCGTTGCCTGCCGTACTTATCTCTTGTGGCGAAACCGAAGAAGAATATAACATGCTTACCGTAGCATGGGTAGGTACTATCTGCACTAATCCTGCGATGTGCTATATTTCAGTTCGACCAGAACGCCATTCGTACGATATAATCAAGCGAACAAAGAGTTTTGTAATCAATCTGACAAACGAAGACATGGCTCGTGCAACCGACTGGTGTGGTGTTCGCAGCGGTAAAGATTACAATAAATTCAAAGAGATGCATTTAACACCGCAAAAAGCACAAAAAGTTGCGGCACCAATTATTCTTGAATCACCATTAAGTATCGAGTGCGAAGTGTTAGAAATAAAAGAATTAGGCTCTCACCACATGTTCATTGCCAATGTTGTAAACGTACAAGCCGACGAGCGATTTATCGACCCCGTAACAGATGAATTCCGCCTCTCCGATGCCAAACTCATTGCCTATTCTCATGGACACTATTATAAACTCGGCGAAGAAATCGGCAAATTCGGCTGGTCAGTCCGCAAGAATAAGAAAAAATAAATATTAAATGTTATGGCGAAAATTATAGTTCAAAATACAAATGTAACGATATTGTCAATAAATGAAAATGATTATATTTCATTGACTGATATTGCACGATATAAAAGTGATGATCCAACTGCGGTTATTGCAAATTGGATGCGAAATAGAAATACTATTGAGTTTTTGGGGATTTGGGAAGGGTTGTATAATCCCAATTTTAAACACCTCGAATTCGAAGGGTTTAATGGAAAATCTTAATGCAGTGTTTATTAACGATAATATACCTCAAAGTGAACGATTGGTTAAATTAAATCAAGTAGCCATTCAGCAAATGAAAGTATTAGAAGATGTTAATGATAGAAAATTGTTAAAATAAAGTATGAAAAAAGCATTATTATTTATTGCAATTATAGCATTATTAGTAAGTTGTGCCAAAACAACAACACCTGAAGCCCCATTTGTTCAATCTAATTTAGAAGTCACATCGGGTAATTTGTGGCATGCCGATATATTTTCGCCAGAATTAAATGAAATTATAAAAATTGACGTTTGGACCCCAGATGGTTATACTGCATCAAAAAAATACCCAGTCATCTATATGCACGATGGACAAAACCTCTTTGATGCCAATTCAACATGGAATCATCAAGCATGGGAAATTGACTCTGTTCTCGGCTCTCTAATTGCTGATAAAAAAGTCAAACCAGCCATCGTTGTTGGTATTCACAGCGTTGATACAACCCGTATTGGCGACCTTATGCCTGAGCGAGTAGTTGAAATGACTCCTTCAGGCGAGGTGCGTGATTTCATCGATCTTATGTGTAGAGGACAATATCGTGCTGACGAATATTTAGCATTTATAGTCAATACATTGAAGCCAATTATTGATAATAAATTTTCAACCTTCACCGACCGCAAATCAACCTCTATAATGGGGTCGAGTATGGGCGGATTGATTTCAATTTATGGTGTGACTGAGTATCCAGAAGTTTTTGGCGCAGCCGTTTGTATGTCAACCCATTGGACTGGTGCAATTGGCGATAATGCTGATTTCCCAACAGCAATGAAACAGTACCTATTGGATAATTTTCCTTGTAATGGCGATTATTTGCTCTATTTTGACAATGGTGATTGTGATTATGATTCACAATATTTACCAGCCTATAACGAGATGAATACATTGTTTGATTTTTTAGGCTATCAAGAGGGAGAAAAGCTCAAAACAGGTGTATTTCAAGGCCATTCCCACTCTGAAAAATCTTGGTCTGAACGCGTAAGCATTCCTCTACAATTTATTTTAAAGAAATAAATACATAAACATGTTACGTATATCATAAATTTTTTTTATCTTTGCATGTTGATTTAATAACTGAATTATTTTAACTAAAAAACTAATACTAATACACTGAGCGGTTGTTGAGTGTAAGTTTTATCTTACTACTCGCTATTCGCTACTAAAAGTCTAAATGTAATGAAAAAAGACAATCAAATTTTCGATTTAATCGAACAAGAAAAACAACGTCAACTTAAAGGTATTGAGTTGATTGCTTCTGAAAACTTCGTTAGCGAGCAAGTAATGCAAGCTATGGGTTCTGTAATGACTAACAAATATGCCGAAGGTTATCCTGGCAAACGTTATTATGGTGGTTGCGAAGTGGTTGACCAATCAGAAAACATTGCTATCAATCGTTTGAAAGAACTCTTTGGTGCAGAATGGGCTAACGTTCAACCTCACTCTGGTGCTCAAGCTAATATGGCTGTATTTATGGCTGTTCTTAACGTAGGCGATACTTTCCTCGGTTTGAATCTTTCTCATGGTGGTCACCTTTCTCATGGTTCTCCTGTGAACATGTCAGGTATCAACTATAAAGCTCTCGAATATAGTGTAAAAGAAGAAGATGGTCGCGTTGACTACGACCAACTCGAACGTGTTGCTCGCGAAAATAAACCAAAACTCATCGTTGCTGGTGCTTCTGCTTACTCTCGCGAATGGGATTATGCTCGCATCCGTAAAGTAGCTGACGAAATTGGTGCTATCTTCATGGTGGATATGGCTCACCCTGCAGGTCTTATTGCTGCTGGTTTGCTTGAAAACCCTGTAAAACACGCTCATATCGTAACTTCTACTACTCACAAAACTCTTCGTGGTCCACGTGGCGGTATCATCTTGATGGGTAAAGACTTCCCTAATCCTTGGGGCAAAAAAACTCCTAAAGGCGAAATCAAAATGATGTCTGCTTTGTTAGACTCTGCAGTGTTCCCAGGCGTACAAGGTGGTCCTCTTGAACACGTTATTGCTGCTAAAGCTGTTGCTTTTGGTGAAGCTCTTCAACCAGAATTTAAAGAATATCAAATGCAAGTGAAGAAAAATGCAGCTGCTCTTGCAGAAGCATTCATGGCTAAAGGTTATAAAATCGTTTCTGGCGGTACTGACAACCACTCTATGCTTGTTGACCTTCGCACTAAATTCCCAGAATTGACTGGTAAAGTAGCTGAAAAAGCTCTTGTTGCTGCCGACATCACTACTAACAAAAACATGGTGCCATTTGATTCTCGTAGTCCATTCCAAACTTCAGGTCTTCGTTTTGGTACTCCTGCAATTACAACTCGTGGTGTGAAAGAAGACGTTATGCCTATTATCGTTGATCTTATCGACCGCGTACTCAATGCTCCTGAAGATGAAGCAGTTATTGCTGCCGTTCGTAAAGAAGTGAATGAAATGATGGTTAAATATCCATTGTTTGCATGGTAATTAAAATAAGTAATAAGTAGTAAGTCGTAAGTAGAAAGATTTTTGGTTTGTAATAATCTAAAGTCTTACTTCTTACGACTTTTTACTTTGTACTAAAAATATGGAAATAGTTAAAGAATTGATAGAAGAGGTTGATACCATTGTTTTTTATGGTGTCAATAATGTTAATATTCGTTTGATTAAAGATTTATCGCCGAAAGTAAAGATTGTGGCGCGTGGACGTATGATAAAACTTTCGGGCGAGGATGAAGCCGAAGTTGAAAATCTTGCTTGTATAATTGATAAATTGATGATGCAAGCTGCAAAAACTAATGTGTTGACTGAAGAGACTGTGTTGGAAATGATTAAGGGTAACGAAATACCTGAAGTTAAAACAGATAATTTGATACTCCATGGTGTGGGTGGAAAAGAGGTTCGTGCTCGCACAGCTAATCAACGTTTGCTTGTTGAGGAGTATAAGAAAAACGACTTGCTGTTTGCTATAGGACCAGCAGGTTCGGGTAAGACATATACTGCTATAGCCCTTGCTGTTAGAGCATTGAAAAACAAAGAAGTAAAGAAGATTATACTTAGTCGCCCTGCCGTAGAAGCAGGTGAAAAATTGGGTTTTTTGCCTGGCGATATGAAAGATAAGATTGACCCTTATCTTCAGCCGCTTTATGATGCGTTGGAAGATATGATTCCGCCTGCTAAATTGGCTGAGTATATGACTAATAAGACAATACAAATTGCTCCACTCGCATTTATGCGTGGACGTACGTTGAGCGATGCTATTATTATTCTCGATGAGGCTCAAAATACATCAGTTCAGCAAATTAAGATGTTCCTTACTCGTATGGGGTTGGGGTCGAAGATGATTATTACGGGCGATATGACACAAATTGACCTTCCTCCGCAGCAAAAATCGGGTTTAAAAGATGCTATGGAGGTATTGAAAGATATTAAAGGTATTGGATTTGTGCATTTTAATCAAAAAGATATTGTGCGTCACAAACTCGTACAACGCATCGTAGATGCTTACAATAAACATTGATATTTATTTTAACATAAGTACAGAACTAATTTATAGGCTTTAAATTGTAATATCTATTTTGAAATTTAGAGAGGACAATCTCTTTTTCAAGTACAAAAACTCAAATTATTTATTACTATGCACTTTTAAGAAAAAAATATGTACTTTTGTTAAAGGAGAATTATAAAAAAATTATGTACTTCTGTTAAAAAATAAATTTTTAACTATTTATGAAACGTTCTACTTTTGGTTCAAAATTTGGTATGCTTGCAGCTGCTGTGGGTTCGGCAGTGGGGTTGGGTAATATTTGGAAATTCCCTTATCTCGCAGGCGAAAATGGCGGTGGTGCTTTTATCATTGTCTATCTGTTGTGTGTTTTATTTTTAGGTATTCCTGCTTTGTTGTCGGAATTGTCGCTTGGTTATATTGGTCGCAGTAATGGTATTGGCGGTATGCGCAATATTACGGGTAATAATCGCTGGAGTATTA
Source organism: Paludibacteraceae bacterium (assembly GCA_017467185.1). Lineage (GTDB taxonomy): Bacteria > Bacteroidota > Bacteroidia > Bacteroidales > Paludibacteraceae > Aphodosoma. The sequence goes on along the minus strand of JAFTSS010000013.1, from coordinate 29,223 downwards.
TCGGTATATTAGGCTTTTTAGGCTCGTTTATTATTCTTGGATTCTATTTTGTTGTGGCAGGTTGGAGCTTGGAGTTTGTTTATCAATCTGTTATGGGTTCTTTTGTAGGTGAAACTGGCGAGGTGATAACTCAAAATTTCGACACCTTTCGTTTTTATACATGGCGTCCTTATTTGTGGATAGTTGTGTTTATTGCTTTGACGGCAGGAGTTTTGTATGCAGGAGTAGAGAAGGGTATTGAGAAGTGGAGTAAAGTGTTGATGCCTATGTTGTTTTTGATTGTGGTATATTTGTGTGTATATGCTATATTTTTGCCTAATTCGGGTGAAGGTTATAAGTTTTATTTCGATACTGATTTCTCTAAAATCAATGCAAGTGTGATTATTGCTGCTTTGGGGCAAGCTTTTTTCTCGTTGAGTTTAGGTATGGGGGCTATGATGATTTATGGTTCGTATATCGAAAAAGGTACGAATTTGGCTAAAACGTCGATACAAATTGCTTCGCTTGATACTTTGGTGGCTATTTTGGCTGGTTTAGTTGTTTTTCCTGCGGTGTTTTCGTATGGAATTGACCCTGCGGCAGGTCCTCAGTTGGTATTTATCACATTGCCAACAGTTTTCGCACAGATGACAGGAGGTTATTTCTTCTCTATATTTTTCTTTTTATTGGTAGCTGTAGCGGCTTTGACTTCGACAATTTCGATTTTGGAGGTGCAGATTGCTACTGTTGCTGAGGAGTTTAAGATGAATAGAAAAGTCTCTTTGGTACTGATGTCGTTGATTATGTTGGTTGTGTGTTGTATGTGTTCTTATTCGTTGATACCTATGGATGGTGGTAATGAGTTAGTTTTCTTTGGAAAATCGTTGTTTGATATATGCGATATTTTGACTTCTTATATTATTTTGCCTTTGGGTGGTTTGTTGATTATGTTGTTTTTGGGTTGGTTTTATAAGAAAGAAGATTTGCACTATGTTTTGGTTGTTGAAACAAAATGTAGCGAAGGTTTGTTTAAGGTTTATTATTTCTTCTTGCGATTTATTGCTCCTTTATTGTTGCTTGCTGTGTTTTTGCAACAACTTGGACTGTTTTGATAAGGAATAGGGAACAAGGAATAGGGAACAAGGAATAGGGAATAGGGAATAGGGAAGAGGGAGTTTTTTATTGTTTCTGTACTTTGATAGTTTGATATAACGGAGACTCATAATTAGTCCTACAAATTTTACAAATTTTCACAAACTTAATTTTGTGTTTATTTGTGAGATTTGTAGGACATTTTTTTTGATATATCAGAAAAAAATAGTAACTTTGTAGGTTGAATAGTTATATATATTAAAATCTATTTTGATTATGGAAAATAATTACCCAAAAGTGGCGATAATGGGAGGTGGTTCGTTTGCTACGGCTATCGCTAAAATAGTGATGGAAAATTTACCAAATATTATTTGGTATATGCGTAGGGATGACCAAATAGCTGAATTTAAGCGTGTAGGGCACAATCCATCGTATCTTTCGGCTGTTTCTTTTGATTTAGATAGAATAAAATTTACAAGTAAAATAAATGTTGCAGTGGCAGAAGCCGACATTTTGTTTTTTGCAACACCTTCGCCTTTTTTGAAATCGCATTTAAAAAAATTGCGTCGTAAAATTGATAACAAGATTATTGTTACTGCAATTAAAGGTATTGTGCCTGATGAAAATCTTGTGATTTCGGATTACTTTAATAAGTTCTATGGTGTGCCTGCAGAGCATGTTGTGGCTTTGAGCGGTCCGTGTCATGCTGAAGAAATTGCATTAGAGCGTACTTCTTATCTAACAATAGCTTGTCTTGATAGAGATGTAGCTCGATTGATTTCGTCAATTGTGGGAGGTGATTATTTGCGTACTTCGTTGAGCGAAGATATGTATGGAGTGGAGTATGGTGCAGTGCTTAAGAATGTTTATGCTATTGCGGCTGGTATTTGCCATGGATTGAAGTATGGTGACAACTTCCAAGCTGTGTTGGTGTCAAACTCTATTCAAGAGATGAATCGTTTTTGCAATGCAGTGCATCCATTCCATCGTAATGTGCAAGAGAGTGTTTATTTGGGTGATTTGCTTGTTACGGCATACTCTAAATTCTCGCGTAATCGTACTTTTGGTTCTATGATTGGTAAAGGTTATTCTGTCAAGACAGCACAAATGGAGATGGAGATGATTGCTGAAGGGTATTATGGAACGAAATGTATTCACGAAATCAATGAAAAATATCAGGTGAATATGCCTATTTTGGAGGCGGTGTATTCGATTTTATATCAACGTCGCTCTCCTTCAATCGTAATGAAAGAACTTATAAAACAATTAATGTAATAGATTACAGATTACAGATTACAGATAACAGATAACAAGTTTTTTTATTTTGTTTAAAATTAAACGAGGCGAAGCAGAGTAAGTCTCACTACTCGCTACTCGCTACTAAATATCTAAAAATATGATTAAATTTAATGCAAATAAAGCGTATGGCTTCATTAATGAAGAAGCTGTAAAAGGTTATAAACAAGCAGTTGCAGAGGCTCAAGAGGCTTTGCATAATGGTACTGGAAAAGGTAATGATTTTCTTGGTTGGTTGACTTTGCCAACAGATTTGACAGATGAGTTGTTGACAGATATTGAAAACGTTGCAGCTACTTTGCGCAGAGAGTGTGAAGTGGTTGTAGTTGTGGGTATTGGTGGTTCATATCTTGGAGCAAAAGCTGTGATTGATGCTTTGAACAATAGTTTCGATTGGTTGCAACGCGACCGTAAAAATCCTGTGGTTGTTTATGCAGGTCAAAATATTGGTGAAGATTATCTTTACGAATTGCAAGAGGTGTTGAAAGGTAAACGCTTTGGTATTGTATCTATTTCAAAATCAGGTACTACAACCGAACCAGCTATTGCATTTCGTATGTTGAAAACACAATTAGAAGAGCAAGTTGGTAAAGAGGCGGCTAAAGATTTGATTGTTTGTATTACAGACCGCAGTCGTGGTGCGTTGCGCACATTGGCTACACAAGAGGGTTATAAAACATTTGTAATTGAAGATAATGTGGGTGGTCGTTTCTCTGTATTGACTCCTGTAGGTTTGTTGCCAATTGCAGTTGCAGGCTTCAGTATCAGAGAGTTTGTTAATGGTGCACGTTGTATGCAAGAAGCATGCGGATTGGGTGTTGAGTTCGAAAACAATCTTGCTGCTCAATATGCTGCAGTGCGTAATGAATTGTATCGTTCTGGCAAAAAAGTTGAAATATTGGTTAATTTCCATCCAAAATTGCACTATGTTTCAGAATGGTGGAAACAACTTTACGGCGAGAGTGAGGGTAAAGAGGGTAAAGGTATTTTCCCTGCTTCGGTTGATTTTACAACAGATTTGCACTCAATGGGTCAATATATTCAAGATGGTGAACGCACATTGTTTGAAACTGTTATTTCGGTTGAAACAATGGAACATGAAGTGCGAGTGCCATCGAATGAGGCTAACCTTGATGGATTGAACTTCTTGGCAGGTCGTCGTGTAGATGAAGTAAACAAAATGGCAGAACTCGGCACAATGCTTGCGCATGTCGATGGTGGTGTGCCTAATTTGAAAATTACATTGCCACGTTTGAACGAGTATTATCTTGGTCAATTGCTTTATTTCTTCGAAAAGGCTTGTGGTATAAGTGGTTATATACTTGGAGTTAATCCATTTGACCAACCTGGAGTTGAGGCTTACAAAAAGAATATGTTTGCTCTTCTCGACAAACCAGGTTACGAAGAAGCATCAAAAGCAATCAAAGCTAGAATTTAAGATATGTTGCAGTTTTCGATAATTGTTCCTGTATATAATCGCCCTCTAGAGATGAAAGAATTTCTTGAGAGTTTGGCTTTGCAAAGTGATAAAGAGTTTGAAGTGTTAGTGATGGAGGGTAAGTGCGAACATTCGTGTAAATCGGTATGTGATCAGTATTCTGATAGACTGAATATAAAGTTTTATGAAGACAATTCAGGTCGAAGTGAAAGACGAAATCTTGGAATGAAGTTAGCTTCAGGAAATTATTTTTTGTTATTTGATTCTGATTGTATTTTGCCTAAGGATTATATATCAATAGTGCGTAAGGCTCTTATGGATGATTATTTAGATTGTTTTGGTGGTCCTGATAGTGCAGATAACTCTTTTACAGATTTACAGTTGGCAATTAATTATTCGATGACTTCGATAATGACAACGGGTGGTATTCGTGGAGGTATGAAAGCATTGGATAAATTTTTACCTCGTTCGTTTAATATGGGGATGTCGCGTGAAGTATTTGAGAAAACAGGTGGTTATTTTGATATGATAGGAGAGGATACAGATCTAAGTATGCGTATAAAAGAGGCTGGATTTAAGACGCGTTTGATTAAAGATGCATTTGTATATCATAAACGAAGAATTAATCTTAAAGGTTTTTATAGACAGACTAATACGTTTGGAAAAGCACGAGTGTTGTTGTCTGTACGTCATCCAGGATCGTTGAAAATAATGCATTTATTTCCATCATGCTTTGCGGTAGGTAATATTGGTTTGCTTGTATTGGCTCTAGTTACATGTTCTATTTGGTGGTTGTCGCCTATAGTTTTGTATATTGTAATGATATTTTTCGAGTCATTGATTAAAAATAAAAGTATTAAGGTTGCTTTATTGTCTATATGTACGAGTTATGCTCAATTATGTGGTTATGGATTTGGTTATATAGAGGAGTTTATGACTCGAAAAGCTTCTAAAAAATCTGCAGAAATGTTGTATCGACAATAGGTGTTTATTATTAACTTTAAATTGTAAATTGATTATGAAGGTTGTAATTTTAGCAGGTGGTTTTGGCACTCGGTTGAGTGAAGCTACAGCGGTGATACCTAAGCCAATGGTTGAAGTTGGTGGTAAACCGATACTTTGGCATATAATGAAAATATATAGTCATTATGGATTTAATGAATTTATAATTTGCTGTGGTTATAAACAATATGTTATAAAAGAGTATTTTGCCAATTATTTTCGGCATAATTGTGATATGACGGTTGATTTGTCGGATAATAGCATTGAAGTGCTTGATAATCATTCTGAGAATTGGAAGGTCACAATGATAGACACAGGAATAAATACCTTGACAGGTGGACGTATTAAGCGTATTCAAAAGTATATTGGTGATGAACCATTTCTATTGACGTATGGTGATGGTGTTGGAGATGTTGATATTTTAGCAACAATAGAAGCTCATAAAGTTTCAGGTAAAATGTTGACAATGACGACTTATCAACCAAGTGGAAAATTGGGTGTAGTTGATATTGCAGAAGATGGAACGATTAATAATTTTTTGGAAAAACCAAAAATAGGAGGTTCGTGGATAAATGCAGGTTTTTTTGTGTGTGAGCCAGGTGTGTTTGATGTGTTAGAAGGTGATTCTGAAATGTTTGAGCGTGAACCAATGCAAAGGCTTTTAGCTCGTCAAGAGATGCATGCTTATAAGCATACAGGTTTTTGGAAACCAATGGATACTCTTAATGACAATAAAGAGTTAAATGCATTGTGGGATTCTGGTAAAGCTCCTTGGAAAATTTGGTAATATTATGAAATGTTTTAATGATATTTATCGCGGTAAACGTGTATTAGTTACTGGTAATACAGGATTTAAAGGTTCATGGTTAACAACATGGTTGTTGATGTGTGGTGCTGATGTTTATGGCTATTCTGTTGATATACCATCAAAACCTTCTATGTTTGAGACTTTAAGTTTAGAAAGTAGAATTACGCATTATTATGGTGATGTGCGTAATAAAAATGAGTTTAGAGAGTATCTTGAAAAAGTACGTCCAGATTTTGTTTTTCATCTTGCTGCTCAAGCTATCGTTTCTACTTCTTATGCAAATCCATTTGATACAATTACAACTAATGTAGTTGGCACTGCATCTGTACTAGATGCAATTCGTAATGCTGATTGGCAAATGACAGCTGTTATTATAACTAGTGATAAAGCTTATGACAATGTAGAATGGATTTGGGGATATAGAGAGAATGATGCTATGGGAGGAAAAGATGTTTATTCAGGTTCAAAAGGAGCGGCAGAATTGGTTATAAAAAGTTATTGGCATTCATTTATAAAAAATATGCCTAATATTCGATTGGGTGTTGCTCGTGCGGGTAATGTAATTGGTGGGGGAGATTGGAGCGCAGATCGTATTGTTGTTGATACGATTAAGGCTTTTTCTGATAATAAGCCAGTTGAAATTCGGAGTCCTAAGGCAACCCGTCCTTGGCAACATGTTTTAGAACCATTGAGTGGTTATTTACGATTGGGGCAAGAATTATCTATGTCGTTTGATGGTCAATCTCGGTTGTTCTCAATTGAAGATCAGTTGGCTACATTTAATTTTGGTCCACGGGCAGAGCAGACAAAAACAGTGCTTCAATTAGTGTCAGATTTGGCTCGTAATTGGGGAATGAATTCCGATGATTATGTAAAAATAACAGGACAAGTTCCTTTTGAAGAGGCTAAGTTATTAAAATTGAATTGTGATAAAGCTTTAGCATATTTATCTTGGCATTCTACTTTGTTATATGATGATACTGTACGTTTTATAACTGATTGGTATGGTGCTTATTATAAACACTCAGATGTTGATATGTTTGCCTTGACTGAACAACAAATAAATAATTTTTATAATGAGGCCAAACGTCAAAAAATAGAATGGGCTTTATGATTAAAGGTATAAAAATTACACCATTAAAGCATATAGTTACTCCAAAAGGGGATATATTTCATGCAATGAAATCGACTGATGTTGGTTATTGTGGCTTTGGTGAAGCTTATTTTTCTGAAGTTCATTGTGGTGAACGAAAGGGATGGAAACGTCATAATCGTATGACATTAAATATTGTGGTTATTTGTGGAGCTATTAAATTTATTATTTATGATGATAGAGATAATAGTGATACAAAAGGAAAATTTTTTGAAGTAATACTTTCTCCACAAGATAATTATTCGCGATTGACGGTTGAAGCTGGATTATGGATGGCATTTGAGGGTTTAGCTGAAGGAACGTCAATGTTGATGGATATAATTCCAGAGCCACATGATCCAACCGAAGCAGATTGTAAAGGATTAAACGAAATAGTTTATTGATGTATGAAGATATTAATTACAGGAGCGACTGGTTATGTAGGGCGTAGAGTAGTTAAGCAATTAATTACTCAGCTTGTGGATGTTGAAATAATGACATTGAATCGTAATGTTGAAAAAGCTATAAATTTAATGCCTTATAAAGAATGTAAACATGTTGATATAACAAATTTAGATGAGGCAGTTAAACAATTTATGCCTGAGATATGTTTACATCTTGCGACATTATCTACAAGTCGTAATGATAAAGATATCATTGAACCTATTATTGATGCGAATATAGTATTTGGAGTAAAATTGTTGAATGCTATAAAAGAAGTTGGTTCGTTGAAATTATTTATTAATACTGGTTCTTTTGCTGAGTATCGTGAAGGTATTGAGTGTGGTTTTAAGGATGCTTATTTATATACTGCTACAAAAAGTGCGTTTCGCCATTTTGTTGAATATTATGCTACTTTAAGTGGTTATAAATGTATTACAGTTGTGCCTTTTACCATATATGGAGGTGATGATACGGCAAAGAAGTTGATGGATTATATGATGGAGAGTATAGATGCTATTGAGCCAGTAAAAATGTCGCCTGGCGAACAAGTTTTGGATTTTATACATGTTGATGATGTGGTTCAATTTTATGTAAATGCAGTGAAATGTGTTGAAGACATAAAAAATATGTCACAAGGCGAAACTTATTTTGTAGGTACAGGTGTTGGAACTCGAGTACGAGATTTAGCAAATGAAATAGAGGAATTATTGCATAGAAAATTAAATATAGAGTGGGGGGGCTTAAATTATCGTCCTTTGGATGTGATGCGAGCAATAGCTCCTATTGAAAAAAATAATAAAATAATAAATTGGGATGCGAAAATATCGCTTCGTCAAGGAATAGAACAGTTGATAAGGAAATATGAAAAAAATTGATTTCAAGAAATTTATACCGCATTTGATAGCTTTAGCGGTGTTTTTTGCTGTTACAATAGCTTATTTTGCTCCAATATTTTTTGAAGGCAAGGATTTGTCTCAAGGTGATGTAACTAGTTATCTTGGCTGGGGTAATGATGTGCGTGAATATGCTCGTGAAACAGGTGATTATTGTTATTGGTCTAATGCAATGTTTGGTGGTATGCCATCGAATTATGCCTATCCAGCACCAACAAATAATATCTTTAAGCAAATGCAGCATCTGTTAACTGGTTTTTTACCGTTTAATACAGCAGGTGCGTTTTTTGTTTATATGATAGGATTTTATATTTTTTTATTAGCTATAGGATGTAATTCTTGGTTAAGTATTATTGGAGCTTTGGCTTATGCGTTGTGTTCTTATAATATTATTATTATTGAAGCAGGGCACGTTAGTAAAGCTTTAGTTATGGCAACTATGGCGCCTGTTGTCGGTGGTATTATACTTTGTTATCGTAAAAAATATATATCAGGTATTATTATTACACTCATTGCTACAGGTATGAATGTGTTTTGGAATCATCAACAAATAAGTTATTATTTAATACTTTCAATTCTTTGTCTTGCAATAGTTTATTTTGTATTTGCTATTAAAGAAAAAACATTGAAAGATTATTTTAAATCATCAGTGATTCTTGTTGTTGTTGCTATTTTGGCTGCTACACCTGCAGTTGATAAACTCATTCCAACACTTGATTTTTCGAAAGAAACAATGCGTGGTGGTGCTGTATTGCAATCTAATGCAGCAGGGGAAAAAGAGAGTACTGGACTTGATATAGATTATGCTTATCAATGGAGTTATGGTAAAGTTGAAACTATGACACTTTTGATTCCTAATTTTTATGGTGCAAGTTCGCATTATAATTTAGGTCAAGATAGTGAAACTTATGAAGCTCTTCGTCAAACAGGACAGGCAAAACAATTTTGTCGTTATGCTCCAATGTATTGGGGAGATCAGCCTTTTACGTCTGGTCCTGTCTATGCTGGTGCAATCATCTGTTTTTTATTTGTTTTAGGATTACTTATTTGTAAAGGTCCTGAACGTTGGTGGATGTTAGCTGCTACAATTATTGCTATAATTCTTTCTTGGGGACGTAATTTGCCCGCTATCAATGAATGGTTGTTTTATCATTTGCCTCTTTATAATAAATTTAGAACACCATCAATGTCACTCGTTGTTGTTAATTTTACAATGGCGTCATTAGCTATTATGGCATTGAAACAAATTATTGAAACAGAAGATAAACGTTCTTTATTAAAACCTTTATATATTTCAACAAGTGTAGTAGCTGGTTTATGTCTTATTTTTGTTTTGTTTGGTGGTTCAATGTTTGAATTTAAGGCGGCTAGTGATGCTCAACTGCCAGCATGGTTACATTCTGCACTTATTAAAGATCGTCAGGATATGCTTATAGGTGATGCTTGGCGTTCTTTCTTATTTATTATATTGGCAGCAGTAGTTGTTTGGTTTTATATTTATAAGGGTTATAAGTCTCTTTATATGATTCTTATTGTTGGGTTATTATGTTTTGTGGACCTTTGGGGTGTTGATAAACGTTTTGTTAATGAAGATAGTTTTTCTCGTATTAATAAAAATGATCGAGGTTTGACTCCTTCGGCTATTGATGCTCATATTTTAAAAGATACAGATCCAAATTATCGTGTATTAAATCTTTCGACTAACACATTCAATGAGTCGCGAACATCATATTATCACAAATCAATAGGTGGTTATTCGCCGGTTAAATTGCGTAGATATCAAGATATTATAGATTATCATATTAGTCGTCAGATTACACCTAATGTACTTGATATGCTTAACACGCGTTATATAATTTTCAATACTGAACAAGGTCCACGTGTACAGCGTCAACCATCAGCTATGGGTAATGCTTGGTTTGTTGAAAATATTGAGTGGCAAGAAACTCCAGATGCTGAAATAATGGCATTATCTACATTCAATCCTCGTACAACTGCACTTATCCACAACGAATGGCGTGATAAAATCCAAAATGAATCAGTTCTACAAGGGGTAGATACGACTGCTGTGATATCATTGGTCGAATATGCTAATCCTGGTTATTTGATTTATGAAAGTCAATCTTCAAAACCACAATTAGCTGTATTTAGTGAAGTACATTATAAGACTTGGCGTGCATATATTGATGGTGTTGAAATGCCTATTCTTCGTGCAAATTATCTTCTTCGTGCACTTGAAATCCCTGCAGGTAAGCACCGTATTGAGTTTAAGTGTGTTGATGAATTATATGAGACAACTCATATTTGGTCTTTGGTTGCTTCAATTATCGTTGTTTTATTAGTTCTAACATTAGCAGGACTAGGTCTATATAGAAAATTAAAAAGCAATCAATAATAAATATGCAACCAAAACTATCAATAATAATACCTCTTTACAATGCAGAAAAATACATTTCGGCTTGTATTGAAAGTTTATTTGCTCAAACAGTAATTGAGCATGTGGAGATATTGGTAGTTGATGATCATGGTCAGGATAATAGTAGAGTAATAGTAGAACAATTACAATCACAACATTCATTAGGTAGTTGTATTCGTATTCTTTCTACTCCTAAAAATAGTGGTGCTTGGGCGGCTCGTAACTTGGGTATCTCAGAAGCTAAAGGTCAATGGATTGGCTTTGTTGATGCAGATGATTGGTGTGAGATTGATATGTACAAAAATCTTTTAGATGCTGTTAATGATTATAATGCCGATTGGGCCTATTGTTTGCCTCAAAAAGAATATAGTACAGGAAAAAAAGAGTTATTAGTTGCGCCTAAAATTAGTAGTGGATATCTCTCTGAAGATAATCGTCGAAAATTATTAATATCAGGAGTGGCTTATTTTTGGACGGGAATATATAAAAGAGATTTTTTAATAGAAAAACAAATTCAGTTTCCTAATGCAAAATTTTCTGAAGATAGCTATTTTTGGTGGATGGTAGTGATGCACACGACACGTATAGCGATAGTTGATAAAGTTGGTTATCATTATAGGATACAATCGAATAGTGTATCAAAACGCCCTGACCCTACTAAATCGCAACAAAAACAAACTTTATATAATTCTTTAATAGAAAGATTGAGAAGTGAAGATTTGTATGATAACTACAAAACCGAATTAGATTATCTTTATTTGAAAAAAGGTTTATTAATACCAATGCTGATTCAAGCAATTAATCATCCTAAAAATATAAATCAGCATTGTGCTCAAATGATAAATATAGCTTTTAGCCAGCAAATAGAGATAACTAAAAATAAATATTACATTAGTGATATTAAATCAAGATTTCTTTATCTTGCATTTGCTTATTGTCCTGTAATTTTATCATTACTTTTGCGTTTAAAATTTAAACAAGATCCATTTTAGTTTTATGTATAATATTGCAGTCATATTAGCTGGAGGGATAGGCGCGCGAGTGGGAGGCAATATGCCGAAGCAGTTATTACCACTTGCTGATGGTAAGACTATATTAGAGCATTCTGTTGATGCATTTGAGCAAGCTGAGTGTATTGACGAAGTTTGCATTGTTATGCATCCCGATTATATTTGTGAGGCAGAAAAAATGTTGCAAGTGAATGATTGGCAAAAGGTAAAGCATATTGTCGCAGGTGGTAAAGAGCGTTGGGAGTCGAGTGTTAATGCTATACGATTGTATCAAGAAAGGCTTGAATCTGAGCAATTTGCTGAGGCTAATATATTGTTGCACGATGCAGCACGACCATTTGTTAGTCAGCGTATTATTAATGATGTATGTAAAGCACTGGAAGAGCATGAAGCAGTAGTAGTTGCAATACCATCGACTGATACAGTTTATGAAATGCAAAACGGATGCGTAGCCCGTATTCCTAATCGTTCAACCATTATGCGAGCACAAACACCACAAGCATTTCGTCTTTCGCTTATAGCAGAGGCGTATGACATTGCACTTAATAGTGAAAATATGCAAGTAACCGACGATTGTGGAGTAGTCTTTAACCACATACCAACTCAATTAATACAGATCGTCTTAGGCGAAGAACAAAATAGGAAAATAACTTTTAAAGAGGATATATTATGTTGAATGGTAAATCAGTATTAATTACAGGAGGAACAGGTTCCTTCGGTAAGAAATTTGTAGAAACAATTTTGCGAGATTATCCAAACGTAAAGAGAATAGTTATATATTCTCGTGATGAACTTAAGCAATATGAATTAAAACTAAAATATCCAGAAAAACAATATCGTCAACTACGTTATTTTATTGGAGATATACGGGATGGTGAACGTTTGAAACGAGCTTGTGAAGGTGTGGATGTTATTATTCATGCTGCGGCAATTAAGCAAGTTGATACTGCAGAATATAATCCTGATGAGTGTATTAAAACAAATGTTCATGGAGCTCAAAATGTTATTAGTGCAGCTATTTACAACAACGTAAAACATGTGGTAGCTTTATCTACAGATAAAGCCTGCGCTCCTATAAATCTTTATGGTGCGACAAAACTTTGTTCAGATAAATTATTTGTGGCAGCAAATAATATGGTTGGATCTAGAGATTTAAAGTTTTCAGTGGTTCGTTATGGTAATGTAATGGGATCTAGGGGGTCGGTTATTCCATTTTTTATGAAATTGCGTGATAGTGGAGTAGAAGAATTGCCTATTACGGATATGAATATGACACGCTTTAATATATCTCTTGAAGCAGGAGTCGCTCTTGTTATGTTTGCGATAGGTCATCATTTGGGAGGAGAAATATTTATACCTAAAATTCCATCTTATCGTATTGTTGATGTAGCGAAAGCTATTGCTCCAAATATGAATTTAAAAGAGGTTGGTATTCGTCCAGGTGAAAAATTGCATGAAGAGATGATTACTGTTACGGATGCTTTAAATACAATTGATTTTGATGAATATTATGCAATTTTACCTTCTGTTTCATATCGTTATACAGAAGAAGATTATATAAAACATCATAACGCTAAAAAAGTTGAACCTAATTTTTCTTATACATCAGACAATAATGCTGATTGGGAAACAGTGGAATCAATGAGAGAAAAAATAAAAAAATATTGTGATCCAAATTTTGAAGTACGATGAAATCTCATAAAATTTCTTATGGTCATCAATATATAACAGATGAAGATATTCAAGTTGTTATTGAAACATTGAAGTCAGATTATATGACTCAAGGACCTAAAATTGCTGAATTTGAGCGAGCTTTTGCAGATTATGTTGGTGTTAAATATGCAGTTGCTGTCTCAAATGGGACTGCTGCACTTCATATTTCAGCAATGGCTTTAAATGTTCAGCCAGGTGATAATGTTATTGTTACACCAATGACATTTGTTGCTTCTGCTAATTGTATTAGATATTGTGGTGGAAATGTTCATTTTTGTGATATTGATCAAAATACTTTTTTGATGGATATTGATAAATTGCAACAAATGCTTGAATCAAAACCAAAAGGTTTTTACAAAGGTGTTGTTTTTGTTGATTTTGCAGGATATCCTATGCAAACAGAAAAAATACGTTGTCTTTGTGATAAATATGGTATGTGGATGATTGAGGATGGCTGTCATGCTCCAGGTGCGTATTATTTTGATAGCAAAGGAGATAAACAAATTGTTGGTAGTTGTAATTATTCAGATGTAACAGTGTTTTCTTTTCATCCAGTTAAGCATATTGCAACTGGAGAAGGTGGTATGATTACAACAAATGATTCTGAATTATATTATAAATTACAATGTTATCGTACTCATGGTATTGCTCAAGATAGAACAAAGTTGACTCAAGATCTAGGTGGTTGGTATTATGAGATGCAAGAGTTAGGGTATAATTATCGTATCACAGATTTGCAATGTGCTTTGGGTATATCTCAATTGAAACGATTAAATTGGAGTTTAGAGCGACGTCAACAAATAGTGGAACGTTATAATCAAGCCTTTGCTGATTGTGATTTTATAATTTTACCTAAGGTGGCTTCTGATGTATATCATGCATATCATTTGTATGTTATTCAGGTTGAAGATCGTAAGGCTTTATTTGATTATATGCGTAGTTTGAATATATTTGTGCAAGTGCATTATGAGCCTGTCCATCTTATGCCTTATTATCGTCAATTTGGTAATAAAGAAGGTGATTTGCCAATTGTAGAAAATTATTCAAAACATTGTTTGACTTTGCCTATTTATCCAACATTAACAGAAGAAGAACAAGATTTTGTTATTGAAAAAATAAAAGAATTTTATAAACGATGAATATAGCTATTATTCCAGCACGAGGTGGAAGTAAACGAATACCTCGAAAAAATATAAAATCTTTTTTGGGTAAACCAATTATTGCTTATTCTATAATAGAAACATTAAAATGTGGTTTATTTAGTGAAGTTATCGTTTCGACTGATGATGATGAGATTGCTGATATAGCTATTAAATATGGAGCAAAAGTGCCTTTCTTTCGTTCGGCAGAAACAGCAAATGATTATGCTCCATTAGCTGCAGTAGTAGAGGAGGTGGTGGTTGAATTAGAAAAAATGGATTATCAAATAGATAATATTTGTTGTATATTGCCAACAGCTCCTTTAATTTCTGCAAATGATATAATTGCGTTGTATAATAAATTGATTTCTGATATAACTATAACGTCTGTTATACCAGTAGTAAGATTTTCTTATCCAATATTGCGTTCGTTATCAATGGATGCTCAAGGAATGTTGAAGATGAATTGGGCTGAATATTTGAATACTCGTAGTCAAGATTTACCTTCTGCTTATCACGATTCAGGTTCATTTTATTGGATTAGTAGAGATGCATTGCTCTGTGAGCATAAGATAATTACAGAAAAATGTGCAGGTGTGGAAGTTGATGAATTAAAAGTTCAAGATATTGATACTGAAACGGATTGGCGTTTAGCTGAGTTGAAATATACCCTTATTTATGGCTAAAAAAATATATTTTAGGGCTGATGCTGATAGTCAAATAGGTTATGGTCACTTTATTCGTTCTTTAGCACTTGCAGATATGTTGAAGGATGATTTTGATTGTGTTTTTTTTACAAAATTGCCAACAAATTATCAACAAGAGGAAGTTGCTAAAGTTTGTAAATTGGTTGAATTGCCAGATAATGATGACCGCTTTGATTTGTTCATTGATATGTTGTGTGGAGATGAAATTGTTGTACTTGATAATTATTTTTACACAATAGATTATCAATGTAAGATAAAAGCTAAAGGGTGTAAATTGGTGTGTATTGATGATTTTCAAGATAAAGCAATATCTTGTGATTTGTTGATAAACACGAGTGTTGCTGAATTAACCGATTTACCATTAGTTAATGCAACTAATAAGTTATTAGGTCTTAAATGGTCTTTGCTTAGAAAAGAGTTTCGACAGAATAATTGTTTATTGAGTAGAACCCTAAAAAGAGCAATGATTTGTTTTGGTGGAGCGGATATATTAAATTTAACTCAAAAAGCTATAAGTGTGGTTGCAGGTATTAGTGATGTTAGGTATATAGATGTTGTAGTTGGTGGCGCAAAAAATAAAGAAGATTATTTGTTGGATGATAGGATTTTTGTATATCAAGGTTTGTCTGCTTTAGAAATGTCTGATTTGTTGTGCAAATCTGATTTTTGTATTGTTTCAACAAGTGGAATTGCATTAGAGGCAGTAGCTTTAGGTTGTAAGGTGTTTTCTGGGTATTATGTAGATAATCAGTTGAATTTATATAATAATTTACTTCTAAATAATTATATTTATGGACTAGGTGATTTGCGTATTAATGATATTGTTTTAGATTTTAATCAAGTACAGTTAAATAGACTTAATTTGCTAAATCAGCAATCGGAATATATTAAGATATTTCAATCATTATGATATTTAAATCGTTTACAACGTCAAAATTTAAATTTGTTAATTTTATTGAATTATCAAAAGATGCACATAAACAGATATGGCAGGTACGTACTTCGTACGAGGTCCGTCAGTTTATGTTTGATAAAGAGGTATTTCCATTTGAAAATCATCTTAATTTTGTAGAAAGATTAAAAGTTGATAATACAAAATTATATTATGCTATATATGATGAAAATAATGATTTTGTAGGTTCTATAAGTCTTCATCCAATTAATTATAGTAGAAGAGTGGCTGATTGGGGAATTTATATAAACCCTCAATATCAAGGAAACGGAGTTAGTGTTGAAATTGCGAATTTGTTTTTTGATTCTATTTTTTCGTTGGATGTGCTTGATAAAATAACAGCCGTCGTTTTAGATTTTAATTTACGAAGTATAAAATTTCATGAGCGAGTAGGTTTTAAAAGAGAAAGAGAGTGTGATGGACAAATGTTTTTTGTAAAAGAAAGATTATGAATAATAGAGTGTTGATAATTGCTGAGATGTCAGCAAATCATAATGGAAGTAAAGAGGTCGCTTTAGAAACAGTACGTGCAGCAAAACGTGCAGGTGCAGATGCGATAAAAATACAGACTTATACGGCGGACACAATTACTTTAGATTGTGATACTGAGGATTTTCAAATAAAACAAGGAACATTGTGGGATGGGCAAACATTGTATAAACTTTATCAACAAGCATATACTCCGTGGGAATGGCATAAGGATATTTTTGAAGAAGCAAAAAGAGTAGGTTTAATATGTTTTTCAACTCCATTTGATTTTACTGCAGTAGATTTCCTTGAAACTTTAGATAATCCTATTTATAAGATTGCATCTTTTGAAATTACAGATATTCCATTGATTGAATATGCTGCAAGTAAGCAAAAACCAATGGTAATATCTACAGGTATTGCAACAGAAGAAGATATTATTTTAGCTGTTGAAGCTTGTCGTCGAGTTGGAAATAATGATATAACTCTTTTAAAATGTACATCTTCATATCCCGCTCCAATTGAAGAAGCAAATCTTTGTATGTTAAAAGATTTAGCAGATAGATTTAGAGTAAAAGTAGGCCTTTCTGATCACACAATGGGTGCAATTTGTCCTGTTGTTGCAACAGCAATGGGAGCAACATTGATAGAGAAACATTTTATTCTTGATCGTTCGATTGGTGGACCAGATGCTGCTTTTTCGATAAATGAAACAGAATTTGCTGAGATGGTAAAAATGATAAGAGACGCAGAAAAAAGTATTGGTGTAGTTGACTACTCTTTATCAGAGAAAAAGATGGTAAATCGTAATTTTGCTCGTTCTCTGTATGTCGCTGAAGATATTAAAGAGGGAGAAGTGATTACAAAAGAAAATGTTCGTTCTGTTCGTCCAAGTTTAGGGTTACATCCTAAATATTACAATGATATTTTGGGTAAAAAAGTAAACAGAAATTTACAAAAAGGAGATAGAATGTGTTTGGATTTTGTTGAGTGAAAAAAAATGGATTCTATAGATAAATTTTTTGAAATAGAAATGAAATATCGTTTGTTTGATATAAAAACAGACGATGGTTTTTATTTGTGGGATATAATACGTTATGATGCATATTTACAGCATAATGATATTATTTGCGCTCAAAAACAGAAAGAAAAAGTAAATTTATTGTTTTTGAAAAAATTATTTATTGCAATATTTTTATTTTTGAAATCTTTTTTTGTACTTTTTTTTAAAAAAACTAAATATCTTATATTTTCTTCCAATCGTTATTTAGACTCTGACGGTCGACTTTTTGACAAAGCCATTCAAAATATAGTAGATGAGTTGAAGGGTAAGTCTATTAACTTGGATAATTTGAAGCCATTATCAAAGTATAAGAATAATGTTTATTTTAATTTGTTATTTGTATATAGGTCTTTATTTTTTAGGAAAAAAAGTATTTCTGATGAAATATATCATAGATTGAATAATGCTTTTATTGAATTTTATGGTGAATCTAAATTGACAAAAGAAGATATAGAATACATATATTCAATGTTTCTTTGTGATTATAAGTATTATTCTTTTTATTTGAAAAAAATTAAACCTAAGGCTATTTTTTACGTACTCAATGGCATTCAAAAGGCATTATTATTGGCTGCGAAGAGAAATAATATTTATACATGTGAAATTCAGCATGGCAGTGTGAGACGTGTGAATATTGTTTATTCTTATCCAAAGGGAATAAATAGTAATAGTAATATTATTTTTCCTGATGTTTTTCTATCAATGGGAGAAAATGCAGTTATACAACCAATTAATATGCCTGCTGAAATTATACCAATTGGCAATAATTATTATGTGTTTGATTCTTCTAAAGAAAAAGTTGACGATAGTATTTTAGTTATATCTACAACATTTCATAGTAAGTATTTAATTCCTCATATTTTAGAATTTGCTAAAGATAATCCTTTTGTTTGTGTTAAATATAAATTACATCCACAAGAATATTTTAAAGAATCTTATTATGAGGAAATTTTTAAAGGTGTGAGTAATATTAAAATTTTAAAAGGAGAAGAAGATATAAATGTATTGGTGGCGCGTAGTTCTATGGTTGTTCTTATATTTTCTACCGTTGCTTATGAAGCTTTAAATCAAGGTAAAAAAATAGCAATTTTACAAGAGTTAGATTATATGAGTATGGATGATATTTTTGATTTACCTAATGTGTCTTTATTTAATTCATCAGAAAGTTTATTTGAAATATATAAAAAGAATACAGAACTTTTAAAAGTACCTTATTTTGAGGTTTTTAATAAGTATAAATTTGATTGTTTTTTACAAATGATTGATAGTAAGAGTGATAAGTAATTGTAATTTATGATACAAAAGATAATTGCAAAAATTAAATCAATAATTTTATATCCTTTTCAATTTGGTAGGTTTTGTCGTTCGTCGAGGATAGATTCTCCGTTGAGATTGGATGGTAAAGAAAATATTGTTATTGGAGATAAAGTATTAATTCAGAAACATACTTGGTTGGGGGCTTTGCCTTTAAGTGGCGAGAAAGTTGAATTGCAGATAGGAGATAGATGTGTTATTGGACACTTTAATCACATATACGCAACAAAAAGTATTGTACTAGAAGATTATGTATTGACTGCTGATAGGGTTTATATTACCGATAATTTGCATCAATATGATAATCCAGATGTACCAGTTATTTTGCAATCTATAAAGCAAATAAATCCTGTTCGTATAGGTGAGGGTAGTTGGTTAGGTGAAAATGTGTGTGTTATAGGTGCGAATATAGGTAAGCATTGTGTGATAGGAGCTAATTCTGTGGTTACTCATGATATACCAGATTATTCAGTTGCTGTAGGTGCTCCTGCTAAAGTAATTAAAAAATATAATTTTAAGACAAAAGTTTGGGAAAAAGTTAACGGATAATAATTATGAAAATACTAGTTACGGGTGCAAATGGTTACATAGGTAGTCATGTCGTTACATCTTTATTAGATAAGGGGTGTGAGGTGATTGCTTGTGATGTTGTTACAGATAATATTGATGCAAGGGCTCAAATTATTAAGTATGATATTTTTCATAGTCATGAGCAAGATGATATGTTTGCAACATTAGGAAAACCAGATGTATGTTTACATTTAGCTTGGCGCGATGGATTTGTGCATAATTCACCTCGTCACATGCAAGATTTATCTTCACATTATAGATTTTTGACTAATCTTGTAAATAATGGGTTAAAGCAGTTGGCAGTGATGGGAACTATGCATGAGGTAGGGTATTATGAAGGTAAAATTGATGAAAATACTCCTTGTAATCCTCTTTCTTTGTATGGTATAGCTAAAAATGCTTTACGTCAAGGTTTACTTTTGTTTTGTTCTCAGCATGATTGTATATTGCAATGGTTAAGAGGGTTTTATATTTTTGGTGATGATTTAAAAAATCATTCAATTTTTACTAAAATAGTAGAAGCGGAGCATAGGGGGGATGATAAATTTCCTTTTACGATGGGTAAGAATAAATATGATTTTATATCTGTTGATGAGTTGGTAAAACAAATAACATTAGTTTTATTGCAAAAAGATATAATAGGAATTATTAATTGTTGTTCAGGTAATCCAATTTCATTGGCAGAAGCTGTTGAGAATTTTATAAAGGATAATAATTTTAATATAAAATTGAATTACGGCGCATTTCCTGATAGGCCATACGATTCTCCATGTATATATGGTGATAATTCAAAGATACAAACAATATTAACTTCGAACGATAATGTCTAAAGTTTTAATAATTTCAGCTCCTTTTTTTGGATATCAAAATAGTGTAGGTAAAGCATTTCAGGCATTAGGATTTGATGTTCGAATAGAAACGTATGATGAACCAATACATCCTTTTAAGGGTATTTTACGTTGGAGGCATAAATTAGCAATTAATAAAGAGCCATTGCGTGAGAAAAGTCGTCTAAAGTATAAACAATATATTGAAAATGTTTTTGATGAATATAAGCCTGACATTGTTTTTACTTATAATGGTACTATTTTGAAAGACAGTACGTTGGATTATTTTAGAAATGGAGGAGCTAAAGTAATTGTATGGATGTATGATAGTGTACAACGTCCAGATAGAGAGATGTGTATTTCACATGTACAACATGCTGATTTATTTTGTTGTTTTGAAGAGAAAGATGTTGAGTTTTTTGAAAAACAAGGAGAGAAAGCTTATTTTTTACCGTTAGCTTGTGATACTGAGGTTTATTATAAACAAGATAATGTAAAAGATATTGATATATTATTTGTAGGTACAATATATACAAGTCCTAAAAGGATTTTATTATTAGAGAAGATTGCACGAAAATATTCCAATAGAAAGATTCTTTTTTATGGTGAATATAAACCTTATTTTAAGAATCCTATAAAATGGTTGTTTCGTGGTTATAGGGATGTTTTTCTTAACCATAATATTGCTCCAAGCATTGTAAATGATTTATTTTCTCGTTCTAGAATTGTTTTGAATATTCATCATAAACAGACTTTTCATGGAGCAAATCAACGTTTGTTTGAAGCATGTGGAGCGGGAGCTTATCAAATTTGTGATAAGAATCCTTTTATTGCGAGTTTATTTCAAAATGGCGAGGTTGGATTGTATGATAATGAAGAGGAATTGTTTGAGTTGATAGATTATGCACTAACTCATGATATGTCACAAAATGCTAAAGCTGGATATGAAATAGTTCTTAATAATCATACTTTTGATAAGCGTATTGAGCAGATGCTTGAATTACTGAAATAAAAAAATCCTATACTCAATTTGAGTATAGGATTTTTTATTTAGTGTTAATTGTTTTTATTTTTCAATGCGGATACGAGCGTCAACTGCTACTACTGCATTAGCTGAGCCGAGGAGTGGGTTGAGGTCCATTTCGGCGATTTCTGGAGCTGCTTTAACGAGTGCAGAGATACGAGTAATTGCTTCGGCAAAGAGGTCTTCGTTGACTGGTTCTTGACCACGTACGCCTTTGATGATTTTGTAGCCACGGAGGCGTTCGATCATAGAATGAGCTTCGGCAAGACCGATTGGTGCGAGAGATGCTTGTACGTCTTTCAATACTTCGATGAAGATACCGCCAAGACCGCAGAGCACTTGGTGACCAAATTTAGCTTCACGGCTTGCACCGATGAAGATTTCTGTACCTTTGTACATAGGGCATACTTCAACTGCATATGTTTCAGGTATAACGATGAGGCGTTCGAATTCGCGTTCTACAGTTTCGATGTCTTTGATGTTGAGAACAACACCGCCTACGTCAGATTTATGAACAGGGCCACAAACTTTCATTACGAGAGGGAATCCCATTTCTTTTGCTACGGCAACAGCTTCTTCTTTAGTGCGAACTTCGGCATTGCGTTTGCGAGCTACGCCAGCAGCATCGAGAAGACCATTGATTTCTTCGAGACCGAGGTAACCATTTTCGGCATTGTCAACAATGCGACGGATAGCTTGTACGTCGATTTCTGGCATTTCGAGGTTTTCTGGCTCTGGAGCAGGTGTGTTAAATACTTTAGCAAGAGCATTACCAAATACACATTCTTCGCTGAAGTTGATGCGACCACGATTATTGATGAAGTCAGCAATTTCGTCTTTCACATTGATGATAGAAGGCAAGATAGGGTAGATAGGTTTTTTGCAAGTTTTCATCTTCTCATCAAGTACGCGGTAAGGTTCCCAGTTAGGGAAAAGACCTGGGCTACCGAAGATGACAGCCATAGCATCGATATTGTCGAAATCGTTTTCGCAAGCGTCGATAATGTGACCAAGTTGTTCAGCAGTACCAGTAGCGAGGAAGTCGATAGGATTAGCTACCGATGAACCAGGGAACAATTTAGTGAGCAATTCTTCAGCTTTAGGGCCAGAGATATGAGGAACTTCGAGACCATTATTAGATAATGTATCAGTAAGCATAACTGCAGGACCACCAGCGTGAGTGATGATAGCTACGTTTTTGCCTTTCATCTCAGGGTGCATGAATACAGAACATACGTTTACGAGTTCGAGACGGTTGCTGCAACGTACGATACCAGCTTTGCGGAAGAGAGCATCTACTGCAACGTCGGAAGTAGCGAGTGCACCTGTGTGAGAAGAAGCAGCACGGCTACCTGCTGATGAAGAGCCTGATTTGATAGCAGCGATTTTACAACCTTTGCGGATAAGAGAAGAGGCATGTTTGAGCAATTTTTGAGGATTGCGCACACTCTCCATATAGATCATTTTAACGAAAGCAGATTGTCCGTCAACGTATGTTTCGTCCCAATATTCGAGTACTTCTTCAATACCAATTTGTGCAGAGTTACCTACAGCCCAAACAGAGTTGAATTGGAGACCATTAGTGATACCGATTTCTTTGATAAACACAGCAGTAGCACCTGAGCCAGTAACGAAGTCAACACCACGAGGGTTGAGTTGTGGAATAGGAGCATCGAAAGCACCTGTATAGTTAACATTCAAGAAACCAGTACAGTTAGGACCTATAAGTGAGCCACCTACGTTGTCAATGATTTCAACGATTTTGTGTTCGATTTCGGCACCTTCGTGGTTTTCTTCTGAGAAGCCAGCAGAGATGATAACGAAGCCACGGCAACCTTTTTCGTTAGCGAGTACGTCAACAGTGTGTAAGCAATATTTAGATGCGATACCCATGAGGGCGCAATCTACTTGAGGGAGATCTTCTACCTTAGCGTGGCATTTGATGCCTTGGATTTCTGCCTCTTTAGGGTTGACTACATAGATTTGGCCTTTGAATTGGCTGTCGAGGAGGTTTTTGAGAAGTTTACCACCAGGTTTTTGAACATCGTTAGAAGCACCAACTACAACGATGCTTTGAGGATTTAAGAGTTTTTCTGAAATCATAATATTAGATTTTTAGTAGCGAGTAGCGAGTAGCAAGACTTCACCCCTCCGGTCTTCGACCACCTCCCCTAAAACAGGGGAGGAATATGAGAGTGAGTAGCAAGACTTATTTGTACTCGGCTTTCGCCTTATTAGTATTACTTTTTTTATGAAGACATGAGAACACTAGTTTATTTTTTAACGCCAATTTCCACTAATTTTATCGCCAAAGGCTTAAAGACCGATGGTTATTCATTAATTATAAATAATTTACGTTTAATTTATGATAATTTGCGTTTATAAAAAGTTATTATCTTGTCTTTCTGTCTTTTTTATTAAAATTTTCTTTCTTCGTATTTTTCGATTGCATCGCGCCATTCCTTTGAAATAGGAATAGTGATGTTGTGGTCGAAGTCGTAGCCTACCATTGTGGTAGAGCCTTTGCATTTGATGCGACCTGTGCGGAGGTCAACTATTTGTTGGTCTAGTATTAGACTTTTGGTACCTATATGTGATACGCCTGTTTCTACGGCGATACGGTCGGTTAGAAATATAGGTTCGATAAAGTCAACTTCTATGTGAGCTACTACGATATCAACTTTTTGTGAGAAGAAGTTGTCGTTGCCGCGTACGGCAGCAAAGTATTCGCTTTTGCCGAGGTCGTAGAAACTGAAATATGTTGAGTTGTTTACATGTCCGAGAGCATCGGTGTCGTTAAATCTTAGTTGTACAGGTACTTGATGTTTCATGTTTTGTTTTTTATTTTAACAAAAGTACAGAATTATTTTTTTAACAATAAGTACATAAATTATTTATTTGGACGATTAGGCTTGTACTTGAAAAGATGATTATCCCGCTGAAACAATAAAATAGAGATTGTTAGTATGTAAGCCTTCAAATATAAAATATGTACTTATGTTGAAAATATTTTAATCTTTTAACTTGAAAAATGAGAAGTGTACGTTTCCGTAGTTGCGATGATTGACAAAGTTAGGATGATTTTCGAATGAGGTTTTTGCTCCGTGTTCGACTATGAGAAGTCCGTCGGGGTTGAGGTGATTGTGGCGGAATACGTAGTCGGGTATGTCGTTGATATTTTCGAGTTGGTAAGGCGGGTCAGCAAAAATGAGGTCGAAAGATGTTTGAGTAGATGAAAGATAGCGGAATACATCTTGTCGCATTACGCGAATATTATCTATTTTTAAGTCGGCACACATCTTTCGTATATAACTAATGTGTTTTTCACTCATTTCGATAGCGGTAATATGAAGTGCATCGCGCGATGCTAACTCGTAACTGATAGAGCCTGTACCAGAGAAGAGGTCGAGGGCAGTGATGCCTTCGATGTCTATTTCGTTGTTGATAAGGTTGAATAGAGACTCTTTTGCAAAGTCGGTAGTTGGTCGGGCTGTAATGTTACTTGGTGGGTCGAAACGGCGACCTTTAAAACGTCCGCTGATTATACGCATGATATTCGGTTTTGTTTTTAACAGAAGTACATATTTTATTTTTAAGGCTTGGATAATGCAGTTATATTTTTTGTTTTCAGTTGGATAATCTATTTTTTAGTACAAAATTATGTACTTGAAAAAATATAATAGCCCGATATATTCTAATAGTATGTTTGAAATATTGTCAACTATCAAACAAAGAATCTGTACTTATGTTTAATATATTTATAACTTAGTTTGTAGAGTGAAGAGTGAGGCGTATTGATTAGGTAGTTCGGCGTTCCAATTTTGTGGTTGTGGGGTGTTGATGTGGCGGATGTAGTCGGTTAGGAACGGGATTGGGTTTATGGTGAGTAGGTCGCCTATTATGTTTAGTTCCACCTCTTCTTGAGAGAGTTTTAGTTGTTGATAGCAAGCGAGAATGTAATAGGCTGCATCGTCGTTGTTAGAGATAGAGTAGGTATTTGCGAGTTGTAGTTTATGGTCGTGGATGACAACGATGTTTATGTGTTGAGTAGTTACTTCTGCCCACATTGAGCTGGAGGAGTGTGAGTTTAGTGCCATTGAGGCGAGTAGTTCTACTTCGTGATATTTTCGACATTTGATATTGGGTATTGTCCATTGGTTGGAGTATGCGGCAATAAGAATGTCGTTGGTGAGAGGATTTGCTATTGTTTTAGCGCGTTGTCGCAAGTTGTTTTCTAAAGGAAGGAAGGTTGTATAGTTTTCGTCTATTACCAATGTTTTGGGTATTAGGGCAAAAGGTCCATAGCCGATATATGTGGCAGAGTGGTAACTGAGTTGAAGTAGAGGTTCTTCTTTTAGTAGTTGTGGAGAGATGTGTTCTAAATTTATGTGCTTGATGGCTACGGCAATGTTGTCGTTGTTAGTTATATAAAAACTATATCCACCAGGTAGCTGCCTGATGGATATACTATATGTATCAGATAGATTAGCAGCGAAATTTGTTGCTATAAAATCTAACATTCGAGTTAAAATTTGAAATTCGAAATTTGAAAATTTAATGCTAAATAGATATTCTTATAGTGTAGGGGAAACAACTTTCAACTTTAAACTCTCAACTTTCAAATTTAATTATTATTCCCAGTTACCAGAGTTGTTATTAGGCTCTTCAACTGAACCAACTTTAAGACCATTGAAACGATTAAGTTTTGTTTGTTTATCTTTAAGGTTGATAAGTTGTTGACGATCGAGGTCAGCGAGGTAAGTGTCGTAGTGAGCAGATACTTCGAATAGTGGAGTTGGAAGACCAGAAGCTGCACTGATGTAAGTGATAGTATCGAATTGGAATTTAGTTCCGTTAGAGAAAGGAATCACTACGAGGTCTTTTATTTGTTCTTGTGTGTAGTCGTTAGCGAGAAGAGTTTCGTAAACGCTCACGTAAGTTGTATCACGACGGAAGTTTTCGAGACCGTTAGCAATAATTTCTTTTTTATTACCTTTTTTGATAATAGCGAGGGCTTTTTTCTCGGTAAGACCATTTTTGAGTTGGTCGTCAGTAAGAGTACCTTCTTTGAGGATTACAGGGAGTTTGCCTTCGAGGATAAAGTGAACCAATGTGTCTGCGTTAGGGCAGAAGTGGTCGTTTTGTTTTTGATACTCGATTTGTACTTTGCGAATGTCAACAAGTTTTTTGATGATTTGTTGTTCACGTTTAGCTTGTTCTTGTTCGAATTCGATTGGAACAGTGATACTTGTTACGCAAAGGTAACTCATTGCACAGATGGCAATTACCAAGAGAGTACGGAATGCTAGTTTCATTTTTGATTTAGATTATTAATAGCTAGTAGCGAGATATTAAATATCTATTCGCTTCGCTCGTTGTTATTATTTTATATTATTTTTATACGTACAAAAGACGGTAATATTACATTTTGTCTTTCAAGATGCAAATTTACAAAAAATAATTGAAATAGGTGTATTATTTTAATGATTTTTTGTAATTAAGTTATTTTAACTCTGCTATGCCTTGTCGGATGATTTCGAAATCGGGTGTTGTGCAGTCAACAACGGTTGAAACTTCGGTGTTTCCGATGCCTCCATCGATAACGAGATCGACTAGCGCACCATATTTTTCTTCTATGAGTTCGGGGTCTGTTTCATATTCCACTTCGGTGTTCATGTCGCGGAATGATGTTGTAAGTATTGGATTCCCAAGGTTTTCGACGATAGTGTGCACTATGTTGCGATCGGGAATGCGGATGCCTACGGTTTTGCGTTCTTTGAGTAAGCGTGGTAGTTTGTTATTGCCGTTTAGGATGAATGTGAATGCACCAGGTGTGTTTTGACGTATTAGTTTGAATGTGTCGTTGTCCATTTTGGTGTATTCGCTTATGTCGCTTAATGAAGAGCACATGACTGAAAATTGCGCTTTATGAGGGTCTAGGCCTTTGATTTTGCATATTTTTTCGATGGCGCGTGCTTGAAAAATATCGCAACCGAGGGCATATACTGTGTCGGTAGGGTAAACTATTACTCCACCATTGCGCAACACTTCAACTATTTTGTTGATTGTGTTTTGATTAGGATTTTCGTCGTAGAGTTTTATCATATATTAGACACGAGATATTAGACACGAGACACGAGATATTAGATGCGAGATGCAAGACTATTATTGATGTCTTGTGTCTCGTGTCTATTGTCTTTAATCTATTTGAATTGTTCGAGGAAACGTACGTCGTTTTCGGAGAACATGCGGAGGTCTTTGACTTGGTATTTGAGGTTTGTGATGCGTTCGACGCCCATACCGAATGCGTAGCCGCTATATACTTTTGAGTCGATACCGCAAGCTTCGAGTACGTTAGGGTCAGTCATACCGCAACCGAGGATTTCTACCCAGCCTGTGTGTTTGCAGAATGGGCAACCTTTGCCGCCACAGATGTTACAAGAGATGTCCATTTCGGCAGAAGGTTCGGTGAATGGGAAGTATGAAGGACGGAGACGGATTTTTGTGTCTTCGCCGAACATTTCGCGTGCGAAGTAGAGGAGGGCTTGTTTGAGGTCGGCAAATGATACGTTTTTGTCAACATAAAGGCCTTCTACTTGGTGGAAGAAGCAGTGTGCACGATATGAGATTGCTTCGTTGCGATATACGCGTCCTGGAGCGAGGATGCGGATAGGTGGTTGTTGTTTAGTCATCACGCGAGTTTCGATGCTTGATGTGTGAGTGCGGAGCAAGATGTCAGGGTGTTGTTCGATGAAGAAAGTGTCTTGCATGTCGCGTGCTGGGTGCTCAGGTGGGAAGTTGAGCGACTCGAATACGTGCCAATCGTCCTCGATTTCAGGACCTTCAGCTACGGTGAAACCGATGCGTGAGAATATTTCGATAATTTCGTTTTTGACGAGAGAGAGGGGGTGGCGAGTGCCGAGTGCGATAGGTTCGGCAGTACGGGTGAGGTCGAGTTTGTCAGCCTCTTGGCGTTGAGCTTCGAGGGTTGCTTTTAGTTCGTTAAGGCGATTTTGCGCTGTATCGCGAAGGTGATTGAGGAGTTGTCCTATTTCGCGTTTTTGTTCGTTAGGCACTTCGCGGAATTGGTTGAAAAGTTCAGAGATTTCGCCTTTTTTACTGAGATATTTAATACGTATAGCTTCTAATTCTTCGTTAGAAGTGGCATTCCATGAATTTACTACTTGGTGTAGTTGTTCGATTTTTTGTTTCATTATTTGTAGATATTTTTTCGTTTCACTCAAGATTTTTGCTACGCTCGGTATAATCAAAGTAAACTTTGCTTCTGCACTCGCTTATCGCAAAAATTAGTAGCGAGTAACGAGACTGCTATTCAGCTTTATTTTTTTAGATATTTGATGAGGGTAGTAAGATTAATGTGCAGATTTATTTATGTTTTCTTTTTATAAAGTTGCAAAGTTACAAAAAATGTTGATATGTTGTATACATAGTTTGAATTTTTTGTAGTTATAATTAGCTATAATTAGTCATAATCAGTCATAATTGGTCATAATGAGGTCAATTGACAACTACATTTTACCAACAATAATCCACTTGCCGTTATAGTCGCCTCCTTCTCGTATTAATTTACCTTCTTTTCGCAGTTGATCTATAATATTCCTTACTTGGCGTACACTAATCTTTAGTTGTTTAGATAGTTCGTTTCTTGATATGGATGGATTAGACTTTATTATATTTATGAGTGAGTCTTGTACGTTCTGGCAAACCTCTGGCACACCTCTGGCACACTCTGGCACACCTTTTAGTTTGAATTTTTTGTAGTTATAATTAGTCTTAAATCACTAGTGTCCACTAAAAAAATAAAAAAAGCTCTTTGACTTATTGAAAATTAGTTATTTACAACGATTTTTTGACCGAACCGATTTGATTTTGTAAATTCGCAGTAAAAATATTAACTGCTTATGAATCAAGACAA
>JAFTSS010000012.1 GCA_017467185.1 Paludibacteraceae bacterium | reverse complement strand
TTACTTTAATGGCGTCCACTAGAGGGCTCGAACCTCTGCGCCAAAAATCTGACCTAAGAGTTTAGCAAACTCTCCTCTTCACCAACTTGAGTAAGTGGACAAAATTAAAGGAGTAGGGTGTGGGGATTTAACCCACATTACTACACCCGTCTAAGTACCTCCGCTTTCATTACAAGAAATTCTTACTTACATCGATACCCATCTTGGCTCTTGACGTAGCGTTCTATATCCAAATTACTTACTTTTCGCAACTTATCGATATTTCATCACACTACTCGTACACCCGCAAACTTTACTTTATTTCACTATTGCTGCTCATTCTACACAACTCGCACTACCTAACAGGGCGAACCATATTAGTTGATGCTCGTCATATCCTTCACACAACAACGCTACTCTATTTCATTCTGTCGTGAGCACGTCGCACGTTCTTACTTTACCTCAATTCGCTCAAATAAATAACTCTTTTTGAACTAACCCTACATATATTGGTGCTCCTGAATGGACTTGAACCATCACGGGATTACTCCCAACGGATTTTAAGTCCGTTGCGTCTACCTATTCCGCCACAAGAGCAAATGGTCGGGAATGCAGGACTTGAACCTACGGCCTCTAGTTCCCAAAACTAGCGTTCTACCAAACTGAACTAATTCCCGATGGTGGAGCATAACGGGGTCGAACCGATGACCTCTACCTTGCAAGGGTAGCGCTCTCCCAACTGAGCTAATGCCCCAATAATGGTGCCGATGGTAGGACTCGAACCCACAACATCTTGATTACAAGTCAAGCGCTCTACCAATTAGAGCTACATCGGCATTTAAAATAGGATGAGTTGTATAGCTAAAGGTGCGCACAACATTGCTATCGGCTTTTAACTTTTATCTATATCGATATTATAGGATTAGTCGGCACCTGGGGACATCCCGTTGTCCACCCTCGATATAGAACCTATATATATTTATTTATGGTGGACGGAGTTGGGATTGAACCAACGACACCAGGATTTTCAGTCCTGTGCTCTGCCAACTGAGCTACCCATCCAGGAAGAAGAAGTAATTATTCAACAATGTCATAAATACTTTGTTTTAATTCTTCGATTGCTTTTGTTATATCTTCACATAAATCTCTATGAAATTTAGCGTATTCTTCACCTTTTTTGATTTCTGCTCTAATTTCATTACGAATTTGAACTAACATTTGACGTCTTGCACGTCTATAACTGATTTTAGCACCGATTTCAGCATCAAATGTATCTTCTGGTGAACATTTTGCTACACCAACAAACTTAATTGCTGTATTTTCAGTCCCTAATAATAATGTAGTAACTGTTCTTCTCTTTTCATCAATTATAACTTTTTTCTCAGTTTTTGGCAATCTAATTTTCATAATTAATCCTCCTTATTTACAATTCAATGGCGGTTCGTACGAGATTTGAACTCGTGATTTCCTGCGTGACAGGCAGGCGTCATAGACCACTAGACCAACGAACCAAATGGCAGGGGCGGTAGGAATTGAACCCACATCAGCGGTTTTGGAGACCGTTATTCTACCATTGAACTACGCCCCTAAGAAGCAATGAGCTACATATCTATATTATCTAGTTATTAATAAATATATATAAAACTATCTTTGTGTCGCATTTGTATAGCCTTAATGCTCATTGAACACACGCATCTACCAACTAGAATGGGCGACTGCGTAGAATAGGCGACTTACAAGTTCTTCGCTTTTCACACTTCTCTAAGCGCCTTCTTTATCTTAACGTAAATACATTATATCATAAAATGTCAAAAATGTCAAGCTGTTTTTCGATAAATTCAACTTTTTCTTCATCTAAAAGCCCTAATTTGTACTCATTATAGATATTTATTGCTTCTAAAGTCTTAATTGCGTTGTCTATAGATGTTATTTCATTGTTTTTTAGTGTCTCTAATAGTTTGATTAAACCATTACATCTTTCTTGTGTAGAGTACCAAGGTAACTCAAATTGCATATTTTCAACATATTCTCTAACATTTTTAGTTTGTTTTCCTATTATATTCAAACAACTCATACAAGCATATTTGCCGTTATCTAATTGAACATTAGTAACGTCGCCACATTGTATACATTCTCCTAGTTTAACAGAAACCTTCATCCTCTAACGCCTCCTTATTTATTTTATCTAACGCCTTCATACATTTATTATACATTTCAATCATAGCGCTTTGTGACCATTTATTATTCATCGTGCATCCACGACCAAGATATTTATACCAACTTATTTCTATATCACCACATTTGAAATTATAAGGTTGATTTATATCTTCATTCCAATTATATGCGTGAACTTCAAAAGTATCACACATAAAATCATTTCCAGTATTCTCAAAGGGGCTGTCGTATTCTTTTTGTTTAGAATTCCACATTACTATATCTAATTTTCTTGCAATATCTCTCAATAAAGCCACTACATAATCAGGGCAATCATAATGATGTATAGTATTAGGTGAGAAACACATTTGTCCTAATTCAACATTACTTGGTATTTTTCCTTCAAACACTTCCATTATATTTGTCCTCTTTTCTTTTTTAGTTTTTCAAATTTATTAAACACAGTTTTACGCATTGTTACGTTAAACCAAATTTCTCCTGCATCAAATACAACTGTATAGTGTCCTTTTTGCTCTGTTTCAAAAATATCTAGTACGTCATTTAAATCAACATAGACATTTTCTTTATTAAACTTCATTAATTCTAATTCAACAGACTCCATATTCTTCCTCCATTTCACCAAAAGTTAATGGCGTTTCTTT
>JAFTSS010000011.1 GCA_017467185.1 Paludibacteraceae bacterium | reverse complement strand
TGTTCAAAAAACCTTATAAAATGTGGAATGAGGAATTTTTGCGATAAGCGAAGGCAGAACCAAGCTCTGCTTGAACCAGCGGTCCTTGAACCGAAGGCGATAGAATTATGCTGAGCGAAGCAAAAATCACGACCATAGGGAGTAATGGGGAATGAGGAATGAGGACTGAGGAATGAGGAATGGGGAATGGAGAATGGAGAATTGAACATACCCCTCCCCACTTCGTGGATCTCCCCTAACTTAACGTCTGTTCGATATAAGAATCCGTATGGTATCCGTGTAATCTGTAGAACTATTTTTGCGTAGCAAAAGAGCGAATTCAGCCAAAATACTTCTCAATGTAGGGACGCACGGCTCGTGCGTCCGCTCAATATGTCTGTAGAACGGAGGGGTATGTGATAAAAAAATCGTGTTATCCGTGCATTTTTCGCCAAGGCTCAAAACCGTTGGTTCCGTGTGGGATAAAAATTATATCGAACTCACCTAACTTAGGGGAGGATTTAATAGAGAATGAGAAATGAAATTAAAACTATTTTTATAATATGAGAAAATTTTTATTATTTGCAATTGTAATTGCTTTATTTGCAGCATGTACGCCTAAAAGTAACATTAACGGCACAATTACGGATGCTGAAGGTAAAACTATTTATTTGGAACATACAAGGTTGACCGCTACTACACTATTGGATTCAGCAAAATTGGATGCCAAAGGTGTATTTAAATTTGCAGTAGAAACACCTCAATATCCTGATTTTTATCGTATTCGCCTTAATAATCAGTTTATTGTATTTGCATTAGATTCAATAACAAAGGACATAAACATAGTGGCTTCTGCCAATGATTTAAACCAAGCAACTATCGAAGGTTCAGAGGCTTCGGTAGAAATTCAACGCTTGCGCAATTCTAATTTTGAGCTACAACATGCTGCTATTGAAGGTGATACTGCGAAGGTTGCACAAATGCTAATTGCACACAAACGTTTAGGTCAAGAAATTGTACTTGCAAATCCTCGTTCAGCTGCGGCTTATTATGCTATAAATCAGACTATCAGCGGTAACTACTATATGAGTCCATACGAAAAAGGCGACCTCCCGTTTTGGAATGCAGTTGCTACGGCTTGGGACTTACATTATCCAGAATATGAACGTTCAAAAGAGTTGAAACAGAGTGTACTTCTTGCTATTGGTCAACATAGAAACAGTGAATTATCGGCTCAAGAATTGGTAGAAAATGTTAAAGAAGAGGGGTTTATTGACATAGTTTTACCTAATCGACTTGGAGAAGAGACCAAATTGTCGTCGTATGTGGGCAATGTTGTACTCATTGATTTTTCGGCATACGCAATGGAACAGGCTACGGCTCATACTATATTTTTGAGAGAATTGTATGCAACATATCACGAATTAGGATTGGAAATATTCCAAGTATCGTTGGATGCAGATAAATTGTTGTGGTTGGAACAAACACGCAATATTCCTTGGATATGCGTGCGTGACGAGGCTTCAGTGCAATCGGTTGTGCTATCTACATATAATGTGTGTGAGTTGCCAACTTTCTTTTTAATGGACAAAGAGGGCAATATCATAGGTAGATATAATCACGAAAACGTAGAAAAAGAGATAAATAGACTTACAAAATAGTTTTTATGCTCGAATACCCTACTCTTGACTCGCTATTCTCAACTCATTTTGATGCTTGGGGAGTGGCTCGTATTGAGCCAATTGAGGATGAAATTGATAGGTTAAAAAAGTGGATTAAAAATGGCTATCATGCAGAAATGCAATATATGGCACGCAATATTGAGTTGAGGGCCAATCCTTGTGAGTTGTTGCCTGATGCTCGATCGATGATTATGGTGCTGATGAACTACTATCCTCATGAATGGCAACCCGACAATCTACCTCGAATAGCAGCATACGCCTACGGGAATGATTATCACCACATTGTAAAATCAAAACTCACACAAATAGCGGAAGAAATAAATAAAATAGCACCACATAAATACGCTGTGTTTTGCGATTCGGCACCGGTAATGGAGCGTGCTTGGGCTGTTCGTGCTGGATTAGGGTGGATTGGGCGTAATGGTATGCTTGTAAATCCGAAACTTGGAACATTTACGTTCATCGGCACACTTATTACAACTCTTAATTTAGAGCCGAGCCGACCAATGAAAAATCGCTGTGGAACGTGCCAAAAGTGTATCGAGGCTTGTCCGACTGGAGCTATACTAGGGAATAAAACTATTGATGCACGCCGTTGTCTTTCATACCAAACCATAGAAAAGCGTGGAGATATAGACAATGAGTTAATTGATTTAGCGGGGAATACGTTGTATGGTTGCGACCGATGCCAATTAGCTTGTCCATGGAATAGATTTGCCAAACCGCACAATCATCCCGAACTTATGCAAATTGACGGCATATTCAACTTAGATTGGGCGTCAATGACTCGTTCAGAATTTAACAACCAACTAAAATTCAGCCCAATGCAACGTGCTGGACTAAAAAAAATAAAAACACGCTACAACCAAATAACCACTAACTCCTCATTCCTAACTACTAACTCTAAATGTATCTAACCATCCTACTAATATATGTTGCTATTTTGCTCGGTGTTGGCTATCTGACATCTCGTAATGGGGCATCGAATGAGGCTTTTTTCAGTGGTAATCATCGCTCGCCATGGTATTTAGTGGCTTTCGGCATGATTGGAGCTTCGATTAGTGGTATAAGCGTAGTGTCAATACCTGGTATGGTGATTGCGTCTGAATGGACATATTTGCAGACCTGCCTCGGATTCTTTTTCGGCTATGTTGCAGTGGCTTACATATTATTGCCTCTCTACTACAAACTAAAACTAACCTCAATATACGAATATCTAAATAGCCGATTTGGCTCGTCGTCGTACCACACGGGGTCGATGTTTTTCGTAATAGCCAAAATGGTTAGCTCGGCAACAAAATTATACATTGCAGTGCTTGTACTACAACACTTTATATTCGACAAATGGAATATACCTTTTGGAATTACCGTTATAATATGCGTTGCCATAATTTGGCTTTACACCCACCGCGCAGGTATTCGCACTATTGTGTGGACCGACACACTGCAAACTCTGTTTTTTATTGTGGCAATCAGCATAATGTGCTATGAAGCATGGCAATTGGCAGATGTTTGTTTATCGACTTTCAACTTTCGACGTTTAACTTTCAACTTTGAGGATTGGCATTCGACACAATACTTTTGGAAACAGTTCATTAGCGGAATATTCATCGTAATAGTGATGACAGGGCTCGATCAGGATATGATGCAAAAGAATCTCACATGCCGCACACTACGCGAAAGCCAAAAAAACATGTTAAGTTATGGCGTGGCATTTTTACCAATCAACTTCATACTGCTACTTTTAGGCTCATTGATAATAGTTTACGCACAAAATTATGGTATTACACTACCCGATGCGCCCGACAAAATAATGCCATTTATGGTGTCGAATGTCATGTCACCAATAGTAGGCATTTGCTTTGTATTAGGCATTATTTCGGCTTCATTTTCTAGTGCCGATTCGGCTTTAACATCCATCACTACTACCCTTGCTGTAGATATATTTGGGTGGAAAAATAATGAAAAGCAACGGCGTATGCTACATATTGGAGTGTGCGTGTTGTTCGCAATTATTGTAATACTCTTTGGCTATACACAAAATCGCTCAATCATTGATACCATCTATACTATCGTGGGGTATGCCTATGGTCCACTGCTCGGAATGTTTGCTTTTGGACTATTCACTCGCTATCAAGTGCGCGATAAATTAGTACCCCTAGTAGCAATAGCCTCACCTATTATATGCTACATAATCAACTTAATTTCAACCAATTATTACAATTATCAATGGGGGTATGAATTGCTACTACTCAATGGAACAATTACTTTTGTAGGACTTTTTATCATAAGGAACAAGCAACACACTAATCACTAATCACTAATCACTATACACTAATCACTATACACTAATCACTATACACTAATCACTATACACTAATAACTATACACTAATCACTACACACTAATCACTATACACCAATCACTATACACTAATCACTATACACTAATCACTTCACACTAATCACTATACACTAATCACTATATCAAATGCATATCAGTTCATCAGAGTTCGTAATATCGAACACCGACTACAAGCGTTGTCCCGAAGGACGCCTTCACGAATTTGCCTTTATCGGACGAAGCAACGTTGGCAAATCGTCGCTCATCAACATGCTTTTGCAACACCCCGACCTTGCAAAAACATCATCTAAACCAGGTAAAACACTGTTGATAAACCACTTTCTTGTCAACAAGCAATGGTATATTGTCGATTTGCCAGGCTATGGCTATGCTCGTGCATCGAAAGAACAACGTCGCAAATTACGTGGTATCATCGACGGATATATATTGTTTCGCCCTCAACTTACCAATCTTTTTGTATTGATAGACTGCCGACACGAGCCACAACAAATCGATGTAGAATTTATGCGTTGGTTGGGCGAATCAGGCATACCATTCTCTATCGTTTTCACTAAAGCGGACAAATTAAGCCATTCGCGCTTAATGTCAAACATCGAAAACTACAAAAACGAGCTCCTCAAAGAATGGGAAGCCCTACCGCCAATGTTCATCACCTCATCCGAAAAAGCACAAGGTCGCGACGAACTCCTCGACTACATCGAAGAAATCATGCGCCAAGTAGATGAAGAAGAGAAATAATCTCCATATTATCACATAAAAAAGGTTGACCTAAATATTTTTTGGGTCAACCTTTTTTATTTATTCAATATCTTCCAATCCACACATCTGTAACAATAACTCCACAAAACAAAATAACCTTAATATAACGTGAGTTCGATATAACTTTTATCTCACACGGAACGCACGGATAACACGGAAAAATTTGTTTATCTCCCACAGATGACACCGATTTTTTAGATTTTTGCCATCCGGATATAACGATTCGCTCTTTTTGCTCCGCAAAAATCGCTCTACAGATGACACAGATGCCATGCGGATTCTTATATCGAACTGACGTTAATATATGAAATATCTATTCCATTGTATGAAATTTAATTTATAACACAAAAACAACCCCATTGGCGTGATTTTTGGAATACAATTCCCAAAAGTGACGTGATTTTTGGAATACAATTCCTAAAAATGGCGTAATTTTTGGAATTTAATTATAAAAAAGCTTGCTTATATGAAATAAATATCGTAATTTTGCACTCAAATAAGTATAGTTATGGGCAAAAATAGACAAATAGAGGAAACAATTTCATCTGTAAAAAATAAGAAACAGGCTCGAATCATAGTTTTTACAGGTGCACGCCAAGTAGGCAAAACTACGTTGGTAAAACAGATATTACCTGAATACGAATATCTAAGCATAGAAGACCCCGTACTACGCAAATCATACTTAAATCTATCGGCTACTTTATGGAAAACACAATACCCCAAAGCCATCTTAGATGAAGTGCAAAAAGAACCACAGCTAATAGAAAGCATAAAAGCAACATACGATATATATGATGATGTTCGATACGTTCTATTAGGCTCAAGCCAATTGCTACTATTAGAAAAAGTAAGAGAATCTTTGGCTGGTCGGTGCATAATATATGAATTATATCCGCTAACTTTACCTGAATTAGCAACAATAGATTGGAACGATGCAATTATACTTTCAGAATGGCAAAAAATCTTAAATGGAGACACTGACACATCTACACTATTACCTTCATTTTTAATGGATAAACGTCAATCTACTAAACTTACATCATGGCAGCATTATCTCAAATATGGAGCTTACCCTGCATTAGTTGACGAAGAGATGAATGATGAAGATAAATATGTATGGCTAAAAAATTATGTCAACACATATCTCGAACGTGATGTTCGTGATTTAGCTTCATTTCGTGATTTAGAACCATTTATAAAATTACAACGTGCAGTTGCTACATATACTGGCAGTTTATTTAATGCCTCAAATTTTGCACGTGATTTAGGTGTAAATTCCAAAACAGTACAACGCTATCTAGAATACCTACGTCTAAGTTATCAAGTTATCATCCTACCTGCATGGGAACGAAACGCCACTAAAAGACTAACCAAAGCTCCTAAAATACATTTTATGGACAATGGTGTTCTACAAGCCGTACTACAAAAACGAGGAGGAATCAATGGCAATGAATTCGAAAGTCTCATAATATCAGAAATCTACAAACAAGCAAAAAATATATTTGTCGACGTATCCTTCTATCATTTACGTACACAAGATGGTCGTGAAATTGATTTATTAGTGGAGACAGAAACTGGCTACTATGCTTTTGAAATAAAAATGGCGGACCACATTTCTGCTATAGATGCCCGCCATTTAATAAATATTGAAACTATTTTAGATAAACCTCTTATTTGTGGTTTCATACTATCCAACGACAACGAAACTCGCCAAATTACCCCAAATATCATCGGAGTAAATGCAACGATGTTTTTAGGATGATATTTTATAAAGCCCAATCCAAGATATTATCTTCACTTTCCATTTTGTTTTCTATGTCATCAGGGAGACTATAAAATAGGTCTATTGCAACCATATCCTCGATTTCGTCAATAGTTCTGATGTGATATAATATTGGTTTTGAGCCAGCTTCATTCTTACATACAAAACCTATCGCAGTCCACGAATCTCCATTCTTGCGCAATATCGCTTTATAGAAAGCATCAGGTATAGCAATTCGCTGATAGTTACCCATATACTCAGGCGAATCACTCACTATCGGTCCACACACCACATACACCGAACCATAACGCATGGCGTAATCCCTTACTAACTCCTCAATATCATTCCAATCACCACGATTAAGATTTGCGTTTTGTGGACAAATATTTGTGGTATAAAACGACTCACGCATTGCATGTTCACTCCATTTCATGTCGGCAGCAGGAGCCATGTGGCCACGATCATATTTACCTGGATTATTCGTATAATCCTTATGTACCACCGCATTACCTTTAACCTTAGGGTCAGGCGAGAAACCATTACAACGCTCCACCTCACCGATAGTCTCCATTCTTGTCAACTCATACGCCACCCAATTAGGCAATTTCCAATCATCATTATAACTCACAGAATACGCCAAATGATTTATGACTTGCGAACTACGATTATCCGTAAGTTTAACAAGTTTTGTCTCTTCTATAACATTACTTTCCACTGACTGAGATTGAGGTTGAGCAACCATCTCCGACTGTGTCCATACAAATACACCCAACCCCACCAAAAGCACTACAAATAAAAATAATTTTGATTTCATAATATTCCAATTTTATTGACTACAAAAACTTATTTGTTTTAATATTTTTTGCCATACATAGCAATATATTATTTTTTTTACAATAATGGAGTCATGTAAAATGGTATATACGTTATACCATCTTCCTCTTTCAAATCTTTATCGTGAATAACATAAGGAGTTGTTATCTGACGCCCATATTTTTCTATACATTTTCTTAAAGAAGACAATGTATATTTCGACCCTGATTTAACTTCAATTGGAGATATATTATGCCGTAATGTTATTGTTGATTTAGCAATAAGAAAATCTATCTCCATTCTATCCTCTTTCACCTCTGAATTTTTTGAAAAAAAATAAAGTTTATGTTCCGCAGCTTTTAACATCTGAGCCACTATATTCTCTATCAGCATACCCCCATTAACTTCCAATTTCCCAAATTTCAATTTTTGATATATCTCTTCGGTAACAATACCTCGTTCATCAAAAGCATGACTAATCAGCAACCCCGTATCTCCCATATAACATTTTAGTGTCGTTCTCTCCTCATTCAACTTAAGACCAATACTTGGCTCTGTAGAGTTATAGCAACAATTTATAATCTTCGCATCAGACAACCAAAAGAAAGCATTAGAATAATCGCGCATGCGAGCACTTTCCCCAAACACACTAAGCCTAAATTTTTTCTCATGTTTCTGTAATTGTCCTGGTATCTCATCAAAAATAGCCACTACTTTTGTCTCTTGATTATCTGTATATTTCTGTATATCATTACGATAAAGCGATAATATATCCCTCTTTATTGGTTCTACCTTCGAAAAATCCTTAGTCTCAACATACTTTTTCACTACCTGAGGCATTCCTCCTACAATAAGATATTCACGAAAATAGTCCATCGCTCTACGATGAAATTCTCCCATTGGCTGATGTGCCTCAAACTTTTTCCGGATAAATGGCATCATCATTTCATCACCTAAAGCCCAAAGAAACTCTTCGAAGTCCATAGGATACATCTCTATAGCTCGCTCTTCCGATGGCAACATTATATTTTTTACATTCTTTTTAATTGAAATCAGCGATCCTGTTTCTATATAATCATAACGCCCATCTGCCACAAAATGTTTTATCAAACTTCGAGCTTGCGGACAAAATTGTATTTCATCAAATATAATGAGTGACTTAGCTTCTGTTCCTTTTTGTTTCCGTGGTGTTAATCGTTTTTTATAATACAATTCTAAATTAGATAACAATGTATCTAAATCATCAGAGTATAACTTAAAAAACTCAAAAACAATAGACGATGCTATACTAAAATCTACTAAAAGATATGAACTATACTCCTTTTTCGCAAATTCTTCCACAATAAAACTCTTCCCTATACGACGCGCACCCTCTATCAAAAGGGCAACTTCTCCTCTTGATTCTTGCTTCCATTGCAATAATTTATCATAAATTTTCCTTTTCATAAACTATATTTTTGCACGTTTTTGAGATTTTCAATATGTTATATTTTCACGTTTTTGAGGTTTTCAATATGGTATTTTTACACATTTTTGCGATTTTATGAACACTCAAATACAATAAAAACCTAATTATCAAACAATTACATCCATTACTACTTTAACACTAATTATTCACAAATATAATATATATTATTCACAATACAAAATTTTCACACATCTTTTTAAAATTAAACCAAAACATATCACCTCAACAGCAGTCAACAACACTTTTATCAAGATAACTTGTTTGTTTCAATTTTTTCTGCCTTTAAATAAATGCAACCCAGCAAAATCATTCATTCTCATTGAACAATTTTACCAAAAATCGTTCATTCGCAATGAACATTTCAACAACCTCTACAATCCCTCTCCTCCAATCAACATACAAAAAATCTCATAAACAAAACCAAATATAACTACATTGTGTCTTACAAGCAAAACACATTTCATTAAAATTTGTTTTACAGACAAAACACTTTTCGTCAAAATTTGTTTTACGCACAAAACACTTTTCTCACAAAAATGTTTTGTAGATTAAACAAATTATTATATGTTACCGAAACATCGAATACGCCTATGGTAACAAACTCCCACTATAGTTATTCGGTTTTCTATATTAATAAAAAAAGGTTGACCAACATCACACATGGTCAACCTTTTTTTATCATATTTTCATCATACACTAATTTCTCTTACCACTTAATCATATCCATACGAAAAATGGTACCCTACCAATCAAGACTCCACTTAGTTTTATACCAATAGCCAACTGTATCCGAGCAAGTAATACGTTTAATTCTAAAAATCAATAACCATTTCCTTCAATAGTAACTTTTGTCCTACCTCTCTTCTTTTGTATCGTCACTTTTCCCTCCCATAAGTTATTATCATAATTATTTTCTTTAATTTGCTCTTTTAACTCTGGTAATTTTATTTTACCCACAATTTTAGGCATACCAACAATATACTTTTCATCTTTACTATTTTCCATTTCCAAATAATTTATAATATTAAAAAGACTCCGTATAATTAATTGCAACACAAAGATTATCTTTCTTTAAAAATAATACCTGTAATTTATTCTAAAAAACAATAATCACATTTATACATTAAGAATTTTATCAACTATAAATAAATGGTAACATCAATGCGCGTTCCCATAATGTAAAATCTCGTTTATTACTTATACTTAATAATCGTGGCGATTTTTGCTCAACATAATTTCTGAATACATCAGATTTTCGTAATAATAATTTCTCAATATATTGATTATATGTGCTATGAAACTTATTTTGAGGATTAACAAAACCATAACATTGAATTATTGGCAATACTAATGTTCTTATTGTAAATCCATTACTTCCATCCATTAAAGATTCTATTGCTAAAGTAAATA
Organism: Paludibacteraceae bacterium; assembly: GCA_017467185.1. GTDB lineage: Bacteria > Bacteroidota > Bacteroidia > Bacteroidales > Paludibacteraceae > Aphodosoma. The sequence goes on along the minus strand of JAFTSS010000011.1, from coordinate 21,080 downwards.
AATTTTCTACTTTTGCTCTATTCTCGTCCTTATCCTCCATATACAAAGCAATAGCCTCCCATTTTTGAGCTAAAGGCAACGGATATTCCCCCTTACAATTTATCTTTTCAAAATAATACTCTCCCTTTAGTTCTGTGCAATTATTAACATACAATTCGGTAGCTCTCAAACGACAATAAGAAATCAATTTCCAAGTATCATCAAAATCTTGAGCTTCATAATATTCTTCAGGTGTTTTACCAACTTGAGCAATAAAACATTCTCTCATCTTATCTATATCTTTTTTTCGCTGATATATTGTGAGTAAGAAAGAATTTGTTTGCGCTGAACTACGCATAGTATATTCACGCGACATCGCAAAATATTCAATTGCTGTATCCAACTCGCCTTTATACGCATAAGATTGAGCCAAGGTACCAACAATAGAAGCAGTAGGTTCATCCTTCAAAGATTTATTTCCATTACCTGACAATAGCATCAATTGATTTAATATACCATCTTGATGATTCCACAATTGACTAAAACTATCTGCCACACTTTCAAAATTATAACCATTAAAATCAATTTGTGCCTTACGCAACATATAACTCACATATTTTTCCCAGCGACGCAATAAACGCGTTTCTGCATTCTTTCCATTATAGCGTAATAAAGCCAAAACTTCTTCATCTGAAAAAGGAATACTTGTACTTCCAATGTGAGAAAAATATTCAGCAAACAAATTTACAACCTCTAAAATTGTTTCACCCGACAACAATTTCAAATCTTTAGCTATTGCAAATTCAGCTAAAAAAACATTGATTAAACCCATTATTCCCACCAACTGATTTCTACGATTTCGTCTCTCTGATATTTTAACTTTAACCAAATCATAGAACATATCCCACAACATCCCATAATTATCACTTTCTCTAATACGCTTAAATAATTTACTATCTATCAACCCAATATTATCAAGTTTGTCGTTACAAACTTCTTGAAAAATAGTACTTATTGCAGCAATAGGATTAGTTCCACTAAGAGAAATAGGATCATCACCTCGCATAAAATTACTACAATAGCATCGAGTTATAGGTTTTCTTACACTATTTTTGTCTGTACGCACCAAACCACAAATTATATCAGCAAGATTAATATAATATGAACAAGAATCCGATAAAGGACTAATTGACACATTAATACCTCGTACTTTTACAATACTGCTAATTAATGCCTCTATTTGTCTTACCAAATAGTTATGATAATCTTTAAACTCAATTATTGATTTCTCATTATCAATCGTAACGCCCCAAGTTTTATCATTTCTATTATCAATATGCACTATAAGCGAATCTCCTCTATTTAATTTTTCCGACTTAAGCACTTCACTTATAACCACAGTTACAGCTATCAACCACCAATTCTGATTATTTGCAAACAATCTTGGTTTTCCACTCGACACATATATCTCATCTGCCAAAGGCAATAATATCTCTTTAAATTTAGTTTTATGCCATGGCGCTGATTCTGTAAAATGAAAACCACTCAACAGATTACTTCCTGTTGGCGCACTACTAGTTGAATTTATCTCTTTATAAACCTGCTGATATGCAGACACAATTTTGTCTTCTGATATTTTTGTCAACACACCACACACAAACGAACTATCATCTTTCCCATTCAACGCAAAACTACCAGTTTCATCAATTCCTAATTTATATAATGCCATTTTATCTATTATTTTTCAAGTTATTAAATCCACGTTTAGCAATATTATATGCAGCAATACCATCATTAGAGTGCATAATACCATCCGATGTAAATCCACATTTATTAGGACATATTGTCGTGTGTCTCAACTTTCCTTCAACGCACACTGGGCACTCTTGACTTGTGCCTGCTGGGTCAACAAATGCCACTATCCCCACTTGCATTATTGCATCTCGATTGTCTTTAATACCACCATCGCGCAACATCATCAAGTTTTTCAATGGTGGCACAAGTCCATAATTTTGGAATTTTTGATACAATTTACGCTCCAACATACGATAAATATTACCCTCAAATTTATTTCTATCAGCCTCTTCTTTTTTGCTATCAAATCCCTCTTTCACAATAACACCATCGCCACCAAATCTCTCGGCATATTCATGATACAATTTATCTACCACTCCCACAACATTTGCTACAACTGCTCGTTTTACATTGACAATCTTCAAATCCAATTCTTCATTCGAAATCACACGTTTTTGATTGTACTCATTTATTTCATCAAGAATCTCTTGCTCTGATCTAATAGAATAAAAATCTTTGCGTAACTTGAATATATTATGAACATCAAATACATCTATAACAGTCTGAAGTTCATTACCTTCATAACAAACTCCGCACACCACATCACTCGCAAAATATCCTACACGCTGATCTTTTTTAATTTTCTTAAACCATTTATCCTCTATATTTTCACCTCCCCAATGTGTATATAACACCTGGATATACTTATTTTTTTCTTCTTCTGTCAACTTCTTATACTCATCATTTTTCTTATTCAAATAATTAACAAACTCACGTCGCTCTTTCGCATCAAGAGTTTCACTACGTTTAAGCATAATTTTACGGGCTGTCTCCTCTTTTGCTTTATCATTCATCTCATAAATCTCGCGCTGTGCATTACGCATACACAAACTAAAGTACGATGCCACATCCCCATTCTCCACAATATGCCCATTTATCACTTTCGCCGTAGTCAAATCAAGAGTCAACAACCTACGCTTTTCGAATTGAGCTTCAAACATCGCAACATACTCTTCATGCGTCTTACCAAATGTACGACAATACAACTCCTCATCAACAAAATACGACGGATTCAATACAATACGTTTTACATTATTATTTTTGTCTATCTCAGAATACAACAAATCTTTAATCTTCAACGTATCAAATCCATATTTATCAACGTTATTCAATTCTGCTATCACCTCTTCATTTATAGCTTTATCAAATTCTGGCACATATACACCAAATGTCGACAATTCTGTTTCACCATTATCAAGACCAAAAGCAAAACTAGGCATCGCCAATTTAGCATTAAATTCATCAACCACACATTTCACCTCTTCATCTGTCGCAAATGCAAGATTTTTCTGTGGCGTATTGCTATGGTCTGTGAATGTTGTAACCAATGTGTATTGGTCGCACAAATAACGATTTTTCCTTGTTGGGTCATAATTTTCAGTTCCTTCTCCATATTTAGCCACACGACTTGGTTTTGGTTTGCGATACAAAATTGTAATTTCAGGATTCAATCGCAAATCAAAATTATCATTCTCATTTTCCGTTGTCCAAAATCTACGCCATATCTGAGTATGTCGTTTGTCATGATGAGTATATTTCACCTCTTTATCTTTTGTATTTTCTGCATTATCAAGGTCTTGCGATTTAATATCAAACACCAACGCATTACACTCATTTTTCAAATAGTTGATAGTATCTTTGTCCGTTGTCACAAAGCGAGTATAACAAACCCTTTCCAATGCTATCACAAAGTCGTCTAACGACTCAAACTCAGTATTTACTATTTGTTCACGCACAAGTTTTATTGGCAAATTCAAGTTCTCTTGTGCATGACTAGTCATCAACACATCTTTGTAAAATTGAATTATTCGCTGTTCATCACCCTTAAATTCAAATTCACCTTGCACAAATTGAGGTCTTCCATTTCTATCTAATGTCGAATATTTTCTAAAGAAATCACGGTCGTTTCTCAATTCAGGGTAGAACGTATTTGTTCCATTATCAAGATTTCCAAAACACAATTTACGCAAACTACGGAACGTAAAACTTTCAAACCAATACAATTTCACATCACCACCACTCACGCCTCTCTTCTGTTCTACTTTGCTTTTAGCTTTGCTCGCACTCTCACGAGGCACAAGCACCAATCTATGTCTTCCTCCCTCCTCCATCATCAACGCCCAATAATTCAACAATTGCGACTCATATTGCTCTATTTCAATACCTTTCAATCGTGACAAAATTTTGCCATGTTGTTGCGCTACACGACGATAAATGTCAGCAAATTTCTTATAATCTCCAAAATATTTTTCTTTTGTTTTATCGGCAGCATTAATATAAGCTCCTCTTTTCTTCCTTAAATCTTCCACCTTCGACTTAAACTCTTTGCTTTTATACTGACCATATTTTGTTGCCACCTCTTGTATCTTTTCTGTCAAATCTAGATACTCATCAAATTCATCTTTCGATATTCTATTAAAAAGATAAAGACTATCATATTCTCTCAAATCTTCATAAATCGGATCATTATTCATATACTCCGTAAACTTGGCCTTCTGTCTCGATTTAATATTCTTCAACACCTGACGCAAACTAATATAATCTTCAAAATCCACCATTGGTACATCCCCCAACAACACGCACTTACCTTTAGCCTCCTTTCTTACGCTATTTCTTATTGCATTATCCAATATAGGATCTTTTTTAGATTTAGGACCTTGTGGAAAAACAAAAGAATCCACATCAATCTCTAATTCAGACATCAACTCTTGTTTTTCTTTATCAAAATCAATTGGTTTTTTATTTAAGATATAATAATTAAACGACGCTTTAGCTACAGGCATTCCTCCCGATTGTTCTGGCAAATAAGCTTGTATTCCCAATTCTAATTCTCGCATCACACTACGCCCTAATCTCTTCAAACGCACACTCAAGTCATCTCGTTCACTTTTACTTACTACATTTTCAACTATCGATGCCAAATAAGGCAACATTCTTCTCGTTTTCAATCTCTTCAACAACAACGCCGTACGCGTACGTTTAGCTCGTTCTTCCAAATTTCGCGACGCATCATCCTCCAATTCATCTATCAACATTCCCAAATTATCAATCGCTCTCTCAATCCGAAGAGCTAAACCATCTATATTTTCTATCGTCAATTGAACCCTTTTATTTTTCGAGACATCCACCTTTTCCTTATTTTCTTTATCTTTCTTTTCTCTTTTCCATTTCAAATATGCCTCCTTCTCATTCTCTTGCAACCATTCTTTTTTTACAACCATTTTTTCTTTAACAAGCCACCTATCTTCATCTTCATAAAAGAAAAATTCATTCAAATCATCATAAAAATCAACCAAATGCACCACAAAATTAGGCAAATTAAATTCCACATTACCTTCAATTGCTTCCGACAAATTCACACTATTCGATTCTGCAGGTTGCAATTTAAAACGAATAGCCTTTTTCACTTGATAAACATTATTATTTTCCATAGTATATTGATTTTAATTAATTTTTATTTTCACACTGCAAATATACCACTTTAATCATAAAAAAACAAAAAAAGCGACAACAATTTGTCGCTTTTTTATGTTCATTTTCTCCCTTTCCGAATACACACTCTCATTGTGTATTCACTTCCAATTTCCCCCAAATTTAAATATACTATAAAGCAACCTTCAAGCAACCCTCACCTTACCATCAAAATACACACTCACAATGTGTATTCTCTTTTTCTGCAGTAGCAGAAATTTATAGGGGATTCACAGCTGATTGCAATTGCAGCTGTAGTATTAACTTATCTGCAGTAGCAGAAATTTATGGGGGATTCACAGCAGTGAGGAAGCATATAACTGGAATACAATTATCTGCAGTAGCAGAAATTTATGGGGGATTCACAGCTGGAATGTGGGGTATTGCTAAAGGTATTCAATCTGCAGTAGCAGAAATTTAAGGGGGATTTACAGCGATGATCAAAATATGATGGCTATACAACGAATCTGCAGTAGCAGAAATTTATAGGGGATTCACAGCAAAGTATTCTGTAACAGAACAAGGAAAACTATCTGCAGTAGCAGAAATTTAAGGGGGATTTACAGCGTTTGGATTAAAAGACAATTTCATTTACTAATCTGCAGTAGCAGAAATTTAAGGGGGATTTACAGCTTCTATGAAATGTATGGACAAGATTGATATATCTGCAGTAGCAGAAATTTAAGGGGGATTTACAGCGGTAACATGCGTAAAAATGTACCGGTAACTATCTGCAGTAGCAGAAATTTATGGGGGATTCACAGCATTCAACAAATCCGAATCCTAATTGTACTATCTGCAGTAGCAGAAATTTATAGGGGATTCACAGTTACTCAACAATCTGAAATGATTGCTGAAACATCTGCAGTAGCAGAAATTTACGGAGGATTCACAGCCTTATAGCATTAATTAAATCAGGATTTAAAATCTGCAATAGCAGAAATTTATGAGGGATTCACAGCTACTTGTATAGCAGGCATTGAGTATGTTATATCTGCAGTAGCAGAAATTTAAAGAGGATTTACAGCATGAATAAATTATGATTATTGACTTAATTTATCTGCAGTAGCAGAAATTTAAGGAGGATTTACAGCTTAAACGTCTCCAAGCTAACTACAAAGAGTATCTGCAGTAGCAGAAATTTAAGGAGGATTTACAGTAGCAGACCTTTCATATCAAACTATCTATCAATGCGATAGAAGAAAAATCTGCTGTAAAAAATATATTTTTAACAATACAAAACATAATCAAAAGTTTATTTTTTTTGAGCATTTTTGCCCGTAACTGTAAATAAAAGCAGTAAATACCCCCTTATTTTTTCACCATACAAAGATACAAAAAATATCTGACATAACATATTATTTTTCCTAATATATTTACTCTATATCTAAAATATTTTGATCTTCTAACTTTATCGGAAAATAAAATGAACTTTTATCTAACTCCTCTAAAAAACGTCTTACATCCTTATCTATAAACCTATTATCTAATATATCCACATCAGTAATAATAAATGTATAACTTCTAGATCTACTTGTAGCAACATTAAACAATCGTCTATTTAACGAATAAGTATAAATAGTGTTAGGCACTACATAAATAGCAATATCTGTAGTTAAACCCTGAATTCTCGAAACTGTCTCAACCACTACATTATCCTTTATCACTTGCGAAATAACTTTTTGCAACAACTTAGTTGTCTCTACATAAAAAGACAAAACTGATATATGTAACTTTTTTTGCTGTTTCAAAATAGCAGAAATAAGTTTTACCACCAACACCGCTGCAGGAATAGGTTTTTTCTGTCCTAATGGCAAATTTATTTTTATCAATATAGGACCACCACCTATAGGCAAGGATATTTTTAATTGAGAATCTAAAGTTAAATCATTCCAACTAAATGATTTCTGCACTTGCTTTGATAGCAACATATCATCATAAAACATACCTGTATAACATGCCGCTCTTTGAGGCAACCTATATGTCTCAACAAGACGATACGTTGGCACTAATTCTATTCTCTCAAAAGAGACTAATCCATCAACATAAACATAATAATTTTGACGATGTATTCTATCTTCATTTATCAACACAATAGGAGACAACTGATTTACATCTCCAACAAACAAAGATTTACGACCTAACAACTTACAAACCATAAACATACCCAACAACGCCTGACTAGCCTCATCCATAATCACAAAATCAAAAATAGCTTTTTCACTAAAAATATCCACCTCTCCACTTGCAGTATAAAAAGTAGACAACACTATATGACCAGGCTCTACAGTCAAATTATTTAAAGAACATAACTCTGGCAACTCATTAACCTCATCAATCGTAAGTTTAGTCTTATGAATCTTACCAGATACTAACAAATCTCTTAATTCTTCTTTTTTAGCAACCTCGATCAAAGCTCTATTAGTCAAAGCTGTAATCAACACTGACTTTCCTTGATTACACAGTTTCTTACAAATATTAGCAATTTGATAAGTTTTTCCTGTACCTGGAGGTCCTTGTAATATAACCGAATCACTTAAAGTCAATTGTGCCAATATATATTCTGATATTTTACAATGCTTAGGTATCAACAAAGGGACATTTGATCCAACAGAACAACTTCCATCTAAAAGATTATTTATCTGAGGACTAACTGCATCTCTTACGATTCGCTGTATATTTTTTATATATTGAAAAGGTGGCATATTCGGACCTAAAATTAAAAATGCCCCTTGATGTCCAGCAACATGTTCAGCAAAATCAATATCTACCCCTCTAAATCCAACTAAACAATATCTCACATCATCGCGACACACCGACTGCCATACACAAACTAATTCGGTTGCAAATCCTTTAGATTTAATAAGATTACCATAAGTTAAATTATCCCATTCTTTATAATTATGCAACTTCTTAGGAGTAGTAAAACAATAAAGGTATTCCCCTTTGCGGGGAATTCCTCTATTATTACTAAATTTCAAGATCATCTCCCCCTTTTCAATTTTAACAAATTGAGCAATAAACAATTCTTCTCGTTCTAACAAAAGATAAGATGCCTTTGTATCTAATTTTTGCTTAAAAGAATCTGTCTGCGAACGCAACTCTTCCTCTAAAAATCTCCAATGTTCTTGACGCGAATATTCCATTATATTTAATCAATTAAAGAATCTGTATCTAAATCACTATTATCTGCATTATTTACATTAAAACAATAATCATCTATAGCCTCCGCTCTACTTTGGTTAGGAACAAGTGAAACCAAATCAAGATGAACATTATTAAAATAACGCATCACATCCATAATTTTATCCACACGTTCATCCATCATCAAATTCACAGTATCGAACGAGAGTGTTAATTTATCTTGATATGTAAACAATTCAAAAACTTTAATTGGAGCCACAACACCACCTCCAAAATGTAACCACAACATTGAATTTGGCTTAAACAATTCACGCCATTCATTAGGATTTATATTTATTCTATTTTCATAATTCTCACAATTTTTAACAACCAAAGGATAAGTTACACCATCCTTTTTCACTCCAATAACTACCGATTGTGTTGAATCTACATTACTAATATCAAATCCTTTCTGCTCAAGATGACTAAGTACTATTTCTTTTGCTTTATAATTAGCCTCTATTTGTTTCATTTTTGACAAATCATTATTCAAATTTACTCCAACTTGTACAATATCTCTATTTTGATTTATCTCTAATAATTCTTGCATATCAATCCATTCAGTTTCATACTCTTTCTCTGCTAAAAAATCTAATATATCATTATAATCAGACTCAATCAAAATAGAAAACAACTCCCTTTCTTTATGTACCAATCCTAAATAAGAACAAATTGGAAATAACAATGGCTCTATTTTTGTTGGTTTCAAATCACCAACATAATAAAAATTAGAACCTTCAGCAAAAGTTTGCTTAAACAACCCAATATCAGAATTTTTAATTAACAACTCTATGAATTCACACGAATAAAAAGTTGTCTGTTCTACTAATTTTTGCAATTCTACTTTTTTAGAAATATAAAATTCTTTACCTTGATTATCTGACGCAAGTAGAGCGATAAATGGAACAAGCGATAATAATTTATCTTTCAATTTATTATCTATATTTTTTCCTTCTATTTTAGATTCAATATTTTCTATGGTTATAATCCTTACACCAAAAAGTTTAAGTAACTCAATCAACTTTTCTTTATCTTCAATTCTACCAGTATAAACTTGACGTTTTGATGTAAAACCTTCTAAAGTTGTATAACTTAACTCTGATGGTGAATAAAAATATCCATCTTGCGAAAAAATCTTATTCAAAGTAGCCCACTGCTTAATTTTCTCTTTACTGTAAAAATCTACTATATAACGTTGCTCAATAATCCGTTTATATATTTTTAAAATCCTATCTTTATTTTCTTCTTTATTAAATAAATCATTAGAAATACAAGTTAACAATAATAATAAATCATCTAAAGATAAATCTCTTTTTAAAGGCAATACATCTAACCAACTTTCATGAATATGACAATTAACATCAATTATAGGCAAATAATTTGAACATATATCTATATTATAGGGTGTATTCATATATATATTCTTTGCTAATAACATTTCCTTTGTTGTTGATGGAAATTTTTGATATCTAGAAAGAATAATTTTCCTAAATGATTCTATACCTAAAGAGAATAGTGTTGGCTCTCGAGAATTATCATAACCATTAAACTTCCAATAATCTCCTATATGTCCTCGTATTTTACTATTATCTTGTATATCATATTCTTTATTTAAAAGATAAGACCAAATAACCTTGGACAAAACATAATTATCTTCACTAATAGAAATAAATGGATAATATTCAATCAAATACCACCTAGGAGTAAAAAAATATCCAAACTCCCTCTTCTTTTTAGATTCCTCCCACGTTTTTTTTAAGTCTAAATAATCTAAATTTACATTCTCCTCCCATCTTACATAAGTAAGACCTATTGTTGACTTAACTCCTATTTCTGATAAAAACAATTTCCATTGCTCTACAGATTCTATACTTAATAAATATTTAGATGATATAAAAAATTCGTCCTCACTAATATATTTTTCTAATAAAATATCTGGCTTAAAAACATCTGATAAATATAATTCTGTAGCATATTTTAGACTCCCACTTTTTGTCAAAAATAATAACTCTTGCAATTGAGCATAATGCTTTTTTGTCAATTTTGCTTTTTTATGCAATTCAAATATAAACCTACCTATTTCTACCGCATTATCTACTGTCACATAACCATCTTCAAATAATTTTCTCTTATCTATGATACTCGTGTCCGATGGTTCTGATAATCCCAATGATTTCAACCATCCAATCGTTTCCTCTGATAATTTTTGAAATATCTCTGGATGTAAAATATCAACATCCGAATTTAAGTCATTTGCACTAACAATAGAGGTTGTACATAATTTTTGAGGAACTGATAAAACATTCTTATTGTTTAACAAAAAAGACACCTCTTTTAATTGATATTCAAAGTCACCATTATTATCTTCAAATTTACAATAAGAATATAATAAATCTATCAATTTAACATCAGCATCAATAGTTATGCCTTTTATAGCATCTTCATCATCAAAAAAGTTTTTAAATTTATTATTATCAAAAATAAAAACACCATAAGATTTTAAAATAGAGATACCTCTGTTTTCGATAAAACAATCAGCGGTTTTAAAGTCTTTATGATATGTTTTATTTACGTGTTCAAATAACATTTTATATGATATTACTTCAGAAATACCGATTTTATCAATTATAGACTCTGTAGCTTTAAGAAGTTTTTCTGATTTTTTCGAAGGAATAAATGCTATTTTTTCAATGGCTAATTCAAATGCATCTTTATAGGATGAAAGCAAATAATCACTTACTCCATAAGATTTATCTGGCAACACTTCATAATAATTTTCTATTTTACTTGAAAAACTTGCAACCCAGGATAAATATAATTCAGGTATTCTTGAAATAATTAATTTATTCCATTCCGAGTCCTTTATTAAGTGTTCGCGACCAGCATCTGTTATAAAATTAGCATTAACAAGAAACGGAAAGCCAGAATCTCCAAATTTAAACGAAGTTGGTAAATATGTGTACATTACAGGATTTTCGGCTTTTTTTGCAAAAATTTTATCATCTTTACTTTCTATACAAATAGCAAATGATAAATCAAACGATTTTACGGACAATCGTTTCCCTTTTTCTTCAACAATAAGTTTATCTGGCGTTTTTTGATCTTGTACAATTTTTTCCCTTAACTCATTTGGCACTTCAACTTCTGGATAAATTATATAAAGCCAACGGCTTTCTTCTTTCCCATTAACAGAAAGTACGATTTCATTTTCAATAGTTTGCTTTTCTATAACCTGTAAATTACCTTTTATATCCGAAAAAGTCATTTTTACATTACTTATTTTAAGAAACAATAAAAACTGACTTGTCTGCATAAGTTTTAATACACTCTTTGATATTTCTACAATATTATTAGCGTGTATATATGTTATCACATTATATCCCTTTTTATCTATTTGTATAGGAGCATCAGTCTCTTTGGGTATAATTTGCCATGGCATCAAATATTGTTTATCTGCATATTTATCACCATATTCAGATTTCCACATATTAGGTCTATCCCAATATCCATCCCACTCTTTTTTGTCAAATTTAAAACAATATTTTCCTGACTCTACATAAACTAATGACGAAGCCCTAAAAACCGACTTAAACCCAATACCTTTATATCCTATCTTCTTTATATCTTTAGTCTTATTTCCATTACCCACATCACATAAGCCCTCTATATCTCGTTCCGAAAATTCTTCGCCATTATGCATAAAAACAAGATAGTTATCCTGCACCACAATTTTAATATCTAATAAACTATTTTCATCAGAAAACGCATCAACTGCATTTTGAAGAAGTTCAAAAACAAAACGCTCGTCTTCAGTATAAATACCTGATGAAAGTTGTTCTAAACTGCGAGCCTGAGTAGTTGCTTGATCTGGGTGTGCATAACAACTTCTTTTCTTTAAAAGATTTTGAATGAAATTCATAACTAATAAATTTTTTCTTATTTTTTTATTTTGACGCAAAGGTAGAGAAAAAAACTAATGTAACCAAACAAAAACCATGATAATGTACAAAATACAGCTCTCTATGTACAAAACGATAATCCAATAACAATATTATAAAACAGATCCTGAAAGACACTAAACTTTCAGGATTTCTTTTTTGCATTTCATCACTACTTAACAACCAAAACTTAAATGATAAGATTTATAGCATAATTAAACATTTACAATTATGACTAAAAATCTGCAGTAGCAGAAATTTATGGGGGATTTACAGCGAAGATTTAAAGAAGGTTATTAAATTTGCTATCTGCAGTAGCAGAAATTTAAGGGGGATTTACAGCTAGTTACTTTTGCGAGCGCTTTTGAACAAGATCTGCAGTAGCAGAAATTTATGGGGGATTCACAGCTCTTACTATGATCGCATCATCGGTTACCTCATCTGCAGTAGCAGAAATTTATGGTGTATTCACAGCGGTGTTACTGACAATTGGGGAGCCTGGAAAGATCTGCAGTAGCAGAAATTTATGGGGGATTCACAGCAATAAATATTGGTGTCCAGTTACAAAGGGTATCTGCAGTAGCAGAAATTTATGGGGGATTCACAGCAATATTAATTAGAGAGTTTCTTAAAACTATATCTGCAGTAGCAGAAATTTATGGGGGGATTCACAACCAGCAGACATCAAAAAATCATATCTTTTGTATCTGCAGTAGCAGAAATTTATAGGGAATTCACAACTGCAAAGATTACGAAAATTCTATTGCACCCATCTGCAGTAGCAGAAATTTATGGGGAATTCACAACGCAACACTAGGAGAACTTCGCAAGTACACAATCTGCAGTAGCAGAAATTTATGGGGAATTCACAACATTTGGTAGTTGGACGTAGATACTGGATTCATCTGCAGTAGCAGAAATTTATGGGGAATTCACAACGAAAGCATTGAAATTTGTAAAAAAGTCTTAATCTGCAGTAGCAGAAATTTATGGGGAATTCACAACCAAAACGCAATTCGGTGAAAACATTGCGTCAATCTGCAGTAGCAGAAATTTATGGGGAATTCACAACAACACGATGAATGAATAACAAACTCGCATAATCTGCAGTAGCAGAAATTTATGGGGAATTCACAACTGGGAAGACTAACTATGAAAGAATACAAAAATCTGCAGTAGCAGAAATTTATGGGGAATTCACAACAGACCTCTCACATCAAACTATCTATCAATGTGATAGAAGAAAAATCTGCTGTAAAAAATGTATTTTTAACAATACAAAACATAATCAAAAGTTTATTTTTTTGAGCATTTTTGCCCGTAACTATAAATAAAAGCTGTAAATACCCCCCTTATTTTTTCATTTTACAAAGATAACACTTCTTCCTAAATAAACCAAATCTTTTATTGATAAAATCCTTATCTATACTCGACAATGTAAATAAATTTATAACACAAATGTAACAATATTAAACAATAGCAATAACAATACTACAACAATCAATAATAGAATTAATTTACGATTTAGACCAATATCCTTCCCTATTTTAGTTGTTGCGGAATCTATTTCTCTTTTAATTAAATTTAATTCATTTAATCCTAAGTCTAAATATTTATTCTGATTCGCGTCTACATTCTTTATTACTTCTGTTACGCTTTCAAATTCACAAGTAATTTTATTTGATATATCATCTAATTTATTTGAATTTAGATTTAATAATGAACTCAGACTCTCAAATTTATTTTCAATATCAGTATTTAACTTAACACCATATTCTTTTATATCTGAATTTATTTTGGCAACCTCTTGCGATACATTATTCAATAATAGTTGATATTGATTTTTAAACGCCTCTACAAGAGAATCAAAATCTTGTTTTACCTTATCAAATGATTCTATATGCACTTTCATATCATCGGCAAATTTAGATGATATACTTTCCATAGATGCTTCATAATTCTCTAAGGTATTTGCTACTACTTTCTGAAAAGATTCTATTGTTAACAACATTTTTTCAATCTCTTCATTTACTTTTACAGTCAAAATAGAGACAATACCAGAAACCCCATTTTGTATTGCATCAAGAGAATTATTTATATCAGATTGCAATTGATTGGTAATAGATGTACAATCTTTATTAAATTTTTTCTTTATACTATCTGTCTCTGTTTGGATGCCTGTTATCTTAGAAATCAAAGTTTGTATAACATTATCAAATTTATTATCAATTTCTTTTGACAAATGCTCATTATTACTCTTAAGTGTATTAAATATAACATTTAAGTCCGTTACAATAGAAGTAATTTCTAAAGCAACATTTTTCAACTGTTTTTCTGTTGCCGCATAAGAATTTGACAACGTCTCTACTTGCTTTCTTGCTGAATCAATATTTTGTAAATTACTCTCAAGTTTAGCTAAATTTTCAAGAATATTCTGGCTATTCATATATTTCTACTTTTAATTATTATACTTATTCGAAAAATCTTCTATCCAATTTGCATGAATAGATAACTCTATATTCAAAACTAAGTTATTAAACATCTCTAAGTCTTCTTCTGATGCTATATTCCGCCCTTTCGCATTTAATTCTTTTTTAAATCGTTCAACATCTTCATAAAAGGCCTTAATATCTTCAGCTTGCTCCCTAAAAGCCAAATAGCCCTCAGTATAACTCTTTGTTAATTCATCAATAAAATTTTTAGAGTTCTTATTCTTTAGTGCAAGCAAACAAAAAACATTCAAAAAACATAGCGCAGCATTAATATCAGTCTCACTTCTACGAATTAATCTAACCGCACCATGCAAATGCCTAATATTATCTTTAGGTGATCCAGATACACCCATTACATCAGAATCAATTACTCTCAAATATTTATATACAATATCAAATGATGATTTTTTTGCTCTATCAGTGTCATCAATCAAAGAGAATGACTCGCCATTATCTGCAATATAGCCTTCTCTGGCAAACTTTGAATTGAAATAATAATAAATTTCATCTTTTAAATCTTCATTAATCTCTTTCCAATCTTTTTTATCATCTATCCCAACTAAACAAAAATTACGCATATCATCAATAGTTCGTCTTCGTTTTGAAGCTACTTTGTCATAAATAAACTCGGTTAAATATCCGAGACATTTATGTATCTCGTTATTGCCCTTACGCATACTTGCTTTCTCTACTTCTATTTCTGCTCTCGCTTCTGAATAGTATCGCATCAAAAACTCTTTTAAACGAGCATAATACATTCCATCCTCTTTACGGGTTGACAATATTCGGAATCTCTTTGCCACATAATCTTGTGTAAAGTCATCAATCAAACCAATAACACACATACGATAAATAGCTTTTGCAATATCTGCATAGGTATCATCTTCATACGATATTAACGAAACGATTTCTGTATCGGGTTTTGATTTAAGTACTATATCAAGAAATCCTTTAGCTTGCTTGTGTTCGCCAAATTTATCCTTCTTATCATTCCCGATAAAGTATTCAATGTCCATTACAGACATGAGTTCATGCATATTTTGTTTTTCAACAAATTCGCCTTTGAAGTTGTTATCAAAAAAATACATGACCGTTCTAAAATCAGGACTCTGATATTCAATATTATCTTTCTCTATTCTGAGACCTTTTTGAGTAAGATATTCTTTTAAATCATTATAAAACACCCAACCCGACATATTTCTATCTACATATCTAAGTTGACATTCTTTATATTTTGAGCATGTAGAATCACATTGATTATTAATCCACTTTGTATGACCTGTTTTACATTTTAATCTTACCACATCGGTAGTTGGAGTGCAATAATCGATATATCGCTCATCTACCTTAACATTGAAAGATGATAAAATATACCTTAAATCTTGTTCTTTAAACCATTTATGTTTAATTTCCCTAATAGGAAAATCATATATTGGACATGCCTTATTAATACGAGCCAAATTATAGTCGGCCATAAAAATTACCGAAAGAGCCATTTTTCTATCTCGACCAGCACGACCAGCTTCTTGAACAAAACTTTCTAAAGATGAGCAATAGTTCATATTCACAGTATATCGCACATTCGGTTTATCTATACCCATACCAAAAGCCTTAGTGGCAACCATTATTGGTAATTGATTGTCTCTGAATTTTCTCATATTCATCATAGAATCATTCCCCATATCCGAATCATCTGTCGAACCGAAAAATGTACCTACTTTACAAGTTTTTGATAAAGTTTCAGCATTAAGCCTAACACTAATACCTGTACTATTAACATGAGGACAAAAAATAATACCTGCTTGCTCAAATTGCCCATTTGAACTATAATAGTCATCACTCATTGGGATACGCAAAGATTTTCCATCCAAATTTTCAAGATTTTCTCTTTCTTGATAACGCTGAAGTATCAGGTTAATAGATTCTTCGGTTTGAAGTTCTCGGACATATTTAGGTATATTCTTAATATACTCACTCAGGAATTCACTTTTTTGTGAATATACAGACCAACCATCACCTATGTTAATCGCCTTAGGATAAGATGCAAGTTCACCTATTGGCTTGTAATAAGTATCTTCTCTATATTCTACTTCAATTTTTTCAATCTTATATTGAAGTTCAAGTCTATTACTATTTTCGTAACGAACAACAGTTTCTGGATCAATAGTAAATGCTCCGTTACCAGTTAACTCTCTTTCTACATCCGAAAGCACGTCAAAAGATGCTGTAGCAGTTAATCCGAACAATGATATTGGACGATTCTTTCCGAGAACATAACTATAAAGATTACGTCCAAGGTGGAGATATGAGAATCTAAAATCCTGTCCCCATTCTGACACACAATGCACCTCATCAATAACTCCGTATGAGAAATATACATTTAAATCATGCATATTCTGAAGTCTTTCTCTGAATTCGAATATACATAATCGCTCAGGAGAAAGAAATGTAAATATTACCTGAGATTGTTCCATTTTTAACTCATTAGCATCTTTTTCTTCTTTTGAAAGACCAGAGTTAATAAATGTACAACAATCTATTCCCGCATTTATCAATCCATCGTATTGATCCTCCATCAATGACTTAAGAGGGTCAATGATGATAGTTACACCTGGTTGTAACATAGCAGCCAACTGATAAGTAAGCGATTTACCTCCTCCTGTTGGTAGAAGACCTATAACTCCTTTAGTCTGCAATGCTCTATTAAGTATAGGCAACTGCCCTGGTCTGAAGTTCGATTTCCTAAACAATAAAGTCAAAAAATAATTTAAATGACAAACTGTTTCAGGAATGTCAATATGTCCACCTTGTGAATTTAACGTTGTAACTGGTTTATAAATTATAGGATCTGATGTATATATCTCTCTTACAGAATATATTGTTTGAGATGATCGAACATTAAAATAACAATCATTCTTCGCTCGAAATTCAGAAAATTGTACATTGGCTGCATCAATCATTTCATCCACAGAAACATCTATAACCATATCAAAAATTTGCTCCTTATCAACTTGACTTGATGCACTATATCTTTTAGCATCTAAATGCAATGCCGAATTACTATAACTCTTAGATACAATATGTAATTCAACATCAGGAAAAATAAGAGACTCATAATCCCGACTTAAAGCCGTTAAATGATTAAACATTTCTCTTAAATCAGCAAAAGCCAATGCTGCACATGGAACGTCTGACTCTTTGACAAGAACTTTCCATTTTTTGTCATCAATAGAGATATGACCTGTTAAAATAGCTTCTATAATAACTTTCTCTATTCTTGCTATAGCCAATGGTATTTTACGCAATAACTCTTTGTTATATCGCAAATTGTCCATATTTGATGTGGTATATATAATTGTTCCATATCGCTCAATTTGAGTAGAAAAATCATATTCTGCATTTAATGCATTTTCCACAAGCAAACTACACTTTGTTGGCACTCCCCTCGTTATAATATTATTCAACACAGCCAATATAGGATGTACGTCTTCATAAATACTTGCGCCAATATCAAAAGGTGCTAATACTTCAAATGCCTTATGCGTTGACCAAAACAAATCGTCATCTGACTCTTTTAATTCAGCAATTGCTTCTAAGCTATATGCTGCAAAAAATTGTTTCGGAGGATAATATGATAATGGAACAAGGAATGACTTACCTTCTTCTCTTACTATCTGAAATCCTTTAGTTATACAACTATACCACCTACCATTCGCTAATTGCGCATATTGCCCAGAACGATAATTAGAAAATATATCTTTAGGATCTGTTGTAAAATATTTACAAAATTGTTCTATTCTCGTATTTCCCCAATTAGACGGTCCAACACAAAGAAAATAATGTCTATAACCAGAAGAACTTATTAAATTAGCAAGTGCCTTAAGATTTATCGCTGGTATATCTAATATATTAGAAAATAAATGAATACATATAGGTTCTTCTATACACAACTCATTAACAACCTGACAACTATTATTGTTTGCAGGAAGATATAAATTTAATGTTTCTATACAAACACTATCATCAACACATCTACTAACATTCAATTTAGCTCGAAATAAAGCTACTACAGAAGGTTCTATTAGTGTAACTTTTTTTATTTTCCCATCTAATTGCGCCTTACGCAGAAACGATATAAAAGCAACAGATGCTATTCCTTGTCCACATCCCCAATCTATTATCTCTACATCAGAATCTATTCTATCTATTGGAAAATCAGATAATATTTTATTCAACTTCCCTTTATGCATAGCCCCATAGGCAGCCATGTAACAACATAATTGCTCCTCATTATTTAAACATGCTGTTCCATGATCCATACCAGGATAACTCCAAGGATTAGTCTTATAATTTTGTGGCACAAATTTACAAGACACTTGGATTATATCTTCTATACTAAGAGGATAAATTTTTGTAATATCATCTATATATCCCATAACTATCCTAATATACTTTCTCCCAATGGATTGTTTTTATGTTGTTTCCAATTTCTAACTGCAACCTCTTTGCTTGCATTTGCATAACAATATTCACACAAATGTGGACAAGTATTATATTCGCCAATATCTTTACTTGACATACATCCACAAAATTGACGTTGTCCTTTATCCTTATTATTTTTATTTTTTATAGCATATTTATTTTCAGGTAACATTATTGCATCTGATGGTATTATCTCTTCATCAAAAAGAGACATACAACATTGTTTTATATTTACGCCCAAAAATTTCATCAACTCATCATCCTTATATGCAAGTTTAATCATTAAATTATCATCTACACAATGATTATGCTTTATTCCAAATTTATCTATATCTATTTTTTCACCACAAGTAGCTAACTCATAATTCCACTTTTTATTTAATTCCGATAATTTTTGAGCAAAAATCAACATTTCATTTTCAGTCCAAACTCGATAATTAATGCCATTTTTCTCTAAATTTGATTTCACTTTACGGTATTCGGTTATATCAGCAAAACTAAAAACCAATTTTTCTGTATAGCCTAACAATCTATCTCCTATATACTCTACCTTTTTCAACAAATCATCAATCGAGATTTTATCAGTCAAAATCATAGGGTCAAATCGCCATATCACACTACCTTTACCTAATTTATCAACCAATTGCTTAAATGTCTCTATACGTTCATCCAAATCGGGAACTCCACGTTCCAAACCATCTTTTTCATAATTATTTAGTGTATATTGAATATAACAGCCTATGCCTTTCTCTTTCAAATAATCAATATACTTCAATAATGGTTTTGGATTCTTAGACCAAAATACGATAAAACGAGTTTTATCATAAGAAATATAACTTTTAACGCCATTAAACGGATTTGTCCAAGCCGAATACCCAACTTTTAATCTATTAAAAAACCAATCAGCATAAAATGCGGGTATATCTGTACTTCTACTTGCAGATACAATTATCGGAGCTTGCGCATCCACAAACTCACCATTCTCCCTTTCTATTTTAATTTTATTCCAAGCCATAATATTACTTATTCAATATACTAAACACCTAACTACTTTATAATACTATATTTATCTCAAATTAATTTTTATCCCTATTTTTATGTTTTAAGAAACAATTAAATCTCACTAATTACAAACAACATAGGCTATATACAATACACCCATGAACATCTACCATTGCTTTGTATTCGGGTTTGCTAATTAGAGTTTACGAAGTTCTAAGACAACGAATATCAAAGCGTTACAGTAAACACCAATTTTTATATATCTGCCAATCCAGCCCAATATAAGACAGACTGCCCCGGCATGGAGTCGGCAACGGCAAATGTAGTATTTATTTCTTAATAAAACAAAATTTTTGTTGGTTATTTTTTTATGTTTTTGAGCATGAAAAAGGACGATGTGTCATAATGCCCAAATTGCTGCGTTGTTCTCAATATTAAGCTTCAGTCATGTACTTCAGTACACTCCTTTCAGCTTAAATTTCAACGCCTTGCACTTTAGGCATTATCTAGATCCTTGCGTTGCTCATCAAAACAAGTAAAACTTCTTTTGTTTTCGCTTATCGCAAAAATTCTGACGCATCTAAAAGAGGCTGAGCCAAAATTTTCATTTTGACACAGCCTCCTATGATAAAAAATAAGACGTAGCATATATAATACTACGTCTCATAGATAAAAAAAT
>JAFTSS010000102.1 GCA_017467185.1 Paludibacteraceae bacterium | reverse complement strand
AATAAGAAAGAGCGACATTACACAGCTCACATGGCAACAAGTCCAACCCTATACCAATGGTAGGATGTATGTTACCACCCGTATGCAGAAGACACAGCAGATTATACACAACCCCATCAGCCAGGAAGCCCTTGAACTTCTCGGGGAACATTGTGAGGGACTAATCTTCAAAGGCTTCAAGGAAAAGATGTTGCAAGGACCACTGCAACGATGGTTGGCAGCAGCAGGAATCACCAAGAAAATTACCTTCCACTGCTCACGTCATACTATGGGTTCGCTCCATGTGGAAAAGGGAACCGACATGGCCGAGATTCAGGCTTTGTTGGGACACAAGAACATTACCACCACCCAGATTTATTCCAAACTGGCTTCTGACCAGCTCTGCAAGGTGGTGGACAAAATCACATTGAAGCGTAAAACTGAACAATAAATACTTCATTAATGTAAAAACTTTTAAGGTGTGTCGGTCAATATCGACACACCTTAAAAGTGCAATAATCGCAGAATTTGCTATTATCTTAGAATTAAACGGTTATTCGGATTGTTTTAAAATAGGGTAACGAGATGGCAACCGTTCATATTTCTGAGTTCTTCATTGCTTTGCTACAATGTGATAACTCTTGATGTCATAAATATGCAAAAATGCTGACAAAAAAAAGAAGTTGCAATGACTTTTTTCGCCAGCATATTTATGCTGTCAATGCACAAGTAAGTTTAATCTGTTTTGGGTATATAGTCAATAGAGTAAGCTATACTTTATACGGTTTAAAGAATCTCAAATAATTAACCTTTTTCTAGTTCGTATTTAAAATCCAACAGACATTCTGATTTAACGCAGAAACCTAAATCATTAAAGTATGTTGATAGGATGTCCGGTGCATTAACAAATTTATCCTCTTTGTTTTTTACAAAAATGTTTTGCTGATATTTTGAAAATTCCCCTCTATATTGAACTCCTAGAAATTTAATCCGATTGCCAAGGCATAATTCTCCATTAGCGTTATTAAAGCTTCCTATATTGCATATCAAAATGGGAGATCCACTTGAACCTTTGAAAATAGAGGCATCAATTAAGAATTCTTTCTTCCCTTCATAATCAATTTTATAATCAGTTGCCGTTATACCTCGTCTAACTATCGGTAAGTTATTCTTGCTATCAGACATTCCGTCAGGGTACCCAATCATTAAAATATCTTCAATCGATGAAATTGTGTTGATATTATCTTTTGTTGGAATCAGTTCTTCTTGAATAAATTTGCAATACAGATTTATACCAGAATTCTGTTTTTGTTCTATCAGGGAGTTAATAGGGAATACACTTAAATCAACATTAGGATGAGATATCCATGATCCATCGATATTTTGGATTGTGAATTTTTCCGAATCTCCAATTAGAGGATTACCTTCTTGATCAGCTTTTAATACATTAAAACTTACAGACTTCCAATCCTCTATTATATGTTTATTGGTTACCAACAATGGCCAAACTAACTTTTCATTTTTTCTTAAATAAAAGAAAAAGCCTGTACCAATACTAATATCCCCAGAGTTTCTTGTCACAATAAGTTTTGTTGTTGAGAACCTAATATTATCCAATATTTGATTTCCATTTTCTTTTTTCTTTTCGTTCATAATTTATTGATGATTAAATTTATTTAGAAAGATGGCTATAGCAGTTTCTTTAATTCTTCAATATCGGGAAGCGCATTGCGTAATCGTTCTGGCATATCTTTCGTAGCCCGATAAGTCGCAACACCCATAGGCTTGTCATAGTCTCGGATAGCAAACTCTACAAACGATTGATTCATATCACGACACAGCAATATGCCAATTGCTGGATTTTCGTGCGGTTTCCTTACATATGTATCAAGAGCCGACAGATATGTACTT
>JAFTSS010000101.1 GCA_017467185.1 Paludibacteraceae bacterium | reverse complement strand
ATCTATCTTGATTCATAAGCAGTTAATATTTTTGCTGCAAATTTACAAAATCAAATCCGTTGACTCAAAAAATCATTGTAAATAACTAATTTTCAATAAGTCAAAGAGCAATTTTTATTTTTTTAGTGGACACTAGTGATAGTGTATATCAATTGAATTTGACGGTGCATCCACATTATTTCTTTTTGATAGAAGATAGTATATGTAATAACGAGGTGTATAATTTTAATGGTAGAACAATAGTTGAACCTGGTTTTTATACCGATAGCATGTTGTCAATACATGGTTGTGATAGTGTTTATCATTTGTATTTAAAAGTTAATCCTGTTACAGAAGAAATTTATTATGATACGTTGTGTAATGGAGATACTTATTATTTTGGTAAATATCAATTAGTGGAAGGTGGATATTATATAGATACGACCATAAATGAATATGGATGTTATCATTTTAATCATTTATATCTTACTCTTATTGACCCAACAAAATTTGATGCAACAATATTGGATGCTTGTGCGGATGATGATTTCTTATTAATACCTTATACGTATAGTGGAAGAAAACCTTTAGCATATTCTGTAAAGTTTGACGATTTTGGACATAAACAAGGTTTTATTGATGTTGAATATGAACCAATAATAGATGAAGATTCAATTTTGACAGTGCCAATTCCGCATCATGAAGATAGACGTATTTATCCTCGTCCTGAATATTATGATGCTACAATATTTTTGCATAATGGGATTTGTTCTGATAGTTTAATTATAAAAGAAGAGGAATTTATGATTAAATATCCATCATGGATAACAGAACAACATTGGAACGATGTTATATCATTGCTTAACGAAAGATATAATGGTGGTTATGTTTTTTCTCATTATCAATGGTATCATAATGGAGTTCCAATTGTAGGTGAAGATTCTTCTTATATTTATCAACCTCTTGTAATGGGAGATGAATATTATGCAGCATTAACACGTGTAGATGATGGTAAAACATTTTATACTTGTCCTATATATCCAAGTCCGGTTATAGATTGGAATATACCAAGACCTTATGCAGAAGTAATACCTACAGTAATAAGTGTAAATAATCCATCTTCACAAATAGTATCACTAGTTTCTGGAACTTATACTATTTATTCTTATCAAGGAATTCAAATAAGTAAAGGTGTTTTTAATGAGGGTAAAACTCCTATATTATTTCCAAATATAAGCGGAATGTATTTTGTTTGTTTTATTTCTGAAGAAAATAAAGAAGTTGTTCAGAAGGTAATAGTTTATTAGAATGAAATATAAGTTATTATTATTGTTTTTAATTTTGATTGGTAATATTCAAGCTCAACATTATGAATATTATTTTGGTGGGTCTTCTGCAGGAGGATTTACAATGTTGCCACATATTTATGCAGATAAGCCTCTTGTTATGGGGGGGCAATGGACTGGAGCTTTTGTTTATGAATTTAAATTGAAAAATTTTTTATTTAATACAGGACTTGAGTTTTCATATAAAAATCATATTGTTGGTTTGGGTAATACGCATGTACAAAAAACAATTATTGATACGCAAGATTCTGTTTATTTGCATGATTATTATTTTTCAAATCGGAAAGATAAAGCAAATTCTTTTGCACTTCAATTGCCATTATTGTTTGGTTATGAAGAATATATGGGGTCTGGAGGATTGTATTTTCTTGCTGGATTAAAGATAAATATACTTTTACAATCAAGAACTAATATGTTTGCTGAAGTGAGATCTATTGGTACGTATGATAGATACATAGATAGTTTTCATGATATGCCTAATCATGCATTAAGTACATATACAATTACTGATGTAGATAAAGGTATTATGAGAAAATTCGATGTTTTATTGCATGCAGAATCTGGATATACCCATAGTTTTAATAGTGGGCCTGAAGTTGAAAGTAAAAATAAAGAGTCAGTATTAAAAATAGCACTATATTTAGAATATGGATTTTTGAATTCGTATAAGAAAAATGATAATTTGTTGTATGAGTTTTCAGAGAGATTTCCTGTTAATTATAATGCTATACAGATGAATCACTTAAATTTAACAGATTGGGATCGTAAAGCTTATATTTCAAATTTTTCTGTCGGTTGTAAATTAACAGTATTATTTAAAGTTTCAACTAAAAGGTGTAAAACATGTCAAAAATTATATAGACCTAAATATAGATCTAAAAAATTTTGTTCTCGTTGCATAAGACAGAAACGATAGAGCTTGTATTATAAAAGGCTACTTTATTTAAGTTAAAGTAGCCTTTTTTGAATATTATTGTTTGATGAATTTTGAAGTTTTGTTGCCTGATTTTATGATGTAGATGCCAGGTGATAGGTTGTGGGTTGAGATTGGTGAGGATTCGGTTGAGAGTTGTAATTGTCCTTGTAGGTTGTAGATGTGGATTGTTTCGCCATCGGTGATGCCTTCGATGTAGAGGTGGTCGCGACAAGGATTTGGATAAGTGATAAGTGATAAGTGAGGAGTGAGGAGTGATTCGATGCTTGTTTCGTTTTGGATTGGTCGGATGGTGATTTGGTCGAGTCCGAAATAGAAGGTGGTGTTTGAACCCCATTCGCCTACGTCGGTGGTTTCCATTGTGAAATAGATGCTTTTTACTGCACCGAGTGAGGTTAAATCGATCCATGTCCAATCGTCGTTGATGAACCATTTGGTAGAGTCTGCATCGCGATAGTCAGCCATGTAGTAAACTACTGTGCCACACTCTTCGCCGTTGGGATTGATGCCATGTGCGGTGAGGGTGCAATAGTCGCCTTGTGTGAATTTGCGAGCATAGCCGAAGCCTTGTGTGATGCAGCGCGTTGTGTAAGGTGAATTGCAAACGTAGCAACCTACGGCTTGGATGTCGGCGGCATGGGTGAATTCGATTTCGCAAATGTGGCGGTCGAGCGAATTTTCGGTATATTCAGAGAAATAGCCTAATATAAAAGGTGTGCCTATGCCTGCCACGCCACCGCCAGCCATGATGCCCCATTGATGGTCTGGGTAAAAAGATTCGTGAGAGAGGAGGGTGTCGGTGCTGCGCGAAATGGTGAAACCTTCCCACGATGTACCATCCCAACTATTGCCAGAACGGAGGTGGGCAAAGGAGAATGTTCCGTTGCCAAATGATTGATATTGTGCACTATCGTTGAATGTTTTGTCCCATACGTCTTGTTGGTTGAATGTGATATTTTGCTCTTCAATCATTGTGTTTAGGTCGAAGATGATTTCTTGAGGTTCTTCGATTGTTTCGTTGTGGAGAGCGCGGATGGCTGATATTTCGGTGCTTGCTTCGCCTATTTGTCCTAAATCGACAGCATTAACGGCTGTGTGAATACGCACAAAATCAATGGCTTCGAGGTTTGCAACATTGCCGTTGGCATCTACAGCCCAATTGATGTCGAAACTACAACCTGTGTCGTTGTTGTTCGGTTGGTTATCGGCATATCCCCATTCGTATGGTTTGAGGTCGAAATAAGAGCCATCGCCATTGCGGTCGATTGCATTTGTGGGTAGCAATGTGCCTCTGAATGTGATGCTATCGGCTTCAATCCAAGTTGGGTAGTAGGGTTGAGAATGAGTGGCATTTTTGCTTAGCCAACCGCTATTGCCTTGATTGTCGGTCCAACGGATGTATTCTTTTAATACTTTGACTGTATCTTTTTCGGCTTCAGGTCGGTAGTATGTAATTTCGTAATTTTTTGTGGCATTAGAGTGTTCGCTACCAACGATTTCGTACCAGCGGTCGTCGGCAATGCCATTGTGGTTTGCATCGCGACTGACCATTACGATGCCAGGCTCGGCACTTGTGGTAAAGGCGTTGCCGAGTATGATGAAGTCGTAGCCTTCGGCATTGGCAAGAGGACGGTTGAATTCAGCCACCATGTAGCCACCGAACGCACCAAGGGAAATCATTGAGCCACGTTCGAGGTTGTCTTGGGCGGATTGGATTATATTTTTGTCGGATTGATAGGTGGGCAATGTGTTGATGAATTGTCCCGGAGCAGGGTTGTATTCTACAACCGTTACTTTGTTTTCGGCTAGGCATATTGTGCTTAACAATATGCAACATAGGGTTGGAATTAAGTGTTTCATAGTTTTTTTATTTTATAAGACAGAATAACATAATGACATGAATTTTCTTTTAAATACAAATTATTGTTTTTTATTTAACGCAAATTTTCGTAAATTACTCGTAAATAAATATTTATGGACAATTTGTGGCAATTAGCGTTAAAAATATATATAATTTATGTTTATAAAAAATTTATTTTGTTTTTATCAGCCCACAAATTTCTATCGCATTCGCTCAAGAACCGTTGGTTCACGAATTGACACAAATGATATTTGTGAATATTTGTGTTATTTGTGGGCGATTATATTTTAATTATTTTATTATTACGGAATTTGGGTTTAGACCTATTTCGTTGAGGCGGAATTTTAGTTGTCCGTTGCGGTTGAAGCAGAGGACATCGCCCCAGAGTACGTAGTTATAAGCTTCGGTTATATACAAATCGCCGTTGTCGGGATTGATTGTCAGACTAAATGGGGTTTGTATTTTTGTTCCGTCGGTGATAAAGTTCTCATTTACAATTTGGTCAGTCAAGCAGTCGAAAACCTTAATCCATTGTTCGCCACTCTTGTAGTTGTAGCTATACATATAGGCTAAATCGTTGTGAATAATCATTTTGAGTGGGTGAAGTGAGGTGAAACTCTCTACTACAGTGTCGATTTCGGAGTCGATTTTGTGTAGAGTATAGTCCTCTTCGTCGTAGTCGCCACGAGTTATTACATAGACATCGCCCTCGCTATCAGTGGCAATTGAGCCTGGATTTACACCCACTTGGATGCGGCGTATCTCTTGAAAATTCTCTAAATCAACTACACTCACACTGTTGTCGTAAAATGGGTTGTCGAGTCCGCCAGAGTTGCTGACATATAGTTTGTTGTTGCACACGACTAAGTTGTCGGGATTGTTGCCACATTGCGCCCAACCGTCAATTTCCAGCGAAGCAGTGTCGATGCGAGCCACCCAACCATCGAAACAACTGACGTATGCTTTGTCTTTGTCGAAAGTTACGTATCGCGGTTGGCGAGCTACGCCCTCATTGTTGAATAGTGCTATCTGTTTGATTGATTTACATGTGTTTGCGTCTAATATTTCTAATTGGCTTGAAATGTTTACTGGAATATAGATTTTTGCACCATATTGTTTCATGTCGTTGCCAGTATCGCCTAATCCGCGCGCATTTATGCTCTTAAAGTAGTCATAATCAATATCTCCAGTCTGCAAATCGACCAATGCCAACGTGCTATTGTTCATGTTGAATAGACCCTCGCTGAGTACCAATAGTTGAGTTGTTTCGGTTGAATCGTTCCATATTGGCTCACGAGGCACGTCGTACATGTCGTTGCAAGCAACGAGAAGCAGAGAGAGTAATATGATGATGTGATTTTTCATTGTTTTTATTTTAGACATAATGACATAAGAACATATTATTTTTTTGACAGATACCTTGCTACATCTGCGATGTATCGCGGTATAAGAATGACATATTAAAAAATGCAATTTAAAATATGTCTTTTTATTTTAGACATAATGACATAAGAACATATTTTAGATTACAGATACCTTGCTACATCTGCGATGTATCGCGGTATAAGAATGACATATTAAAAAATGTAATTTAAAATATGTCTTTTTATTT
>JAFTSS010000100.1 GCA_017467185.1 Paludibacteraceae bacterium | reverse complement strand
TAAAGATGATAATATTTACTAGATTCTGTTTTGTGGCTTTGCACAACCTCTTCGCTTTTTGCATATTCAGTTAAATCAACCTTAGTAGTTTCCATCTTGTAGAGCCTCATATCATCAATGCTTACCCAATAATCTGGAACAGAAGTGTCAACTATTAAGAACAAGTCACCCTGCTTGGTTGTGTAGGTTTGCTCGTTGTATGTTATTTCTGTAGTGGTGATTGGATATTCATCTGATACAGTTGTAGTGTCAATGCTAAATATTGCGCCAAGTGCAACAAGGTCTGCGATTGTAAAGGTTTGTGTTTTACCTTGAGCGACTTCGAGGGCTTCTTGGTGTTTTTCATCTACATAATCTTCTGTTGCCAAACCCTCTGTACTTGGTATTTCTGGTTTATTTTTTATATAATCGTTTTTAGTATCGTCGGTTTGATTCCAGTCTGATTGAGGAATTTTTATAGCTCCGACGAGTTGGAGTTTCTTAGACATTTGTTTTCACTCCTTTCATTGTTATTTGGAGAATTTAATTCTCCTACATTTTTATTATATTAAATTAAAGAAGATGTCCAAGGAATAGTTCCTTCTGCATCTTCATACCAATTGCCATTGATGTAATACTTCATAATGTATTCTTCATCATATACAGGAATTTCTACCCAAACTCCCTGTTCTCCACCCTCATTTGTAGTTGTGGATATTACTTGAATACACATACCTGTCGCAGGATCTATTTCCGCATAATTGTAGGCATAATTCATTGATTTTTCCATATTAATAATCTCCTTGTAAGTAAAATATCTTATTATATAGGGTTTATCCCCTGTGTTCGTAATACCAAAGTTTATTTGCTTGTTTTCACTATCTTTAACTATTTCCGATATACTTGTCGCAGAGAAAGACTCATATACATTATCATTTATTACCACTTTCTCCGCAGAAACACTATTGCTCATACTAATATTATATGGGCAAATTATCGCTTGTAATTTAGTATAGTCATATAACTCAGGATATCTCGGTGTAAACATAAAGGTGCTTCCCACGGGTATAAGCTGTGTTCCTTCGGTTGTATTATAGCTCGGAATTACCTTTGTACCCGTTGATACACCGCTATCACTAGCATACACCAAACCTTCTCTTACATCATTATCTGTGGCAGTCATAACAGTCACGTCGTCTACTAAAACTCCCACGAGCTGTGTGCCATCTTCCATTTCGAGCACATAAGATTTAGGTGACGCGCCACCACCTACGGGTGTACCATAAATACATTTACTCATTTTCGGTCACCTCGTCTTCTGCAATGACTTCTGTTACAACGGCCTGAATTGTATAAGTTTCTGTAAGTACATCGCCTACAACATAGGTCGCAACAGTGCCATTGGTGTTTACTGTTGTGAGCACAACGCCCAACTCAAAGAAGGTAGCTAATTGTTCTGGGGTGGGATTTAGATCCACCTTGCTATTTGGTGTAATTATTGCGTTATCAACAATTACCACTTGTTTGTATGTATCTGCGATCAATTCACCGTCATCATCAGTTGCTTGCTCCCATTTATCGGAGTACAACGTGATACTAATTGGTTTAGGCAAAATAAAGCTATCAACACTAATATATGGAAGGTCACTAAATTCGCTTATGCCATTACCGATTTTTAATCTTGGTACACCATCGTCGTATTCTAAAACAAGTTCACCCTCTAATGGCATGATGTGATTTGGGTCTGCTTCGTATTCTGCCCAGTCGTCTCTGCCTGTTGAGGAATCTTTCCAACCTCTTCGTAATTGAACCAAATATTTATATGACATTATACCATCTCCTTTCTTTCTAAATCATTTTGTATTGTCGTCTTGTAATCTAAAATAAAATCCTTTATATTGTTTGTTGACTTTACACGCTTCAACCATTTCATGTCTATCAATATTGATATCATACATTGCCTTCATTTGTCTCGCCGTATCTCTAATTCCATAAAATCGATGTATTAAATTGTTATCACTATCAAACACCAAAATAGGTTTTGGATATGTTTTTCTTGTTTCTGGATTATAATCACACCAACCAAATCTAACCCCAGTTTTTAAATATCTGCGCAAAGTATCCTTGCTTATATGCAATAATTGTTCTATTTCAACAAGAGTATATAGATGTTGCATATATAATTCGCAAGCATACTTGACTAGATTTTTCTGAGATTTTTCATCACAAAGCTCCCAGTTGATCGAAGACAAGTCAAAAATGTCTGAAAGTTTTGACTCTAAAATATTTTCTTTGATAAAATCAGCTTGTGATATAGCACAATTTATACGTATAACATCAACACCATTTTTCACGGCTAAATCATCTTTAATTTGATCGTCTTTCTGTCGCTCTTCTAATGATTTTTTAGACACAGATTTTTCAACATAATGATAAGCTCCATCCATTTCTAAAATATATTTATTCCCATTATATTCGAAATAATTATCGTAAAAATAAGGTTTTGCCCAATCAGGTTGATATTCGCATGTATAATCATTAATTGGCAATTGGTCTAACAAAGCTCGTGAATATTTGTTTGGTAACGACACACCATCAGAACATTTTTTACAACAGAGACCATGATGTGAAACTTGAAACACCGGTTTTAAAATAACATTTCCGCAAACCGGACAGATAAACTCGAACTTTTTAATTGTACCATAGGTACACCGATATCCATCTTCTGGATTTTTTAACAATTGAGCAATATCGGGGCGAGTTGTCCATAAATTAGGTTTGTCTCCAAAAATTTTAATATCAGAAAATTGTCTTCCGTCACATTCAGGGCACGAATGGCCGCTATATAGTTTTTCTGGAAATTCATTCCATATGTAATTATGTATATTACATTTACACTGTATCTGAGTGCGTCGATTGACGTATTGTCCAATTATTTCTAGAGCACCATTTATAAAATATTGATTTTTACAACTCAATTTATTTATAAATTCATCATGTGTTAATCTTTTCATTAATATATTCCTCCAAAATACACTTTCAAAATACCATATAAATTTATCCTTTTCTAGCTCTCCAAACACCTAGTAAGTGATTTAATTTATCCGTCCCTTCAAAAACCCAAAATTTCTTCTGAGTATTTGCATTAATGGAATTCGCTATATATCTTAAACCATTTTCAACAAGAAACGCTTTTAAAGGATAACTATAACAATAAAAATATCTGTTCATATAACACCCCTTAAGTTTCTATAATTGGTCCAGCATCTAATGTGCCAATTCCATTTTGCATATTTAAAAGTTTGTTTATCTCTTCTTTTGTGTAATAAGAGTTTGTATCAATCTTGTTTATTTGATCTAACAATTGCTCATATACACTTGGTGTTGGATCTGATGGTGTGCTACCCGGCACATAAGATCCGTTTCTAATTCTAAAATACAGCCAATTGGTTACAATTCTATAGTTTTCTTTGCTTCCATACACACCTACCGAGAATACATTGTTATCGACAAGCACCTCAGATGGAACAGGGCATTCATTTGTGTCGTCAAGCAACACTTCAACTCCATCGACTTCTGTTGCGGTAGGCAACACTTGTCCTGCAACAAATATAGCTGTTTTAGTTGTGCCACTCCATTCATCTGTGCGAAATTCAAAAATACAGTCAAGGGCATTGATAGTGCCCGCAATCGCCAAATGGTCTCGCACTTTGTGTAGCTTGTCATGAGTGGCGGCTACTATTATTTTTGCATCATTGGGCATATAATCACCCCTTTTTAAATTAGTTCGTGGTTATCCCACTTTTGTTTTAAATAATTAAAAAATAATTCTT
>JAFTSS010000099.1 GCA_017467185.1 Paludibacteraceae bacterium | reverse complement strand
CTATTGCGTGTATCGTTATGATAGACGTATGGTTAATAACTTATTATATCACAAATGCCCCATAATTTCAAGAGGTCGAGGATCATTGAACGAATTTCGTCAATGATTTTTTTCTTTTTATGGGGCATAGATGATTTTTTTGCCTTTTGTTGTTCATCTATCATAACGATAGATGAACAAATCAAAGGTAAAAAATACATTTATTTTTCGGTAAGAGTATGTTGAATTACGATGATATATATAGAATTGCAATGTTCGGGCATAGGGATTTTTATGCACACAGGCAGTTAGAGGAAAGGCTGATACCCATTCTCAGCGATCTGATTCGCAAGAAAAAGTTTATTGAGATTTATATGGGTAGAGACGGTGAATTTGATATCTATGCTGCGACACTTGTGAAACGGGTTCAGCGGGACTATGATGACTACCACGCGATAGAGTTCAATCTTATTCTTCCATACCCCAAAAAGGATATGGAGGACTTTGAGAAATACTATGACCGTGTGGACATTTCGATCAGCGCACATCCGAAGCTCGCTATCACGAAAAGAAACGAATGGATGGCAGAGCAAGCCGACCTTATACTCTGTTATATTGAGCGTGAAAGCGGCGGAGCATACAAAGCAGTCCAATATGCCAAGAAGTTAGGAAAGGAGGTAATAAACCTTGCTGAAGAAACCAGAAAAGATGGAATTGAATAGCAGACAAGTCAAGCGAGATGTACTTACCGCCTATCGTCGAATTACTTGGAAAATATGGGTGTATTTGAAAGCCAATCCCGATGTGCTTGCCACGAATAACAACCAAGAAGTATTTGATGAGGTTGCAAAGATTCAAACTGAGATCTATTTGCGACGTAATCCTAATCAGACCCGTGAAGAAGCATTTAGTACGCAGGACTTTCTATCGGACTTGGAGGCAAAGTATAACGCGGATGATTATTATTTTGAGCAAGAGCTGATGGACTTGTTCAGACCTGGCATTGAACACGATAAAGTGTGGGGCTTCAAAATGTTTGTAGAGTTGCTCTTTTATTCGGGAATGCCCGAAAGCTACACAAAAACCGTACACAATATGGTACTTGCCGAGGAAGAAGTAGAACGCAAATTTACACAAGCCGATACATAAACAACGATAGTATCTTCCACAGCATTGGCTTGTCAATGACAAAAGTTAGGATGGTCCATAGTTTCAGACTCAATAAGACAATCAGATTAACGTAGGAATGATATAAGGCATCGATGTAATGCCCGATGCCTTGAGATTTATGATAGATAACAACAATAAAGCAAGATACTTTATTGTTTATAAAAAACAAGTATAATTCACCATAATACTATTATTTTCATAATTGTACCACATTTTTCGTCATTTGTCAAGGCATTGTGGTACAACAAGATGGTTTTTTGCCGATTTTTTGCCGATTTAATTACACGAAAAGACAAGTTCACAACTATTCGCAGTCATTTGTAAAGTCAAATAAACGATTTTATATTAGAATTAAAGAAAAAATTACTTGGAGGAAAATCAAAATGCCACGAAAAGGAGAGAATATAACAAAGAGAAAAGATGGACGTTGGGAAGCACGCGTCATAAAAGGATACGATTGCAAAGGTAAGGCACAATATGCATACCTATATGGCAGATCTTATGCAGAAGCAAAAGAGAAAAAAATTGCGTTTATTCGTCATTCAGATGAAAAAAAGAAACAAAACGGTGAAATACTACTTAACTCCGTTTTGTCAGAATTCCTTTTATATCATCAAAACAAGTCTAAAGAATCAACTGTTTCGCAATATAAAAGAATTATTGATTTACATATACGACCACAATTGGGCAATCTACAATTACAAGAAATAACACCCTTTCAAATTGAATCCTTCACGCACTACAAACTAAACCACGGATGCATCAAAGAAGATAAAGGATTGTCATCCAAGACCGTTAGAGACATATTAACAGTATTAAAATCAACACTTTTTTATGCTGAGGAGCGCGGTTATTATAGCTGTAACACAAAATTTTCCTTACCTCGGAAAGAAAAAGGCAAGATAGATGTGTTATCTAAGGACGAAGAACAAGCTTTGTGGGATTATATCACAAGTGATTTTGAACAAAGACAGTTAGGGGTATTAATAGCACTCTGTACCGGTATGAGAATCGGTGAGATCTGCGCTTTGCGTTGGAATGACATCAATATACAAAATCAAACAATAATGATTCATTACACGCTCCAACGAATATCTGATATCAGCGGTAAACAAAAAACCAGATTAATAATGGACACACCAAAATCTATTGCAAGTGAGCGCGAAATTCCGATTATGAATGTATTGCTCCCTTACATCAGTCAGTGTAAACCTACTGATTCGCAAAACGGTTTTGTTCTATCGGGCAGTTCTCGCCCGATAGAACCAAGTAATTATTATACAACCTATCAACGATGGTTGAGAGAAAGCAACATTGCTCCGCATTCATTTCATACTCTAAGGCATACTTTCGCAACACGCTGTATAGAAAGCGGTGGTGATGCAAAATCACTGTCTGAAATATTAGGTCATTCGGATGTCAGCATTACTCTTTCCTTATATGTTCATCCATCTATCGAACAAAAAAGACAGTGTATTAACAATATGAACAAATAAAAATTATCAGTCATAATAGTAGTCGATAAGTTTAATAGTATAACTCATTACAAGATATATATGCGATTAACAATAAAGTATCTTGCTTTATTGATGCGAAGCATAAAAATGACTAAAGGAGATTGTCGTGAAACAGATTTTTAATGAAATAGCAGCTATTGATCAAAATTTATTTAGCCTTCAAGATATGCTCGCAAAGATTGATTCGT
>JAFTSS010000098.1 GCA_017467185.1 Paludibacteraceae bacterium | reverse complement strand
TCTCTCTAACAAGCAAAACTCACTTACGAGATTTGTTAGATAAAACTAATTTTCAAAATGACAAAGAACACTTCGATTCTAGTGAACCTTTATTGTTTAACTTAAATTTTTAACCGTCCATTTTTAGTGGACAGTAGTGAAAATAAATATATTAATAATTAAAATAAATTTTTTACAATTATGAAAAAGAACATTTTATTTTTGATTGCAGTATTTATGCTTTCAATCGTAGCTACACCAGTAGCAGCTCAGTCTCGTAAAGACAAAAAAGAGGCTAAAAAAGCTGAATGGGAAATGGAACAACAACGCAAAAAAGAAGAAGCTGAATTGCTTCACCAAATGCGTATGGATAGTATTCGAAATGCTCAAAAGAGAGCTGCTGAAAAAGCAGAGAGAGAAGCTATAAACGAAGCTGCACAAGAAACAGATCTTAATGTGCCTTGTATGGAATTTGAAAGTACAGCTGATTTGATTCGTGCTCATGCAACTGGTGAAGATTTAGATCAACAAATGGCAGTTGAAATTGCGCGCTCTGCTGCGTTAGATGAGTTGACGTCTCAAATCAGTACTGCTGTAAACTCTTTAGTTAATCGTTATAGAAAATCATCAAAGATTAATGATTCAAGAGAATCTCTTAATCGTACACAAGGTATGACTACAAATGTAGTTAATCAAACAACAGGTTATCGTATAGCATGTCGTAAAACAACTACATTTATTGAAAAAGGTAGAAGAATTTTCAAACACTATATCGTGGTTGAAGTATCGAAAGAAGAGTTGTTGGAAGCTGTTTATCAAGGTCTTCAAGAAGATGAGGAGTTGAAGATTGATGCTAGTTATCAAAACTTTAAAGAAGAATTTGATAAAGTTTTCTCTAATTAAAAAGTAGTATTGTTTTTTCTATAAATTATATATGTTAAATCAATTTTACCATAAAGAAAGTTTATGTGGCTTTGTTTATGGTAAAATTTGTTTAATAGATTTTTTTTAATGTTAAATAATTGTTTCTATGAATAAATTTTTATCACTTCTTTTTGTGTTTGTTTCATTTGTGAGTTTATCTGCACAACAAAAGCAAGTTGCCTTGCTTGAACCTATGGTTGTAACGGGGGACGTTAAAGTAATAGAGAAGGCTATGGTGCGGGGTGAGATGATTAAAGCTATATGTTCGACTTTGGATTATGTTGCTTTTTCACGTCAAGATATTGATCAAATTATGAACGAGCATAATTTTCAACAATCAGGTTTGGTTGATGATGAAACACGTAAACGATTAGGTGTAATGCAAGGGGTAGATTATGTGTGTGTTACAAAAATATCAAAAGAGGATAAAAATTTCTATTTAGAAGCATGTTTGATTAATATTGAAACAGGTGAAATATCTCAACCAGCTACAAAGTATGGTGAATTAAATGATGGTAAATTGGAAAATATGCTTATTGCTTGTCGAGGGTTAGCTCTTGATTTGGTGAAAGCTTCATTTAGTAAAGAAGTTGCGAATTCTAATTCAGATTCTGAGCCTATATTGACAGTAGCAGAAACGATGCCTGAATTTCCTGGAGGCATGGTTGCTATGATGCAATTTATTAGTAAAACTATTATTTATCCAACCGATGCTGCTTCAAATGGTATTCAGGGACGTGTTTTGTGTCAATTTGTGGTAAACAAAGATGGTTCACTCTCTGATGTAGTTGTTATACGTTCTTCGGGCACTGCATCACTTGATGCCGAAGCTGTACGCGTTATTAAAGAGATGCCTAATTGGGTGCCAGGCAAACAACGTGGCGAACCTGTGCGTGTAAAATACACTATTCCTGTTAGTTTTAGATTGTAATAATTATTAAATGAGATATTTATCTCTCTTAAAATCAAAAAAATATATGAAACGAATTTTATTTTTTATTACTTTTATTGGTATTTTGCCAATGTTAATTTTTTCTCAATCAACAGAGGGTTCTACTAAAAAACAAGTAGCAATTCTTGAGCCTATAGCAGTAACTGAGGTAAAAACTATGTATCGTTCTATGGTGCGAGGAGAAATGCAGAAAGCTATTGGACGTCAAGAGGGTTATGCCGCTTTCTCTCGTCAGGATATCGACCAAATTATGAATGAGCATAATTTTCAAGCTTCTGGTATGGTTGATGAAGAAACACGTAAACGCTTGGGTGCTATGCAAGGTGTTGATTATGTTTGTATAACTAAAATTACATTAGATGGAAATAGTTTTTATTTAGAGGCAAGTTTAGTGAATATTGAAACAGGGCAAATATCTAATCCAGCTTCTCAATATGGTGAGTTTAATAGTGATGGTAGTCTTGTAATTTTGGTTCAAGCTTGCGAAAAATTAGGTGCTGAACTTGTGGGTAAAAAAGTTTCAACTTCTTCATATTCTTCTTCATATAGCTATAGTCGTCCAGCAACATCATCATCTTCATCGTCTTATTCTTCTTCAAGTTCAAATTCATATTCTTCATCACGTCCATCATCGTCTTCTTCTGCGACATCTGCAAGCAGTCGTTCTACTTCTAATTCTTATGCTTCAGCTAAAGTTTCATCATGTGATAGTCGTGTTGGGGTTCGTATAATAAGTTGTTTGAGAAAAGGAGAAGATGTAGTTTTTACATTTCAATTGACAAATGAAGGACTTGGTCATGTACGAGATATGAGGTTATTTTATCCTAAGAAATGTAATTTTTCTGGTATGGAGCAAACTCTTATTTATGATAATTTGGGAAATGAATATTCTAATGTAAAGTATACTTATAGGGGTGAGTTCCCAAAAAGTTATCATGATGGTATGTTTGGAGAATTCCCAGAAGATATTCCTTGCAAAGGAACAATAATTATCCCAAATGTTCCAACTTCTGCTACTTCATTTAATTTTAAATTAGCGTTTACATGTTATCCAAATCGTTATTTTCAATTAACACGTGAGAAAATTGAATTTAAAAATGTACCTATTTATTAATTAAGTTATAATTATGAAACGAATATTAGCAATTTCTTTTTTGTTAAGTTACTTTTTTATTTTAGTTGGTGCACAAGTAAAAAAAGTAGCTATTCTTGAGACTGTAGATAAAGAAGGAAATGTACCTTATGGTATATTGTTGCAAGTACGTAGTAGTTTAACCTATGCGATTTCGAATAATGGGGGGTATGAAGGTTATGACCGTGTAGATATGTCGGCTATTACTGGTGAACAAAATTTCCAACGTACAGGTATGGTAAATGATGAGCAAATCAAACGTTTGGGTGAGATGACAGGCGCATCTTATGTTTTAATAGCCGAAGCAGCAATATATGATGATGAACATATTATTATTGCGGCTAAAATTTTGGATGTTGAAACAGGAGGTGTTATTTCTAGTACACCTCCAGCAGTAGCAGCGAAAGATCCAAGTAAAATGAATGAAGCATGTATTAAATGTTCTCAAATTTTGGTAGGAGGGCAAGCGCCTGTAAAAGGGAAGGATATTAACTTGAGTAGTAGTCAATCCATTTCTCAAGGTCAAGATTTAACTCCAAATGAAGGGATAACTTCTAATTCACAAGAAAATGTTTCTATATCGCAAAATGAAAATTCGACTTCAAGTTTAACAACATCTGTTTTACCTTATAAAGTAATTATGACACCACCGTCATATACCAATACAAATAAAGCATATATTCATATTAGACGACCATTCCATTATGCTGGATCAGGATTTAAACATTTTATAGAAGTTATGGGTATGAATATAGGTAATCTTATTACAGGAGGATGTGTATTGTTGGTGGTAAATCCTGGTTATATTGAATTAAAAGATTATGTTGGGCTAGGGAGGTATGCTAAGCTTAAGGATAAAAATTCATTTTTAAATATGTCATTGGATGTAGAAGCAGGAAAGAGTTATTATATTAAAATTGAAGAATCTTTAAATAAAATTGTTTTAGAATCAGAAGAAGATAAAAATAAATATCATGTGCAGGTGACCTATGATTTTAATAATTAAAATGTGTTTAGGAAAATAGATGAAATTTTTATTGTAGATATCAAATGATTTTTGAGATTGTTAGTCGTATGAATAATATGAAAATTAAAAATTTATTATTATTTTTATTTTGGGTAGTAACCATTAATTTTAGTTTTGCACAAACAACACTTGATTGGTATGACCAAGATTTTCGTAGATATGCTTATCCCGATAGTGAGTATTTCACAGGTTATGCAGAGGGTATACCAATGGTAAATGAGCGTAAGGAGGTTGCCGTACAACGGTTGAAAGATGCTGCGAGAGTAGAGGCACTATCAACTATTCGTGTGCATGTAAAAAATAATAGCACTAATAATTCATTGAGTCAAACTTTGCATACAATGGATGGTACTTTTCGTCAATCATCTCGTGAGTTTCAGTCTTCTACATCAACATCAATAGATATAGAAATTCCAGGATTGCAAATAGAGTCTTGGCAAGATCCTAATACAGGAAATATTGCAGCTTTTGCGTATGTCAAAAAAAGTACTCTTATTCGTCAATTGGAGAAAAAAATTACTGTGGCTTTGACTAAAATTGAGATGTCGCTTGAACAAGTTGATCAATTGATTGCTACTGGACAAAAATTACAAGCTCGTGTTATAGCAGAAAAGGCTGTTCCTCAAATGAATGAGATTGGTGAAACTCAAAAGATATTAGTGGCTGTTGATGTTGATGCTACAGATGAAACTTTGCAATTAGCGGAGACTAAAATCTATCAACAACGTTTAACTTCTATTATTGCTCAATTAAAAAATGGTTTGAATATTTATATTCAAGCAAATGCAACAATATTTACTTCCGAATATTCAGCCCTTAAATCGGCTATACAGGGTCATCTTAGCAAATTAGGTTGTTCTTTTGTTTCTAATGAGGCTGATTCTGACTGGACTATTATTATTGATGCAAAAGCACGTGAATATAGCACAGTTTCAACTGGAAGTGTAAAAAGCTATTTTACTTATGTTGATGCAAATATTGCTATTGTTAAGACTGTTACTGCACAACGTATTTATGAAAATATGATTTCTGAAAAGGGAGGGCATACTCATAATTACGAACAAGCTGCTCGTGATGCATATAAATATTTGACTCCAAAAATTTGTACTATCATAGAAGAACAAATTAAACAATAAAAAAATATTATTTAAATGGTGTTTAATCGCAGTATTGTATGACGAAAAAATTGTTTATTTTTATTTGCTTATTAGCTGTTACAAACTTTTGTGGAGCGCAAACATCTTTTGACGATTACAAAAAGTCGATGGATGAGATGTTTGATAGTTTTGTAGAGGAACAAAATAGGGAGTTTGAACGCTTTACGGCTCAACAAAATGCTGAATTTGCTGCGTTTGTTGAACAGCAATGGCAATTATTTGACGATTTTTGTAAGTCATCATCGCCATTCTCTAAACCTAAATTGCAAGAAGCTCCTATCGCTCCAAAAACAAATTCGGGGTGGTCGCTCGACTTGGATAAGGTAATAGATTTTGTGGTTAAATCTGTTCCTACAAAAAATGGTCAATCGACATCTAAATCTGTAGGCAATACAAATGTTGTTGTTGATTTTTATGGGGAAAAGTTGTCGTTTGATGTAAACAACAATTTGAGAATACATTTGGCTGGTATTTCAGAACGTAATGTGGCTGATTATTTGCGTTCAGTATCAAAAAATTCGACAGATGTGCTTAATTTGTGGAAAGATATTGAACGTAAGTCGGTAGATTTTGGGTTGAATGAGTGGGGTAGATACCTACTTGTGAAAGCTGTTGCTGAGAAATTGTTTGTCAGCACAGATGATAGAGTGATGTTTTGTTTCTATCTATTGCGCAATATGGGCGGTTATAAAGCTAAAGTCGGACGTAGTAGCGCAACAAACAACCTTGTTCTATTGCTTGCTATTGACAATGCCAAAGAGGTCTATAACTATGGTTTCTTCAGTTTTAATGAAAATGGTAGAGGTGTGAAATATTATCTTGTTTATGGAAAAGATTCGGGAAGTGTTTATACTTATGATTTAAACCAGCAAGATTTGAATTTGGCTCAAATCAAACTTGATTTTGATACACCTCTCTCTATTGGTTATTGCGATAGAATACGCGAATTGAAAATAAATGGTTTGAATACAACTATTGATTTGCCATTTAATAGTAAGAATATTGCATTTCTTGATGATGTGCCACAAACTGTGTTCCCTATATATTTTGTGTCGGCTATGCCTAAAGAGTCGCAAAAAATGTTGAATGAAAAATTCGGTAGGTTGAAGGAGCAATATTCGGCGCAGAAGGCAGTAGAAGTAATTCTTAATTTTGTGCAAACTGCATTTGATTATAAGACTGATGATGACCAATTTGGTAGAGAGAAATATTTCTATCCAGAAGAGGTTATAGCCTATCCTTATTGCGATTGTGAAGACCGCTCAGCTTTGTTCGGATGGTTGGTTAGAAAATATTTAAATTTGCCTGTCATAGGATTGCAGTATCCAGGGCATATTGCTACTGCTGTTTGTTTAGGCGAGGATGTTAGAATTGACGGTGCAACAACTTTTAATTACGGAGGCAAAAAGTATTATCTTTGTGACCCTACGTATATTGGAGCTGGAATAGGCGTTGAAATGCCAAATTTTCAAACGGTTACACCAAAGGTGATAAAATTGAAAAATTTATAGGATATGAAACGGCGTAATTTGTTGATACTTGCAATTTTACTTGTTGCTATTTTATCGGCAGGGGCATATTATCTATAT
Organism: Paludibacteraceae bacterium; assembly: GCA_017467185.1. Classification (GTDB taxonomy): domain Bacteria; phylum Bacteroidota; class Bacteroidia; order Bacteroidales; family Paludibacteraceae; genus Aphodosoma. The sequence goes on along the minus strand of JAFTSS010000098.1, from coordinate 8,026 downwards.
TACCGGCATCATGTTTATGATCTTGAATATCTCGAACCTGAAGTTTTTGAAGAGGCAAGTTATGATGTAGATTTACTTATCGGGAAATGGCAATCTGAGTCAATATTTTATCGTTTTGATGTTGATAGCACAGGTGTCACGTGGGATGAGAGTGATGATATAACAGAAGTAGAGGCTTCGCCAATGAAATGGGAACTGAATCGCTCCAGATTTATTCATTATCACGAAATGCAAAATGGGGTGTTAGTGCCTAAAGTCTATAAAATAGTGCAATTAGATTTGAATAATTTGGTATTTCAAGATGATTACGGAAATGAATTTGCGTTTATAAAAGTAGATTAGGATATTTTTGGGCTATCGCAGCAATTTGTTGCGATAGTTTTTTTTATTGGGTATAATGATTGTTTTTATTTCATCATAGACAGAATGTCATGTATGCAGGGAGGTAAATTATTGAGTTTTCTACCTTTAGATTTTTGGGATGGATTACATAACTACCACCTATTCGTTCATGAAATTTTTCTTTAAATCTTTCGAGCGATATTGTTGAGTAACGTTCGCTAGATTTTTTGAATAATGCGCACCCTTGATGTGTTGTATTTAACCTATAATGCGCACCTTTGATATGTCGAATTTACCCTACAATGCGCATGTAAAGTTAATGTTTTTATTAGAAATATACAACATTAATGACGTTTTTTTGTGAAATATTTAAGAATTAAATTTTCACATTAGGATATTTTTGGGCTATCGCAGCAATTTGTTGCGATAGTTTTTTTTTGAAGTTTTGGTATTCTTCGGAATCGGGGTGGAGGGGGCGATGGGCTAATGATTTTTTAATTTTTTTTATCTCTTCGGCTATGCGAATGGCTTCGTTAGTTAGATATGTATCGGTAAATCGTTCAAATATATAATCTATTGCTACGTCTGAAGGATGAATCATGTCTGTGGCGTAATAGCGGTAATCACGCAATTCGTCCATCATTATTTCGTGTGAAGGGAAATAGTCTGCTCCCATTTCTCGACATATTTGGTCGGTAGCAAGTAATAGGGTAGATTTGTTGATTTGTCCGTGATGAGCACCTTCGCTGAGGTAGCGTACGGGGGAAATGGTGAATATAGTTGAGAGTTCTTGACTCCCTCCGCCTATGGCTTGTTCTTCTAAGACAGGAAGATAATTTTTTGTAGCGAGAGATAACCCCCTTCGCTCCGCTCGTCCCCCTAAGACAGGGGGACAATATTGGGTTGTATCTCGTGTCTCGTGTCTCGTGTCTCGTGTCTCGTATCTCGTATCTCGTGTCTCATATCTCGTGTCTCGTGTCTTATATATATCGATTATTTCGTTGATTGATAGTAGACGATGGGTGAATTGGCGAGAGGGGAGTTTATGGCAGTTGCTAACTACATTGTTGTTATGTTCATAAACTTCTGCTGACCCAAAGGTGATAATCAGATGTGTTGCATTTTTTAGCTGTTCGTGTCCTTCGTGTAGGCGTTCGTTCATCATTTTTAGGGCTTCATTTTTGTTGGAGTGTGAAAATGAGCCATGGTGCATGAATGAAGCCCATAAGCCATTGTGGTAGAAGAGTTCGTCTTCGGTAAATTCACGATTTTCGATGATTCTTGTTAGTGCATTGTGTATTGATATCGGGTTGTATAATATGCCCATTGGGTTCATAACTACATTAAAACCGCATTCAATCAGCTTTTTACCAATATTTTCAGCAAAGCACGACCCCAACATCACAATACGCGAATTGTGGTCAATTGTTTTATTAGGTTTAATATTTACGGGTGTTGTAAATTGCATAGAGTTTAGAGTTGAGAGTTAAGAGTTTAGAGTTAAGAGTTTAGAGTTTAGAGTTAAGAGTTTAGAGTTTTTCGCTTCGCTCAAGATTTTTGCTTTGCTCGGCATAACTCAAGTAAACTTGGTTCTGCTCTTGCTTATTGCAAAAATTGAGAGTTGATACCTTCAGTTTTTAATTTTTAATTCATGTATAGCTGTTAGTAGGATGGAGTCGTCGGTGTCATCGGGTGAGATATGAGCTTCTATATCAGGCATAACGCCAAATTCGGTGTGTTGCATATTGGCATCATACATAGGTACTGCCGAAAAGCGTATCATCCAGCCATTAGGCAGTTCTTGAGATAGAGGCATGCCACCACCGCCACCTGTTATTCCTCCGATAATAACGACATTTGGGGCTTGTTTCATGCGCACAATAAAATCGTTTGTAGCCGAATAACAACGTCGGTTTGATAACACAATAACTCGTTTATCGCTCCAATTGATAGGAGCATCAGTTGGGTCGGTTACTATTGGGGTAGGGTCGGAGAAACAGTCGTGGCATTTTCCTGTTTTGTGGCGCATATAGCCTGTTGTAGTCTTCTCATTGAAGAAACATGACGCCAATCGTTCGCTGTAGCTTAATGACCCACCACCATTGTTGCGTACATCTATTATAATGCCTTCCACCTTATTAAGTTGATGAAAATAAGCATCTATATAAACCAAATTTGCTGCAGTAAATCCTTCTGAAAAACTGCTATAGCGTATGTAGCCCACTTTACCATTTTGGAGAGTAGTATATGCAAAGCCTCCTGCTATGCGTGGTTCGGAATCAAAGTGTTTTGATAGGAAATTAGTATTATAGTCAGCAGGGTATGAATCAAACCACCCAGTACATGAAGAGACATCGAATGGAGTATAAAGATTAACATGACCATCTTCTAACATATCAATCATTTCAGCCATTAAATCAAATAGTTGAAATACATCTTTTACTTTGTTGACACGAGGTGAAAATTCGTTATATACCTCATTCCAATCAATATTTTTGTATGAGAAATAGCAATAACGTTCATCTAAAATTTCCCATAAAGCATCAAAATTGTCATGTGGATTGTTGTTGTATTTGGTCACAGTCTCCTCTTTTGTGCAACTCAGGAGTAGAAAAATAACAGCTATTAAAAATAATATTTTTTTCATATTTAATTTATAATTGTTTGTCGGACTTTTCGGACTTTTCGGACTTTTCGGACTGGTCGGACTGGTCAGACAGGTCGGACAGGTCGGACTTGTCGGACAACTCTCAATTTTCAATTATTTTATTATTCCAAGGTTGAGGGCAATTCCCACTTGTCCCGACAACTCTTTAATATAAAAATTCATATAATTGGCTTGCCACCATTGATGATTATGGGTCATTCCTACAAATAGGGTAACCGTTGGTAAGACAAAATTAACTGATAAATTGCCTCTTACGCCCTGTCTATTATGAAATGAAGTAAAATGTATTACATCATTCATGCATTGAGGCAGATTAAGATATATTTCGTAATACGATTGTCCCATTTCAGGCACAAACATTCCGCCAACGAGTGGGGTAGTAGCCATATAATCAAAAGATAAAGCCCATTTCTTCCATGTTAATTTGTATTGAGCACCTATTGATGCCATCAAATTTATTTGTATATCTCCAGAAGAGGGGTTATTGACATTGCGTGATTGATTTTTCAGTGCTCCATAAATATCTATAGCCCCACCCGCCATTAGAGTTAAGCCTTTGATAGGATGCCAATTATAGTGCGATGCAAAACCAGCATTACCGCTAATGTATTGAATCATTGCGGTATATGACGGATTTATCAATCTGCCATATCGCCAGTGGTCATATACTAACCACGACACGCAACTATCAGACCCTTTATAGTATGCTGTGTGGTAAGCTTCCATGCCTAAAGTTAAACCTTTATACTCTTGATTGCTAAGGTAATGGTCGGTTATTGCCATTTCTCCGACATTCACAGCCCAGCGATTATAAGAGCGATTGGTTGCCTCTGTTGCCAATAATCCAACAGAAACAACCAATCCTATGATCAACATTTTTATTCTCATAAATATCTAATATCTCGTGTCTCGCATCTCGTGTCTCATATCTCGTGTCTAAAAATAAAGCATTTTAGCATCATTTTTCTTGACTGGTGTTAAATTTACACTCACACCAACTTCGCAAGTTAATTTACGAGTATATGATTTTTGTTCTTGGTCTAATTGCCACCAATGACTATCGTAAATAAATGTAGTTTGTAGTGTTACATCCCTTAAAATGAATATGATAGCAAGGTCGGTTTTCGCTCCTTGTCGGTTGTGAAATGATGTGAAATAGACGTCATCAGCTTTAATCCCTTTGTGTAAGGCATATAAATTTTGTGGTCTATTAGGCTCAATCATCATGCCTAATACGTTTAAATATGATTTATAACTGATGCCTAATCCCCATTGTTCCCACCACCAAGTATAGCGAATATCGGAGTAGAGTAGTAATTGAGTTTGAAAATCCAGCGAGGCTTTATCCGTAGTTGTCAGGCTTTTGAGTCCGCCAAAACATTCAACAATAAGTCCTGAATTGAGTACAAAATTTCGTGCTGGTCGCCAATGATTATATGTTCCAAAGCCCACATTTCCAGTCCAGTATGCAATATTTGTATTGCCTAAGGTTTTGTTCGATGCAATATTGTACCCCCAGTAATCATATACCTCCCATGACAATTTTTGACCTGTACCTTTGTAGTAGCCAGCGTGACTACCTGATAATCCGAACGATACACCTTCAAATTTATAACCTTCAAACACAGGGTCGGTAAATTCAATACCCCCAAATGAAGCTGACCATCTATGTTGTGATGGTTCCTTATAATTTTCTGTAGCCATTAGAGGCACAGCAAACAATAGTGTAATAATAAGTGATTTAGTTTTCATGGCTTTTTGATTTTTTTTAGATTGTTTTGTACCCCCTCCCCTTTACAGGGACTCCCCCTAAAACAGGGGGAGAATAACGCATAATTTAAGTTTTAGTGCGTTATTTTGAGATGTTTTTTTGATTTTGTAATCTAACTAAAATCAAAAAGTATGCCGTTAATTTACGATAGTTTGTCGGACTTTTCGGACTTTTCGGACTTGTCGGACTTGTCAGACTTGTCGGACAACTTTCTACTCTCAACTCTCAACTTTCAACTCTAATATTGAGCTATCCCCATACGATAAAAATCTAAATCCATTTTCCATTGCAAAATCATATATTTTGCGCCAACGATCTATGCCCACAAACGCCGAAATCAGTAATAGTAATGTACTTTTAGGTTGATGAAAATTAGTAATTATTTTGTTCACAATGCGGAATTGGAACGAAGGCACAATCATAATTCTTGTTGCAGCGTCAATCGCAGCCAAATGATTACGGTCTAGATAATTAACAATTTCTTGTAAGGCTTCTTTTGTTGTTAGTGTGTAGTTATTTTCGTATGGTTCCCATTGTTCAACCATCAAGTTCGGATTTTCAGGATTACGAGCAATACGGCATCCTAAATAATACAAACTTTCTAGTGTACGCACCGAAGTTGTACCAACAGCCACTATATGTCCAGCTGAGGCAATCAAATCTTCTATTGTCGATTTCCCAACCGAGATAATCTCGCGGTGCATAGGGTGGTCACCAATCTCCTCTGATTTAACAGGTTGGAATGTCCCAGCACCCACATGCAGTGTAACCTCATCTTCGCGAACTCCATTTAGCGCCAACTGGCGCAATACATCCATCGTAAAGTGCAAACCTGCTGTCGGAGCAGCCACCGACCCATCTATTTTTGAATATACAGTTTGGTATGTTTTTTTATCATTCTCTTCTGTTGCACGATTTAAGTATGGAGGTATTGGCAATTCACCAAAATGAGCCAATATATCCGAAAACATAATTTCCTCATTATCCCACTCAAAACGTACTAAATGCGACATACCCTCGCTTTCGCTTTCTATCCTTGTGGCTTGTAGCTGTAATAGTATGTCATTGATACACAATGTTTGTTTCAACGCACCCTCTTTCCATTTTTTTGAGTTTCCGACAAGGCATTTCCATACGCAACTCTTATTTTCTTGAAATACAAGATTATAATCTGCTGGCGCATGAGGCTCTAAGCAAAATATCTCTATCGTAGCACCAGTTTCTTTCTGAAAATGCAATCTTGCCTGAATGACTTTTGTGTTATTATAAACAAGTAAATCATTGTGAGCTAACACATCAGGTAAATCATAAAAGTGTAGTTGCTCAATTTCTCCATCTTTCCAGTGCAATAAATTTGAATGGTCGCGTTCAGCCAACGGATATTTTGCTATACGTTCATCTGGCAACGCATAGTCGAAATCTTCAATACGTATCTCTTTTATATTCATTGTTTAAAATAAATTTTAGAATAGGTTAGAAGGATTAGAACGTAGAAAATCTTCAATTGGAATACCATTTGTCCCAACTGTATAGAGTGCTGTTGGGTGAAATTTCGATTCGAATATAGCCATACCATTATTAGTCGAATCTTTTCCGCTTTTCACCTCTATACCAATAATTTTATCACCTTTTTCAATTACAAAATCTACTTCATTGCTATTTTCATTCCAATAGTACAAATTGAAATTTTCAGTATATGTTTTATTTAACAAATGCATACCTATTGCCGATTCAACTAATCTTCCCCACAATTTGTGGTCATTTTTTGCCATATCTTTTGTTAGTTCGCTTTGTGATGAGATAAGTGCATTGTTGAATACTTGGAATTTAGGTTTAGATGAGCGAGTACGTATAATATCGCCCGAAAATTTTTCAAGCCCACATAATAGTCCTGCCGATTTAAGTAGTGATAAATAGTTGCTCAATGTGGTGATATTTCCTTTTTCCATCAATTCGCCTTGAACTTTTGTAAGCGAAAGAATTTGAGCAGAATAAGAACATCCAATATTGAATAATCGTCTAAGTAATGCGGGTTTTTCTATTTGTGATAGCATAAGAATATCGCGCGAAATAGAGGTTTCGATGAGCGAAGTTCTTATATATTGTTTCCAACGTTCTTCGTCTTTTATTAATTTAGCTGAGCCTGGATATCCGCCAAACCAAATATAATCATCAATATCGAAATCAAATGCCTCGTTCATTTCTGTAAACGACCAATGAGTTATGGCTATAGCTTCAAATCTGCCTGCAAGTGATTCCGTAAGACCTTTTTGTATTAGTAATGATGACGACCCTAATATAACCAATTTGATTGGAATATCGTTAAATGTGTCGGAGTCCCATTCTTTTTTTACTATTTCACTCCAATTTTCTATTTTTTGTATCTCATCTATTACAAGTACAAAATCGGTGTATTTTGCAGTTTTTATTTTTAATCTGGCTTCGTTCCATGTTGTGCGTAGCCACACACCATCAGCACCTATTATATCATCTGCGGTAGCAAACAAAAAAGGTGCGCTTATCTCATCAAGCACTTGTTTTATTAAGGTTGTCTTACCCACTTGGCGAGGCCCATACAGCACCTGAATAAAACTTCTTGGTTCGTTTAATCTGTTTTTAATGGTTTGAAAATAAGAACGTTGTATCATATAATAAAAAATTATTAGATTGTACTAATAAATTTATTAGGTATGCCTAATAAATTTTTGTGCAAATCTAATAAAATATTTTGATATATGCAAATATATCATTTTTTTATAATCTCACATCTCGTATCTATTTTATCTTTTTAAACGTCGAACCAGTGCTTGATGTCATATATCCATCTTTTACTTCAAGTAGATAGATATTTTGGTCAGAGTCTATTACGCAAATACTGTTTCCATCGACATCCCACGAATAATCACAACCCTGTAGTGTAGTTTTTGCCGTAATTACATCGCACACACCTTTATCTTTAAACACAAAAGTGATAGTATCGTTTGAGTAACTACCCATCCAATCATACATATCACGAGCCGCACCCGACTCCGATTTCTTACCATTTCCACATGCTGCAGCCATCACAGCCACAATTACAATAAAAAAATACTTTTTCATATTTTAATTACTTCTTTTTTATCATTGGGTTATTTTCACCCAAGGCGTTGCCATTGGGCTATGTACTATCAGGCTTTCAGCCTATTTTCAATTCTCTACATATTCTCCCCCTGTTTTAGGGGGAGTGGTCGAAGACCGAGGGGGTT
>JAFTSS010000097.1 GCA_017467185.1 Paludibacteraceae bacterium | reverse complement strand
TCTCTCTAACAAGCAAAACTCACTTACGAGATTTGTTAGATAAAACTAATTTTCAAAATGACAAAGAACACTTCGATTCTAGTGAACCTTTATTGTTTAACTTAAATTTTTAACCGTCCATTTTTAGTGGACAGTAGTGAATTATGCAAAGATTAAATACTATTTATCTCCATTTATTGGAGAATGTGTCATTGGATTTTACAAGGTATCTTTATGAGCAAATCAATTGGGATAATCGTCTTATTTTGATAAAAGGGTCGAAAGGTGTGGGTAAAACAACGATGATTTTACAACACATTAAACGTACTTTTGATGATCCTACAATGGCATATTATGCTTCTGTAGATAACTCGTGGTTTGCTACGCATACGATTGTTGATTTGGCGGAATATTTGGTATCTCATGGCGTAACGCATTTATTTTTAGATGAAGTGCATAAGTATTACAATTGGGATAAACAAATAAAAGAGATTTATGATTCGTTTCCGAAATTGCATATTGTGGTTACAGGTTCTTCGATGTTGCAGATTAACGAAGTGGAGGCGGATTTATCTCGTCGATGTAGATCTTATACATTGCAAGGTTTGAGTTTTAGGGAGTATTTGGAGTTGGAACAGATTGTAACATTGCCAGTAGTATCATTGGATGATTTATTGCAAAACCATGCGACAATAGCATCTCGCATAAGTAATCAATATCCGATATTAAAATATTTTGAAAATTATTTGCAATGTGGCTATTATCCATTTTATAAAGAAGAAGGTGATGGCTTTGCTCAACGATTGGATAATGTGGTGAATACTATTATACAAGTAGAGATGCCATTTGTTGTGAAAATTTCCTATGAATTAGTGTATAAAACAAAAATTTTATTGGGTGTTTTAGCTGATATAAATCCTTACACATTAAATGTGTCAGATTTAGCATCAAGATTGAGTGTATCGCGTGATAGTGTTTATAAATTACTTGATTTGTTGCAAAAAGCAGGATTGATTAGGCGTTTATATCAAAAAACAACAAGTATGAAAGTATTACAAAAACCAGAAAAAATACTTTTTGATAATACCAATTTGATGTATGCTTTATCTTCTAATGTTGATATTGGCACGCAACGAGAAACTTTTGTTGCAAGTATGTTGTATGCACATCAATTGACGATGCCAGTTTCGGGAGATTTGCAAGTTGATGAAAAGTATCTTTTTGAAATTGGAGGTAAGCGAAAGGATTTTGGACAAATTGCAAATATTTCCAATAGTTATGTTATTGCAGATGGAATAGATGTTGGAATGTATAATAAAATACCGCTCTGGATTATGGGCTTTTTATATTAATTATGGATCAACCAAAGATTGAAAGGGTGCTGCGATTGATGCAGTTGTTGTCGGGGTCGCGACGTTATACGATTGAGGAGTTGGCTGAGAGGTTGGATATGTCGGCGCGGACGATTTATAGGTATATTGATACGTTTAAGAGTGTGGGGTATGTGGTGAGAAAGGAGGGTGGTGTGCCTCGCTTGGTGAAGATGGATGAGCGAGATGATATTGCACAATTGGTGCACTTTACGGATGAGGAGGCGTATGTGGTGAATAGGTTGATTGATGCGCTGGACAATGGGAATGTGCTGAAACAGTCGTTGCGAAGGAAGCTGAGAGCGGTGTGTGATTGCTCGTCGGTGGTGGATTGTGTGGTGCATGGAAAGGATGCGGTGAATGTGCATGCTTTGATTGAGGCGATGGATGGGAAATGTCAGGTGAAGTTGGTGGGGTATGCGTCGTCGCATTCGGGTGTGGTGCGTGATAGATGGGTGGAGCCGTTTGATTTTACGACGGACTATAATCAGGTGTGGTGCTACGATTTGGAGGATGGGAGAAATAAGTTGTTTAAGACGATGAGAATTGGTAGGGTGGAGGTGTTGCAAGAGGGGTGGATGGCGGAGGAGAAACATGTGAAGGGGTTTGTGGATGTGTTTAGGTTTAGTGGTCCGGAACGATATAGGGTGAAGATGGAGTTGGATGTGAGGGCACGGAATGTGATGGTGGAGTGTTTTCCGTTGGCGGAGAGAGATATAGTGCAGGTGGGGGATGATAAATGGTTGTTGGATACGGTGGTGTGTGGTATGGGTGGTGTGCAGGGGTTTGTTTTGACTACGGAGGGGGCGAAGATAGTTGGGAGTGAGAAGATGGAGTGAGATTGGTTTTTGTTCATGGAATACACGGGACTCACGGATGTTTTACTTGTTATTTTTTAGACAGAATGACATAAGAACATAAATTTTTTCTTTAGCATAAAGGTCTTGCTTTTGCAAAGCAAAAGCTCGACACTAAAGACAGGTTTTTACTCGCTGCGCTTGTTATTTTCCTTACGGATGTTTTTTATCTCATGGATTGTACGGATTAGGGATTCGCTTTGCTCGTCTAATAGGCGTAATTTTGATGATGTTGTCGCATGAGGATAAAATAAAAGACTACTTTGTTGAGTAGTCTTTTGTTTGTTTTTTATGTATTGTTTTATTTGCGGACCCATTGTTGGTTGCGGCCGAGGAGGCCTCGTTTGTCGAGGGAGCCACGAAGGATGAGTTTGCCTGTTTCGGGGTCGAGCCACATTTTGGCGTAGTAGGTTTTGCCATTGTCGGGGTCGAGGATGGTGCCTCCTTGAAGTTTGCCGTCGCGCCACTCCATGTTGTTGACGATGACCATGCCTACGACTGGCTTGTTGTGAAGCTCGCCTTCGCACTCGGTGCAGAGTTTGTTTTCTTGGCCTTTATAAAGGATGCGTTCGATTTGTCCATAATATTTTCCATCGGTGTCACGGTAGATGTTGACGATTGATACTGGGACGTTTTCTTTGTCGTCGATGGTGGTCCAACGACCGAGGATTTTTTCGACTTGGCAGTTTGCTATTGTGGCAATGAATAATATTGCAAATATTAAGATTTTACGCATAATTTTTATCTTTTTAGACATGAAGACATGAGGACACGATTTTTATTTTTTTTTCTTTAAACGTAAATTGTCGTAAATTACTCGTAAATAAATATTTATGGATAATTTGTGGTAATTAGCGTTAAATGTTATTTCCCTATTCCCTATTCCCTATTCCTTATTCTCTATTCCCTACTCTACGTAGAGGACGAGGCCTTTGAGGTATTCGCCTTCGGGGTGGTAGATGTTGACTGGGTGGTCAACGGGTTGTGTGAGTTGGTGCAGGATGCGGACAGAACGACCACTTTGGGCTGCGGCGGTGAAGACGGCGAGGCGGAATTGCTCTTTGCTTACGGCTTGCGAGCATGAGAAGGTGAAGAGGATGCCTCCAGGTCGGATTTGCTCGAATGCGAGGGCATTGAGACGGGTGTAGCCACGGAGGGCATTGCGGAGAGCATCGCGATGTTTTGCAAATGCTGGTGGGTCGAGAATGATTAGGTCGTAACGGTCTTTGATGTCTTCGAGGAATTTGAAAGCATCGACAGCGTAGGCTTCGTGGCGAGGGTCGCCAGGGAAATTGAGTTCGATGTTTTTATTGGTTAGTTCGATGGCTTTGGCTGAACTATCGACCGAGTGGACGAGATTGGCGCCACCACGCATTGCGTAGAAAGAGAAGCCACCTGTATAGCAGAACATATTGAGCACGTTGCGACCGTGAGCGTAATGTTCGAGGAGAGAACGATTGTCGCGTTGGTCAACGAAGAAGCCAGTTTTTTGTCCGTCGAGCCAGTTGGCATGGAATTTTAGTCCATTTTCGAGTGCGATAGTCTCGGTTTTGTCGCCAATGAGGTAGCCATCGACAGGTTTAACGGGAGCTTTGAAAGGCATAGTGCCTTCGGATTTGTAATATACGTTGTTGACAGCAGGGATGATTTCGACAAGGAGTTCGGCTATTACATATTTGGCATAGTGCATTCCGACTGAGTGGGCTTGAACTACGGCAGTATCGCCATAGATGTCGATGACGAGACCAGGTAGGTTGTCGCCTTCGCCATGAACGAGGCGGTAGGCATTGGTGGTGTCGGAATTGGCAAGGTGAAGCGCAAGACGCATGTCGTAAGCAGCTTTGAGGCGTTCGTGCCAAAAGGTGCGGTCGATAGGGCGGTCGGTGAATGAGAGGATGCGCACCATTATGCTACCAATTTGGTAGTGGCCGATGGCAAGGAACTCTTGGTTGGCACTAACGACGCGCACAATGTCGCCTTCTTGTGGATTACCTGTTATTTTGGCGATTGCACCGGAGAAAATCCATGGGTGAAATCGGAGTATGTTTTCTTCGCGTTTGGGTTTTAATTGGATTGTAGTCATGTGTTTAGTGTTTAGTGTATAGTGTTTAGTGTTTAGTGTGACTTTGTATACCCCCTTGTCCTACGGACACTCCCCCTAAGACAGGGGGAGTATATTGGAGCGAGATGGTTTCGACTTTGTCTTGTTTGTATATTTTATATTGTGGCGACTTTGATTTTGCGTTGGAGTTCGTAGTAAATATTGCGACAAGCCCAAGCATCGATTGCGGCGTATTGTTGTTGGGCAGGGGTGAGTTCTTCGGCTTCCCAATTGGATAGTTGTTGGCGTTTGCTGATGCGTTTGTGGAATACGATGGCATAGATTTTTTGTAGGCTCATTTCTTCGATGCCAAAGGCTTTGACATAGCGTTGGAGTTCGATGAAATTGTTTGGTCGGCAAGGCATCCAGCGATTGAGAGAGTGGAAATCGTCGTGCACGGAGAGACCAACTTTGAGATAGTCGTTGCTTTCGAGTAGATCTTTGATAAGTTGGTTCGGTCCGATTTTTTTAAGACGGAAGAGGTAGGCGCGTTTTTCTGTTGCGAGTTGGAGTAGGGATATGGTATTGGACTCGCCACGACGGAATGATGGGCGAGTTTCGGTGTCGAACCCGATTAAAGGACATTGTTTTAAGTCCTCAATTGCGGCAACTACATCTTCGGAACGGTCGATGACGATGATTTCGCCTGTGATGTCGCAAGGGGGAAGAGTGGATATATCGGATTTTTCTATTTTACTTTGGTATAGCATTTTTTAGTAGTGAGTCGTAAGTAGAAAGTAGTAAGACTTTTTTAGACATGAAGATAGGAGGAGAACAGGAATTTTATTTTAGACAGAATGACATAAAAACATAATTTTTTTTTTTGCATACGTCTTGCTGAAACTTCGTTTCATCTTGACTGTAGAATGACATATTATTTTTCGCTTTTAGCCCAAGACCATTGGTTTTGTGTTAGACTTTTTTTAGACATGAAGATAGGAGGAAAACAGGATTTATTTTTCAACATAAATAGTCATAAATTATTCGTAAATAATTAATGAATAATTGATGATAATAGTTTTCAACTTTCAATTTTCAACTTTCAAATTAATAGTGGGTTGGTGTTGATTTCAGGTTCTTCTTCGTTGTCGAAGCCGTTGACTAAGACTTGGTGTATTGCGAGTTCGGCACTGAGTAGGCGAGTGCCCCAAAAGGCACGGAAATCGTCGATGCAGATGATGAGTGCATCGTTCATAAGGTCTTCATTGCCAGTTTTTGCTACTTCGGTGAAGTCTTTAAGTGATTGATATACATCGGCAATATCTTCGGAAATAGATGCAGCTATTACGCTGTCGCTGAGTGCGATGTCGGGATGAATGGCTGTGAGGTATTGGTCTTTGTCGCCAAGTAGGTTTTGTATGTCGCCACGTACTGCCTCATAGTCGTTTTCATCAACAAATTTTTCGGGAGCTTCATCGTAAATGGCGTTTTTTGTTTCAACCATTGCAGCTTTGAGATAGATAAGGGGCAATAGTTTTGATAGTTTGTTGAGAAAATCGGTTTTGTCGGATAGTGGGTGTTCGATGAATTTGCAGAATTCTACGGCTACGGTTAGAAATTCGATGCTACCTTTTGCGAATTGTTTCATATTTAGTTTAGAGTTAAGAGATTAGAGTTAAGAGTTAAGAGATTAGAGTTAAGAGTTTAGAGTTTTTTCTAACCAATAATTATAAGTGATAGAGCCATTAGAGCCATGCCAGCAACGACTCCAATGATGGAAAGATGGTGATGACCATAGCGTTCGGATGTGGGCAGTAGTTCGTCTATAGAGATATATACCATAATACCAGCAGTGATGCCAAGAACAGCAGATTCAATTGTGGTATTCCAGAAAGGCATGAGGATTAAGAATCCGATTAAGGCACCGAGCGGTTCGGATAGTCCTGATAGAAGTGAATAAAGTAGCGCTTTCCACCGACTGCCTGTGGCTTGATATATTGGTACTGCTACGGCTATGCCTTCGGGTATGTTGTGTAATGCGATGGCAATTACGATAGGTAAAGCAACATCTAATCCGCTGAGAGATACAGCAAAAGTAGCGAGACCTTCAGGGAAATTGTGGATGGCTATGGATAGGGCGAGCATGATGCCCATGCGGTGGAATTTGCGAGTGTCGCGCATTTCGTGATTATGCCCTATTTGTTCGACATAGTTCATTTCGTGAGGATTCTCGCCTTCGGGAATTAGGAAGTCGATGAGTGCGATAAGTGCCATACCACCGAAGAAAGCTAAACAAGTAGCAAGCATGGCATTATCGGCATATCGAGTAGAAAAACCTTTTAATGCAGATGGGAATATGTCGGTGAAAGAGACGAATAGCATCACCCCTGCTGAAAACCCTAACGCAATGGTGAGAAAATGGACATTGTCGCGTTTGGTGAAAAACGCAATCAGCCCTCCTAATCCAGTGGAAAGACCTGCAATTAAGGTTAATACAAAAGCTAATATAATATTTTCGGTAGTCATATTTATTTAATATGCAAAGATAATACAAATTCTTGAATTTATTGTCTATGAGATAGATTTTTTTGTTTTGTGGATTTGAATATTTTTTTGTAACTTTGCATTCGGATTAGGTGTTAGAAGCGAATCACGAGATGTGAGACACAAGATAATAAGCTCAAATTTCGTTTTAAGTATCTAATATCTTGTGTCTAATATCTAGTATCTCGTATTAAAAAAAATGTCAGATATAAAATTACAAGAATTGGTTCCATTGTTGCAAGATGAGAAGACGCGTTCGCGGGCATTCTCGGATATGGTGCGGCTGACGCAGAGTCGGTTGTATTGGCATATTCGTAAGATGGTGTTGGTGCACGAGGACGCCGATGATGTGCTACAAAATACATATTTGAAGGCTTGGCGTTCGATGGATTCGTTTCGTGGTGATAGCGGGTTATATACTTGGCTTTATCGGATTGCAACGAATGAGACGTTGACTTTTTTGGCTCAGCAACGATTGAAGAATGTGGCAACGTCGATTGACTATGAAGAGTTGATGATTTCGAGAATGGAGGCAGATGCCTATTATGAGGGCGATGAGATGATGAAGAAGTTTCAGAGAGCAGTGCTTTCATTGCCTGAAAAACAACGGCTTGTATTTAATATGCGCTATTATGATGATATGAAATATGAGGAGATTGCAAAGATTACGGGTACGAGTGAGGGTGCGTTGAAGGCATCGTATCATATTGCGGTGAAAAAAATAGAGCAATTTATTAAAGAAGAGGATTAAACTTTTTGAAAACTTTTAAGTCATAAAAGTAAAATGAGGAATGAGGAGTTAGGAGTGAGGAGTTAGGAGTTGTCCGACAAGTCAGATTCTCAATTATGAATTATGAATTAATTTAAGCATTATGAATAGTGAATTAGAAAATAAGCGTTTGCCGTTTGAAGTTCCAGAGAATTATTTTGAGGACTTTGCCGCAAGAATGGATGCACGTTTGGCAGAAGAGATGCAAAAAACTCAACCTAATGTGGAAGTAAAAGGACGAAAGATTGATTTTCGTCGTTTAGCGGCTTTGGTGGCATCGTCGGCTGCAGTGTTTGCAGGATTGTTGTTTGGCGGTTTTGCGTTGATGAATATGCAGCAACAAGTTGATGCTCAGGCAGAAGAGATTATAGCTCAAGAAACATATGTGGATGAGATGCTTGAAATGATGGATATCCACCATATAGAGTTAGCTTTGGCAGATGCTGAATTTGTTGATGAAGATTAATTTATAATAAAATATTGGTTATGAAAAAAATATTTTTACTTTTGGTGTTGACAATGTCATTGTCTGTATTCGGACAAGAAAAATGTAATAGTCCTAAATGTGACGTGCATAAAAATCGGGCAGAGTGGTTTGCTCAGATGCGTGCGAAGAAATTGGTTTTTCTTGTTGATGCTATGGATTTGACAGAAACAGAGAAAGCTGCGTTTGCTGTGTTGTTTGAAAAGAATGAAACAGAAACAGGGGCTTGTTATCGTGAAATGCGTTTAGCAAAAAAGTCGATGAGCGAAGAACCAACCGAAGAAGAGTATAAAAATGCAGTGGAAGTGGCACGAATTCAGATGTTGAAGATAGCTCAATTGCGTGCAGATTACCTCGAAAAGTTAGAAAAAATCATGTCGGCAGAGAAAATTTATAAACTTTATGAAGCTGAAGAAGCTTATAAGAAGCTGTTAATTAACGACATGGGTAGATGTAGGCGTGGAGAGAAAAAATAATTGCGAAAATATTTGGTAGTTTCGATAAAATGTAGTACCTTTGCACTCGCAAAAGCAAGGTTCCTTGGCCGAGTGGTTAGGCACCGGTCTGCAAAACCGTCTACAGCAGTTCGAATCTGCTAGGAACCTCAAAAAAAGCGGCTAACTTTAATCGGTTGGTCGCTTTTTTAGATTACAGATTGTAAAAGTTATAGCTAAATTATGTAATCAAAATTTATATTTTGCTATTAAATATTCTAAAATATGAATGATGCGTAGTTGAGTGTCAAAGTCTTGCTACTCGCTACTCACTACTAATTGTATATTATATATATGTTTGAATCATTGAGCGAACGCCTTGAGCGTTCATTTAAAATCCTTAAAGGTCAAGGAAAAATTACTGAAATCAACGTGGCTGAAACATTGAAGGATGTGCGTAAAGCACTTCTTGATGCCGACGTAAACTATAAAGTTGCAAAGACTTTTACAGATGAAGTTAAGACTAAAGCTCTCGGACAAAATGTGCTTCTCGCGGTGAAACCACAAGAGATGATGGTGAAGATTGTTCACGACGAACTTGCACGTTTGATGGGTGGCGAGAATGTGGCATTGAATGTAAAATCGCAAGCTGGTCAGCCTGCAGTTGTCTTGATGAGCGGTCTTCAAGGTTCGGGTAAGACAACATTCTCTGGTAAATTGGCAAATATGCTTAAAACTAAGCAAGGCAAAAATCCTTTGCTCGTTGCATGCGACGTCTATCGTCCTGCTGCTATTGAGCAATTGCGAGTGCTTGGTGAGCAAATAAAAGTGCCTGTATATTCTGAAATCGAGAATAAAAATCCTATTGAGATTGCACAAAATGCTATTGCTCAGGCTAAGCGTGAGGGTCGCGATGTGGTGATTATAGATACTGCTGGTCGTCTTGCTGTTGATGAGCAAATGATGACCGAAATCGCGGCTATCAAAGCTGCTATCAATCCACAAGAAATCTTGTTCGTTGTCGATTCTATGACAGGTCAAGATGCGGTGAATACAGCTAAAGAATTTAATGACCGTCTTGATTTTACAGGTGTTGTATTGACTAAATTAGATGGTGATACTCGTGGTGGTGCTGCTTTGTCAATCCGTTCGGTTGTTGAAAAGCCAATTAAATTTGTTGGTACAGGTGAGAAGATGGAGGCTATTGACCTCTTCCACCCGGCTCGTATGGCTGATCGTATTCTCGGTATGGGTGACATTGTTTCGCTCGTTGAACGTGCTCAAGAACAATTTGACGAAGAAGAGGCTCGCAAACTTTCTAAAAAAATTGCTAAAAACCAATTTGACCTCAACGACTTCTATAATCAAATCCAACAAATCAAGAAGATGGGTAACATCAAAGAGCTCGCTTCTATGATTCCTGGTGTAGGTAAAGCATTGAAAGATGTGGATATTGATGATAATTCATTCAAAGGTATCGAGGCAATTATTCAATCAATGACCAACGAAGAGCGTGTAAATCCTGCAATTATCAATGGTTCACGTAAGAATCGTATTTCAAAGGGTTCTGGTCGTTCGATTGTGGAAGTAAACCGCTTGCTCAAACAATTCACCGATATGCAAAAGATGCTTAAAGGTGTGCAACAAATGAGTAAAAATCCTAAATTGATGCGTCGTCGTTGATTTTAGGTATGATGATAAAGAAAAAGGTTGACCCTACAAGGTCAACCTTTTTTGTTGATAATTTATTTTATGGTGTATTGAGTGAGGTCGGTGCCACGCATGAGGTCGGCGGCTGGCATGCGTTTTTTGCCTGCAAGTTGTACTTGATCGAGGTGGATGTAGCCGTCGAGGACTGCAACTTTTAGTATTTTTTTGCCGTCGCAAACGAGAGTGACTGCTGGGTGTGATGGTGTGCAGAGTTCTTTGCTGACTTCGTAGATTTTCATGTTGGTAGTGTTGCCTGATGGGTCGGTGAGTTCTATCCAAGCAGCAGGATAGGGTGCGAGTCCACGAACAAGATTGCGCACAGACTCGGCTGTGGCGTTGAAGTTGATTCGGCAGGTCTCTTTGAATATTTTTGGAGCGGGTTTGAGAGTAGTTGAGAGTTGAGAGTTGAGAGTTGAGGACACGCTTCGCTTGTTGCGGACACGGCATGCCGTGTCCCTACTATAGCGTCTTGTGGGGTGGAGGTAAGGTTGCCGGATTCGATTTGGTTTACAGTTTTGAGGACGAGGTCGGCTCCGAGCATCATGAGGCGATCGTGGACTATGCCGGCGTTGTCGTCAGGGGCAATGTTGATTTTTTCTTGCATGATGATATTGCCGGTGTCGATTTCGTGTTGAAGGAAGAAGGTGGTGATGCCGGTTTCGGTCTCGCCATTGATGACTGCCCAATTGATTGGGGCTGCTCCGCGATATTGTGGTAAGAGAGAGGCATGGAGGTTGAATGTGCCGAGAGGTGGCATGTTCCATACGATTTCGGGTAGCATGCGGAAAGCTACGACGATTTGTAGGTCGGCTTGATATGAACGGAGTTCTTCTACGAATTCGGGGTCTTTGAGGTTAACGGGTTGTAGTATAGGTAGTCCTACGCTGAGGGCGTATTCTTTTACGGGCGAGAATTGGATTTTGTGGCCACGTCCGGCTGGTTTGTCGGGCATAGTGACTACGGCGACGATGTTTTTGCCTGCTTCAACTAAGCGGCGGAGGGGTTCGACGGCAAAGTCGGGGGTTCCCATGTAGATTATTTTCATATTTTTAGTATTTTATTTTATTTATTGTTGGATGTTATTATAGAAACTATAGTCTTTATAGTCGCTATAGATACTATAGATGTTATAGTAATTAAGTCAGTTCAATATAAAACGCCGTATGGCATCCGTGTCATCAGTAGGCGATTTTTGCGTAGCAAAAGAGCGAATCGAATAGTAAAGAACGAAAAATATCTGAGAAATCTGTGTCATCTGTGGGAGATAAATAATAAAAATCCGTGTATTCCGTGCATTCTGTGTGCTATAAAGTTATATCGAACACACGTTAATTACAATATTTCAACACTCAACTCTTATATCTGCTCCCCACATGAGTTTTGTTTTGAGTGTGTTGAGGAATGAGTGACCTTCGAGGCGGATGATGCGGACTGTGTAGTCGGCTTTTGATATTGAGATTGTGGCGGTGTCGGGCATTGTGATGCTTCGGCCGTCGATAGATGCTAGGTATGAGTGGCTACGAGATGATATTTTTAGGTCGATTTTCCAGTTGTCAGGAATGATGAGAGGTCGGACGTTGAGCGAGTGAGATGCTACGGGCGCGATGATGAGGTTGTTGGTTTCAGGCATCATGATTGGGCCTCCGACGCTGAGTGAGTAGGCTGTAGAACCTGTTGGCGTAGATACCAAGAGACCATCGGCTTGGTAGGTGTGTAGTGGTTCATCGTTGAGTGTTACGTCGATGGAAATCATTGACGAAAGATCTTGTTTTAGAACGGCGATTTCGTTGAGTGAAAACTCTGTAGTTGAAAATTTTTGTGCTGATTGTGCATTGTGTATTTTTCGCTTAAGCTCAAGACCGTTGGTTGTGCATTGTGCATTATGTACTATTTCGGCGCATAGAACCATGCGGTCGTCAACCTTGTATTTTTTGTTGAAAATTATGTCGTCGAGATTGTCGAGTTCGTGAGCTTGAACGTCGGTTAAGAAGCCTAATCTACCAAGATTTATGCCGAGAATAGGAATTTGTCGGTTGCCAATGCGGTTGGCAGTGGTAAGTAAAGTGCCATCGCCACCAAGGCTGATGGCTATGTCGCCTGAAAAATTGTTGTCGAATACATCGAATTCTGAGATGTCTAACAAGCCAGAGTCTTGTATTTCTTTGGCAAATTCTTTATCGAATAAGATGTTGGCTCCTCGATGTTTAAGTTTGAAAAACAGACTTTTAACCGAATCGATGAATTTTAGTTTATATTTGTTACCGAATACTAATATTTGCATATTTAGTGTGATTTGAAATTTGAGATTTGAAATTTGAAAGTTGTTTGTATTGTATTTTGTGGTGTGAATTTTTTTTTGTACTTTTGTAGCCAATTTGAGATATTATCTTTAGACGCAAAGTTACAAATAAAATTTGATATATAAAAACTATGACACAACTAAGTGTAAATGTAAATAAAATAGCTACTATACGTAATGCTCGTGGAGGAAATAATCCTGATGTATTGAAGGTAGCATTGGATTGTGAGAAATTTGGTGCTCAGGGTATTACGGTTCATCCACGTCCAGATGAACGACATATTACAGGTCAAGATGTATTGTATTTAAAACCTGCTTTGACGACTGAATTTAATATAGAAGGTAATCCCGATGAGAGATTTATAAATTTGGTTAAAACAGTGCGTCCTCATCAGGTAACTTTGGTGCCAGATGCGCCAGGTGTATTGACTTCGAATGCGGGTTGGGATTGTATTGCAAATTTTGAGCATTTGAAGGGGCTTGTTGCTTTGTTTAAAGCAGAAGGTATCAGAGTGTCGATTTTTGTTGGCACGGACATAGAGAATATTAAAGCTGCGGCTCGTACTGGGGCTGATCGTATAGAGCTTTACACTGAACCATACGCAGCTCAATATCATCAAGACAGAGAGTCGGCTGTCGCTCCATACGTGCATGCTGCTGTGGCGGCTCATGAATTGGGTTTGGGTATAAATGCTGGTCATGACTTGGATTTGCATAATTTGGCATATTTTCATGAGTGTGTGCCATTTTTGGATGAGGTGTCGATTGGTCATGCCTTAATTTGTGATGCTCTCTATCTCGGATTGGAAGAGACAATCAAAAGATATTTAGACTGTTTGAAATAAAATCAATAGAATTTCGTTATTTAATTAAATAATAAACGAATGAGTGGTTTATGTTTTTGTAATTCCTAACTCCTCATTCCTAATTTCTCATTTATAATTATGTTACTTTTACAAGAAACTCAAATGGTGGCGTCGATGGCTGCCGACACGTTGAATGCATTAGCTCCAGTGGTTGAAGAGCCTGCAAAACTTAACTTTTTTGAGATGTGTCTCAAGGGTGGATGGATTATGATTCCGCTTGTGTTGATGCTTGTTTTGGCTATTTATATCTTTATTGAGCGTATGATTGTTACACATCAAGCATCGAAAGAGGATGTTTCTTTTATGGATAGAATTAAAGATTATATCTATGAAGGAAAATTGGATGCTGCGTTGAAACTTTGTCGTGATACGAAATCGCCATCGGCAAGAATGATAGAAAAAGGTATTTCGCGTCTTGGGCGTCCGATGTCGGATGTGTTGGTGGCAATTGAAAACGTTGGTAATATTGAAGTCGCAAAACTTGAAAAAGGACTTTCGTTGTTAGCAACGATTTCGGGTGGTGCTCCGATGTTAGGTTTCTTGGGTACCGTTATGGGTATGGTTAAAGCATTCTTTGAAATGGAACAAGCTGGTGGTAACACAATTAACCTTAGTCAGTTGTCTGGTGGTATTTATACTGCAATGGTTACTACGGTGGCAGGTTTGATTGTTGGTGTTTGTGCTTATTTTGCATACAATTATCTTGTAGGTCGCGTGAATGAAGTGATGCGCCGTCTTGAAATGCGTAGCATGGAATTCCTTGATTTGTTGAACGAACCAGCAGCAGGAAAATAATTAATGCACAATTCACAATTCACAATGCATAATTAGCCATTCGGATTTAATTATGAATTATGAATTGAAAAAGTTATGGCTTTAAAGAAATCAAATAAAATAGATTCATCATTTTCGATGTCGTCGATGACCGACATTATCTTCTTGTTGCTATTGTTTTTTATGATAGCATCAACAATGTCGGCTCCAAATGATATGAAAGTGAATTTGCCTCAATCGTCGGCAAAGACTGCAACAAAGGCAAATATTGTGAAAATAGGCATTACCGCAGAAGGAGAATATAGTATTGCAGATAATGGTTCAAAACCTCGTCAAGTGCATTTTGAAGAGATTGAACCATATCTTCAAACAGTGCATGCCGCAGATTCAACTACATACGTAGCTTTGCATGCCGATGAATTGGTGCCTTATCGTGAAATAGTTAAAATACTTGATATAGCTAACGAAAATCGCCTTAAGTTGGTGATAGCTACAAAAGTAAAAGAATAATGAAACTTAAAAAATCAGAAATACAATCGGGTATTGCAACAACGATAATCTGTATCATTATCTTATTGATATTGTTGTTCTGCGGAATGACTGCGCATCGCAATGAGATGGATGAAGGTGTTATGATATCGTTGGGGTATGCAGATGAAGGTTTTGGCGAAAGTATGCCTAATCCAACGCCTGCGCCAGAAGCAGCACCTATTCCTACGCCTACCCCTCCACCAGCAGCTCCTGAGGTTTCGACTCCTTCGGAAGAGGATTTAATGACACAAGAAGACCCATCTGTTGCATTAGAAGCAGAGAAAAAGCGTAAAGAAGCAGAAGAAGAGGCTAAACGTAGAGCAGAGGAGGAGCGAATTGCTCGTGAGAAGGCAGAACAAGAGCGTATTGCTCGTGAAAAAGCTGAAGAAGAGGCTCGCATAAAAGCAGAACAAGAGGCAAAGCGTAATCAAGCAAGTAATCTTGCAGGATCGGCATTCCAAAATATGGGTAAAGGTCAAGGACAAACAAAAGGTGAAACACAACAAGGTAATCCTGCTGGACAAGGTTCGCAAGGTGGACACTCTTGGTCGCTTAATGGTCGTAATTTGCTCGGAAAATTGGCGCAGCCATCATATCAAGGAAATGAAGAGGGGCGTATAGTGGTCGAAATTCGTGTAGATGCGTCAGGAAATGTTGTTTCCGCTGCCATAACTAAAGGTACAACAATTACTAATGAAACATTGCGTAATGCAGCTGTTAATGCCGCTAAGAAAAATAAATTTTCTACAGGCGGAGGTGTAGCAATTGGTACGATTACTTATAATTTTAGATTGAATTAAAAATAGACAATAGACAATAGACACGAGACACGAGATACAAGACAAATTCTATTCTCATGTCTTCATGTCTATACTTTAACGCAAATTTTATCGCCAAAGGCTCAAAGACCGCTGGTTACCACAAATCATCCATTAATTATAAATAATTTACGATTAATTAATGATAATTTACGTTAAAAGAAGAAATTATGTTCTCATGTCTAAAAAAACAACGAGCAAAGCGAATCGAGTAAGTCTCGTGTCTCGTATCTCGTATCTCGTGTCTCGTATCTCGTGTCTCGCATCTCGTGTCTAATATCTAAATATCTATATATATTATGGTTTACTTATTTTTAGGTACTGGCTTCGAAGAGGTTGAAGCTATTGCAACAATTGACGTTTTACGTCGTGCAGAGGTTGAACTTACTACTGTGTCGGTAATGCAGGAGCGTTCGGTAGAGGGTGCTCATGGTGTGCGTATAGAGGCAGATAAAATGTTTGATGAAGTAGATTTCTCAAAATCCGAAATGCTTATTCTTCCTGGAGGTATGCCTGGTACATTGAATCTTGGCGCACATGAAGGGTTGTTGAGTTTACTTCGTGAGCAAAATAAAAAAGGAGGATGGATTGCGGCTATTTGTGCTGCTCCTTCTGTATTGGGCAAAATGCATCTTTTGCGTAATCACCAAGCAGTTTGCTATCCAGGATTTGAGGATCAATTGTACGAAGCTTTTGTTTCGAAAGACCGTGTAATGGTTTCAGGTAATATTGTTACATCACGCGGTCCTGGTTGTACTATTGAGTTTGCTTTGCAGTTGGCTACAGTTCTTAAAGGCGAAGAAGTGGCAAAAGCTGTAGCAGAGGGTATGCTTGTTAAGTAGATTTTAATTTGTATATTTTTGTATTGTAGGGAATGTAGAGTGTCTATGTTCCCTTTTTAATGATGTTTTTTATGTGTAATTGGGATAAGTTTATAGCGGAATATAATGATATGCGTTATTTTGCTACTGATCCAGTAGCAGTTGTGCGTCGTTGCACAACTCAGTGCGATATCGAAGTAATGGGAGTCGTCTGTTCGTGGTTAGCACTTGGCAACCGCAATCAGATATTCAAAAAATGTTGTATGGCATACGACTTGATGTCTGGTAGGCCATACGATTACGTTATGTCAGAGCAGTGGCGTGAGTATAAAGATTCAGACGTTAATTTCTACCGAATGTTTTTCTATCGAGATTTTTACGATCTAATGCAAAGTCTCTACAACGTATATCAGCAATACGACACACTTGAAGAAGCAATAATAGTGAGGAATGAGGAGTTAGGAATTAGGAATGAATATCTCAGTGCCTTAATTTCTCTTTTGCATGCAAATGGAATACCTTGCAATACTAAATCTGCTTGTAAACGTCTCTGTTTATTTCTTCGTTGGATGGTGCGTCGTGATGGTATAGTAGATTTAGGTGTATGGACTAGATTGAGCCCTGTTTATTTGCTTATACCTCTTGATGTACATGTAAATAGGGTAGCACGTGAACATGGTTTGCTTGCTCGAACTTCAGCTGATATGCGGGCTGTACAAGAACTTACTAATAAATGTAAAGAGTTGTATCCTGATGATCCAGGGATAATGGATTTTGCTCTTTTTGGGGTAGGATATAATTCTGAAAGATAGAATATAGTTGAAATAAAAAAGCTGAATCGTTTGGGATTCAGCTTTTTTATTTATGATGTTAATACGATTAACGTTTGATACCATTGCGTTCGAGCATTGCGTCGATTGTAGGTTCTTGACCACGGAAGCGTTTGTAAAGAGTCATAGGGTGTTCTGTACCACCACGGCTCAATACGTTTTTGCGGAATGATTCAGCAGTTGCGCGGTCGAAGATGCCATTTTGTTTGAAGAATGCAAATGCATCAGCATCGAGTTGTTCTGCCCATTTGTAAGAGTAGTAACCTGCAGCATAACCACCTGAGAAGATGTGGTTGAATGTAGTACAACGACCTGTACCTTCTACGTTAGGAAGGAAGTTTGTTGGAGCAGTAGAAGTGCGTTCTACTTCACAAGGGTCGCCATTAAATGGTTCTGTGATAGTGTGGAATGCCATATCTTGCAAGCCAAAAGCAACTTGACGGAGGCAGAGGTAACCGCAGTTGAAGTTAGAAGCATCAACGAGTTTTTGTACTAATTCAGCAGGGATTGGTTCACCTGTTTGATAGTGATGTGCCCAACCATCGAGGAATTCTTTTTCAGTTGCCCAGTTTTCCATGATTTGAGATGGAAGTTCTACGAAATCGCGATATACGTTAGTACC
This sequence comes from Paludibacteraceae bacterium, assembly GCA_017467185.1. Lineage (GTDB taxonomy): Bacteria > Bacteroidota > Bacteroidia > Bacteroidales > Paludibacteraceae > Aphodosoma. The sequence goes on along the minus strand of JAFTSS010000097.1, from coordinate 14,483 downwards.
TGAAATAGAAAGATATGTACATTCAGAAACCATACCATGGATAGCGTGACCAAATTCGTGAAGGAATGTTTCAACTTCGTCGAAAGTGAGGAGAGCAGGAGTGCTTTCTGTTGCGCGAGTGAAGTTCATTACGATAGTGATGTGTGGACGAGAGTCTGTGCCATCTGCATTGCGCCATTGACCTTTGTATTCAGTCATCCAAGCACCTGCACGTTTACCAGCGCGAGGGTGGAAGTCTGTGTAAAGAACAGCTACGTAGTTACCGTTTTCGTCAGTTACTTCGTAAGCATCAACTTCTGGGTGATATACAGGAATATCAGTGTTTTTTGTGAAGTTCAAACCGTAGAGTTTAGTAGCCAAGCCGAATACACCTTTTTTCACGCTTTCGAGTTCGAAATAAGGTTTAGTCATCTCTTCGTTAAGGTCGAATTTAGCAGCTTGAAGTTTTTCTGCATAGTAGCTCCAGTCCCAAGGCATGAGTTCGAAATCAGCACCTTGTGATTTAGCAAATTCTTGCATTTCTTTTACTTCTGCTTGAGTAGCAGGAGTATAAGCTTTAATTAATTCATTGAGAAGGTTTTCTACATTCTCAGTTTTTTCAGCCATACGATTTTTGAGTGCATATTCTGCGTATGTTTTGCAACCGAAGAGGTTAGCAATAGCAAGACGTGTGTTGATGATTTCTTTGATGTTTTCGATGTTAGAATATTCACCATCAAGACATTGAGTGCTGAAAGCACGCCAGATTTCTTCGCGAAGAGCGCGATTGTCGGCAAACGTAAGAAGTGGAGAGTAGCAAGTAGCTTTAAGGTCGAGTAACCAGCCTTCTTTGCCAGCAGCTTTAGCATTTGCTGCAGTCATTTCCATGAAATAAGCAGGCATACCAGCGAGTTCAGTAGAGTCAGTAACAAGGCGGCTATATGCGTTAGTTTCATTCAATGAGTTTTGTTTGAAACGCATAGAAGCGAGGCTAAGTTTTTCAGAAAGTTGTTTGTAAGTTTCTTTGTCCTCTGGTGAAAGATTAGCACCATTGTCGGCAAAACCTTTGAAAGTGTTTTCGAGCAACATAGCATCTTCTGTGTTGAGATTCAATGATTCGCGAGTCTCGTAAACAGCTTTTACGCGTTCGAAAAGTTTTTCGTTAAGGTTGATTTCGTTAGAGTGAGCAGTGATGAGAGGCATAACTTCCATCATGATTTCTGCCATTTCTGGATTAGATTCTGCGCCATCGAGAGCAAAGAATACAGAAGCAACGTGGTTGAAGAGTGCGCCAGAACGTTCGAGAGCTACGATAGTGTTTTCGAATGTAGGAGCCTCTGGATTGTTGATGATAGCTTCAATTTCGGCTTTGTGTTCAGCCATTGCACGATCGAAAGCTGGACGGAAGTGCTCATTTTTCAATTGGTCGAAACGGAAAGTTCCGTGAGGAGCAGTAGATTCCACAAAGAATGGATTTTGCTCAGTTTGTTTGCAACACATTGTGAGTGCTAAAATTACAGTTAATAAAATGCTTAATTTTTTCATAGTTATTATTTAATTGTTTTAGAGTATATAAATCTTTTTTATTTGCGTTGTTCCATTTCTTCTGCTGTTTTTACGCGGAAGCGTTCTGGATTTGGGCGAACAAATTCTTTTTCGATATATTCAGCAGGATAACCAGGACGTGTTACTTTGTTAGGAATACGTTTGTGATTTCCGTCGAATTGACCATTTTTCTCACCTTTGATAGCATCGTCAAGGTATTTAACCATGAGGTATTCGCCTAATTTGCGCCATGTGTTAATTGCTTTTTCTGCTTCGATTTGGCAGAATTGATTGAGGAATGTGCGTACTTCTTGAGAGTTTCCTTCTTTAATTAATTGAGCAACGTAGCGGTCAGCTTCTTCTACATCGTTAAAGAATTCGTGTTCGAGTTTGCCTTGACGTTTTTTAACTTCAGGATAAAGCATTGAATAGCGAGGATATACCATGCTTGCTACCCAGTTGTTAATCCAGAATGCAGAAGTCCATGAAAAATCAAGAATTGAGCCATTATTTTCGCTCATTGATTCAGGTATTTCGGTGATGCAAGAGTAGATTGGTACATAAATGTTGCAAGTTGCATCGTCAAGACCAAACCAAAGGATACCACCAGCTTCAGCAGGCGCATAATCACGCATTTGAGCAATGAAAGAGAAACCAGTTTGTTGAGTTGCAACAGGACGCTCTTGGAAATACTCTTTGCCATTGTGTTTATAGATGAGTGGAGTCATACGATAAACCGAGTTGAATGGGCCAGCACCTTGTCCTTTTGACATATCAAGAGGAGTACCTTCGTAGTGGTCGCGCATAGCATCTTGGAGGTCTTTTACTGAAAGTTTGCGTTCAGGGACAATCCATAGAGGCATACGTTCTTTAGTATCGCACATGATGTATGACAAATATTTGTCCATAGAGCGGTCGTGGCGGCGGAAGAAACTCCATACGCGAGCTTCGCAAGCGCGTACACCACTGAAATCAAGTGGATTATATGTGTCAGAGAAGCTAAACTCAGCATCTTTACCATTGAAGTAACCTTTTTCACGAGCAAATTTGATTACATCGTGAGCATATACAGTTGTAACTTCTGGGTTGTAGATTTTTTTGAGGTTTTTGCTTGAAATAGTAGTTTTGTCTTTACGACTTTCGAGAGGGAAAGTTGTGATACGAGCTTGGTTTGCGTGGCCAGATATGCAATCGTCAGGAATACGACGAGCTACCCATACAAAACCTTTTGAACCTGGACCTTTACCGATAAGCTCCATAATCCAAGCTTCGTTAGGGTCAACGATAGAGAATGATTCACCAGATGAGAAATAGCCATATTCGTTTACAAGATTTACGATAGTTACGATAGCTTCACGAGCTGTTTTTGCACGTTGAAGAGTAACATAAATAAGGCTACCATAGTCCATGATACCTGTTGTGTCAATAAGTTCTTCACGACCACCCCAAGTAGTTTCTCCAATAGTGAGTTGGTGCTCATTCATATTGCCAACTACGTTGTATGTTTGGTTTACTTGTTTAATTTTACCGAGGAAATTACCAGAGTCCCATTCGTAGATGTCTAACATTGCTCCGTCAGGATAGGTAGCTGCAGGGTAGTGGTACAATGAACCATACAACCAATAAGAGTCGGCTGCGTATGTTACCATAGTTGAGCCGTCGGCAGATGCACCTTTGGCAACGATAAAGTTAGTACACGCATTAGTGATACCAAATGTAGCCAAAATTAAGGCTACCGCTAATGTGATTCTTTTTTTCATTTTTTTAGATTTTTAGATTTTTGTTTTGTCGGACCTGTCAGACCTGTCGGACTTGTCGGACAAATAATTATGAATTATGAATTATGAATTAAAATGGGTATCCCACTGCAAAATGCAGTGCAAAATCATCTCGCCAAGTTAAATCAGTTCTCCAACGTTCACTTTCGATTGGGTAGCCTGGGTCATAAAGTTTTATGCCCATATCTACACGAATAACAAAGAAATCGAAATCTAAACGAAGACCAACTCCGTAGTTACAAGCAATTTGTTTGTAAAATTCATTCCATCGGAAAGCACCAGTTGGTTGTTCTGCATAGTCGCGTATAGTCCAAATATTGCCTGCATCAACGAATACAGCCGCTTCTAATTTCCATATTAAGCGAAAACGAGCTTCGAGGTTTAAGTCGAATTTAATATCGCCCGATTGCTTCATGAAGTCAATACTTCCTGAACTATTGTAGAAATTTCCTGGACCTAGTTTGCGGGCAGCCCAACCTCGCATACTATTAGCACCTCCGCTATAATAGCGCTCTTCGAAAGGGAGAATAGAGGCATTGCCGTATGGAATACCTACGCCTAATCCAGTGTGAAATACCAATCGTGATTTATCTGTTAGATACCAATTATATGCAAAATCAATGTCGGCTTTTGCAAATTGAGAGTATTGAATGTTAAATATTTCATATACGCCATCTTCATTTTTTTGTTGCTTTATAAGGTGGCTTATTCCATAGAGGAGGTTACCCGCAGTGCGCACATTGGTGCGAAATGTATAAAAACTACTTGTATTGAATGTCATATTGCGGCGGTTTGACATATTGATTCCTAAACCCCAACGCATTATGAAATGGTCTTCATAGCTGAATCGAATACTTGACGTAGGTCTCATATACTTATCTTTGAATGCGGCTGTCATGTAAGGCAAGTATATATAACTTAAATCAAGTAGGTTGAATGTGAAGTTTACTCTGCGCCAACGCCAATTGTATTTTATACCCGCACTTGCAATGTTTCGTTGATATTCAGGTCGTTGTTGAAAGTTGACAGATGCTGCAATTTCAGTAGTTCCAGTGGAGCGTTGTCTAAAGTCTTTGGTCATTGGCATCAACAAAGTTGGGAATGTGAGAGATGCTTCTCCTCCAATATCCCATGCTGATTGATATTCTGATAATGAACCTATAGCTTCATAACCTCCGTTAATATTGATATTCAGAATTTCGGAGCCTCTAAAAATATTATTATTTTTATAGCCAATAGCGGCTCCAACTCCTAAATCTCCCCCTGAGTAAGTTCCCTCTATTTCTGCTGATACCGTATGTGGTTTATTTTGTGTAATTACGATTTGTGCATCTAATTTATTGTTGCTATTTTCAGTAAACGAGATGTTGACATATTTTGCTGCGTTTAGCGAATTTAGTCGTGAGTATGTACGATCAACAATAAAATCTGAATAAAATCTATTAGGTTGGATAGAAGTTTTATTAATTAGAGCTTTGGGTCTAAATGCTTTGTTCTTTTTATTGTAAATTACCTTAATGTTGTTTTGGTAAAAAGTATCTAATTCTAAGTCATTTTTTAATAAATCATTGTCTTTTAATGCTAATATAGTAACATTTTCAATTTCTTTTTTTGTGAAAATGATTTGTAGTGCTGAATCGTTGTCCAAATATTGAGGTTGAATTGATAATTCTGCATCAATTTCATGTGTATTTAACGCACTATCAACATAGAAAAATAGTAGTTCTTTACGAAAATTGTAGTAACCCTGATTGCGTAGCATCTTGGCTACTTGTTCTCTCTCTTCATTCAGACGATCAATATCGAATAAATCACCTGGTTTGATAAGAGGTTTTTCTCTTTGGTTAATAGCCTCTAATGCTGAAGAATCGGGTATAGTTATAAAGTAATTTCTTAAACGATACGGTTCGCCTTCTTCAATACTATATGTAACTTTTGCGTGTCGTTTTTTGGGGTTTATTGTTGTTTTGAATGTAACATTTGCATTGAGATAACCTTTATTGAAGATAACTTTTTGTAATTCATCGCACCCATAAATAGTTTTGAGTGAATCATAAATCACAGGAGGTTCCCCTATGCGACGCAACCAACGATTGCTCCATTTGGTAGAATCTTCGCTCGATGCATTATAAAATCCCAATTTCAATGGCCAAAATCCTAGTATTGTGTTATTAGGCGTTTGGCGTAAATAGCCTTTTAATTCTTCGTTATTTACGTCTGGAATTGTGGCTTTTATTTTTACGTTTTTCAGTAAATATTGATCTTTTGGCACATACTTCGTCATACTGCAACTACCGAGAGTAGGCAATATTACGAGGAGAAATATGTAATAAAAGATTTTTTTTAATCTCATGAAAAAAAATATTGTTCACCACAATACATAAATCGGTGCAAATATACAAAAAAATATCGAAAAAATCACTATCTTTGCATATCGTTTTTATATTATATATTTTATGGTTTTATCGAAGAATAAAATTAAGTATTTTAATTCTCTAAATTTGAAAAAAAATAGGGATAATGAGCAGGTGTTTATTGCAGAAGGTATCAAATTAGTTGGTGATTTATTGCCTTATTTTAAGGCAAAATATATTGTTGCAACAACAGAATGGCTCTCCAAGAATTCTCATATTGCAGATGAAATTATTGAGATAGAGAATATAGAAGAGATGAAAAAAATCACCTTACTTTCAACACCATCGTCTGTATATGTAGTTTTTTATCGTTCTCAATATGATTTTAATTTACAGGACTTGTTGTTAAAGAGAGAATTGATTTTGGCATTAGATACTGTGCAAGATCCAGGTAATTTAGGCACTATAATACGCATTGCCGATTGGTTTGGAATAAAAAACATTATATGTTCGCATGGAACGGTTGATGTTTATAATGCAAAAACCATACAATCTACGATGGGGGCTTTGGCAAGAGTTAAAGTTCATTATGTAGAATTGAGAGACGTATTAGATACTTTTAGAAAACAAGGTTATCCAATTTATGGAACATTTCTCGATGGGGCTTCCATATATAATACAGAATTAGCTAAATATGGTATTATAGTTATGGGCAATGAGGGGAATGGTATTTCTGATGAGATTGCAAAGTTAGTATCTGACAAATTGCTTATACCGAGTTATCCTGCAGATGAACTAACTTCAGAATCTTTGAATGTAGCCGTTGCTACAGCAATTGTTTGTAGTGAATTTAGAAGGAGGTAGGGGAGTTGAGAATTGAGAGTTGAGAGTTGAGAATTTTTGCGACACAAGCTTAAAGACCGTTAGTTCACGGAATTTTTTACATATCCCTCTGTCCTATGGGCAGACATATTGAGCGGACGCACGAGCCGTGAGTCCCTACATTGGAGAGGATTTTGGTTGAATTCGTTCTTTTGTTTCGCAAAAATAACTTTGTTGAAATTGCTTTCGTTCGGCCACTGAAGTAAACTTCGTTGTCCTCACTAATTCGCAACTTTTGCTTTACGGATGACACAGATGCATGCGGCGTTTTATATCGAACAGACTTAATTTATTATATTTAACCGGACAGTAATAATTTTTTATCGGACACCCAAAAAAAGAGAGCTAAACCAATATTTGATTTAGCTCTCTTTTTATTTTAGGGTTTATAGAAGTCCCCTTAAAAATTATTTTACGATAAATACATCGCAACGACGATTTACGATAAACTTATCTTTAGGACCTTGTGTTTTACCTTTGCCTACAACAGTGATACGATTAGCATCAATACCATATTGTTTAACCAAAATGTTTTTAACAGTTTCTGCACGTTTAAGACTTAATTTTTGGTTGAACTCATCGCTACCACTATTGTCGCAGTAACCTACGATTTCTGCTTTGTAGTTAGGGTTGTTATACAATTTACTTGCAACTTGAGCGATAGCTAATTCGCTATCTTTTGTTACATTATAAGAATTAAGTTCATAGTAAATTGTAGATTCAGGTTTGTTAGATGAAGAACCTAAGATTTTATTGATTTCAGCTTCAGTTAAAGGTTCGCCATAATAGTTTACGAATGAACCAGCAGGAGTATTAGGGTGGCGGTCGCGACTATCTGGTACACCATCTAAATCTGTATCAGTATTGTCTTCTTGTGCTTTTTCGATAGCTTCAAGTTTTGGAACTACATTGTTGTTGAGCATATCTGTCATGTTATCGACCTTAGCTGCAAGTTCTTCAACTTGTTTTTCTCTAGCAACCATAGCGCGGTCTGTTCTATCAGGATTGTGGTCCATTAAAGAAGCTGTTTTCACACTACCACGTTTTTTGCCAGCAGCAATTTTATAGCGAAGACCAATACCTGCATAGCCCATATAGTCATTATTTCTGCCTTGTACAAGTGCATCAATATCGTCTGCTTGGTACATACGATATTCAGCTTGAAGGAAAATGCCTAAACATTCAACAGGAGCATATTCTACAGAAAGACCTACAGGTAATACGAATGTACGGCTATTAACGGCTTTTTCTGTAACTTCATTTTCGTAGATGCGACCATCATTTGGTGCATATACATGAGTATTGTAGAAACTAATACCAGCACCAACGTTGACATTAAATCCCCATTTACTTGTTTTTGAACGATTAGAACGGAATAGATTTAGAATGTTGAATGTTCCATTAAGAGTAACATCATGTGAAAGACCTTTAAAATTGTCAGATCCTCTTGATGCGCTATATGGAATATAACTATATTGAGCATAGAGACCCCACATAGGAGTAATCATATATTCCAATTGTGCGTTAAAAGCAAAATTTATGAAACTATTAGGGACAATTTTATTATTGCCAGATACATCTGCATCAATAATAGACATACCCCCATTCCAAGCAATAGACCAATGACGGAATTTTTGAACACTTGAAATTTCTTTATTTTCCTCTGAATCTTTTGTTACTTTTCTAACTTCTTGTGAAGTTGTAGCTTGAGCGAATCCTAATACAAAGAATGCGACTAATAGTAGATATTTATTCATAGATTATAAATTATATAAAATTTCTGTACATTGAAGAAAGTGAGACTACATTTATGTAGTCCACTTTCTTTTGATGTCTTAATAACTCCAAAGGTCTTGTTCGAAATTTAATATCTCGTTTTCGATACGATCTTGTTCTTGTTTTAGATATACTGGGTCGTTTGAAATATCTTGGAGTTTACGATTTTGCATATCATAGTCTTTCACAATGTAGCCATAGAATTGGCGAGTAGTAAAGAATTCGTCGAAATTTACAAGAGGAGTAACATTGCGACCTGTCATCTTAACAAATTCTTCTTGAAGGAAAGGACGAAGTTTGTCGTATGGTATCCAAAATAATGGGTCAGATGTATTTAATGCCCCATTTTCGCCATTTTCTAAGTGGTATCTTTGATCAAAAAATGGAGCAATCGCTATTATTTTGTTATGAAACGTAGATGTAGTTTTGTTAAAATACCAAACTTCTTGGACATAATATTTGATGATACCAGGTGTAATATAATTTATAATTTTATAAATATCATCTCCTGTAAATTCAAGCATTACATCATTTTTAAAGAAGTCAATGTCTTCGTATTTTTTCTTAAATTGGTCTTTAAATTGTGGAACATCTGGACCTCCTATGTTTGGGTCTACATAAACTTCTAGGTTTTCTTTATAGAGGTTGTAGAGTATTATAGCAAACAGATTCTTTTGAGTAGTTTCATCCATTTCATTTCCTGTACTTGCGTCAGGATAGTATAATGGACGATTCACTTGCTCGCGAAGATCAATTACACGAGTTACGACTTTACGCCAAACCACCTCATCAATTAGTGGGTTGATTGTAATCAGTTTTGCATTAACCTCTTCAGGTGTATTGATTACACGAGTAAAACTACCATTGCTATCAAATAATACTTCTGTACTATCTGGTATTTCCTTTTGTGCATTTATTATCACACAAAATGTAAAAAAAGCAATGAGTGATGTAAAGAATCTGTAATGTTTCATATTGTGTTTTTGTTTTATGTTAAGGCATAGGAACAGAACCCATTGTGAGTGTTCCTGATTTCGCATTTTTAGCCCCTTTCATTTCATATTTGATTTGTTCAATCAAGAATTCTTGTTTTGGTTTAAGATTTCTAAGACGTTCAATCTGTTTCTCTGAAAATTTTCCACCACTTACTTTGATTGGGTCAAAGCCAGCTCCACGAGGAATTTTGATAGTAAATTCTGTAACAACGAAATCTGCTTTGAGCATTCCATCTTCATATTCAGCTATAATCGTTGCATCTAATAAATCTTTACGTTTCAATCTGCTTGTTGTTTCCATGGTAGGACTCCAACGTTCACCATTTGGCAATTTTAAGAAAGCAGAAGGAGAAGGTACTGGACGTACACGGAATTCTTTTGAACCAATAGTTTGTACTTTTCCGTCAACTTCAGCAGAAACTAAAATTGTAATTTTATCTTTTGCAGACGGCTTACAGATGTATTGGTTTCCTGATTTTGTCATTGTTGCACCATTAGCTGAAACACGAAGTTGACTGTCTGCAAGACCTGGTACAGAGATTTCCATTTTGTTGTCGTAACCACGATATACAACGTTCATATCAACGTTTGCAACAGTAGCTGCAGGAGCAGAAACCATATATTGATCTTCGAAATGATATGCTACCATATTTCCGTCAGGACCTGCGATTTCGAGGCGACCTTTAATTGGGAATGCACCGATTTGGTTACATGGAATGTCGATAAATTGACTTTCCAATTGATTATCTCCGAGATAGTAGATAGGTTTTTTAGTTGAATCGACAGCCATCAATGCAATTTCGGCGTGGAATTTACCACCTTGCATCACATTTTTAGAATCTGGAATCAAACGAGCTTGAATACTATTAACACGGAAGTCACCAGCATCTTGTGCATTTGTAAAGTGAAGTAACATTTCAGCCTCTGTATTGCGTACGTCGTTTTGGTATTTTGATAACATTGTAACGATGGCAATTGCCGGCATGTTTGAAAATGTTCTATCAATCCAACTGACCTCTTTTTTATTTTTTTCAGAATATTGAGGTGCAGTGCTAAAACGTTCTTCGTAAATTTTATTTCTCAAAGTATCGTTGCCAAACATTTCTTCTGCAAACTTTTTGTAGTCTTCAATTGCAGTTTGTAATTTTTTCGCACGACCTTGTCCTGTTGTTAACTCAGCATATTGCCCCCCTGCATGAGTATTGTCTTTTTTGTTAAGCTCTTCTCCATTAGGGTCAGCATCTTTGCCGTCAGCGTTTGCTACAATACCAATTTTGAATTCTTGAATTAAATTAACCAAAGAGTCTGATTTTTCTTTAACTCTTGTGGCTTTATCCATCCATTCACCCACTTTTTCTGGGTTTTGTTCATACAAAAATTGTATATCACCAAAGTATTGATCGTTACGAATAGTGGCATTTTTAGTAGAATTTTTCAAACTAGTAAACACCATACTATAACCTTCCAATACTTCTGCAGATACATTCAATGCCAACATAGCAGTAAGCACCAAATACATCATACCAATCATTTTTTGTCTCGGGGTTTCCGGACAGTTCTTTGCTCCACCCATTTTCTTGTAATTTTAGACGTTAGGATTTAGTTTATTTTAATGTAAAATGAGTTGTTATGCTTTAATTGCATTCAACATATTGCCATAAACGTTGTTAAGGTCAGATACGTTTTTAGCAAGTTGATCTGTCATCTGTTTGTAAGCATCCATATTTTTAGAAGATGCACTAACTGCAGTGTGCAATTTTTCGAATTCGGCAGTAACAGCATTGATTTTGCCTGTTTGAGATTCGATAGCAGTTGCTTGAGATTGAATTCCTTTGAGTTGGAGTTCGTATGAAGTATTGATAGAGCCAAGGTTTTTGCTAAGTTCATTAGCTTTTTCAGCGAATGATTTAGTTTTATCTTCAGCAGCTAACATATTTTCAGCAATACCTTTGTAAGAAGAGAGTAGAGTGTTAGTAGCTTCATCAAGGTTTTGTTGTTTTGTAGCAAACTGAGCTGCAGCTTCAGATGCTTTTTGAAGATTGTTAGCATACGAATCTGTGAGACCAGCTACGCGACTGATATTTGCGAGTTGAGCAGCAGTTTCACTCATATTTTTGATGCTTTCAGTAAGTTTTTTAGCGTCTTCGTCAGAAAGTTTTTCCATACCAGGCATCATAGGAGCACCTGCAACACCACCACCGATAGCGCCATTGATTGCTAGTGGTTTAGCTTCATCTTCAACCAATTGAGGAAATACATGATCCCAATGAAGAGTTGGGTGTGGCTTTTCAAAAATACCAATTGCAAATAAGAGAACCTCAGTCAACATACCTGCAGTAAGCATTACACCCGCACCTGGCCAGTGTTGAATTTTAAAAAGAGCACCAACGATAACGACTGCAGCACCAAGTGAATAAACCATACCTACAGCTGCTTGTACACCAGGTTGTGCATACCAATCTTGAATTTTTCCCCAAAGGCCTTTTTTTTCTTGACCTTGCTCTGTTTTTGTTGCCATAATAAGAATAAAAAGTTTTAATTAGTTTTATAGATTTAAGTTTGATTATTAATCACCGATATGAGTGCGTACACAACGGAAACCAATAGATGGACGGCAAACGTCTTGGTATTCAAAGTCGCGCATACCGCATTGTAGATAAGCTCCTACATCCTTCCATGAACCACCCTTGATAACTTTGCGTTTCATTATTTTTGTATCTCCTTCACGAGCTTCGTATTTGTAGCTAGGATTCATATCAAGAGCAAATGAACTTGTAGTTTCATCGTATGTATCATCTGTCCATTCTGATACGTTACCAGCCATATCGTACAAACCATAATCGTTAGGGTCGTAAGTACCTACAGAAGCTGGGATGAAATAGCCATCTTCAGTGTAGTTACCTCGTAAAGGTTTGAAGTTAGCCATGAAGCAACCTTTTGCATCGCGGATATATGGACCACCCCAAGGATATGCTGAATTGTGGCGACCGCCGCGAGCTGCATATTCCCATTCTGCTTCAGTTGGAAGACGATATTCTTGTGCGCGTGGCAATTTGCTAACACCTTGGTACATTTTGTTTCTCCAATTACAGAAGGCTTGAGCTTGTTCCCAAGTCACACCAACTACAGGGAACATTCCGTAACTAGGGTGTGAGAAATAGTTAAGCATTGCAGGCTCGTTGTAACTATATGTAAATTCAGTCATCCAACACATAGTGTCAGGATAGATGTTGATGATACGACGAGAGATAAGATCGCCACGTTGGCGGAGTTTTTTTACTTTTACTTCGTTGATGATTTTACCATTCTCATCGTAGTAAGCAGTATCGATACGAACCTCAGCCCAATCGTGGTATTTACCAGTTTTAGGGTTGAATGAATTACCTGGAAGTTTAGCTTGGTCGCGAGCTAACCATTTGTAACTATAATTCATGATATGAGCATTAAGCTGACGTTCTTCTGTTTTGTCACCAGATTGATAGAAAACACTATTTACTGCGAGGTATGTAGCATTTTCTTCTTCGTCGCCTTCGTATGTCCATTTAGCATTCCAAGGAATTTTAACCTTCCAATTAAGTACAGTATCTGGATCTGCTGCTTCATTGTATGGGTCATATTTTACAGAGAAATACTTAGCATCTTCTGCTTCTAAACCTAATACGTCAACTTCCATGCGAGCGAGTTGAGTGCGTGCGATAGAGTCACGAACCCAATACACAAATTGTTTGTACTCACCATTAGTGATTTCGGTGATATCCATCCAAAACGATTCGATAGTAACATCGCGTTGTGTAGGTTGTATCGCCCAAAGAGCAGATTGATCATTAGGACCCATAACAAACGATCCACGAGGAATATGTACCATTCCGTATGGAGTAGCTTCTGGATTTACTTTTTCATAAATACCTGTCAATTGTCCTTTAGGTTTTGAACAACTTGATAAAACTATTACCGCAGTTGTTATTGCTAAAAATACAAACTTTCTCATATCTTATCTTTATAATAGTCTAATACTTTTGTGTTTTTGGTTATATTTAGGTTTGAATATATTAAAATCGTATGATATATATAGTTCGTGAGAACCATGTGTTGCTCGTATCATTGATGATGCAGGTAAGTCGTAGCAGTACCCTAATTGTAGTCCGTCAATTATTTCAGCACCAAATGAGAATGAAACGGCATCTTGTATGCTATAGGCTAATCCGCCCCAAAATTTATTTTTATAGTCAAGTAATAAACTTGCTTGTGCCTGCCATGATACGAAGTCGGTGTAAAGCAGAACTGAAGGTTTTAGTTGGTAGTCGGGGTTTGGTAATTTTATATTGTATCCACCGACTGCAGTCATTGCTTGGTTTATTTTGAAATCGTATTTATCGCCTAATTTTATTTCTGCGCCTGGAGCGTGAAGTATTGATATACCAGCAAACCAAGTTGCATTTGAAAAATAGACGCCTGCACTCAAATCAAATCCTACGCCTGTTTGTGTTCCTTGTGGTATCGCAGGGTCGTTTTCTGTGTGATAGTCACTCTCTACCATTTTAACACTATCACCATAACATATTAAATTAAGAACGCCTATGTTTGCTCCAACGCTTAAAGTTCCGTATTCGAACTTGAATTTGTAGGCATATTGAGCATTTATTTGCTGATTGGCAAATATGCCAAAAATATCGTTGACAAATTGGATCCCTGCAGCGTGGTGTGTTTTACCTATTTTGAAAGGTGTATTGACTGTAAATAGAGTGGTTTTAGGTGCGTTTTTTATTCCGATCCAATCTAATCGTTGTGCAACCATTATTTTCATTAAATCTTGTTCGCCTACAGCAGCAGGATTGTAAAAGTGCTTGATGTGCATATATTGACTATATATTCCATCAAACTGAGCTGCGGTGTATTGTATTGCAAGTAGCGAAAAGAGTGTTATGAATAATAATTTTTTTAGTTGCATTTTGGTGTTTTGTAACTTTCTATTTTATTTTTAACGAGTATTTTTATTAAAATATTGTGGTAATAGAAAGTTTTTTTGTTTTTAGTATCACTAGTGTCCACTAAAAAAATAAAAATTGCTCTTTGACTTATTGAAAATTAGTTATTTACAATGATTTTTTGAGTCAACGGATTTGATTTTGTAAATTTGCAGCAAAAATATTAACTGCTTATGAATCAAGATAGAT
>JAFTSS010000096.1 GCA_017467185.1 Paludibacteraceae bacterium | reverse complement strand
TTCCAATAGAAGTAACGCTATTACCGATTGTGATAGATGTTAGAGATTCGCAAGAATTAAATGCAGAACTTCCAATAGAAGTAACGCTATTAGGGATTGTGATAGATGTTAGAGATTTGCAAGAAATAAATGCAAAACTTCCAATAGAAGTAACGCTATTAGGGATTGAGATAGATGTTAGAGATGAGCAATATTGAAATGCAGAACTTCCAATAGAAGTAACGCTATATTCCGTAGCGTTGTAGGTAATTTTTTCGGGGATGGTGATATCACCTGAATATTTGTTACTACCAGAAGTCACCTTGGCGGTTTTGGTTTCGTCGTTGAGGTTGTAGTAGATGCCATCAATTTGAACATCATAGGCAAGTAATGATATTGCAAACATGGTTGCAATAATCAAAAGTGTAAAAATTCGTTTCATAGTGTATATGATTTTGACTGTTTGTTTTGTTGTTATTAACCCCCTCCGCTTTGCTCGTCCCCCTAAGACAGGGGGACAATATAATATATATATACGTCTAATATAACAGATAGGATCGGGTACAAAAAAAGCGAGAACTTAACTTTCTCGCTTGCATTAGGTATTTGGCATGACCTTGATTATACGAATAAGTTAAGCCCCCGCATATATACGCGATAGGCATTCTTGAACTTATTCCATCATAATCACAAAATCGCCAAATTTTAATGCAAGAAGAAATGAGCAAAAATGCTATAAATAAATCGATTGTGAACGCTACACAACCGTGTGGATATAATCCACAAAATATGTCAGTGCAAAGGTACAAAAAAATTGCACAAACACAAAGATTCATGCAATTTTTATTAATTTTGTTCCAAAACCAGGGCAAAATATTATAATAATAGAATTATTACATATCAAAACAACATTATTTCAACACTTTAACCGCTTCGGCTACTTCTTTGAGTAGTGGATCAACTGAAACAGATTGACCTACGGCATGTTGCATCCAGAGGTTTGGTGTAAGTTTTCCGATTGGATAGATACGACATACTTCTTCACCAACTACTTTGCCTTTGAATTGAGCTTCGAGTTGTGACTCAACAATATGTCCGTAAGGATAGTTTGGCAAATAGAGAGGGCTATCGATCATGTGAGAGTAAACAGCCAAGATAGTTGAATTTTCGTGACCGAAAATTGGCGCATAATACTTATTCCAAATTTCTTGAGCATTGCGAATGATTGCTTCTTTGAGTTGTGGCATTGTAGCATTAGGATTTTCGTACAACCAGCGCCATGTGTAAATATCAACTAATGAAACGCCCATAATTTCGTATGAACCCCAGAAGATATCGAGCATTTGATATGCAGATGCATGAGCGTCGTTTGTTACATAGCCAAGCAAAGGAAGGTCGCGTTTTTGGAATACAAAAGCAAGAGCCTCGGTAAATGCTGTGCTTGGCACACCACACATCATATAGTTGTCGACATCGTACATAGTAATAGTTTGCTCGACATTGTGACCAAACTCGTGAACTGCAATATTGTAGCCTTTATAGTCCATACCATCGGCAGCAATACGAGTGCGAAGGCGAGAGATGTCGTAAGTAGCCATAGCACCCCATGCGTGACCAGCACCGAGAGAAGGGTCAACCTCAACTTTAGAGCAAACCTCGTCGGCTTTTTCTTTAGTAAAGCCAAGGCGTTGCATGATGTTAGGCAAGTCAGCTTTCAAAGCGGCAGGATTAGGATAGAGAGCGCGAGTTTTAGCAGAGAGTTCATCTTCGCTAATTGCACTACGCACCTTGAAACCATCGTACCAAATATCGAAAGGTTCAAGGTCACGACCAAGGCGAGCTTTGATAATTTCAGCTACTTGAGCAACTTCAGGAGAAGAGATGAATTTAACGAACATCTCTTCTATTTCCTTGTCAGTCACCTCCATTTGTTGATCAAAAGAACGTTGAATATATGTAGGATAAGCTGGACAATATTTGTCCATTGCTACAGCCGATTTATAGATATTATAGAGCATTTGGTAACGCACATCGGCTTCGCGAGTATTATCTACAACATTACCCTCAGCATCTTTCACCTCGTTGGTGTAAGGATTCCAAGTGAAATCGGCATTAGAGATGACTTTGGCAGGGATAGATTGGTCGATGATACGAGTCATGATTTGATAAATCATGCGTTGTTTTTCAAGACCACGACCATAGGCATTAGCATAGTTAGATTTGAGTTCATCGCGCAATCCCCAGTGAGTTATGAGTGCCATATTATCGGCAAAAAGTTGCTCGCCAGCATCGTTGCGAAGACGACCCATCATGATATTGTAGTTAGAAATATAATTGTCGGCAGTAGATAATTGATCTGCAAATGCTTGATTTGCATCGCCAGGAATACGAGAGCCAAACAAATCGCCAAGACGAGCATAAGCCCACTCGGTGCGAGTCCATGTTTTACCTAATTCGTTTTTCTCATCGAGAGTATAACTTGGGAAGTTGAGAGCCACGATGAAGGCAATTTTAGAGGCAAACATATCGTCAGAGAAATGTGCAAATGGGTCGATAGCACCAAACATCTCATCGATAGCAGTGTAAGGTTTGTCGCCTACTACATGAAGAGGCATTTTGAGATTAATGCTAATTTGATTAAAGCGACCATAAATAGTTTCGATATTGCGTTGAATGGTTTGGAACAACTCATTGCGCTCTGCCTCTGTAGTTTTATAGTTTTCGGCACAAAAAGCAACGAACTCTTCGGCTGTACCGTCTTGGGCAGTCCAAAGTTTGGCAGCACTATTCACGCCACGTTCGACCAAATCGGTATTTACTTGAGAGTCTTTAGCCCAAATGGCTTTGATTGCAGCGTCGATGTCAGATTGTTTTAGAGACGACATGGTTTCGGTGTTTTGTTGAGTGTTGCAACATGCAGCGAGTAACATCATCGCTACCGCTAAAAGAGAAATTAATTTTTTCATGGTATTCTATTTTTTTAACAAAAGTACAAATCTAATTTGTAGGCTTACAAGTTGTAATAAGTATTTTAAAATTTTGATTGGGACTATTATTTTTCAAGTACATACTTTGTTATTTCGGACGCTCGAACCGAGCGTCCCTACAATATCATGATTTTAGGTTTGTACTTAAAAGAGTTTTTTTCAGCCCATCAAAACTATTCAATAATAAAAAACTATTTGTCCCGAAAATAAAATATGTACTTCTGTTGAAATAAATAATCATTATTTTTGGAAGCACTCGAGGCGTTTGATTACTGCAAAAACGAACCAGTCTGGGAGGTGCTTGATTATCGGCACGAAAAGATGGTTGATAAAGCCAGGCATACATTGTTTTTTGCCTTTGAACATTGCCTTAAGGGCTTTTTTTACCAATTTTTCAGGGCGCATGCTAACGCCTATGCCGACAGCAATTTTACGCCAATAATCACTCAAACCATAAAGTCCAGTATCAACTGCACCTGGACAGATAGCCGTTACGGTAACACCAAGTGGTTTGAGTTCGTACCACAACGAGCGCGAGAAGTTGAGAATAAACGATTTAGTTGAATTATAGACATTGATGCCAGGCATAGTCATCCATGCTGACATAGAGCTCATATTGAGGATGTAGCCATGTCCACGTTCAGCCATATCGGCACCAAAAACTTGGCACATGTGAGCCACAGTTTTAACATGGAGATCGAGCATCACGTCAACGCGTTTTTTGGCTGTCTTGATAATTGGATTGAAGAAGAAGACACCTGCGTTGTTGATAAGCACTTCGATTTCGATATTATTATCTTTGCAATATTGCAAAAGTTTTTCGGCTGCCATTTCATCAGTGAGATCCATAAAAATTGGATGTGCTTTGACAGAAAAATCTTTTGCGATATTTTCAGCAGCTTGTTTTATTTCGTTTTCTTGATTTGAAACAATCACTAAGTCGTAACTACGACTTGCAAGCTCACGAGCATACATGAGTCCGATGCCCGAACTTGCTCCTGTTACTAATGC
Source organism: Paludibacteraceae bacterium (assembly GCA_017467185.1). Classification (GTDB taxonomy): domain Bacteria; phylum Bacteroidota; class Bacteroidia; order Bacteroidales; family Paludibacteraceae; genus Aphodosoma. Next base: position 45,440 of record JAFTSS010000096.1, on the reverse strand, counting down.
GTACATTATAGTTTAGAGTTGAGAGTTGAAATATTCTTAACAAAAGTACAGATTCTCTTAACAAACGGGACATTTAATTTCTACAAGCATAAATAAAATTTACTCTCCCACTATTTTTTTAAGTACATACCTTATAATTAACTTAATATTTTAGCTTATGTACTTTAAGAAAAAAGAAATATGTACTTCTGTTGAAATTACTTAAAGTTCTGCTTCGGCTTTAGCGATTTCTTTTTGGATTTTCTTTGGAAGGTTGTCAACACAATGGTGGCAACGCATCTCTTTGGTGTACATACGGCCGATGCAGTAGTTAGAATGCTTGCAACCACTACGATAAGTTTCGTCGGAAGCAGCAAGTTTATTGACAAAATCGGTGTCATGCACCAAAGCACGAGCCATTTGCACACATTCAAAGCCTTCGTTGAGAACTTCATCGATTTTAGCACGGCTAACCAAACCACCAACATAAATGAGTGGACATTTGAGTTCGGCACGGAATTTTTTAGCATCTTCGAGGAAATAAGCTTCTTTGAATGGCACTGTAGGAATCATTATGCGACCTACAAGGTGAAGAGCCGCTTTGAGCCACCAGAATTTTGCCATATCCATATAGTAAGCCAAAGTTTTGATAGGCATAGCACCACGCATAACTGCCATTGGAGCTTTACTTACGAAACCAGCAGAAAGGACGATACCATGTACGCCAAACGACTCGATTTCTTTAGCTATTTGGATAGATTCAGGGATTTGAATACCACTTTTGAAACCATCGTACATATTGTGTTTTACAACTACAGCCATATCGTCGCCAGCGCAACGCATAACTTCGGCAAGCACGAGTTTCATGAAACGCATACGATTTTCGAGTGAACCACCGAATTTGTCTTTACGTTTATTTACGTATGGAGAGAGGAATTGAGAAATCAAATAACCATGACCAGCATGAATTTCGACACAGTCGAAACCTGCCTCGCGACACATATTGACTGCACGACCGAAGTCTTTTACAAGCTCCATGATTTCCTCTTCTTTCAAGCCACGCACAAGTGTAGGCGAATAAAGATTGAAACCATTAGATGGTCCGACAGGCATACAACCACAAGTGTAGTAGTGAGTCATATTGCCACAGTGACCAAGTTGAATGCTGGCTTTTGCGCCTTCAGCATGGATGCCATCGGTGAGGCGTTTGAGTTCAGGAATAATCTCTTCACGCATCCAAAGTTGACCATCGAAACTAACACCACTGCGATTAACAGCACAATAAGCGACAGTAGTCATACCTACGCCACCACGGGCAACTGCTGTATGATAATTATATAAGTCCTCAGAAGGACGATTGTTGTAAGCCATATTCTCGAAGGCAGCCGAACGGATTGTGCGGTTGCGCAAAGTGATAGGGCCTAATTGATAAGGAGTAAAAAGGTTTGAATTCATAATTATTTTTTTATCTTAACAGAAGTACAAATTCTTTTTTAGGTTCACAAATTATAAGTTATATTTTCAAATACAAGAAGGATAAATAGTTCTTTCAAGTACAAGTCTTAAATCATAAGGCTTGTAGTAAAAAAATAAAACCTCAAAATCTATTACTATTATACCAAAATTAAATTTGTACTTATGTTGAAAAAATCAATAAATACGTGGAAATACTCGTTTGAGTTTTTTAGGGTCGAATTCGTCTTTGAATTCTACACTATATTTTTTGTAAATAGAGTTGGCACGAGGAACGAGGTTGGCCATTGTCCAGATGACAAATACAAGACCTGGCATACTCCATGTAAGAATTGCGAAACCAGTCCACTCTACTATTTCGCCGAAATAGTTGGCTGATGTAACATAACGATACATACCTTTTTTAGGGAGGTAGTGTTTAGTATCGCCAGGTTTGCGAAGATTGCGAATCACATGGTCGGAATGGAGATTGATAGCCATACCTGCAAAGAAGACGAGTGTACCGATGATGAATTGTGGAGTTGCAAGCCACTCAGCAGTGTACATATCTTCTGGCGAAAGATAGAAAATCCATTCACCTTGCATAAAACCATTCAACGTGTTGAATATCATACCCATCATCATTACAGAGATAGGCATTTTGCTTTTACCCTTAAGAATCAAAGGGAAGATAAACGAGCGTTGAAAATAATGCAATTCGAATAAAAGAAAAAAGACTAATGGGGCAGGATTCCATTGACGCTCAGATTGTGTCCACATATAAAATAATACGATAAACACAGGGCATTCCATCAAAACCCAAGCTACTTTGTTGTTGATAGCAGGTCCCCATTTGCTAGAAATCATCTTTCCGTAACCTGCTTCTACAAAATAGAGTACAATGAAAACTACCACGGCTATCGCAACCATGATAGTTAAGAAAAGGTCAAATTGTTGTAGTGTTAGAAACATATTTTTTTATTTAGATATTAGACACGAGATACGAGACACGAGACGTTTTGTCTTGCATCTCGTGTCTTGCATCTTATATCTTAGATTATTTTAGTGCTTGATAAGCTGTGTTGTGAGCTAATTCTTTAAAATTAACGCCAGTGCCATTAGTTTGGAAATTGGTGTACATCAATACAATCAACTCCTCTTCTGGATCAATTATGTAATCAGTACCAAACATACCCCCCCAACGCATAGTGCCTTTGCTTGCAGGTGTACGCCAGAGATATTCATCGCGATAAACATCCCAAGCTAAACCAAAGCCTACATCGCCACGCATATCGCGAGTTTGATTACGTTGCATCATTTCTAAAGTCTTACGACCGATGATACGTTTGCCATTAAACTCGCCACCGTTCAAAATCATTTGACAGAATTTAGCATAATCCATAATAGGACCGCTCAAACCAGCACCTGTAGAGAAATAGGTTTTTGCGCCCGAAATTGGATAGTCGCAGAAAACTGGGTGAGTAGATGGCTGAAGAGGGCCACCACCAGCTCTTGCACGCAAAACTTCAGAAGGCGATTGCTCGTGAGAAGCAGGTTGTACATCTCCTTTACCAAACGGATAGGTGTATAATTTTACGAGACGATGTGCACGATCTTCAGGTTGATAGAATGCTGTCTCATTCATGCCGAGAGGGTCAAGAACAGTTTCTTTGATGAATTGGTCAATTGGTTTGCCTGTGAGGATTTCAGCCAAACGACCGAGCACTTCGATGTTTTTTGAATAGGTAAACCCTTCGCCTGGATGATGAGCCAAAGGCAAAGAGGCAAGACTATCAACCACCCATGCCAATGTGAGAGAGTCTTTTGTAACAGTAGAGGGAAGACCAGCATCTTTGAAAATGCGAGCATGCACTCCACTATAACTTATACCTGAAGTATGCGAAAAGAGATGACGAATAGTGATGTCTTTATTGGCAGGCTCGGTAGTATAAGTACCTGTTGCAGGGTCATATTCTTTCAAGACCTTCATGTTAGCAAAGACAGGAATATACTTTTTGATAGGTTCGTCGAGTTGAAAATAGCCTTGTTCCCAAAGAGTCATCACCGCCACAACAGCAATAGCTTTAGTCTGCGAAGCCATGCGGAAAATATCATCGCGTTCACAAGGGATTTGATTTTCAATATCACGCCAGCCATAAGCTTTATAATGAGCAATTTCGCCTTTATGCACGACCATAACTACCGCTTGAGGCAATAGACCTGCATCTACATTACGTTGGAAAGCAGAGTCAATACGAGCCAAACGCTCTACATCAATTCCTTCTGGATTACGAGTTTCAACCAACTTTTGTGGTTTTTCTAGTTTTTGCTCACATTTAATAGAACATGAAGCAAACAAAACAACTGCACTTGCAATTATCGCAAATGCAATAAATGATAATTTATTGATTTTCATAGTTATAAATTATAGTACAAATATTTTGCAAAGTTACAAATTTTTAATGAAATAATTGTTATTTTTATATATTTTTTAAGATTTATGACTTTGATTTTTACAAATAACTAATCCAATTAATGAATTTATAATGATTTTTTTTACACCTTTATATTCTTCACCGACTCGTTCTTTATATAGTTCAAAAGCCTCTACAATACACTTATTTTTACGATAAAAACGAATACATTTAAAAAATTCTATTACACTATGATTAATCTCTATTGTTCGAAATAATAAGAATATATGATTCTTTACTAAGTTATGATAAAAATCCGTTTTGTAAATATCTAATAAACTTTTTTTACGCAATAAATTATCTATATAAATAAAACCTAAAGATCTACGTACTCCCGTATAGTAACTACTATTATGTCCAGCGCTTCCACTCCACAAAACATGATAATATAAATTCTCTTTCAATTCACTTACCCTTTGAGCATAACACAAACATTCAGCATTAAATATATAATCTTCGGGGGTAATCTCTCGAGTATCTACAAATTGTACATTGTTAGATATAATCATATCCCTTCGATACATAATATTGTGAATATAAGTATAATATGACCACGGATGTTTTTCATCGTTATATCCACCACGCAACAAATGTCGCAAAACTTTATCTCGATCTTTTTGTCCTTTATCTGTATTGTATTCCTTTAATTTACCATCACTGATTGCCACAGGGTTACTAATTAGCATATCTAAATTTTCAGCCACTGCTCTATTATACATTTTTTCCAACATATCCAACTCTCGATAATCATCATGGTCTGAAAAATGCAAATATTCGCCTTTTGCAATTTTAATGCCTCGATTTCGACTCTCCCCTATATGCAAATTTTTTGTGTTTTCTAAAATAATAATACGACTATCTTGCTGAGCAAAATTTTTAGCTATCACATCAGAACCATCTGTTGGACAATCAAGCACAAGTATGATTTCTATATCTCTCAACGTTTGATTTACAATAGTATCAAGACACCGAACCAAATTTTCTCCTGCATTATAAATTGGAACTATAATGCTAACTTTTATTGGATTCACACTCATAACTTATATATTTCTACCAATTGACGACCGACCACATCAAAGCTATATTTTTCTGCTCGTTCTTCTATTTTGATTGAATCATAGTTTTCTACATTATCTATCATTGCCGACATTGCCTCTATTAACAAGTTCACATCTTTTATTGGTACGATAATACCTGTTGTTTCATCAATCAACTCTTCGGCAATGCCCACAGGAGTTGATATTATCGGCAACCCACACGCTGCAGCCTCTTCGAGTACAACTGCGGCAGTTTCATAATTCGAGAATAACACGAAACAATCAGATGCATCCATCCACTCTTTTACTTGTTCGGGTGTCTGCTCGCCCGTAAATTTTATAAGGCCACGACTTTCAAGTTTATAATTATCAGACAAACAACGAGTGAAGAATATATCTTGCCCCGTTCCGACCATTACCATTTCGAAATCATTGCGCAGTTTCGACAATTGCTCCAACGCTTCTACTATAGCCAACGTGTTTTTGGCACGATTATCAAAACAACTCACGTGAAGAAAACGGAATTTACCTTCACGGACACTGCGTGCCTCACTACGGACACGGCATGTTTCACTACGGACACGGCATGCCGTGTCCCTACTATAGAAAAAATCATCAACCACGTTTGGCACAATTTGCCAATTGTTATGTTTCAAACCACACTGTTTCATTGCATTCATCAACTTCACAGAGACAGGCAACACAGCATTTGCCTGTTTCACAATCATCTTACTTATTTTTTTTCGCATCCACCCACGATAATCACCATTTTCAGGCAAATAGCCCGACCAATGTTCCATTACAACATACGGCACACCATATTTCTGTTTTAACCACCAAGCCAATAATCCTTGCTTTGTCAACACATTCAAATGCACCACATCGGGCACACCATATCGTTTATGCCAATATTGCCACAACTTACGCAACCCCATCAATTCGCCTATAAAACCACCTTTGTTGGTATAAAGGACAATCTCTTTAACTCCTTCAATTTCCTTTTCTACAAACTCATCTTCAACTATATCTTTTATGCCGTCGGACACAGCATGCTGTGTCCCTACATTGCAATGCAGATATAACACACTGACATCAACCCCCTGACGTGCAACAGCTTGGGCATGCTTACGCACAAACAAGCCTGCCATTGCATCATAGCGATGCGGATACCATGGGGTTAAAAATAAAACCTTCATAAAATAGAGTACAGATTACAGAGTACAGAGTACAGATAATTTTTGATTTTTATAAAAAAAACACAATTCATAACTCACCACAAAAGCAATGAATTATGAATTGTGAATTATAACTTATTTATTAATCTTGACAAGCGCAGATGAGGTTACGGTCGCCCCAACCGTTATCTACACGAGCAACAGAAATCCAGAATTTGTTTTCTTTTACCCATGGAAGTGGGAAGGCTGCTTTCTCACGTCCGTAAGAGTGATTCCATTCGTCAGAAACAATCACATAGTCAGGGTGAGGAGCATTTTTGAGTACGTTGTCCTCAGCAGGAGCTTCACCTGTGTGAACTGTTTCGATCTCTTCGCGGATAACGAGCATCATGTCGATGAAACGATCGAGCTCAGCCAATGGTTCAGATTCAGTAGGCTCAACCATCAATGTGCCGTGAACTGGGAATGACAATGTAGGAGCGTGGAAACCAAAGTCCATCATACGTTTAGCTACGTCGCTTTCGTCAACGCCAGCGTATGATTTAAGGTGACGACAGTCGAGAATCATTTCGTGACCTACGCGACCAGTAGCACCTGTATAAACGATACCATAAGCATTTTCGAGGCGTTTAGTCATATAGTTTGCGCTGAGGATAGCTGTTTTAGTAGCTTCAGCCAAACCATCGGCACCCATCATGCGAATATAACCGTAAGTAATAGGCAAGATACCAGCTGAACCCCATGGAGATGCAGCAACTGCAGTGTTAGGGTTTTCAGGGTTGATGAAGTTGTGAGATGGGAGATATTCTACCAAATGAGCAGCGACACAGATAGGACCAACACCAGGACCACCACCACCGTGAGGAGATGCGAATGATTTATGGAGATTCAAGTGACAAACGTCAGCACCGATGAAACCTGGAGATGTCAAACCGATTTGACCATTCATGTTAGCACCGTCCATATATACTTGACCGCCATTAGCATGGATGATTTCGCAGATTTCGCGGATTGCAGGTTCGAAGATACCGTGAGTTGATGGGTAAGTAATCATCAACGCAGCGAGGTTGTCTTTATGTTGTTCTGCTTTAGCGCGGATGTCTTCTACGTCAACATTACCATTTTCGTCGCAAGCAGTAACGATTACGTTGAACCCAGCTTGAACTGCAGAAGCAGGGTTAGTACCGTGAGCAGAAGCAGGAATCAATACCACGTTGCGGTGGCCTTGACCTTGAGCTTGTTGGTAACGACGGATTGTCATCAAACCAGTGTATTCGCCAGCAGCACCAGAGTTTGGTTGCAATGTACAACCAGCAAAGCCAGTGATAGTTGAAAGGTAACCTTCAAGGTTAGCAATCAATTCTTTATAACCTTGTACTTGAGCTTCAGGAGCAAATGGGTGAATGCCTGTAAATTCTTGCCAAGAGAGAGGCAACAACTCAGCAGCAGCATTCAATTTCATTGTACATGAACCGAGAGAAATCATTGATTGAGTCAAAGAGATATCTTTGCGGTCGAGTGATTTGATATAACGCATCATCTCTGTTTCAGAGTGATATTTTTCGAAGATTTCGTGGTTCAATGCGCGAGATTGACGTACCAATTCTTGTGGCAATGCAGTTTCTGTAACATCGAGAATAGTTGAAGGAACAGGCAATTCGAGCACTTTTGCAAAGATAGCCAACACTTTAAGTACGCCTTCAGCCGAAGTCAACTCGTCAGTTGAGATACCGATAACGCCATCTTCGAAATAACGGAAGTTAACCAAGTTAGCCTCAGCCACTTCGCGAAGCATCATTGCGCTCTTACCTTCTGGCAATTTCACGCGGATAGTGTCGAAGAAGAAGTCGTTCAATTGTTCGCAACCCATGTTTTTCAACTCGTTAGCCAAGATGATAGCTTTAGCATGGATGTTGTAAGCGATGTCAGTCAAACCATCGTTGCCGTGATAAGCAGCATAGAAACCGCTCATGATAGCAAGCAATGCTTGTGCTGTACAGATGTTTGACAACGCTTTTTCGCGTTTGATGTGTTGCTCACGGCTTTGGAGAGCAAGACGCAAAGCAGGTTTGCCATTAGCATCTTTAGAAATACCAACAAGACGACCTGGCATTTGACGTTTATTTTCTTCAGTAGTAGCAAAGTATGCAGCAGATGGACCACCAAAATACAATGGCATACCGAAACGTTGAGTAGTACCGAAAGCGATATCAGCACCCCATTCGCCAGGAGCAGCCAAAAGCACGAGGCTCATGATGTCGGCAGCAACAGCTACTTTTGCGCCATTTTCGTGGCAACGAGCAGTGAAATCGCGATAGTCGCAGATACGACCATCAGATGCTGGATATTGAAGAATAGCTCCAAATATAGGAGTAGAGAAATCGAATGTAGCATAATCGCCAACAAGGAGGTTCACGCCTTGTGGGAGGCTACGAGTTTTCAATACGTCGAGAGTTTGAGGGAAGATGTTGCGGTCAACGAAAAGAGTGTTTACTCCAGCTTTTTGTTGGTCGCGAGAACGGAGCGCCATCATCATAGTCATAGCTTCGGCAGCAGCAGTTGCTTCGTCGAGCAATGAGCAGTTAGCCAAAGGAAGAGCTGTGAGGTCAGCCACCATTGTTTGGAAATTCAACAAAGCTTCGAGACGGCCTTGCGAAATTTCGGCTTGATATGGAGTGTATGATGTGTACCATACTGGGTTTTCGAATACGTTACGCAAAATCACAGCAGGAGTAATTGCGCCATAATAACCAAGACCGATATAGTTGTCAGCCAACTGATTTTTTTGAGCTAATTCGTGAATGTGAGTCAAAAACTCTTGTTCAGTCATAGCCTCAGGAAGGTCGAGTGGTTTTGGCAAACGGATGTTTGCAGGAATTGTTTGTTCGATAAGCTCATCAACTGATTTTACACCAATAGTTTCGAGCATTTTAGGCAGGTCGCGATCAGTAATACCGATATGGCGACGAGAGAATTGATTTGCCATAGTGTTTTTATAGTGATTAGTTATTAATGATTAGTTATTAACGATATTAATATAATGACCATTGACATTATAGGGTGCAAATTTACAAAAAACTATTTTATTCTGCAATAAAAAATGGATTTTATTTTTTTTAGCATAATAGTTTTTTTGGGGTAAGCTTTGCTTATCTCGATTTTTAGAGATAAATACACACTGTGAGAGGTTGTAGGTTTATGACTGTTTTCTACGGCACAGTTTGCTTGCACCTTGCTTGGATGTAAGGCTAAAAAATAGACAATGAGAATGTCTGTTGAAACGTTACTTAAACAATAAGGAAAATATGGTTTGGCGGTCATCGCTGCGGAGGAGGCGGATGGAGCCATTGTGGAGGCGCATGATTTGGCGCGATAGACTGAGACCAATGCCTGTACCATCGGGTTTAGTAGAGAAAAATGGAATAAAAATTTGCGATTGACTCTCTTTGCTAATAGGCAAACCATTGTTTATAACATCAATACGTACGGCATCAAATGTCTCGATTGTGCCTACGATGTCAATCGTTGTTGCCCCTGCTTGAATTGCATTACGTATCAAGTTGATGAGTATCTGCGAGATTTGACCCTCATCGGCATATAGCAATATATCATTGGATTTTTCGATGTAACGACAATCTACATTAGCCTCTGTGATTTGTTTTGCTGACAGATTTATTACTCGCTCGACTAATTCTTTGAGCATAAAAGCATGTTTTACAGGTGTTGCCACACGCGTAAGAGTGCGATAGGTGTCAACAAATTTTATCAATCCGCGCGATGAAGAGGCTATAGTTTCTAGTCCACTCTGTAAATCGGGTGAGGAGATGTCGGCTGATAGGGTTTCGCTTAATGATGCAATTGGTGTGACGGTGTTCATTATTTCGTGAGTCAGCACCCGTATCAAACGCGACCAAGCCAACTCTTCGTTTTCTGCCATATCACTACTAATGTCGTTAAAGGCAATGATTTTCATCGATTTACCATGTATTTCGGTCTCCGATGCAATAACGGCTAAACGTAATTCGCCACGCTCGGTATAGAAACTCACTCGTTGTTCGTTGTCGGGCGACACATCACGAAAGGCATTGTATAATTCGGGCGAAATATTATTCAACTGACGAATATGACTTATAGTAGAAATACCTAACAATAGTGATGCCATTCGGTTGCAATACAACACCATACCATCATCGACTACCATTACGCCAGTCTGAACATGGTCGAGCATTTCGCCATAATAGCGTTCTTGGTCATTGATTTCGCGTCGCTCTTTATCGAAAATCGTACGCAAGCGATTCAGTGTTTTATTAAATCCTCGTCCAATGAACACTTGTTCATTAAATCTAAAGTTCAACTCCTTATCTTCGAGAGCATCAAGCATATAATCTACCTTACGACGCATTTTGGTATATACGACAATAGCAACTACCACCGCCACAATGATGGTAGTGATAACGCAAACGAGTATCATATTTACCATATTCATCCGTCTTAGATGTTATACTTTTTCAATTTTGCATAAAGTGTTGGGCGACTGATGTTAAGGGATTTTGCAACGAGCGAGAGGTTGCCTTCGTATTTATCCATTGCGGTGCGGATTGTGCGCTCTTCGGCGGCTTCGAGGGTTTCAATATTAACAGATTGCGACTTATCCTGAGACGCAATGTGTTGCTTATTTAGAGACGCAATATATTGCGTCTCTACTAATTGAATGTCAGAAGATAGGAGTTCTGCGCCATCGGAGAGTATCACTGCTTTTTCGATACAATTTTGCAATTCTCGGATATTACCACTCCACGAGTGAGCCAATAAGAGTTTTGCGGCATCGGGAGAAATTGAAGTAACAATACGATGATATTTTTCGGCATATATTTTTATAAAACGCTCAGCCAAAGGCAATATCTCGTCGGTGCGCTGACGAAGTGGTGGCAGTTGCACGTGCAATGTATTGATGCGGTAATAGAGGTCTTCGCGGAATGTACCCTCTTGCACCATTTGCGGTATGTCTTTGTTAGTTGCACAAATCAGACGAATATTGATTGGTCGCTCTTTGGTATCACCCACGCGGGTCACTGCCCGATTTTGCAACACACGTAAAAGTTTGGCTTGTAGGTGCAATGGTATATTACCTATTTCATCAAGGAACAGCGTACCGCCATTGGCTTGCTCGAACTTGCCTATTTTGTCGGTATGAGCATCAGTAAAAGCTCCTTTTACATGTCCAAAGAGTTCGCTTTCGAACAAAGTTTCAGTAATTGCCCCAGCATCTACGCAAACCATTGGTTGCATAGCACGATCGGAAAGGCGATGTATCTCGTTAGCCAACACATCTTTACCCGTACCATTTTCGCCTGTTATCAAGATAGTTGCATCGGTTGGTGCAAATCGTTCGATTTGTCGGCGCACCGTCTGCATTGCATCGCCCTCGCCCCAATACATTTGGCTTACTGGCTTTGGTTGAGGTTTCGCCTCTTTCTTTCGACGATTATATGCCGATTTAAGAATTTCGACAAGTCGATCGTTGTCCCATGGTTTGACAACAAAATCGAAAGCACCACGTTTCATACCCTCAACCGCAAGTTGAATATCGGCATACGCAGTAAAGAGAACAACCTCAATTTGAGGTGCATAACGCTTTATTTCCGACAAACAAAATAGTCCCTCATTACCTGTATTCATGTCGGTATAGAAATTCATATCGAGCAACACCACATCAGGTTTGAAACGCATCACCACCGAGCGCAATTCCTTAGGCGAAGCAATTAACTCCACCTCAGCAAAATGGCGCATCAAAAGAATCTTCAACGCAGCACGAATGCCATCATTATCATCGACTACTAATATTTTGGCTTTTAACATAATTTTATCACTAACTGAATATTTTTTTAATTTCTCACGGAATACACGGATCACACGGATGCCATGCGGCGTTTTATGTGTTTATAATATGTGCAAAGTTACTCTTTTTCAAGATAACAACCAAATATTTTTCAAACTTTTGTAATAAATCCAAACCAAAATCAGTCTATTTTTGTAATAAATCCAAACCAAAATCAGGTTGTTTTTGTAATAAATCCAAACCAAAACTTGACAACTTTTGTAATAAATCCAAACCATCCTCCACAAAAATATGTAAAGGATGGTCGGATATTTGTTATCTATTATCTGTATTCTATTCTGTACGGAGTGATTCAACTGGATTAGCTGAGGCGGTGCGGAAGGTGGCGAGGGTTACGACAAGGGTTGTTACGAGGAGGACAGCCAATAGTGCCACCACAAATACCCACACGGCTATCGGTGCACGATAAGCAAAGGTGCTATAATAATAGTCAGTAATAAGATAACTGATTGGAGCTGCGATAAAGAAACAGATGGCTACGATTATCATGAATTTGCGGTTGAACATCAAGAGGATTTCACGCACAGTGGCACCATTAACACGGCGAATGCCAATCTCTTTGCGGCGATACTGCGTTTCGAAAATCACCAATCCCAACACGCCCATCAACGAGATAATAATAGCCAACAATGTGAATAACGAAATCGTGGTTGTGAGTTGTTGCTCTTTCTCGTAATTCTCGCCCAACTCCTCATCGAAGAAATTGATTTTCACCTTCTGCCCGCCATAATCAGGCAAAATCTTATCGGTAGTTGCACGGATTGCATCAAATACGGCTTTGATATCTGCATTTTCTATAGTTCGCACGGTAAGATGTGGCGTAGTGAAATACCTATTTTGTATCTCTGAATCATAAATATAAAAAGCAAATGCCTCGCTTTCATAATGTAGAGGCTCAAAATGGAAATCACGACAGAAACCAGTAGCAGGAAAAGGTTTGCCATTCCATTCGATTACTTCCTCAAGATTAAGATTATATTTCTTTTTAGCATATTCGTTGAGAATAATTGCGCCATCGCCTTTTTCGTCAGAAGGGAGAAAATCACGACCTTCAACTACCTCAATACCCATCACTTGTAGGAAATTCCACGACACAGGCATCACTGATAATGACATCTGTTCACCATGATGCCAACGTCCCCACTCCATACGAGATTCTGCCACCATTCTGTCTTGCGACCATGCCACAGCCTTAATATTTGGATTATTAAGCAACTCGCTACTAAACGCATCGCGCTGATCCAAACTATTAAGTGGAATATTTGCCGTGATAAGACACTCCTTGTTGAAACCCATGTCGAAGTTCATCATATAGGAATGTTGTTGCTTGAAAAAGATAACACAAATGATAAACGCAATGGAAATAACAAATTGCAAACCAATCAGCGCATAGCGTAGCGACTTGCCTTTTTGTGTCATGCCGAATGAGCCTTTAATCGCTAATGCTGGCGGAAATGATGTGGCATACATAGCAGGATAAATGCCTGCAAGAATAGTCATCAAGATAGCAATTCCGATAGTGAGTATCAACACTACCCAATTTTTAACGAAATCCAATTCGCATGAGATAAAATTGGCATACTCTGATGATTGGAATAGTTTGACTACAACTGTTGCCAACACTAATGAGATAAAGACTAATATTATAGACTCTAATAAAAATCGCCCTACTAATGCCATACGCGAACTACCGAGTATTTTGCGAGTATTAACTGAACGAATACGCATAGGCACTTGTGCAAAGAAGAAATTCACATAATTGATAAGTGTAATTATGACAATCAATACCGCCACAATCAATAGGGTAATAGTAGTTGTCTTATTGCCTGTTTCCTGTCCAACAGTCCAATTCAACTCTTTACAAAAATATAACTCACTAATTGGTATAAGCTGACAATATAGTTTCTCGCGATTAAGAAATTCCTCCATCTGATTAAGTTGCTTATAAACAGAAGAATCGTTGTGTTGAACGCCACGAAAACGTTTTAGTTCTTCGCCAGCCAACTCTTTGTATTTTGCTGTAACCATCTCTTCAAACAACACTCTATCATCTGCAGAACGAAGTTTGATGTAATAATTATACGACCAATTATTTGCAGCATAAAGGTCTTGTGTTTCAAGTTGGTTACAACGAATAACTTCAACGTTCTGCAAGTCGCTCGCCATAGGCAAATCTTCATAGATAGCACGAACAACAAAGTAGTTCATTTTTCCCCAACTCTCCAGTTGCAGAATACTATCTACCGACACGCCCAATCGCTTGGCTGCAGTTTCGCTAATAGCCACATAGCCACCTTCCCCCATCTCCTCAAACGAACCTATAATAGACTTAAATCCAAATGTCGCCAGTGCGCCCGATGTCATTTGAGCAAATGTTACACTATGTGTTTTCGCCTCTGAACCTTCGCCCACAACGACATCAATCTTATTTACATCATCTAATTTAGCAACACCATATACCTCAACATTAGGGTTTTCTGCCAAAAGCATTTCTGCATGAGGACGAGGTAGGAACGACTGCAATTTGTCGTCATTAAACATCGGTAGAGTCATCAGATATACTCGCTCCGAATCGGGAATAGTGCGGTTGTAGGTCAGGTCGTAATGCACCTGAACGAGAATGATATACAGCGCAGCAAATGCCGCTGTCATTCCGAATATATTTAACAATTTAGATATTTTCATAATTCTTTTTTATTTAAATTGTTTATTTTCAACACAAGTACAAATTATATGTTCGCATGCTTATAAATAATAATCTGTATTTTATTACTTTTGAAAGGACAACCACTTTTTCAAGTACATGCCATAAATCATATTTTATTGATTCAAAGGCTTGTACTTAAAAAACATATCACCCCCATAAACTCATCAATACTTCAAAACTATTTATCCCCAAACATAAATCTGTACTTATGTTAAAACAAAACACAAATTTACATCTCATTCTGTACATCACCAACGATTTCGCCATCAAAGAGGTTGATGACTCGTTGTGCTACAGAGGCATCGCGTTGCGAGTGGGTAACCATGACTATAGTGGTGCCCTCTTTGTTAAGGTCGCAAAGTAGGTCCATCACCTCTTTGCCATTGCGAGAATCGAGGTTACCTGTTGGCTCATCGGCAAGAATGAGTTGAGGATTTGCCACTACGGCACGTGCTATAGCTACGCGTTGTTGCTGACCACCAGATAGTTGTTGTGGATAGTGCTTTGCACGATGACTGATATTCATGCGTTTGAGCATTTCAGTTACACGGCGTTTGCGCTCTGAAGAAGAAATATTGAGATACTTCAATGGGAGTTCTACATTTTCGTATACATTGAGTTCGTCAATAAGATTAAACGACTGAAACACAAAGCCAATGTTACCTTTGCGGTAGTTGGTGCGTTCGCGTTCACGAAGGCTGGCTACTTCGTTGCCAAGCAACTGGTAACTACCGCCACTCGGATTGTCTAACAAGCCAAGAACATTGAGTAACGTAGATTTGCCACAGCCAGAAGGACCCATAATGGCTACAAATTCGCCTTTATTGATACTGAATGACACATTGTTAAGTGCTGTTGTTTCAATTTCCTCAGTGCGAAACACTTTGCTGAGATTTTTTACTTCGATCATAATTGTATATTTTTTAATTTAATGTTAATTCGATATATTTTTTATCACACGCGGATGACACAGATTAGGGGACAATTCGCTTGCTTGAAGGTAAAATTATCTTTCGTTTATCATTCGTATATCCTTCGTAGAGGATAAGGAGAAAATAGGGTTATCCTATGAAGAAGGTTGCTTGAAGGTAAGGGATTGTGATGTTATTTTAATTTTAAAGTTTCGACGGGATTTGTGTGCATCAAGCGTACCGCCTGCCACGAAATGGCGAATATGGCAAATAACAAAACAACAAATGCAGCTAATAAATAAAACCATATTGAATTGTCAATCCGATATTCATACCCTTCGAGCCAACGCTGAGCTATGAGCCATGCGCAAGGAATAGCCACTACGACGGCAATCAATATTGAAGAGATGAATACGCTAACCATACGGAAATAGACGCCTTGATTGCTACACCCCATCACTTTATGTATAGCCACATTACGCGTATGCTGTTTTGCATAATAAGTACTCATGGCAAGCATAGCCAACGACGACAATAGTAGCGTGAGCATGGTGAAAAGAGAGATAAGACGAACATAACAGGTGTAGCCAGTATAAAGGTACTCGACAACATGGTTATATGTACTTACCTGAATGTCAGACATATCTTTACTTTTATAAAACTCATTGATTTGTTTCTCAGCTTCATTTTCATCGCCAGAAACAAGCACTACTAACTGACGAAGTAAACGAAAATCGTCTGGGCTATCCATATTCGTGATCCAAGGGACGATTGGCCAACGTTCACCCTCGCCCATACCAGGCATTGCCTTTGACCAATCCTTTATAATTCCGCAAATAGGCAAACCATAATCATCATCAGGCAT
Organism: Paludibacteraceae bacterium; assembly: GCA_017467185.1. Lineage (GTDB taxonomy): Bacteria > Bacteroidota > Bacteroidia > Bacteroidales > Paludibacteraceae > Aphodosoma. The sequence continues at coordinate 28,941 of JAFTSS010000096.1, read as the reverse complement.
AAGCATCGTACAATCGTAATCTACACCTAATGCAGTAAGTTGTGATTCGGGAAACCAAACATGTGATTCTAAAGGCTCTGACATTTGACGAATCACTTCAAAACCAAGTATTTCAAAAGCCGTTTGGTCGCCATAGTACATGTCGAATTTGTGCTCAACACCATTGAACGTAAGTGCCATACCCGAAGTGCCAAAAGTCATAGGTTCAAATTGAAGCCAACCAACTTTTTCTACACAAGCAAGTTGTTTGAGTTCTTCCACACAATAATCAGCCGCACGATTGGCTCCTATTACACGAATACGATTGTCGCGCTCGTAGCCCATTGGCTTATTTTGCATGTGTTTTATTTGTACAAACATGACTATGGCCATTCCTAATGCTGTGATTGCTACAAAATTCTGTATTATCATCAATACACGTCCCCACCCCATGCGATTATCCTTTTCGAATGTTCCACGCACAACATCAATTGGTTGATATTTAAGTACCATAATAGCAGGAATAAGTCCAGACAAAATAGACAACATCGCTATCAAAGAAAACATCATAATCACTTCTAATAGACCAATATGCTCAAAAGAAACAGTAGTTAGTCCTATAAACTGACTCAAATGAGGAGAGAATATCTGCACAAGCAAAATAGCCAAAAGGAAAGAAACAATAGTTAATGCAAAAGACTCGGCAATATATTTCAACACGATTTGCCAACGCTGAGCACCCACCAAACGACGTGTTGCCATCTCACGAGCACGAAAACCAATCTGCGCCACAGTAAGCGATATATAGTTGAGCAGTGCAAAAATAAGCAATAGCAAACCTGCTGCAATAAAAAGCGAAAGATAATCGCGATTGACTAAATTGTGAAATGGAATAGGAGTAAACTCATCCGCAAAGGCAATTTCTTCAAATGGCATAAGATGAAATTCGTTAAATACACCATATTTATAAATCAAATCTTGTTCTTTGACGATTGCCTCCATTTCTTTTGCAAGAGACTCATAGTCGGTATTAGGCATGAGTTGAAAGAACGTAGCCACTGCTCCCGAACCATTTTGAATAATTCGGTCTGTCAATTGTTGAAGTTGGTCAATACGATAAATAATTTTTGGAGAACGAATTATGCTATTAGCAAGGTCGCGGAACACGCCCGAAATAGTAAGTGTGGCAGCGTTGCCTTCCACATATATTTCTATGGTTTTACCCACTGGGCTCTCGTTGGGCGAGAAGATACGCGCAAACGATTCACTGATAACCACCGATTGTGTAGTGGCAAGCACAGATTCGGCTGAGCCTTCAAGTAGCGGATAAAGCAACATTTGGAAAAAATTGGGGTCAACAATAAGTGCATCGGCACGGTCTTCGACATTAGAATAACGCATAGTCATCTCGATGCCACCAAAGATTTGCGTATCAAAGAGGCGACAAATGTCTTGTACTTCAGAAAAACGACCTTCGAGTTGCTCTTTGATTGTACCACACCCAATAAACATCCTCTCCGAGCGACTAACATAAATATTGCGCCCTTTGATTTCGCTATCACGGGTGAGTTGTGTTGTCACAAAAGTTGCAATAAATATCACAAACGCCAACGCAATGGCCATACCTACTACTTCAATAAAAGTGTAAAGCTTATTCCTACGTAAAAAATTGATAAATGATTTCATTATATTATTTCTTTTTGTTTTTCTGTTTTTATTCGTGCCAAAGGCATGCCAAAACATTAACTCACTGAATTATTGAGATTTAGAGTTTACTGTATTTTATCAATTGTAAAGAAACTTTACATAGTAGATGTTTATAGTGTAAAGGATGTTTACAAAAAAAACTCTTAGTATTTTATTTGAATTACGCAAACAAATACCGCTCTCCGCAAAATGTTCGTCAAAAATAAGGTTTCATGTACAAAAAAAATGCCCTAAACTACTTATAATTGTTTAGGGCATCTTTTTAAAATTTAAATCTTGACAAATAATCAAAGAATGGTTGTATATTTTTTAAACCTTGTCTGAGTATCCCAGAAGCTTGCCATGTATGAATAACAACACGCTTTCGGTCTTCGGAATAATGCAAATTCAGCCAGATCTTCTTTCCATTATTAAGTGATACTTGTTCTGTCGGACCTTCCCATTTAACATCAAATATCCGCTCAATATTTATATTGTACCAATCAAAATACTTTCCACATGCTAATATAACAATAGGAAACGATCGATAAAAATCAGAAGAAAGCAATGGAGTACGCTTTTCAATTGATTTTCGTGTAGCTTCAATTTCTTTTTCGGTCGGATTATTGTTAGTAGGACGACTTGCCGTACTAAACTCTGTAATAAAACAATAATTAAAAAAATCCAATAGAGGAGCTTTATTCCCCATTGGCATCACATGAGGACACAAAGCATTCACCATCATTTGGTAAATATACCAAGTTGGAGATGCTCCTCCATGTTTTGATGTTATATCTAACCTAAACTCTTGACCACGTTCTGTAAAACAAGTGCGAGGAGAATAACCATCCTCACAAAAAGGAATACCTTGAATAATCTGTTTCCATTGTTCGCAATTTCTCCAAATTTCTAAATCACACTGCTGTTGATCAGAAAAGCCATGTTCTCGACCAACAATTAAAATTTTAGAATTTGGATTACCTTGACCAATATAATCAAACGTTCCCTCAAGCAGTTGTGTAAATAAACTTTCCATATCATTTTATTTATAAATACGCCACAAAAATACTAAAAAAATACAAACAGCACAATAGAATGTGCAAATTTTATCAAAAAATGCACATTCCACAATGCACTTTTCATAAAAATATGCACTATCAACCGTGCAAATCTACAAAAATCACTTATCTACATAAAAAACATGCAAATTTGTAACAGAAAAAATGAACCTTTCCTAAACCTGTGTGTATGCATTAGTGAAAAACAGATATAATTATGATATTTTGGCGACCATATAAAAATATTTCCGACGAAGAACTGATGCGTCTTGTACAATGTCGAGACGAAAAGGCATTTGATGAACTCTGGCAAAGATATATGCCTACGATACAAAATTTTTTCTACCGACGTACAGGTGGAGACAACGATTTGACCGAGGACCTTACTCAAGACATTTTCTTGCAACTATGGAATACAAAAACGCAATATGACTCTGCTATGAAATTCCGACCTTGGCTATTTACTATCGCATTTAATCTGCTTCGCAATATCTATCGCAATATTGATTATCAAGAGATTTATAAAACAGAAGTGATTAACACAACACAAGAAGCCCAAGAAGATAACACCGCATTGCAAATAGACAACGAACGACTATTTGATGCACTGAAAAAAGAATTAGAACTACTCTCTGAGGCAGAAAAACTATTGTTTGATTTGCGTTTTACAGACGAGCTTTCTATCAAAGAAATTGCAGCAATATTCAGTATTCCAGAAGGAACTGTAAAATCACGACTACACACTCTAATCTTAAAACTAAGAAATAAATTACACGATTATGAATAATTTCGAGTCTCAACTTTCGGCTTTCGGGAAACAACGATACTCCCAAACTAATAAAAATTTGCGATACATAATAAATCCACGCCAAAGAAACATTTCTTTATCATGGATTACTACACCTGTAGCAGTTGGCATAGGAATTCTTATTGGATTAGGAATACAACTACACCCCGACTTGAAACCACAAACAATAAATCAGTTGGAATGCAATGAAACAAAAAAAGTGATAATCCTCCCCGAATTTTGTTATACCGACTTTGCAACCACAATCGAATTACCTAAATTCGAGATAGTTATTAACCAAATAAATAATGAATTATGAAAAATTTAACTTTCATCTTAATGCTTGCTATTGCGTGTGTGGCATGCACTAAACAAACAAAAACAGAAAACAAAACTACGGAAGAAACATCAACCGTTGAAGTTACCACATCAAACACAGAAGAGGTATATTCTACTGCCGACGAAATGCCCGAATTCCCTGGTGGAATGGGCGAACTAATGACCTACCTAGGTTCTAATATTCAGTATCCGTCTAAAGCAAAAGAAAATCATTGGGAAGGTAGCGCAGTTTGCCAATTTGTAATAGAAAAAGATGGCTCTATCTCCAATGCCGAAATTATTCAAAGCAGTGGATTTCAACTATTAGACATTGAAGCTATGCGTGTAATTTTGAATATGCCAAACTGGACTTCTGGCAAACAGAATGGCGACTCTGTCCGCGTAAAATTTGCTCTACCAATTACATTCAAACTACAATAATGTTAGATGTTGAACAAAAAAACTGCACCACAAAAGTAACAAACAACTTTTATGGTGCAGTTTTTATTTAATTTCAATCTAACAAACCTAATATATTATATAAATTCTGTCATATAAATAGGCAAACACAATATTTGCCCATCTTTCTCCAAATCTTTAGTGTGAATAATATATCTTTGACCAACTCTATTAGAAAATTTATCACAAAAAACATCTAATGAAGTATGAGAATGATAACGCGACGATTTAACTTCAATAGGACAAATCTTATTCCCCCTTGACAACAAAAAATCTATCTCATAATTATGTCGATTATCTTTAGGAAATGTATAATAAAACAACTTACTACCTGTTGCACGTAGCATCTGAGCTACTAAATTTTCATATATATAACCCAAATTTGCATCTAATTTGTCACTCAACAACTTTTGATAAATCACATTTTCTGTAAAATTCTTATCCCAAAAAACAAGAGTAACAAACAAACCTGTATCACTTAAATATATTTTAAATCGTTTATAATCCGCATTTAATGAAAATCCTACATTCGGATCGTTAGCATGATATGCAATATTTATTGTTTTACTATCTGCTAAATCATGCAATAATTCTTGCACCTTGTCAAAAGTAATACCTTCTATTACTGATGTAGGCGCATAACGCGACGAATTTTTACTCAATTGTGCAGGAATAGCCATAAATAAACGCGACAACTGCTGACTTTTATCTATTTTTATCAAATCTTCAGCATATAAATTCAATATATCTCGCTTTATGTTGTCAACTACTTGCAAATTATTAGTTGTCAAATAGGCATCCACCGCTTGAGGCATCCCACCAATCAACATATATAGGCGCAAATCTCTCATACTATCACGATGAGCACCAACCGAAGGATAACAATTTTCAAACGCAGTACGCAATAAAGAATAAGTTACATCCTTTCCTAACGCCCAACAAAATTCCTCATAATCCATAGGCAACATCTCCAAACGTCGCTCCTCACTTGGAATTGTAATATCTTTTGTATTAAGATGAATGCTAATCAAAGAACCCGTTTCTATATAGTCATATCTTCCATCTGCCACTAAATATTTAATTGCCTGACGTGCTTTAGGACATCGTTGCACCTCATCAAACACTATAACCGACTGTCTATCAAACAACTGTACATGATATATTCGCTGAAGTTGAAAAAATATAAAATTTAAATCCATCAAATTATCGAATAAACTAATAACCTCCTCTGAAGCTAAATTAAAATCAATAATAATGGCTGTTTTATACTCTTTACTTACAAATTGATTTACCAAAGTTGATTTACCCACACGCCTTGCCCCTTCTATTAACAATGCAGTTCCACCTTGTTCTGAATGCTTCCATTCAAGCATTTTCTGATACATTTTTCGCTTAAATACTCGTCTATTCATAATCACTTTTTAAATTTTGTTGCAAAATTAATGTTTTTCAGCGAATTACGCAAATATTTAACCTTTTTTTTTAGATTCCCGCATTATTTTCTACCAAAATTCTTAAGATTCCCGCATTATTTTTTACCAAAATTATTAAGATTCCCGCATTATTCTCAACTCTCAAAACTTCAACCTTTCGCTATCGCCAAATTTCTCATATCCTGAAGTGATAACACGTTCGCCTGGTTGCAAACCTTCTAATACTTCGTAATATTGTGGATTTTGTCGCGAAATGCGTATCTCTCGGCGTGTTGCTCCCTCGCCATCGGCATCAACCACATAAATCCATCGCCCTCCTGTGGTTTGAAAAAATGCTCCTCGTGGCACAAGCACTGCCTCTTCGGGCTCACCTAATTGTAGATTCAAATAATATGTCTGACCAATACGAATATTGTCGGGTTGTGTGCCAACAAACTTCAAATCGGCACGGAATTTACCATTGCGCACTTCGGGATAAACTTTGCGCACTACTGCTCGAAATTGCTCATCACGACGCTCAAATTCTGCCTCTAAACCTGGCATCACACGATCGATATAGTGTTCATCTACCTGAGCCTCTATTTTGTAATTACCTACATCGTTAATCTGCCCAATCTTTGTCCCTTGCGCAATAGATTGTCCTAACACTACATCAAGCAATCCAAGCTCACCATCAATAGGGGCTTTTATTGTCAAATTATCTTTCCGACGGCGTATCATCTGCATATTCAATCGCATATTAGCAAGGCTCTCTTGCATCTGACTTACTTGCACACTACGATAAAGACTATCTTGATATGCTCGTTCATTGACCAGTTGCAACCTATTTGATGCAAGATTATAGTTCTCTTCTGCTCGCAAAAAATCTTCGCGTGCGACCAATTTCTCGGCATATAATTGTTGCAATGACTCAAACTCACGCTTCATTTGCCCTACTTCTGTTTGTAATTGCAATTGCTCTTGGCGTAAACTCAATTTTTGTTGTTCCATAGAGATAAGTGTATTACGCAAAAGGTTCTCTTTCTCGGCAAGTTCGGCTTCTGAATTAAGAATTTGCAGGTCGAGATTGTCGTTACTAAGCACCAACAGACGCTCGCCGGCTCGCACCCGTGCGCCCTCTTCAACAATAATTTCCTGTACCACTCCACCTTCAAGTGGCGAAATCTGAATTGTTGTCATCGGTTGAACTTGTCCACTGAGACGGATGTAGTCATTAAACTCACCCTCTGCCACCTCCACAATAGTTAAAGTAGCAGAATCGACACGCATAACACCACTGCCACTTTGCGCAACAAGTACAATAATTACTATCGCAAATACCACACCTAACCAATATGGCACTGCTTTCAAAGTAAATGCACGTGCAATACCCTTTTTCTTTTCAATAATTTTATCCATAATCAAATTGTTTATAGTTGTTCTAAATAATTTACTCCATTATAATAATTCACTACACACGTTTTAATAAAATATTTCAGTGTGGCATTAAGATATTCAGCTTGAGCATTGAGATAATTATCTGATGATGTCTTAAATTCGAGAGGTGAGATAAGCCCTTGTTCGAATTTTTTAGTATTTATGTTGTAGGCTTCTTTTTGAGCCTTAACTCTACGATCGGCTTGTTTCATAGCAACTATCGAACCTTCACGATCTTGCACAGCTCGTTCAACCTCACTTTCTACCTCTTGCAACGTACGACGATACTCTGCCTCAGCCCTACGATAAGCATTTTTCTTACGGGCTATATTCGAATAACGCGACAATCCATCGTAAATAGGTATTGACAACGACAATTGCACATACTCACCACCATTATTAACAAATTGTTGAGCGTATGGAGTTGCAACATAACCGTTGGTATTAGGATAAGTATAATAACTTGTTGACCACCCACCTGAAAGCGATAGCGATGGTGCAAATCGCCAACGTGCTGTGTTCAATTCTGTTTTTGCATTTTGCATCTTATATTCTGCTAATGCCACTGCTGGATGATGTGTTATTTCAACAATACTATCTATCAAATATGTCTGAAAAGTCTGACTTGTCTGAATTGACAAACAAGTCCGTTCTTCCCACAACATCAAATCCTCTAACATCAATATCGCATCATTCAGCTGATTTTTCATAGTAATATATTGATATTCTCGCTCTGCAAGCTCAGCCTCCAACTGCACAACATCGGCATAACTCTTCTGTCCTAATTGCTCTTTTCGTTGAGCCAACAACAAATTATCAGAAGCAGTCTTCACTTGTTCGCTGACCACCTCTACCATACGAGAGAAATAAGCCATATTACAATATGCTTCAATCACAGCCAAACACAACTCATCCACAATTTGTTGCTCTTGCGTAACACCCATTTTCATCGCTATCTTCGAAATTTTAATGTTATTCACAGCTGAAAAACCATTAAACAACACAATGTTACCCGACACCGAATAACCATTATTAAACGATGTGGTTGACAAATAGGTATTTGTCTCAGGATCAACACTACGCCCAAAATTCAAATAGGCGTATGTCCCTGCATCGATAGTTGGCGTGAATGCTTTTAATATTGCCTCTCGTCTTGCTATTCGTGCATCATCAATATCAATCCGCCCAATTTCAACATTCACCGAATGTTCAATAGCATACTCCACACATTCTCGGAGCGACATAATCTGTTGAGCCAACAAAAAGTCGGCAAATAATACAAACAAAAAAATAATAATAGTTCTATTCATAACAAAAAATAATCTTTTTTGCAATAAAAACTATCACTACCCGTGCCAAAACATTAATCCACTGATTAACAAACCACTCCACATTCCACCTAAAACAAATTATGTAAAGAAAATTTACACTCGCAGTAAAAATTCTTTACACACCCCAAGAATCAAAATTTTTCGCTACGCTCAAGATTTTAACTTTAAAAACAAAATTTTTCGCTACGCTCAAGATTTTAACTACGCTCTGCAATCAAAATTTACATAACAAAATTTATTGACATAAATTTAAAATAAAAAAAGCAATAAGTCTCAGTTCAAACAAGTTTGACTTAGACTTATTGCCTTTTCTATTTAATTTTTGCTACTACAAAAATTATATTATTTCAAATTTTGATTACTCTCACTCATCATTAAAAATCCATTCCTTCATCCATGCCATCGCCACCCATATCCATTCCGCCAGATTGTGGTCGTTGTTTTTTAGCGCGCATACTACCGAAATTGTATGTCAACGACAACGAGAACATTGTGCCACGTGGCTCATGCGATGAGTATTGCCAAAAGTTATCGCCCCAAGTGGTACTTGCCCAACGACGAGAATTCAACAAGTCTCGAACCGACAATGCAAGGTTCAATTTTCTATCCAAGAAGCTTTTACGCACTCCAAGATCGATTGTATATTGCGAATTTGACTTACCTTGTGCCACTACGTCAGGCGAACGATACATTCCTGTCAACTGAGCTGACCAACCCATAGGTATCAAGAAGTTAGCCATTATACGTGCATTCCATGAAAAACTTTGTTGGAACGGATAGAGTAAATCTAATGTACCATCCAAATCAGTGTCATAAAACACGCTATCCATTGCCGAATAATAGCAGTTTACGGTAGTGGTCAAGTTCAACCATTTAGTAACTTTGTTTTTTGCAACCACCTCAAGACCTGCACGTTGACGGCGAGCAACGTTCTCAAATGTAGTGTACATCACATTATCTTCGCCCAAATATCTCACTCGCTCCATTTCGTTATCTGAAAATCTATAGTACAAACCTGCCGAAATTGCATGGTTATCCCAAGTTTTCAAGTAGTTCAACTCTACTGCACTCGAAATTTCTGGATCAAGATTAGGATTACCAAACGAGATATTTGTTGAGTCGCTCATATCACGGAAAGCATTTATTTGACGACCACGTGGACGATTGATACGTCGTGTATAATTGGCTTGCAACTCATGATTATTAGGGAATGCATACGACAAAAATGCTGTTGGATAGACTTGGAAATAACTTCTGCGAGTAGCTTGCCATGCCGATTCCTCTTCAATGTCACGCGTACGCACGTATGTATTTGTGTATTCACCACGCAAACCTACCGACATACTGAATGGTCCAAATTTAGCTCCGTATGTTGCATACATTGCAGCAATCCATTCTTCGTAATCGAAATCATTAAATTGAATCAACAAACTATCTTCTCCCTCCATATTCCAAGCGCGCGATGGCGACAATCGTTGTTGCCATGAACCATAAAGTCCAGCCTCTAATTTCATAGTTTGACCAAACTTCTGTGTGTAATCCAACTTATAACGTGTGCTCTGATTTTTACCATTTTGACGTTGTATTTGAGTATATTCTGGACTCCATCCCTCTATTGCTCGTTGCTCATACACATAATCGCCCGAACGTTGATGACCCGAATACTCAATACTTGTTCTCACCTCAGAACCCTTTTTATCTATCTCATACACATAATCTAACGACACATTATACGACGGACGAATACCTGTCTGATGATTTTCACGCTCATAGATTGTTGTATCCATTCCTGCCCAATCCACTCGTGTATAAGTGTTTAAGTTGCGAGAACCATTGCTACCGCCATGTCCCATAAACGAAATACCAATAGAATTTTTGTCATTTATGTGAAAATCAGCACCAACACGAGCAAACAATCCCCAAAAGTTTCTACGACTATCCGACAATGTATTCAAAAACGATATTGTATCGCCCCATTGTTCACGCACATCGTCATACGAATCCATCGCCAATCGCTCAAACGAATAACGATCGGTATAATTCTCCGACTCATGATTCATATAGCGCAAACCAATATTAGCGTAAAAATCAACTAAACTACTATTATAGTTGAAGTTAGCTCCTACATGCGCTCCAGGTGCTGGCGAACCAATATTATACATACCGCCAGCCGACACCGAGCCGTAATAACCTGCTTTACGGTCTTTTTTCAACACAAGGTTGATAATACCTGCTGTTCCTTCTGGGTTGAATTTTGCCGATGGATTTGTGATAATCTCCACTGCCTCAATACTTCCCGCAGGCATTTGCTCCAATATCTGAGCACGATTCTCTTCAGTCAAACCACTTGGTTTACCATTTATCCACACCTCAACGCTCGTTGAATTTCTGAGAGACACATTTCCCTCATTATCAACATCTACCGATGGAATACCCTGCAACATCTCCGATGCCGAAGCTCCCGATGCTGCCAAGTTTTGATCCACATTAAACACTTTTTTATCTATATCAAATCGCATTTGCGATGCCTGTCCTACAACTTCCACCTCACCCAACATCTTAGCATCTTCGCGCAACACCAATTTACCCAATGCCACTTGTTCATTCAACGACTTAATCGTAATACTACGTTTAATTGTCTGATAACCAACAAACGTAATATCTAATTCATACTCACCTGCAGACACACCCTCAACAGCAAACTGCCCATTCTCATCCGATATAGCACCATAGACCGATGCATTATCAGTTTTCGAAGTTAACTTGACATTCACAAAATCCAATGCAGCACCTCCTGCATCAACAATCTTTCCTTTTACCACAGCAGCCTCCATTGCCATCACAGCAAACATAGCCACCATAAAAAACAAAATCTTTTTCATTATATATAAACAATTAAATTTCAAACAATTGCCTAATTCCTCATTCCCCATTCCTAATTCCTAATTCAAATGAAACACCCTCAGGTTCGCAACCTCCCAAGAGTGTTTCTGCTAACCCACGCCGATTAGGTTATTCTATCACGATAGACACACAATCTATCAAAAAGTTTAATCACAAAACAAAAAAAAATTATTTTTCAAACTCCAAAATTAACATTTCAATCCTTCAAACACTAAACAAATTAAAATCAAAACATTCCCTATTCCTTATTCCCTATTCCTTATTCCCTACTAAAAACTCCACCGCCAAACGATACGACTCCAAACCAAACCCCGAAATCACACCCACACAAGCCTTCGACAACAACGACACACGTCTCTCCTCCTCTCTCGCATAAATATTCGTAATATGCACTTCAACCACAGGCGCACTAATTGCCGCCACAGCATCAGCTATCGCCACCGAAGTATGCGTATATCCACCCGCATTCAATACGATTCCATCAACCGAAAAACCCACCTCTTGTAATTTATTGATTATCTCGCCCTCAACATTCGACTGATAATACTCCAACTCACACCCCTCAAATCTCGTACGCAACTCTAACAAATAATCTTCAAAACTCCTAAAACCATATTTTTCCGGTTCACGAATACCCAACAAATTCAAGTTAGGTCCATTGATTATCACTATTTTCATATTTCAAAAACATTTTTGCAAAGTTACGAAAAAAGTTGGATATATAAAAAAGAAAAAGGCACATCAATTTAACAAAAATTATTAATTATGAATTATGAATTATGAATTAAAATAAGTATCTTTGCAAATTATTACAAAAAATATCACAATTATGAAACATTTCATCTTAGCGCTAAGCCTAATCTCACTTTCATTCATCTCTTTAGCTCAAACATCTGTTATTCCGTTCGATGCCTCCAAAGACCAACTCAACGGCATCACATATTCTCTTCCAAAAACCGAGCTAAACATCGTGATTACAGCTCGTCATACAATCGAGAAACCAGGACCATTCTACCAATATGCAGAACGCTATCTCGCAACAAAAGAAATCATAACTATCAACAACGAAACTTGGCAAATCGACAACATCGAAATCAAAACTAACGCCATTGCCGATCCTAATCGCACATTCCAAGTAGCAATTGACAATCGTGGCATCGCCAATAACATCACATACACCCACGACAATATTATCGTTGGGGTGAACCTTTTGTCAAACAAGTCAGACAGGTCGGACAAGTCAGACAAGTCAGACAAATTCAACAAAACTCTCTCTTTCGACTACTCTGTACTTAACGAAGACGCTCTTGTTTCTACCTCAATTCCTAAAATGGCAGAAATGGTAGCTCGTCAAATCTATCGTATCCGCGAAAGTCGTACTGCCCTACTCACTGCCGACCTCGAACAACTACCCGACGGTGAAGCCCTTAAAACCATGCTCGCTCAACTCGACCACGAAGAAGCAGAACTACTCGCATTCTTCATCGGCAAAAGTACAACTTACACTGTTACAAAAGAATACCGAATTACTCCTGACGATGATCTCAAAAATTATGTAATAGCCCGCATAAGTAGTACCGAAGGCCTTACTGACGCAAGCAATGTCATCGGCGAGCCTATCTATCTCAATATCAAAGGCACTTATTACAATGCTCCCCTCACCGACCCAAAACAAGAAAAAGCCCCTAAAGGTTTCTACTACAACGTGCCTGGCAAAGCTAAAATCTTAATCGAAAGTCCCGAATTAACTACACAAACAACCCTCCCTATTGCTCAATTCGGTTACACTACACATCTCAACGCAAATATCACTAACAATAAAACAGCCAAGATACACTTTAATCCCGAATTAGGCACAATCCTCAAAATCGAAAAATAATTTTTTGAATTTAAACATAAGTACATACCTAATTCTATAGGACAACTAATTTATTTTGCCACCCAAAATTCCCTACGGCTAAATTTATTTTTTCAAGTACATACATTCCAAACCAATCAATTACAAGGCTTGTACTCAAATAAATAATTATCCTCACCAAAATCAAAAAATCCAACTTAAAACTCACAAGCCCATAAACAAAAATATGTACTTCTGTTAAAACAGAAAATAATGAAAGAAAAAAACGAAAATATTATCATAAAAAACGCCCGAGTCCACAACCTTAAAGGCATTGACCTCGAAATTCCTCGAAATAAATTCATTGTCATTACAGGTCTCTCTGGCTCTGGTAAATCTTCGCTTGCTTTCGACACTATTTACGCCGAAGGTCAGCGTCGTTATGTCGAATCGCTATCAAGTTATGTCCGCCAATTTCTCGGACGCATGAACAAACCTGAGGTCGATATGATCAAGGGCATACCACCTGCCATCGCTATCGAACAAAAGGTTATAAACAACAACCCACGCTCAACTGTCGGCACTACTACCGAAATATACGAATATCTCAAACTCCTCTTTGCACGCATTGGCCATACCTATTCACCAAAATCAGGCAAAGAGGTAAAACGCCATACCGTAGATGATGTAATTCAACACATCATCTCCCTCCCCGAAGGCACTACCGCCGTACTACTTGTACCTTTAATAGACACGAGATACGAGACACGAGACACGAGATACGAGACACGAGATACAAGACAAAATCCCACTAAATCAGACAAAAGCAACTCTCAACTCTCAACTCTAAACTCTAAACTTTCAACTCTGCACTCTCAAGGCTTCACCCGCCTAATGCATAACGGTGAATTCATCCGCATCTCCGATATATTATCCGACAACGCAGATAATTGTCTTCCTGTTTTAGGGGAACAAGCCCAAAGGGCGGAGGGGGTCAACTCCACTCAAAACTCTTCACCTAAATTAGAAGAGGTATCAGAAGGACGAAAGAGTACACAAACTCTCAACTCTAAACTCTCAACTCTAAACTCTAAACTCTACCTCGTTATTGACCGCGTAACAGCCAACTCTTCTAACGAACTCCGCAATCGCCTTTACGACTCAATCGAAACTGCCTTTTTCGAAGGCAAAGACTACTGCACCGTTGCTCACAAAGAGGGCGATGAATGGCAATACACCGAATTCTCAAAAGCCTTCGAGGCCGATGGAATAACATTCGAACTTCCTTCCGAGCGCATGTTCTCGTTCAACAATCCACTCGGTGCATGCCCCACTTGCGAAGGCTTTGGCAAAATTCTCGGCATCGACCCCGACCTCGTAATCCCCGACCAATCACTCAGCATTTATCAAGACGCCGTAATGCCTTGGCGAGGTGCTGTCATGGGACAAGGTAAACGCGACCTCATACTCCATGCCGAAAAATTCAAATTCCCTATCCATAAACCTTACTTCCAACTCACCGACGCTCAAAAACAACTCTTATGGACAGGCAACCAATACTTTATGGGGCTCAACGACCTATTCAAAGAAATTGAATCTCAGCAATATAAAATCCAATACCGCGTAATGCTCTCTCGCTATCGTGGTAAAACTCTTTGCCCCGATTGCCATGGCACACGCCTACGCAAAGAGGCAAATTATGTCAAAATCAATGGTAAATCTATTAGTCAATTAGTTGATTTACCTATCAACGAATTATACACATTCATCACATCTCTACAACTACCTGAGCACGAAGCTGAAGTTGCAAAACGACTTATTCGCGAAATCACTACTCGACTTCAATTCCTCATGGACGTAGGTCTTGAATACCTTACACTCAATCGCCAAAGCAACACTCTCTCTGGTGGCGAAAGTCAACGTATCAACCTCGCCACTTCTCTCGGCTCTGCTCTTGTTGGTTCATTATATATTCTCGACGAACCAAGCATTGGACTTCATCCACGTGACACCGAACGACTTATCAAGGTCCTACGCCAACTACAACAACTTGGCAATACCGTAATAGTTGTCGAACACGACGAAGAAATCATGCGCGCTGCCGACTACATCATCGACATCGGTCCCGAAGCAGGTCGCCATGGCGGTGAAGTGGTCTTAACAATGCACAATGCACAATGCATAATGCAAAATAAAAATCAAATAAATGATGATAAAAATTATATTTGCCCAAATGACAACGCTAATAATTGTGAATTGTGCATTGTGAATTGTGCATTAAAAAAATCTTACACCCTAAAATACCTCACCAGCGACCTCGAAATTCCAATCCCAACATCACGTCGTCGCTCGTCTAACTATATAGAAATCAAAGGTGCAACTCAAAACAACCTCAAAGGCATCGACGTCAAATTCCCACTCGGCATAATGACTGCCGTAACAGGTGTTTCTGGCTCAGGCAAAAGTAGTCTTGTACGTGATGTACTCTACAATGCCCTCCGCCGTGCTCTCGACCTACAAACTGAAGAAAAGGTACATTATGGATCTCTAACAGGTAGTCTCCACCTCGTGAAGGCAGTAGAAATTGTCGACCAAAACCCTATAGGCAAATCAAGCCGCTCTAATCCTGTTACTTATCTCAAAGCCTACGACGACATTCGCAAACTCTTTGCCGACCAACAACTCTCAAAACAAATGGGCTTCACACCTGCCCACTTCTCTTTCAACGTCGATGGTGGTCGTTGCCCTGTATGTCAAGGCGAAGGTACTGTAACCGTACCTATGCAATTCATGGCTGACCTCGTACTCCCTTGCGAAGCTTGCCACGGCAAACGCTTTAAAAACGACATTCTTGATGTCAAATTCCATGGTGCAAATATCCACGACGTACTCGAAATGACTGTCAACCAAGCCATCGAATTCTTCGAAGCTCACCCAGATAGCACTACAAAGAAAATTATAAAACGTCTGAAACCATTACAAGATGTAGGTATTGGCTATGTCCGACTCGGTCAAAGTTCAAGCACTCTCTCTGGTGGCGAAAGCCAACGTGTCAAACTCGCCTACTATCTATCTCAAGAATCACAAGAACACACATTCTTCATATTCGACGAACCTACTACCGGACTTCATACCCACGACATACGCAAACTCATGACTGCACTCAACGCCTTAATCAAGCGCGGACACACGGTTCTCATCATCGAACACAACCTAAATGTCATAAAATGTGCCGACCACATTATTGATATCGGACCCGAAGGTGGTACTCGCGGAGGCAACATAGTTGTGTGCGGAACACCCGAAAAAGTAGCAAAATGCGAAAAATCACATACAGGTAAAGCACTAAAACAACTTTTAAACATCAATTAAACGGCATTTAATCTGCTTTTTTATGCTTTTTAAGGCAAAAACAACTACTGTAAATCAACAAATTACATAAATAATAAACTTTTTTACAAAAAATATTTTGTCAATTCAAAAAAAAGCAGTAACTTTGCCGAGCAATTGAGGGTAACACCTCAGCACTTAATAAAGCATTCTTCCTTAGCTCAGTTGGTTAGAGCATCTGACTGTTAATCAGAGGGTCCTTGGTTCAAGTCCAAGAGGGAGAGCAATAGTTTAAAAGTACATTCTTCCTTAGCTCAGTTGGTTAGAGCATCTGACTGTTAATCAGAGGGTCCTTGGTTCAAGTCCAAGAGGGAGAGCGCAAGAAAAGCCTGTAAGACACTTGTCTATCAGGCTTTTTTTGTTAAAAACAACTAATTAGCCCAATTGGACTAATTAGTTTAATAAGTCTAATTAATAAAATTTATGAAAAAAATACTCGGCATCGGTAATGCTCTTGTTGACATTCTTGTCCAACTTCCAAACGACGAGTCTCTCCACAAACTCAACCTACCGAAAGGTAGTATGCAACTCATCGACCAATCAACGATGCGTTGCATAGCCGAAACCACATCTTTTCTCAACAAACATGTTGCTACTGGAGGTTCCGCATCAAACACCTCTGTCGCCCTTGCTCGCCTCGGCTGTAATGTCGGGTTTATTGGTAAAGTAGGGTGCGATGAAATCGGTGATTTCTATGCCACAGACCTAAACAACAATGGCGTAACTCCTCATCTTCTAAAATCTGACTTGCCTTCAGGTCGTTGCAATGTGCTAATTTCTAACGATTCTGAACGCACCATGGCAACCTATCTCGGTGCTGCAGTAACTCTTAGTGCCGAAGACCTCAATATCGACATCTTCCGCCAATATGACATTCTCCACATCGAAGGCTATCTTGTACAGAATTATAATCTTATTACTCGTGCAGGACAACTTGCCAAAGAGGCTGGGCTCACTGTTTCAATCGACCTTGCAAGTTACAACGTCGTAGCCGAAAATATCGAATTCCTACAAGATTTCGTATCAAAATATGTAGATATCGTATTTGCCAACGAAGAAGAAGCTACAGCATTCACACAACTCCCTGCCGAACAAGCCATTCACGCAATTGCACAACAAGCCTCTTTAGCCATCGTCAAAGTTGGTGCAAAAGGCTCATACATCAAACAAGGCGAAACACTATACCACGTACTAGCCGAAAAAGTGAAAGCTATTGACACCACAGGTGCAGGCGATGTATATGCCGCTGGTTTCCTATATGGCTATGCCAACAATTTACCTCTCAATCGTTGCGCCGAAATCGGCACACTTTGTGCAGCACAAGTAATCGAAGAAATCGGCGCAAAAATCACCCCAGAACGCTGGCAAAAAATATATGACAAGTTGAATAATTAAAACATTCCTAATTTCTCATTCCTAATTCCACATTAAAAAATATGGCAACAAAACAAGAACTACTCGATCAACGCTATATGCGTATGGCTCGCATTTGGGCTGAAAATTCATATTGCAAACGTCGCCAAGTAGGTGCACTGCTCGTTAAAAATCAAATGATTATCTCTGATGGCTACAATGGTACACCTTCTGGATTCGAGAACAACTGCGAAGACGACAACAACACATCACTCCCATACGTACTTCACGCCGAAGCTAACGCTATAACTAAAGTAGCCCGCTCTGGCAATAGTAGCGATGGCGCAACTCTCTACGTTACAGCATCACCTTGTATCGAGTGCGCTAAGCTAATCATCCAATCTGGCATCGTTCGCGTTGTTTATGGCGAAGAATACCGCATCCGTGATGGAATCGAACTACTCCAACGCGCTGGCATCGAAGTTGTTTTTGTAGAAATTTAAAAATAACTATAGAAACTATAGTAGCTATAGTATCTATAGCAGCTATAGCAACTATAAAAATTAAAGCAAAATGAAAAAATTCCTTCCTATAATTATCGCCATAACTCTTGCTTTTGGCGTAGTTCTCGGTTATATAATATCTGCCCGCTCTACACAAACCATGCTCGGCGATATCAGCTCTAAACTACAGGGTAATAACGCTGCTTCAAACAAAGTAACCGAGCTTTTAAATATTATCGACCGCGCATACGTCGATACTATCGACATTGCTCAAGTCAACGAGGCTGTAATTATCACCGCACTCAACCAACTCGACCCCCACTCAAGCTACATTCCAAAAGAAGACCTTGAGGCTGCCAACGAACAACTCGAAGGCTCTTTTTCGGGTATTGGTGTGCAATTCAACATCCAAGAAGACACAATATACATAGTCGATGTAATCTCTGGAGGCCCATCCGAACGTGCAGGACTCCTTCCTGGCGACCGCATAACTGAAGTCAACGACACTCTTTTCGTAGGTAAAGAGATAAACAACGAAAAGGTATTCAAAAAACTCCGTGGTCCTAAAGATTCAAAAGTTCGCCTCGGCATTGTGCGTCGTGGCACCCCAGAAACTCTATATTTCGACATCACTCGCGAAGATATTCCAGTACACAGTGTCGATATTGCTTATATGATTACTCCCGCAACTGGTTTTATAGCAGTCAATTCTTTTGGAGCCAACACTTACTCTGAATTTTTAACAGGTCTTGCTAAACTCAAAGCCCAAGGCATGCAAAATCTCATTGTTGACCTACGTGGCAATTCGGGCGGTTATCTCGATGCTGCAGTAAATATGATTAACGAATTCCTAAATCGCGAAGAACTAATCGTATATATCGAAGGTCGTGCTTATCCTCGTTACGATATCAAAGCTACAGGTAGTGGTTCTTTCAAAAACACACCTCTTATCGTGCTTATCGATGAATGGTCTGGTTCTGCAAGCGAAATCTTTGCAGGGGCTATGCAAGACAACGACCGCGCTACAATCATCGGGCGTCGCTCTTTTGGCAAAGGGCTAGTGCAACAACCTTTCAATTTTAGCGATGGCAGTCAAGCTCGTCTCACTATCGCACGCTACTATACACCTTCAGGTCGTTGCATCCAAAAACCTTACACTCGTGGCAAAGCCGAAGACTACGAAACCGACATTTGGAATCGCTATCTACATGGCGAATTCTTCAATGCCGACTCTATCCATCTTGCCGACTCTGTAGAATATTACACCAAAAACGGTCGTATTGTCTATGGCGGAGGTGGCATCATGCCCGACATATTCGTCCCTCGCGACACATCCGACATCACTCCTTACTTTACTAAATTAGTAAACAAAGCTCTTATCTACAAGTTTGCGTTGAAATATACCGAAGCACATCGCGCTGAACTCAAACAATACACCGATTGGCAATCGCTCAATAAACACCTTGCATCGCTCAATCTTTTCGAACAACTTGAAGCATACGCGACAAAAGAGGGCATAACAGGCACAAATAACGACAAACGTACATCACGCAAACTAATCAACGAACACATAAACTCATACATAGTGCGCAATATCCTCGGCGACGAAGGCTTCTACCCTCTTCTCTACACCACCGACGAAACAGTTATCGAAGCACTAAAACAAATTAAAGATTAACTATAATGACTATAGCAACTATAGTGACTATAGAATCTATAGTGGCTATAGTGGCTATAGTGGCTATAGTAGCTATAGAATCTATAGCAACTATACCTCCCTAACCATTAACCCCCTAAACTAAAAAATGAACTACGTACTATTAATCATAGGCTTTGCCCTATTAACAATTTCAGCTGATTGGCTTATCAATGGCGCTTCAGGTTTAGCTAAACGTCTCAATATTTCCGACCTTGTAATCGGTCTTACTATAGTCGCATTTGGTACATCTGCTCCCGAATTAGTTGTCAACATAGTAGCCGCTACCGAAGGCTCTTCCGATATTGCTCTCACCAACATACTTGGTAGCAATATCATCAACACACTCATCATTCTCGGTATTTCAGCAACAATATTCCCTGTTGCCTGCAAACAATCTACCTACCGCATCGAAATACCTCTCAGTGTATTAGCAGGACTTGCTGTGCTTTTACTTGGCACTAACTTTTTCGGCTTACTCCACCTTGGCGAATCACACAACGGAGTATCTCGCATCGATGGTATAATGCTACTCGCCATATTCATCTGCTTTTGTTCATATACAATATATCAAGGCCTTCACAATCGCGATAAAGCCTCTACCGAAAGCTACGAAGCTATGCCAATATGGAAAGCCATTTTGTTAATTGTTTTCGGTTTAGCAGGACTTATTATTGGAGGAGAACTCATTGTTAGCAATGCCGTAACAATAGCTAAATCGTGGGGAATCAGCGAAGCTGTCATCGGCGTAACTATCGTTGCACTCGGCACCTCACTACCCGAACTTGCAACGTCTGCTATGGCTGCATATAAAAAGAATACTGACCTTGCTATTGGCAATGTTATCGGTTCAAATATCTTCAATGTTTTCTTCGTACTTGGCATAAGCGCTACTATTCGCCCATTACCTAGCCACGAAAACCTACAAATCGATGCTGCAATGGCAGCAGGTAGCAGTTTGCTCCTTCTCTTATTCATTGCTATAAGCCGCAAACGCAACATCAATCGCATCGAAGGCATCGCAATGCTAACAATCTATGGCATATATCTCGCATGGCTATTAACAACACTATAAAACTATAACGACTATAGTAGTTATAAAAACTATAGTAGCTATAGTAACTATAGAGACTATTGTCACTATAATAACTATAAAAGCTATAATCTCAACTCTAAAAATGTATCGCATAGGACTAACTTTAAGTGGAGGAGGAGCCAAAGGATTGGCTCATGCAGGGGTACTAAAAGCCCTTGAAGAATATGGTTTGCGCCCACAAGTACTCTCTGGCGTAAGCGCAGGAGCTATTGTCGCAGCACTATATGCCGACGGCAAAACTCCCGACGAAATATGCTATTTTTTCAAGCAAACCAAATTTATGGACTATGTCAATTTCATACGTCCAAAGAAAGGTCTGCTCAGTACCAAAAAGTTCGAGAAAATGATTAGCGAAGCTATTACTGCAAAAACATTTGAAGAACTAAAGTTACCTCTATACATCAATGCTACCGAACTCACCGTTGGCGAAAATGCTATATTTTCATCAGGACCGCTAATCGAAAAGATAGTAGCCTCTGCCTCAGTACCAATCTTCCTAACGCCCAAAGAGATTGATGGCAAAGTATATGTCGATGGAGGCATATTCAACAACATGCCTGCATCGCTCATTCGCTCTCAATGCCGATTTCTCATAGGCTGCCATGTCAACCCTATTCGCTACGATAACACAGTACATTCTGCCACACAAATACTTGAGCGAATATACAATCTTTCGATACAGTCCAGCACCGTACCAGAAAAGAAAATATGCAACCTCGTACTCGAACCCGACGAAGCCAAACAATATGGTATGTTCGACACCGACCACTTCGAGGACATATTCAACATCGGCTACGAATACACAATGGAAACACTCCTAAATACAAAAATAGAATTACCCATTTAAGGTAATTCTATTTTTTTTACTATCTGATAAAAAATAGAGGCGCAAATATTTGCGCCTCTACTATTTAATATTCACTCGTAACTTTCGAGATTTGCAAGACAAAATCTCACTTCTCGCTACTCATTACTCGTTACTATAAGATTATTTTACAAACACTTTATATGTTTCACCGTTTACGCGGATGATAGCAATGTTAGTGTTCAATCCATTGATAATAGTTGTATTTGTGTTAGAAACACCTGCATATACACGAAGACCATTTACTGTGTAAACTTCAATCATTGCGCCTGCTTCTGTTTCTACATATACTGAACCATTGTTAGAATAGATGTTAACTACAAGTTCGCCATTTTCTACGTTGTCTTGTGGACCTTGTGGAATTTCAACTGACCAACCTTCTTTAACAACTAATGTTTGACCTTGTGCGATAGAGTTCCAGTCGAAACGAGCATTAACTACATTGATTGTTGCAGCAGTAGCAAGTGCAGCTTCAGGAAGTTCTTCGCCATTAACATTAAACAATTTACCAGCAAAGTTGTTATAGTCTTCTGTGTATTTTGGTGATACATAAACAACTGTTGTGCCTTCCTCTTCGTAAGTTTCTACATCAAATGCTTCTTCTGCATTCCAGAACATATAAGCAGACATAGTTCCCATATAAGGATTAGATTCTGCATAATAATTAGCAGTTGTATCTAATACTAACAATTTACCTGCATAATCAATACGGTTAGCAAGAACATCATCAAGATTAGCTTCAACAGCTTCTTCTACGAAATCACTTGCTTCGCAACGAGCAGCAAATTCTTCATTTGATTCAGTTACGATTGTTTCCCAACCATATTCGTCAACAATAACTTCACCTGTTGCTTTTGGAACAAATGTCATAACTGGAGCACCATAAACTTCGCCTGTTGGCAACCAAGTTTCTTCATCTGTTACAACTTTGAAGTCGATATTTGCCATGAAATCAACAGGAAGTTTTTTACCAACTTCAATGTTAAGACCAGAAATTGTATCCCAACCAATAACTTCCCAATTTTCATCTGTGATAGGTTCATAACGATCGCCTTCAGCTTGAAGAACAATAACGCCTGTACCATCATTGAGGTAATAGTTGTTCATATTGCCACCCATCATACCTGAAGTTACAACTTTATCAACAACTGTTGGTTGTGATTTAAGAAGAGCTACTACTTCATAGTTGCTATAACTTTCGTAATAAGCCATATCCCACATACCCATTTCGTAGATAGCTGCGATATTTTCGAACTCTACTTCCATTGGCATCGGCATCTTAACAGAATAACGTTCAGCTGCAGGAGTTGTTACAACTGCGCTTTCGCGTGGCATAGCATACATATAGAGAAGCTCACTTGATGAGTTTACAATATAAAGGTTGTTTGCATAGTCCCATGCCATATCGTTAATGTTGTTTCCATTTACTGCAAATTCGTATTGTTTGTTCAATACAGGTTTGCCTTCTGCATCTTTCTCTACTTTGAAGATTGTACATTTTTTACCTCCATTACCAGCTATAGCCAAGAGAGAGAAGTCATTGTTGAAACGAATAGCAGAAGAACGTGAAACAAAAGTGAAATCTTTATAGTCTTCTACGCCTTGAGCATTTACGTGAATAAGAGTTGGTTCTGATTCTTTTGGAGTACCACGGTATTGAGCATACCAAATACCTCCTTCGTTATCGTATTCTACACTTACGCCTAAATAATTAACTGTATAATGTGTAAGAGTATCCAATGCATCAATAGTAGCAGAAGGTTCTGCGCTCCATGTAGTTGATGTTCCTAAATTATATTCTTTAGCAAAGTTACCACGTGGGTTGTAAGCGATACCAGCTTTGGTTGTTGACAACATGAATACTTTAAGATCTTCACCTTGACCTTTAACATCAAATGCGATGTTTGGAGATGCCATGTATTTACCATCTGCTGTTTTCAATTCATAAGTTTCTGCATCGTGAGTAAAGTCAACAAATACGTCTGCAAAATTAGCATTCAAATCTGCAGGATTTACTTCTACTAGAGGAGAAACTCCTGTGATAGCTTGACGAGTCAAGAAAACGCGTCCATCTTCAGAAATACGAACTTTACGTGGGTCTTTGCTAGTTGCATCTGTAGTCAATCCGCCTTTGAAACCATAATTACCATCTTTATTAGCAATTGGAGCTAACAATGCATCAAAGGCATAAAGACCTTGACCTGTAATTGATGAGTGATAATCTTTACCAATACCATCAGGTGCACATTCTGTTACATAAGCACGTCCAAAGAATTCACTTTCTGGGTTTACATCAACATCTACGCCTTGTGAATGATAGAATCCATAACTTACAGGAACAAGTGTTGGATTTTCAACCAATGTACCTGTTACTTCAACTGCGAATGTAACAGCTTTACCTGCATATTCTTCAAGACCTTCAAGACTTACTTCTACTGTATTCAAGTTGTCTGCTACACCATCTGCATAACGACAAATAGTTGTGCCTTCTACAGCCTTAACTATTTCGCCTTCTACCTTAGCATAAACTTTAACCGCTACTGCAGGAGCATTCAAACGATATGATACTGTTGCAGCTGTTTTATCATCATTAGTTTCAACCTTAACATCGTATGCATACGCATTTTTAGCTTCCATTTCTGTAATTTCAGGTCCTACTTCTCCAGCTTTAACTGTATAGTTCAAAGTAATAGCTTTGCTGATACCATCAGAGAATGTAACTACACCAGCAGGGATGTTAATAGCATATTTACCTTCTGCTGCGTATGATTCAGCACCGCCTGTATATGCAGGATCTACATAAAGACGAAGACCATTAGCAGAAGCTGTATCAGCTTTGAACATAATGTAACCAGCAGGCATCATTGAGCCTGTTAATTCTTCTTCGAAATAAACTGTTGGAATATTTCTACCAGTTGCCATATCAGGTTCGGCAACAGCAATTGTTTCATAACCTGTGAAGTTAAGAACGATTTCACGGATTTCAGTTACAATTGCATTGTTTTCTGGATTAACAGTGTAAACAGCATCGATTTCTTCAAGAGCTGGAGTATCTGAACCTTTAATAGAGAAGTTCAATACATAATCTTCTGTATTCTTATTAGTGTTATCGTTATTAAATTTAACCATACCAGCAGAAAGAACGATACGATAGTTACCTGCAGTAATTTTGCCTTCGTAACATCCAGTTTCTTCATCAACCCAAAGTTTGATTGATGCGCCTGTAGCAGTTCTATCAAGAACACCTGCAGTACAATAATTTTCTACTAAAGCAGTTGTTCCGTCCTCTGCAACTTTATAGAAACATGCAGGGTACATTGTTGTAGTAGTAGCAGCATCTACACCTGTAAATGTAATTGTTGCTTCTGTGAAGCTTTCTAATTCAGCACCTTCTTCGATGCTCCATGTTGCTGTGATAGCAGGAGCTGGGAAAGGATATACACCCCAAGTACCATTAGCTTCTGTTGCTGTACCACCTCTACGAATATCAAATGTAAAATCACTTGACAATGTGAAGAGATTATGCTCGCCATCATATTTAAGATCAGCAATATTACAAGCTGTAGTATAACCTTTCATTGAAAATACTACGCTAAAGAGAGAATCAGAAGTTCCAGCAGGAGCAACTACTTCCCAAACACCATTTTCAGCATCAACTTTAGTCATTGCTGTACCTGTAGTTGTACCGCCACCAATAGTACCACCACCAATAGACATTCCACGTTTAACAGGGCTCAATTTGCCACCTGTAGCTTTTTTACCAAATGTTACTGAAGATTGCAATACAGAATAAGCTGTTGGGAATTGAACATAAAGTTTTATTCCTTCAACGATAGTTGGTGTTGGTTCAACTGGTTCTTCTACTTTTTCAACGAAATAAGCAGGACCACCTACTTGAGGTTTACCATTAAATGCAGAACGTGTACCCCAAATTGTAATTTTATCGCCTTCTACAAGATTCAAAGAAGCAAACGATTTATCGTTGTTTGGAGCAACTTTAGTAGCTGTAAGACCATAAACAATAATTGTATCTTGTCCATCTACGAAATAGAAGTTACCATAAGTTGTGTTATATAAACTATCAATAACACCTGTCATTTTGTACCATACATAGTCAGAAGGTTCAGCAGCAAGCACTTGAGCGATTGTTGCATTTTCGATGTATTCAATGAATGTATAAGTAGCAGTTACTTCATCACTTTTCTTATCGCCTTTAACAGCCCATGCTTTTACTGTTGTTGTTGTAGCGATATTGATAGCCGCTGTATATTTAGTTTCTTCACCACCATTAAGAGTGTAGTAGATTTCAGCATCAGCAGTTGCACAAGTCAACTCAAGATTAAATGCCTCTTCTTTAACACCACCTTCAACAGAGAATACAGGTGCATCTACAGCATCAGCTGCAACTTCTTTTTCATATTCAATATTGATTGATTTAATATAAAGACCCTTACCTTGATTAGTCCAAGTTAAAACGATTTCACCAGTTTCAGCGCCAGTAAATTCATAGTCTGTAGCAGTTGTAGTTAATGTAGCTGAAGCAGGAGTATAAGCAACACCATTTACTTTAACATCAAAAGTAGTGTTAACACCACTTGCACCACATGTATTAACTACGACCTTAGTAATCTTACCTTCTATACCATTTGTAGAAAGAACAATAGATGTAGCAGGCTCTTTAGATTTACCAATTTGAAGACCTTTACCATTATTGCTATCCCAACCAAGATAAGTCGAACCAGTCATAGCAAAATTCCAAGCTACATCAGATAATGTTGTTGTAGCCAAAGGAGAACCATCTGAACCTAAATCACCACTTGCAAAAGTGTGGCTATAAGTAAATTGTTTAGTTACAGTTGCAGGAGCAGCTTTTACTGTATAGTTCAAAGTGATAGCTTTGCTGATACCATCAGAGAATGTAACTACACCAGCAGGGATTACGATTTGATATTGACCTTCAACTGCGATAGCGTCAGTACCCATAAATTCTGATGGGATATAAAGACGAAGTCCATTAGCAGAAGCTGTATCAGCTTTGAAGAAGATATAGCCACATGGTTGATACAAATCAAAATCAGCATCATACTTAGTGAATTGTGGAACATTTGTTCCCATATTCAAATCAAGTTCAGCGACTGAGATTGTCTCGTAATCTGTGAAGTTAAGAACGATTTCACGGATTTCAGTAACTGTAGCGTTATTTTCAGGATTAACAGTATATACCGCATCTACTTCAGGAAGAGCAACTTCTCCATTATTGATTGTAAAGTTCAATACATACTCTTCTGTGTTTTTATTGCTGTTATCGTTGTTGAATTTAACCATACCAGCAGAAAGAACGATACGATAATTACCAGCAGTAATTTTGCCTTCGTAACATCCAGTTTCTTCATCAACCCAAAGTTTGATTGATGTACCAGTAGCAGTTCTATCAAGAACACCTGCAGTACAATAATTTTCTACTAAAGTAGTTGTTCCATCTTCTGCCACAGTATAGAAACATGCAGGGTACATTGATGTTGTAGTAGCAGCATCAACACCTGTAAAAGTAATAGTTGCTTCTGTGAAGCTTTCAAGTTCAGCACCTTCTTCGATGCTCCATGTTGCTGTGATTGCTGGAGCCTCAACAACTTCTTCAGCAACAGCGTTAACTGCTTTTGTTGAAGCATTAAATGTAAATGTTACATCATATTTACCGGCAGCTGGGATGTTGAGTTTCGCATTTGAACCAGGATAAGATTCTGTCCAAGCATGATTTTTTGCGATTTTATATTCAATATCTCCAGCAGAAAGTTGAACATCGTCGTAGAATTTAGTCCAAACTGAATTTTCGCCTTCTGTAAGGTCATTCTCTACTTTACCTGTATCCCAAGAAGCACCAAATAATTCAATAGAACCACCGACTACAGTCCAAGTAGTAGGAGTTGGAGCATAAACACCCCAAGAACCAGTACCAGTACCATTAGATGAAGATGCAATAGAATAACAATTGTTTGTTCCATCATAGGTCAAATTCTCTGTTTGATCCCATTTAGCACCCCAATCATTTGTTGCATTAGAACCATTCATACGACAGAAGATAACATTTGTCCAAGTTCCTTCTGGAGTTTCAGCCAAATAAGAACTTCCGTCTTCTTCAACTGTCATACCTACCCAAGCATTAGTTGATGAATTAAAGAAATAAGCAGCAAAGCGCTCATTACCTTGAGTCCAAGCAGATCCTGGTTTAAGATACAACTTTGTGCCACCTGTAATATCGGCAGCAAATGCAGTCATTGAAATTAACAATGCTGCAAAGAAAAGAGTAATCTTTCTCATAATCTTTTTGTTTTGGTTAATATTAAGTTAATAAAAAATATAAAGAATTTACTATTTCTCAATTAGTTCGCAAAGTTAGCACTTTTATTCGAATTAAACAAATTTTATATTATTTTTCGTCTTTTTTTGTAGTTTTTTGTCTATTTTGAATGTTTTATATTGAAAAATGAAATCCAATAGTAACAAGTCGTAGGTAATAAGTCGTAAGACTTGTATGCCACAAAACCAAAACCATTATATAAAATAACGTCAATTCGATATAAAACGCCGCACGACAATCTATGTCATCCATAAAACATTTTTCGCAAACCAAAAGAGCGAATTCGGCAAAAATCCTCCACAACGTAGGAGGCTGTGTCAAAATGAAAATTTTGGCTCAGCCTCTTTTAGATGCGTCAGAATGCCTAAAGTGCAAGGCGTTGAAATTTAAGCTGAAAGGAGTGTACTGAAGTACATGACTGAAGCTTAATATTGAGAACAACGCAGCAATTTGGGCATTATGACACATCGTC
>JAFTSS010000010.1 GCA_017467185.1 Paludibacteraceae bacterium | reverse complement strand
TGCTCATACTCGCCAAATCCTATGACTTCTCCATTTTCGGCTGTTAATGAAACGCTATATACATTAACTTCTATCTTGGCTACTAACGATATGTCTGACGTGATAATCTCTGAACGTGTAGCATTCAAATTTCCGTCTGACCAGCACACAAAGTGATAACCCTCTTCTGGTGTTACCGAAATGGTTACCTCTGTGCCATGCTCGTATGTACCTGAACCTACTACCTCGCCATGCTCTGTTGTTAATGTAACAGTATAAACATTGATTGCAAATTCGGCGTTCAATGTCGTATCTGACATAACTGTAATAGTACGAACTGCCTCCATCACTCCATCTGACCATCCAACAAAATGATAACCTTCGTTCGGCGTTGCCGTAAGCACGGCTGTTGCTCCGTAAGCATAAGTCCCAGCTCCAGTAACTTCACCACCTGGATTTGAGTTAATAACTACACTTCTAACTTCATTATAGAACTCTGCTATCAATAATGTATCTCGTGTTATTGTTAAGGTTCGTGTAATGTTATTATCGCCGTCTGACCAACCTGCAAAGTGATAACCCTCTTCTGCTGTTGCGGTTATCGTTATTGTCTCGCCATAAGCATAACTACCTGAGCCTTGCACAAATCCATGCTCTGCTCGCAATGTTACTGTATAATAATTTCGTGCAAACAAGGCTGTCAACACTGTATCTGAATCAATGGTTATTGTACGAACTGATGCTGTTTCGCCATCGGACCAACCCTCAAAATGATAACCCTCATGTGGCGTTGCAGAAATTACTACAACCGAACCATAAGCATAAGGTCCTGATCCTGTAACTTCACCATTTTCTCCATACAATACCACATTTCTAATCTCTTTCGAAAATTCTGCTACTAACGTAGTATCGGATGTAACTATCAATTGTCGTTCTTCGGTCAATTCACCATCTGACCAGCGTACAAAATAATAACCTTTATCGGCTAATGCCTTAAGCTCAATAACTGATCCATGGGTATATTCGCCTGAACCTGCAACCGTTCCATTTATACCTGATAGATTAACTTTGTATATATTTATTGCAAATTCTGCTGTAAGGGTAATGTCTGTGGTTACTACAATGGTGCGTTCGCTTTCTATATTGCCGTCTGACCAACTTACAAAATGATAACCCTCTGCTGCTATAGCAGATATTGTTATCTCTGTGCCGTAATCATAGAGTCCTCCGCCTTGAACAATGCCATTTTCTGCTTGTAGATATACTACAAAATTATCTTTAGCAAATGTTGCTGTTAAATCAATATCTGAAGTAACTACAAAGGTGCGAACCATTTCAGTACTTCCATCTGACCAACCCTCAAAATAATAACCTTCGTTTGCTTTCGCTGAAATGGTTATTTCTGTTCCATAATCATAAACTCCTGAACCAAAAACTTCTCCATTTTCAGCTT
The DNA here is from genome assembly GCA_017467185.1 of Paludibacteraceae bacterium. Lineage (GTDB taxonomy): Bacteria > Bacteroidota > Bacteroidia > Bacteroidales > Paludibacteraceae > Aphodosoma. The sequence continues at coordinate 40,590 of JAFTSS010000010.1, read as the reverse complement.
TTAATGATACTGTATATTGATTTATCGCAAACTCTGCGGTAAGAGTCAAATCTGAACGTAAAACTATCTGTCGTTTAGCTGATGTATTTCCGTCTGACCATCTTACAAAATGATAATTATCTGCGGCTTCTGCCTCTATGGTTATCTCTGTGCCATAATCATACTCGCCTCCGCCATAAACTTTGCCATTTTCGGCTAACAATGTTATCGTATGTCTATTAACTGCAAATTGTGCTGTCAATGCTGAATCTGAAATTAAAACAATCTTTCTTACTTCTGTATTCTCGCCGTCTGACCAACCTACAAAATAATAACCTTCTGTTACAAATGCAGCAATCGACACCTCTGTGCCATGACTATAGCGTCCAGCGCCAAAGACTACTCCATTGTCTGCCTCTAAAACTAATTCATATACATTAAGTTCAAAATATGCTGACAAGGTTACGTTTGACGTGAGCGTAATCGTGCGTGTCGCTACCGAATCTCCATCCGACCAACTTACAAAATGATAACCTGCATTTGGTATCGCCGAGATATCTACTACTGAACCATGCTCATATCTACCTACATTGGTTACAATACCATTCTCTGCATTTACTACCAAGTCATATACATTGATTGATATCACTGCCGACAACGTAATATCTGACGTTATTACTAAATTTCGAGTAATACTCATATCGCCGTCTGACCAACTTATAAAATGATAACCTTCGTCTGGAGTTACTGATATGGTTACTCTCGAACCATGCTCATACTCGCCAAATCCTATGACTTCACCATTTTCGGCTGTTAATGAAACGCTATATACATTAACTTCTATCTTGGCTACTAAAGATATATCTGACGTGATAATCTCTGAACGTGTAGCATTCAAATTTCCGTCTGACCAGCACACAAAGTGATAACCCTCTTCGGGTGTTACCGAAATGGTTACCTCTGTGCCATGCTCGTATGTACCTGAACCTACTACCTCGCCATGCTCTGTTGTTAATGTAACAATATAAACATTGATTGCAAATTCGGCTTTCAATGTCGTATCTGACATAACTGTAATAGTACGCTCTGCCTCCATCACTCCATCTGACCATCCAACAAAATGATAACCTTCATTTGGCACTGCAGTAATAGTCATTTCTGTTCCATGATCATAAACCCCAGACGAACCACCATCTATCTGACCATTTTCTGCAAACAATTCTAATGTATAAACATTTATCTCATTCTGCGCTGTTAAATCCCAATTTTCTACAACGACAATCTCTCTTTCCATTGCGGTCTCACCATCAGACCAGCTAACAAAATGATAACCCTCATTTGGTTTAACAGAAATTATTGCAGTTTCTCCATATTTATATTTACCAGCTCCAGTTACAACACCATTTACGCCATTCAACACTACATCATATACATAAATAGCCGTTTTTGCTTCCAAATACAAATCCGAATCAACCTTTATAGTACGTGTCTTATTCAAATCGCCATCCGACCATCCAATAAAATAGTATCCCTCATTCAAAACTACCGATATTTCAACCTCTGTACCATGCTCATATTGACCAGAACCAAAGACTATTGCATTTTCTGTTACCAATACCAAGTTATAAACATTAATTGCAAATTCAGCATTCAATGTTATATCAGAAGTAACTACCACTTTACGTGTAATTTCCTCTACTCCATCCGACCAACCTACAAAATGATAACCCTCTTTCGGTATTGCAATCAATTCCACTTCAGTTCCATGAGCATAACTACCACTACCTACAACATCTCCATTTTCGCTTGTCAGAATTACATTATACACATTTACTGCAAATTCAGCTACTAACGCAACATTTTCTGTTACCTCTATTGTCCGAGTTGACTCTTCTATACCATCTGACCATCCAACAAAATGATAACCTTCATTTGGAATTGCCACAAGCGTAGCTGTAGTTCCATATTCATAACGACCTGCTCCTAATATAGTACCATTTTCAGCAACAACAACTATTTCTCTAATTTCTATAGCAAATTCGGCTGTTAATGTTAAGTCTCCTTCAATAGCAAATGTACGCTCTATACTTTCATTTCCATCAGACCATTTCACAAAATGATAACCTTCATTTGGAATAGCCTTAAGTGTAATTACTTCACCATGTTCGTAATTACCTGCACCAATTACAGTACCTTTATTAACATCATAATCAAGCAATACATTATACATATTTATAGCAAATGTAGCAAATAATGATGTATCCGACTCAACATTTATAGTTCGTGTTGACATAGTTTCACCATCCGACCATCCAACAAAATGATAGCCTTCATCGGCAATAGCCATTATTGTCAAATTCGTACCATGATTATATTCCCCAGCACCTACCACTTGTCCATTTTGAGCAGATAAATCCACCCTATAAGTATTTATTGCAATAATTGCTGTTAAAGTTAAATCCGATGTAACTTTAATCACTCTCGAAACCTCCATATTACCATCAGACCAACGAACAAAATGATGACCCACATTAGGTGTAACAACAATTTCTATCTCCTCTCCATGTTTATATGTACCACCACCAATCACTTCTCCATTTTCAGCAAATAATTCTACAGAATAAACATTAATTGCAAATTCAGCAACTAAATTCACATCTTCTGTAATAGTAATAATTCTCATAGCATTTTCATCACCATCTGACCATCGCACAAAATGATAACCTTCATTTGCCACGGCACTTAATGTCACGATTGAACCATAATTATATTGACCAGCTCCAATCACTACACCATTCTCGGCAGACAAAACCACACTATGGATATCCGCTTCAACAATCGCTGATAATATTGTATCAGACATGACAACCAACTGACGTTCAACAGATAAATCTCCATCAGACCAACGAACAAAATGATAACCAGTATTAGGCGTAACAACAATATTTACAATAGAACCATGCTCATATTTACCTATACCATTCACCATTGCGTTTGAAACATTCACCACAACATCATAAACATTAATCGCAAATTCAGCAACTAAAGATAAATCTTCAACAACTACAATTTTTCTATTTGCCTCTGTCGAACCATCCGACCAACGAACAAAATGATAACCCTCATTAGCTATAGCCGACAGCGAAACCACCTCACCAAATTGATATTCACCAGCACCTTGTACTATACCATTTTCTGACGACAATTCAACATCAAAAACATCGATAGCAAATTCTGCCGACAACACTAAATCTGAAGTAATAGTCAATGTTCTTTTAATTGCCTCTTCGCCATCCGACCAACGTACAAAATGATAACCCTTATTAGGTTCTGCTATAAATTCAACAATAGAACCATATTCGTATCTTCCGAGTCCCAATATTCTACCATTTTCAACATCTGCCGTTACGTTAAATTCATCAATATAACATTCTGCAACTAAAACCAAATCAGAAGTCAATTTCACTGAACGAGAAGGATTTGTATCTCCGTCCGACCAACGTACAAAGTGATAATGAACATCTGGCGTAACTGTAATAGTTATTTCCGTTCCATGCTCATACTCTCCTGCACCAGAAACTACTCCATTTTCTGCTGTCAAAACAACATTATAAGTATTGATAGCAAATTCAGCTGATAAAGTTAAATCATCAACAAGAGTAACATCACGCACTATATTGGTATCACCATCCGACCAACGAACAAAATGATAACCCTCATTTGGTACAGCAGTCAATGTTACAGTTGTTCCATAATTATATTCTCCAGCACCTTTAACTTGCCCATTTTCAGCTGATAACGTAACCGAATGTCGATTGATAGCACATTTAGCCGTAAGCGAAACATCAGAAACTACTTTAAAACTACGCGAAGCTTCAATAACATCATCTGACCAACGAACAAAATGATAACCTTCATTTGGTGTAACCGAAATATTTGCAATTTCACCATGATTATATTTACCTGCTCCTGTAACCTCTCCATTCTCGGCTGTCAATGTTACATTATAAACATTTATTGCTATTTCGGCTGTTAAATTTAAATTAGATGTTACAACTATCTCACGCTCTGCATTTCTATTACCATCTGACCAACGCACAAAATGATAACCATCATTTGGAATAGCCGAAACTGTAATTGTATCGCCATGCTCATATTTACCTGCACCAACAACGACACCATTCTCTGTTGATAACTCTACGTCATATACATTTATCGCCATCTCGGCTGTTATAGTACTATCGCTAATCAATCGTACGTAACGAGAAACTTCCTCTACACCATCCGACCAACGCACAAAATGATAGCCATAATCGGGATATGCTCTTACATATACATTTCTACCATGATTATATTCACCTGCCCCCAAAACAGTACCATTTTCAACCAACAAATTAAGTTTATAAACATTTATTGCTATTTCTGCTTTCAAAGATAAATTAGATACAATAATAAATCTACGCTCCATTGAAACATCACCATCACTCCACTTTATAAAGTGATACCCCTCATTTGGCGTAACCGAAATTACAACTGTATCGCCATGTTCGTATTTACCTGTACCTGTTACCACACCATTCGATGCCGACAAAGATACAGTATAAACATTGATTGCTGTTTCGGCAGTTAAATTCAAATCTGATTTCACAACAATCTTACGCTCTGCATTTTTATCTCCATCGCTCCATTTTACAAAATGGTATCCCACATTCGGCACTGACGATATATCAATAGTATCGCCATGTTCATATTTACCTGCACCTTTTACAATTCCATTTTCGGTATTCAAAACTACTTCATAAACATTTATAGCAAATTCTGCCGTCAATGACACACTCGACATCACTGCTATACTACGTTCTACTTCGGTTTCACCATCCGACCAACCTACAAAATGATAACCTTCGTCAGGAATTGCCACCAAATCTGCAATAGAACCATAATCATATTCTCCTGTACCTTCAACTTTTCCATTCTTTGCCGTAACCGATACTGTATATTTGTTTATTTCAAATTCGGCAGTCAAAGTTGTATCCGACAAAACCACTATACTTCGCTTAGCCTTTGTAACTCCGTCGGACCATTTTACAAAGTGATAACCAACCGCTGCAACTGCATTAATTGTAGCAGTCGAACCATGATTATACTCACCAGCTCCTTTAGTTACACCATTTACCGACTTCAGTTCAACTTTATATACATTTATTGCAAATTCGGCAGTAAGCTTCACATTATCAAGTATTTTAAACTTACGCTTTGCTACTGTATCACCATCGGACCAACGCACAAAATGATACCCGTAATTAGGTATAGCTTCTATTTCAACCTCTTTACCATGTTGATACTCTCCTTCGCCCTTAACCGTTCCATTTTCTCCACTCAATTCAACTGTATGTATGTTGGTCAAGAAAATTGCTGTTAAATTCACATTGGAATTCAATGTAATCGTACGTATTGTATCTGTACTTCCATCTGACCATCTAGAAAATACATACCCAAATTCTGCCTCTGCCGATATTGTTACTTTTGAACCTCTATTAAAATAACCCCCACCAAAAACTTTACCCATAGAGTCATCACTACTCTTAATAGTCAATTTATTAACCCTCACAGGCAAAGAGGTTGTAGATTCTGAATTTCTATTTCGTCCTCTAACATCACTAAGTATTATGTTATCAACAACTATAGTTCCCTTAAAATCAGTACCTACATAGCCAAGAGTAACAACATTACCGCTTTTGTTTTTTATAGATTTATTCGACATTGAGAAAACCAAAACACGATATGTGCTACTATTGACTTTTGTAACAGAACAGTTATGCCCGTTCAAACGCGCAGTAGTCAGCAAATTCTCAATATCTGTAGTCATATTTGCTTGCCAATGCACATCAAACTGCATGGCCACAATATCTGAATAATTGTTCATTGCAACATTCAGATGATACCCTTGAACTGAATCTTCGCCTTGTTTAATAAACGCTGGTTCACCTGTCAATTTCAAACTATTTGGTTCGAACATATAAGAATTAACCCTCACTTTCTTCACTTGATTATCAGGGTCATTTGTATATATATTCATTATAGTTGAATACTCATCTTCTATGGTCGCACGATGCTCAATTTTTACACTATCTTTACCTCCTGCAAGTATAGTTATAGGCAAATTACCTACAACTTTAAAACCTTCCGACATAAATGTAATATCTTCTATTATCAGAGGCGATTGACCTGTGTTTTGGATTACATAAGTACCAGAGGCATAACTTGTAACCGAAGCACTTGGCAACGTAAACGATGTTTCACAATTTAATTTAGGACTCTTAATTCTCACCCACCCCTGCGATGTAGAAGATACCATATTCTCTTCATCGGCATTACTCAAAACAACATCCAACGGACGCAAGTAATTATAACCACTATTACCAACTAATTTCAGTTTAAGATTACCTATCTCGCCATCATTACCCACCATTGGAGTCTTAGAGATTGAATACAACATCATCGACAATGTATCTTTCTCTTGCGAGTTCAACACGATATAGTTATTCGTACGAGGTGATAGTTCAAAATCATCAAATTGCAATTTATTAGGCATTTTGAAACGGAACTGCACCCCGACAATAGGCTCCATATTCTTCACTGTCAAAGGCAAAGAAACAATGCTATCTGCTACCCCCTCAACTTTACCAACATGCAACTCATTGATAGAATAAGGATCTGCTACCACATCTATAGCATGCTCTTTATTTATTGCATCCGACACAACGGTCAGCTGACGAGTTATTGGTCCATGTTCAAGAGGTGAATATTTGAGTGTTATGCTTTTAGTTTCACCCACACCAATAGCAAATTGTGTTTCACTAACCACAAATCTGCTATCTGGTATTGTAACCGATTTTACATTCATTTTAGAAGTCCCTACATTTTTCAACGTTATAGTGCGACTATAATTTGAACGAATAGGTACATGTCCAAAATTTATTTCACGTGTAACAAATTCAAGTTTAGGAGATAATATAGTTATAGTTCCTGCTTCGACTTTGGCTACAACGCTCTTGCCCGATTTATTGCTCAACACAACCTCTGGCGTCAAAGTATAGATAGCAGGATCTTCATTTAGTTTCAATTTAAAAGAAAACAACACTCCTTCACTACCCCTGAATGTTTTAAGTGAAAGACTGTAGATGTAAATACGCAACTCTTGGTCAACCTCTGCAGCAGATATAATATGCCCATTCGAACGGGCAGTGTTCAACAACGCCGATTCATCAACATACGTCATATTTTCGTCAAGCGGTATCTTGACCTCAACAGCAGTAAGTGCATCACTATTAGTAAGCGACACATCAATTTGCAACTCTTCTGTCGGACTGGTAGTAACCGACTGCAACGACACTATATTTGTTGCTTGCATGGCAACCCAAAAGGTTGCCATGCTAAGCAATAAAAATATTTTTTTCATAGAAAAATTTTTATTGTATATAAACAATTTTGCTTGTTTGCATCAATTTATCATCAACATAAAGCGATACGAAATATACGCCTGGCAACATACCTTGTGCTGGAGTCCAAGTATATGAATATGAACCGAAGTCGTTAATCGCAGTATAAACATCGATTACTCGACCAGCAACATCGGTAAATACCATACGTACTGCATGTTCGCCTGTTTGACCTATCAAATAAGGCACAACCACTTGCTCGCGGAATGGATTAGGATATGGAGCCGAAATTTGCATTTGTTCCACTGTACCAAGATTAGTTGCTGTGCCATCTATAGGCAATACATTTCGTCCTGTTGGGTCACTAAGTATTATTTCTGTCATTTCGGCATCGCCAATTTCAATCAAAGCATGACGACCTGCAGGAATTGTTTTACCCACCATAGAGTAAGCCAAGAACAAATGCTCACCAGTAATACTATCATATTCAAACACTTGTTCAAATCCTTCAAGGGCTTCAAGTACTTTAAATTCAGCATCGGCTGGAGCTGCAAAACGGAATTGAAGACCGCCTAAATCAACATCTGATTCAACATACAAGATACCCTCTTCGATAAAATATTTAGCTGTATTATCAACCGACATAATACCTGCTGCTGAAGGATTTATGATAAGATTGATTGTTGCAACTACGTCGAGAATATTAACCACACCATCAGAATTGACATCGGCAGCATCGAAAATAAATGGTTGTGGATTTTTATTTGTTAAGTGTGCAATTTGAGTTACAACATCGGCAATATCTACCGACATACTACCATTAGCATCGCCACGAGCTGCTGTCAATGGTGTTGCTGCAACGGCATTACTCAAACTATATGTGTTGAGCGAAGTTGTCATCTGTTTGATTACATAATAGTAAGTTGTGCCTGGAACTACATCATAATCCACAAATTTCGATTCGTCAGATTCAATCAAAGTGGAATTGATAATAACCGAGTCGCTACTTACGTTCAAAGAATCTACAGTGAAACGATAGATGTTGTAACCGAGCAAATCCTCGAAATCCTCTTCGTCGGTAGTCCAAGAGAGCGACACTTTACCCAAACCAGCTTCAGCCATAAGACCTGTATTCAACGAACCTGCTGAAGAGACCGGAACATTAAAACGAAGTTTCTCTTCTGGAATCTCGAAATGCTCAAGGTCTTTTGCTCCAGAAACATAAATACGATTAACGCCATCAATACCCATTTTACCATTGATGCTTACATACGCTGTATAAACAGTGCCTTCGGCATTCCAACTACCATTTTCGTTTATCGCTACTTGAGTATAAGGCGGACGAACACCCATTGCTAAGTAAGGAGTAACTTTTTTATCCATTGGACGATTGAAATATACCTCTACTTTGTGGCGACCAACACCCAATGGAGGCATCAATTCATATTCATCTTGTGCATCAAGTCCATTAACCAACACCTTCCACACAATACCATGACAATCGGCAATCGGAGTCTTAGCCACATAATCCAAATCTACATAACCCACACCGTATGAATGTGTTGGATGATAATAATCAATAATATTTTCATGCAAAATATCTTCACGAGCCGAACCTAAATATGATGGATATTCCGATTTATGAGATTGGATAGTAGATGCATAATACATACAACTTGCATACAAATCATAATATGGATGATAATTATTCATCAAATTTGAATTTTTACATTTATCATATCCTATAAAGCCTCCAAAGGAATCCATCCAGCTAAGATAACTATTCCCATTAAAATTAACATTTTCATAATTATTACCATAACAATATCCATTCAAATACAAAATATTACATTTATAAAAATCTCCATAATGATGAATAACATTATAACGACCATTAGCATATCTACAATTTCGTATAACACAATTTTCATATCTATCATAACGTCCTTCTCCAAATTGAGCTCCAGAAAAATTCTCAATAATAGCATACGAAAGAGTATTTCCTCCAAATTTGAAATATTGAATATTACCTAACCCTAAATCGGTTTTAGTAAATACAATCATACTATCAGGAGTACCATTTGCTACGAGATTACCTTCGCAGTTGAAACCAGTTTCATCTTTAAATTTAATTACCGTACCAGGTTTAATAGTAAGCGTAACACCTTTTGGTACCAAAAGTGCAGAAGTTACTATATAGTGTACATTAGGATAAAGCGTCATATCTTTCTCCAAAATACCACCAATTTCTACCCCATTTTCGGCTGAAACAACAATCTCTTGCTCGAAAGTAGATGACATATTATCGCATGTAGCCGACAAAACCAAACGAATACGACGACCATCAACACAATTTTCGCTAACTTTGAAACGAAGTGGATTGACTGATGTATTTTTACCATAACTGCTAAGCTCACGACCAAAATCGGCACGAGCAGTAATGATATTTACGATATTAGGGTCTTCGGGCTCTGCAAGACGCAAATAGATTTTAATATTTTTAGCTTGTCCCCAAGCATTTCGTATCACTGGATATATCTCTACTTGTTCGCCAGCATCAGGACGACCATCGCCATCGCCAGAAATAGAATCGACAATATTATAAGATACGAGTGATAGGTCAGGTTTGCGGTCGGCATCTGTAATATCATACACTGTTTTGAAATCGACATTACCATAACCATTAACCTTACGCGCATAAATCAAGTCGCCAAAAAGCAACTCGTTAGACGAATATTCCTTACGTTCTAATAATGCCGAAATAGCACCTGCCACCAACGGACATGCCATAGACGTACCATTCAATGCTCTGTATTGTCCATTAGGGAAAGTTGAAATAATACCTAAACCAGGTGCACGAAGTTCGTAATTATAGAGTTGTTCTTCGCCAAATTCAGAGAAAAGAGGACCATCAGGGTCATAATTACTAAACGAAGCCAAATTGCCATGTTCGTCGCCAGCCTCAACACCCAAAACAAATGTGAAAGCAGCTGGGAACATACGACCAGAACCATGCACATTACAAGGATTTACATCCGAAATAGAGACATGGTCGTTACCCGCAGCAGCAACAAGCACCATTTTGGCGTATGCTTTAGCAAGGGCTTGCTCTTCGGCAATAGAATATTGATAACCACCAAAACTCATGCTCAATACATCAGCACCATTGGCTGTTGCATAGTCAATACCTTTAATAATAGTAGCTACGTCGCCACGTCCATCAGATTGCAAAACAGCAATAGGCATAATAAGTGCTTCAGGATTAGCGCCTGTAATACCAATTCCATTTTTACCAATAGCCGCAGCAATACCTGCACAGTGTGTACCATGACCATTGTTGTCTCGCACATTCGCAGTTTGATTTACAAAATCCCAACCATGAATGTCGTCTTTAAATCCGTTGTTATCATCATCTACTTTATCTTTACCTCTTTTTTCCGACTCATTAGTCCAAATATTAGCCTTAAGGTCGGGATGCTCAGTATCAACACCAGTATCGAGAATTGCAATAACTGAACGTTTTGTATTAATCGGTTTTCTATTCCAAAGATGATGCAAACCAAGTCCAGGCAAGCCATGTTGTTGTGGATAAAGAGGTTCTTTACAATAAATTTCAGCTAATCCAGATGATTCTTCTGCCAAAGAATAAACTATATAGTTAGGCTCGGCATACTCCACTTCTGGCAAAGTTTTGAGAGTTTCGATAGCTTCAACAACCGATGAAATTTTTTCACGATTAAATTTCATACGATAAAGTTTCGACATATCAGTATCGACTATCTCAGCTCCATTTGCCGATTTAACACGAATTTGAGATACTTTACGCCCTGTAAGAGGCATGAGTTGATCAACCTCTTCTACACCTAAAGCAGCCAATGCAACATCCACGGCAGATACATCGGTTGCCACTTTTCCATTTTTTGCACGAACATTTACACGACTTGTCGATTTAAACTTAACCAACACTTCGCCTTCACGATAATCTCGTTGACGAGGATCTACTTTAATCACCTCATCTTCGTTGTTGCGGTCTTGCGCAAACATAGGTATTGCCACCAACATAGCAACTAATACCATCAAGAAAAGAGTAATTTTTTTCATAATCTTATGTATTTATGTTAGTATTATATTGTATCGAGAGTACACTTTATGCAACAACAGCACTTTTGAACTTGCCTTTTATCTATTCGGGTTACGACAATAAAATGCAAGCAAAAATGCAATAAAAAACATTAAAACTCAGTAACTTATTTTGTAATTAGCAAAGATATGCAAAAAAAAGCAAATAAACAAATAAAAAAGATAAAAAAATAGCAGGCTGAAAAAACCAACCTGCAACCATATTCATAATCAATACTCTAACCTATAACCTCTAACCCTTAACCTATTCCAAAGCCTGTTTTGCTTGATTGAAGATACGTTCAAGGCGCATCATATTGCGTGCCATAAACTGATAAAATTGTTGCCAATCGTCGCGTCGATGAAAGTCTAAGAGATTACCCCCCTCCGCCTCTTGGGCTCGTCCCCCTAATACAGAAGGACAATATGATGCACCATCAACTTTTGAAGATGTTACATATATTCGGCAAACCTCTTTTCCTGTTTCCAATTTATAAAAAGGTTCATACACAACCTCTAACCCATCGAAAGCCTCTTCAAACAACAAACGACATGCCTTGAAATGTTCAAAAAGTTCAATACGTCGTTCATAGTCGGTATGATTAATCTCTAAAACTACAGAAACCTCATGTCGCTGAACATCGAATTTAAGTTCAGTTCCCTTAAGTCGTGTATTATAAAGCATAAACTTTTGTTTGCGTTGTGCCAAACGAGGAATAGTGTTGCAATACTCAGCAAAGCCATTCCAAAAATCTGTTTTAAGTTGCTTAAGTTCTTCCTTTTTATAAGCCATATTATTCCATATAAAACAAAGCACAAAGTTACTATTTTTTTCTGACATACAAAAAAACAGAACTAATCAAAAAAACACCTCATCATATTAACATTTTTTATTTACAATTTTCATCACTAACAATCAACAATTTAAACAATATAGAAAATAAACCACAACTATTTTACTTACAAATTGATACATGTTGTAAAACATAAAAAAAATATTACCAAAGTCGATACAACAAAAAAAAAATTACACTACATTTGTACCGCAAATTTAAACATTTAAAACAAAATGCGAGGTTGCCGAGTACACAAAATCTCGCTAATCGCTACTAAAAATCTATAAATACTAACAAAGCGAAAGCTAATAATCATGCATTAAAAATTATGCATTGTGAATTGTGCATTGTGCATTGAAAAAAGTTCGCTACTAAAAATCTATTATTATGATTATCGGTATTCCTAAAGAGATTAAGAACAACGAAAATCGCGTGGGAGCTAACCCAGCAGGTGTTCAAGAATTGGTAAAACACGGTCATACTGTGTATGTTCAGTCAACAGCAGGTCACGGCAGTGGCTACTCTGACGACGATTATCGTGCCGCAGGAGCAACCGTACTTCCTACTATGGAAGATGTATATGCAACTGCCGAAATGATTTACAAAGTAAAAGAACCTATCGCTTATGAATACCCTCTTATTCGCAAAGGACAATTGGTATTCACCTACTTCCACTTTGCATGTGAAAAAGAATTAACCGAAGCCATGATTCGTCAAGGCGCAACATGTTTGGCTTACGAAACTGTCGTAAAAGACGGAGCTCTACCACTACTCCAACCTATGAGCGAGGTGGCTGGTCGTATGGCTGCACAAGAAGGTGCTCGTTTCCTCGAAAAACCACAAGGTGGTAAAGGTATGTTGATGGGTGGTGTACCAGGTGTACGTGCCGCAAGAGTATTGGTACTCGGTGGTGGTATCGTTGGCTACAATGCGGCTCTCGTTGCTGCTGGTATGGGCGCAAACGTAATGATTGCCGACATTTCAATTCCTCGTCTTCGTCAATTGGAATATATGTTACCTAAAAATGTTCGCACTCTCTACTCTTCTCAATATAATATTGAATTAGAATTACCTACAGTTGATCTTATCATCGGTGCTGTACTTATTCCTGGAGCTAAAGCTCCTCATATCATTACTCGCGATATGCTAAAAATGATGCAACCTGGCACTGTTATGGTTGACGTAGCGATAGACCAAGGTGGTTGTTTCGAAACTTCACACCCTACTACTCACTCTGAGCCTACATACGTTGTTGATGGCATAGTTCACTACTGCGTTGCTAACATCCCAGGTGCAGTACCTATTACATCTACTCGCGCTCTAACAAATGCCACTTTACCTTACGCAATACGCATTGCTAACATGGGTTGGAAAGAGGCGTGTCGTGCCGATGCTGGCTTGGCTAAAGGTCTTAATGTGGTTGACGGCAAAATATGTTTCAAAGCTGTAAGTGAAGCATTTGATATGCCTTATACTCCTGTTGAAGAAATACTTAAATAGAGTACAGATAACAGAGTACAGATTACAGATTACAGAGTACAGAGTACAGATTACAGATAACAGATAACAGAGTACAGATTACAAATAAAAAGCATTTCCAAAATTGGAAATGCTTTTTACTTTTTTATACTCTAACCTATACCCCCTAACCTGTAATCTGTTATATTACTATCCGCTAAAAATCCTAACTCCCCACACCCTACGACGTTGAAGACGTCGAACTAAAAAACAAGCCCCCTCACATAAAATTATCTTATCTACTCTTTGTTTATTAATAGCTTGAATAATTGCTTTATTTTTTACCAGACACCAATATATCTGTTATCTGTAATCTGTTATCTATAATCTGTTATCTGTAATCTGTTATCTATAATCTGTTATCTGTAATCTGTAATCTGTTATCTATAATCTGTTATCTGTAATCTGTAATCTGTTATCTGTAATCTGTTATCTGTAATCTGTTATCTGTAATCTATTATCTATAACCTCTACACCGAATAAAACAATCTAATAATCCAATGAAAGAAGTTCTGAGGCAATATCATTGAAAGATAAACGGCGAGAGTTTGAATTGGGTCTTTGGCAACTATATAATGAAAACGAGGGTAACGTTTAGTTACAATTTTACCAATTTTACGTGCCAATAATTCAGGACTACCTCCACCAAGCTCATCCTTTTCGACATTCTTCAGCACACGAGCAAAAGATTGTTTATAATCCTCACTATCTATTGTTTGTTGCGATATTTTACGAGCTTTTGTAAATCCAGTATTAAAATCGCCCGGATTAACACAAACAATTTTCACTCCAAATTGTTTAGTTTCTAAAGCTAAAGCTTGGCTATACCCCTCTATTGCAAATTTAGATGCCGAATACAAACCTTGATAAGGAATAGCAAATCGACCTGCAATAGATGAAATATTGATTATCATCCCTTTACGTTGACTGCGCATATAAGGCAATACAGCACGACACATATTTGTACAACCAATAAAATTAGTACTCATTTGCAAATCGACCTCTTCAGGGGTTGCCAATTCAGCAGCTCCACCTATCCCCATACCGGCATTATTTATTAAAACATCTATACGACCTTCACGCTCAATAATCTTATCTACAGCTAATTGTACTGATTTTGCACTACGCACATCAATAGCCAATGTATAAGAATCAGAACCATCGGCATTTCTACTTGAGCCATAAACTTTATGCCCCTTACTAACAAGATGACGGCGAATTGCAAGTCCAAAACCCGAAGATGTACCTGTAACTAATATTACCATAATTAAAAAATTAAAATTTATTTTTGAACTGGGAATGAAACAATAAATGTTGTACCTTCGTTCTCTACTGAATTAAATTGGATAGTACCCTTTGCTTGGTCAACAACATTTTTCACGATAAGCAAACCAAGACCCATTCCCTTAGTCTTAGTGGTAAAATTGACATTAAACAATTTATCGTTATTCTCTTTTGGAATACCAACCCCATTATCACTCACACTAACAATAACATCAGTTATATTATGATATATCTTAACCGATATTTTACCCTCTCGGCCTTCTGGTATTGCCTGTATTGCATTTTTCAATAAATTATTAAACACATGTCCTATCATCTCTTTATCTACCAACACCATAGCCTGTTCGAGCGAAGAAGTAAAATCTATTTTTATTTGTTCTTCATTATTACGGAATAGGTCAACCGTATATCTAACACATTCAACTATATTGATAGGCTCTAATGGAGAAATTGGTGTTTTTGCAAAATTAGATAGCGCATCAGTCGTTGTAGTAATACTCTCTATGCCTTGCAACAAAGCCTTAGCTAACGAACGAACCGACTCTTTATACTCCTCAAAATTATCACTACTTTGCATCAACAAACGTTGAGTGAGTAATTGCATAGGTGTCAACGGATTTTTTATCTCATGAGCCATTTGGCGAGCCATTTGACGCCACGAAGCCTCACGCTCTGATTGAGCTAACTCTTCGACCGAAACAGCCAATTTATCGATCAACGAATTATATTGAACCACCAATTGCGACAAAGCATCATCTTTTACAACAGGATAATCTATTTTTGCATTTTCGCTCATCAAGTCTATATCTCGCATTTTATGTTCAATTATCGACAATGGAGCAGACAAACGCCGCGAGATAAAATAACTTAAAAAGACGCTAACAATCATCACAATAAAAAATAGATTAAACATCAACACAAAAAACAACGTTAAATTCCTATTCAATTTAATCATCTCTGCTTTAGACGACATAAGCATATAAACTGGCTTACTCTCACAATTCAATAAAACAGCATACGACTGCACCACCGTTTCACCATTCAAATCCACAACTTGAGCATACACGGCTTCTGGCATATTATAAAATGGATTTTCCTTTAAATCAGACAAATTATTAGGATGCTTGACTATATTCCCTGCCGAAACAAACACTTCGCCTTCCGCATTATATAAAGATATATTAGTTTTCAACAAACCTGCCATTTGAAAAACATTAACCTGCACCACAGAATCACAATCATTACTTACGCTTATCATTGGAGTCAAATAATTGACTAAAAACTGCATTCGATACTGTTGATTATAGCAAGCCGATTTCCTATGTCTAGTACTAATTTGCAATGCTGCCATAAAAAATGTAAAACCCATTGAGACACACAAAAATCCCACAATTGTAGATTGCAAACGAGAAAAAAAGGTAGATTTCTTTTTTCTAAAAACAAATAAAAAATAGTAACCAATAAAAGACAATACAAGATAAGCTACAAAAATGTATGTCAAATTAATTATATAACGATAAATAGGAGCCCAAGAAGGAATACTAACAATATACACACTATCATCATAATTATAAACAAAATGTTCTGCTCCTCCTCTCATCTTAACATAATTCAATCCTTCTTTATCTACATTAAAATCATAAAATAAAGGATAGTCATACGTATCACCCGCTGATTTCACTTTCTTCAAACCAACATATCTAGCAATACTCCATTCTTCAAAATCATAATCCCAATCCGTATGAGTACGACAATATTCTACAAGATTAGAGGAATATGTCCATCGTTTATAATCTTCCTGCCAACAAACAAATACCAATATAACATTCACAAAAACAAACAAAACAAATACCAGAGTAATAAATGGCATCTTTTTCATCAAATAATAATAAGCTCCATCAATAAGTATCAAAAGTAGCCCTAATAACAACATCAATAACGACAATGGAGTAAACATTGGTACAAACAAAAAAAATAGGCTAAAAGACGCAACCAAAACATTGGCAATAACCAAATTACGAAAAGAAACCTTCGCCTCTAAAGACTTAAGTAGCGAAACGCGCAAAGACACAAAAATCCACAACAATCCAAATATAACAATATAGTACCATGCTGCACGCCACGATATCGTATTTATTTGAAAAGGCAAAAGATTTATCTCTGAGTTTAAATTAGGGAAATAGATAAACGCAATAAATATAGCAAACATTACCAATGTTTGCATCTGCAACGCAAATAAAGCATAAATCTGTTTCATAAGTCAGTATAGTTAAAGAATCATTTCATAGAAAATAATGAATCTTCATGATGATATGGCTCTCCCCTCAAAATAGTCATAGCCCGATATATCTGCTCTACCAAAATAGGACGAATAATTTGATGCGAAAAGGTCATTTTCGAAATTGAAAGAAATGCCTTCGCTTGCTTATATGCCTCAATTGAAAAGCCGTACGCCCCACCTATCACAAACACCATCCGCTTAATTGATGAATTCATATTATGCTTATCAATCCAGTTTGCAAATTCCGTGCTACTCATCTGTTTTCCCTTATCATCAAGAAAAACAACATAATCATCCGCTCGCAATTGTTTGATAATCAATTCACCCTCCTTTTGTCGCAACTGTGCAACATCCATATTCTTGGCATTCTTCACATCCGCCACCTCAATAACCTCAATAGGCATATAATGCCCTATACGTTGAACATACGTATCAATCGCCTTACTAATATAATCAGTCGAAGTCTTTCCAACCCAAATTATTGCAAGTTTCATAACTATAAAAGGTCTTAAAATTTTCCAACAAAGTTAAATATTTTTATTCAAACAAACAAGTTTTTCAACAATCTATTGATAATTTACAAAAAAAATTGTAATTTTGCACTCCAAAATAGTAATAACACAGAGCAAACGAGTTAACTCCTAACTCCTAACTCCTAACTCCTAACTAAAAAATATGCTTGACAATTTAGACGAACTCATCAAACTTTGGTTTGCCGAAGATATCGGAGACGGCGACCACACCACCCTTTCATCAATCCCAGCAGATGCAATGGGTAAACAACAATTGATTATCAAAGAAGAAGGTATAGTAGCTGGTATCGAAGTAGCAAAACGTGTATTTGCTACATTCGATCCAGAACTCAAAATGACACAATATCTCCACGATGGCGACCGCGTTAAACCTGGCGACATAGCTTTTGTTGTCGAAGGTCGCGTACAATCACTTCTTCAAACCGAACGCCTAATGCTCAACATCATGCAACGCATGAGTGGCGTAGCAACTCGCACAGCCGAATACGTAAAACTCGTTGAAGGTACTAAATGCCGAGTTCTCGACACTCGCAAAACCACACCCGGCTTGCGCATGTTAGAAAAAGAAGCCGTACGCATAGGTGGAGGTTCCAACCACCGCATCGGCCTATTCGACATGATTCTCCTCAAAGACAACCACGTTGACTTTGCAGGAGGCATCGCCAATGCTATCCACCGTGCTCAAGAATACCTAAAAGAGAAAGGTAAAAACCTTAAAATAGAAATCGAAGTACGCTCGTTCGACGAATTGAACGAAGCCCTCGCAACTGGAGGCATCGACCGCATAATGCTCGACAATTTCACACCAGCCGACACACGCAAAGCTGTTGAAATTATCAATGGTCGCGTAGAGGTAGAATCTTCAGGTGGCATCACCTACGACACCCTCCGTGAATATGCCGAATGTGGCGTAGATGTCATCTCTGTTGGCGCCCTAACTCACTCAGTTAAAAGCCTTGATATGAGTTTCAAAGCTGTAAAATAACGGCAAAATATATAGAAAATTAAAACGGCGATAAATCAAAATTTGATTTTATCGCCGTTTATTATATACATTAATATAAAATTTATTCTACGTCAAAAGCATAAACCCAAGCAACATCATCATAAGCAACATAAAGTTGCGAACCATAACTTGGATCATTATAAACTCTCAAACGCATTTGACAATTGTTTCCTTCTTTATCAATACAATTGTAATAAAATGATGTTGATTCAGAATCACTCTCTTCTTCTTCATCCGAAATCACATCATACTCTTGTGTTTCTTGACTATAAATTCTAATAACATCTCTATCCAAATCTACAAGAATAAGCACTTTACACTCTTCCCAATCGCCCCAATCTTGCCATTGACCAGTATCTTCACTACGAAAACGATAGGCTATACTATTTGTTCTCCATTTAACTACTTCAGCATATGATGCCAAACAAAAAAAACAAACAAAAATCAAAGAAATAATCTTTTTCATATTCATACTTTTTTTACATTATTATTTTACAATAACTAATCAGCTACAAAGGTAAATATTATTTTTCTCAAACACAAATTTTTTACTAAATATTTTCTATTTATTTATATAAGCAATCTACGATACCTATACTCTGGCGTCAACTCCCCTCCAAAAGTCAATTTAAATTTGCGTACTCCATACTCTTTATTTCGTGGCCCAGCACCCATAAAATCAAAAGAACCACCCCCCATATCTGACACCAATTGCATAGCTTGCCAAGTCGATACTACTGACGGATATACACCATCTATAACATCCTCTACCGAAGCACGATACCAATCGTAAAAAAGTTGAGAATTGCCCAATTTACACAAAATAGCACTACCTGATACAACTCTATCATTATATACAACTACAAATACCCTACCTATATTCAACTCATTCAACTTCAAAAATACATCCACCGATGGCAACG
Source organism: Paludibacteraceae bacterium (assembly GCA_017467185.1). Classification (GTDB taxonomy): domain Bacteria; phylum Bacteroidota; class Bacteroidia; order Bacteroidales; family Paludibacteraceae; genus Aphodosoma. The sequence goes on along the minus strand of JAFTSS010000010.1, from coordinate 20,669 downwards.
GACGATGTATTCGCCTATACAATCTCTTCAACAATCCATACCATTCCACAATCTGTTCCTTAGTTGGCTCCAAAACTACCTCAACCCCAGCCTCAAACGACTGCCTTAATTGTCGTCTTTTAGCTTTATTCATATGTTCAGTTACATCCTCTCCCACCTCAAAATCCCGATAAATATTATACCACGGCAATTGAGAATCAAAAGTTGAGAATTGAGAATTGAAAATTAAACCATATATATTTTTCTCAGAAAAATGACGATATTCAATATACAAAGCTCTTTTTTTGCAATACTTAACAATCTCTTTGTGCATCAACTTAAACGCCTCAATAGCCTCATCATCTGTCACCCCCTCAGCTCGCCAAGGTTCACGCCATGCTACTGCGTACGCCCCCAATCGCCAAGGCAGCCACTTCACAAATCGCTGTATAGTAATAGGTTGAAGTAATAAAAGATGAGCATTTTCCACACCACGAATCGCACATCTCACATCTCGTGTCTCGTGTCTCGTGTCTCGTGTCTCATACACTGCAAAAAGCACAACCTTAGTATCATCTTCTCCCTCAAAAAGACGCATCCACTCCACTGTTTGAAATACATTTTGAGCCTCAAACTGCGGAAAATCCTCTATATTTTCAATTATCTTTGCATTCATACTGCAAAGTTACAAATAAAATATCACAAAAACTATTAAATAGTTAAACAATTTACCCCATCTTTCCAGTCAAATATGCTTTTGTACGTTCATCCGCAGGTTCAGAGAACATCTTTGCAGTGTCGCCATACTCAACCAATTCGCCCAAATACATAAACATAGACTTCGATGATATTCTCATTGCCTGCCCCATATTATGCGTAACTATCAAAATAGTTACCTCTTTTTGCAATTCCAACAACAACTCTTCAATATGTTTTGTCGCAATAGGGTCAAGTGCCGAAGTTGGCTCATCCATCAACAACACATCTGGCTTCATTGCCAATGCTCGAGCAATACACAAACGCTGCTGCTGCCCTCCCGAAAGAAACGTTCCTTTCTTATTCAATACATCTTTCACTTCATCCCACAAGGCCACACTTTTCAAACAACGTTCTACCGTTGCATCTTTTTCTACTTTTGACAATCTTATTCCATTCAACGCAAAACCTGCCAACACATTATCGTAAATACTCATCGTTGGGAATGGTGTTGGACGTTGAAAAACCATACCTACACGACGACGCACATCTATTGGCTCCATCGAAAGTATATTCTCTCCATTCAACAATATTTCGCCATCAACGCGTATATTACTATACAAATTATGCATCAAATTCACCGCACGTAGCAATGTCGATTTTCCACAACCCGAAGGTCCCATAATGGCTGTAATACTATTTTTCTCTATAGCTGCCGATACATATTTCACAGCCATCGTTTGCTTGGTATATGATACACAAGTTTTCTTAAATTCTAAAATTGGTGTTATTGATTCCATTTTTTTAATATAAAGTCCCCTTAATATATTTAGCTAAAATATTTAACATAAGAATAAATAGTAAAAGAAATAATGATGCCCCCCAAATCAAATCTTGAAGGTTAGGGTCGTTGAAGAATTCCCAAATCAATAATGGCACTGCCGAAATCGGTTTATCTATCGACCAACGAATCAGCGAACATCCTAATGCTGTAAACATCAAAGGGGCTGTCTCGCCTATCACTCGCGATATTGCCAACAACACACCCGTAAAAACTCCCCCAAATGCAGCAGGCAATTGAACTCGCAACATCACTCGTGCCTCATTACCTCCAAGAGCCAACCCTGCCTCTTTCAGCGATGCTGGCAATATTTTCAACGTCTCTTCGGTCGAACGAATAATCAACGGCAACATCATAACAAACAAAGCTACACTACCTGCAATAGCCGAATAACCTTTCATTGGAACAACCACCCATATATAAATTACAATACCAATAATAACTGATGGCGTACCCTGTAATAAATCAGTGAGATAACTAACTATCTGGGCAAATCTACTTTTACTATTCTCTGCCAAATACACACCACACAAAATACCTATCGGAACAGCAACTATCGTTGCCATACCTAACATCAGCATTGTGCCTACAATTCCATTCGCAATGCCACCAGGTATTGGCTCTCCTGCCTCTATCGCTTTCATTGCCTTATATGCCGTAGGTGTTGGCTCTGTAAAAAACGACCACGACAACTGATCATAGCCACGCAAAAACACTTCTCCCAAGATAGCCACAAGTGGCACAGCTGTTAAGGTTGCAAACAAACAAACTCCCCACAGCATCAATTTATCCTTTGCTAAACGTTTTTTTAATTTAAATGTCTCCATAGTTTAAGCAATTCTTGCACGTTTAATCATTATTTTACCAACCATATTAATGATTGCTGTAATTAAAAACAAAATTAACCCTATAGCAATCAACGATGAAAGTCTAAGTCCATCTGCCTCGCCAAACTGATTTGCTATAATCGAAGCCATCGAATTACCCGTAGCGGTAATCGAATTAGGCATATCATTCGTATTACCAATCAACATCGTAACTGTCATTGTTTCTCCCAATGCTCGACCTATCGCCAAAACATACGACGAAAATATCCCCGACCCTGCCACCGGAAACACCACATTGCGCACCACCTCTAATCGAGTAGCACCCAAACTATAAGCTCCTTCTTTCAAGTCATTTGGCACCATTTTAATAAACTCTGCACTCAACGACGACGCATAGGGTATAATCATTATTGCCAACACCAACGAGGCGGTCAATATACCCGACCCTTGTGGCGAAATATTCAATGCCATAATAATTGGTCGCAAGGTATAAAATCCCCACAAACCATAGATAATTGACGGAATACCAGCCAACAAATCTACTACTGTACTCAATACTGCTGCAATACGACTGTCTCTGAAGTATTCACCCACAAACAATGCAACTGGCAACGAAAACGGAATACAAAAAACCAATGCCAACAACGTGGTCATCAACGTGCCTGTTATGAATGGCAATGCTCCATATTGCTCTGCTCCTTCAGTATAACTCCATTCCGACGAGGTCAAAAACCGAAAGAACCCAAAATGTTCAAACGCATCATATGCGTCAGTGACGAGGGCGTAAACCACACCCCCGCACACTATCGGCATAATCAATGCAACAATAAATAATAGAACTTTATATAATTTATCGTTCATCTTTTTTTATTTTTAATATTAAGCTACTCGCCAAATATTCCATTCCTTAAAAAACAACCACAAACCTACTTCTAACTCCTCATTCCTAATTCCTCATTCCTAATTCCTCATTCTCCAATTACCTCTCCATCATAAGTAACTGATTTCAAGTTATTCATACTCAATTCTTTTGCTTTCGCAGGAAGTGGAGCATAATGCACCTCAGTAGTCAACACCTGTGCCTCATCCGAAAGTACATATTTCAACAAATCAAGTGTCGCTATAGCCTGCTCTTTACTGCGACCTGAATAATTTTGCTCTTTATAAATAACCATCCACGTAAATGTCGAAATAGGATAAGCGCCCTCTGCATCCGAATTAGTAATTGAACAACGAGTATCCGCAGGCATATCACCCGACGCTGCTACAGAGATACTTTCCGCCGTTGGTTTCACAAATTCGCCCTGCTTGTTCTTTATGCTTGCATATGCTATCTTTTGAGCAAAAGCATACTCCGAACCTACATAACCAATCGCATTCTTTGTCTGTTTAATAACACCAGCTACTCCAGGATTACCCTTTGCTGCCTGTCCAACAGCAAAATCCACCGACTTTCCTCTACCATATTTCTCTGCCCACATCTTACTCACTTTTGTCAAATAATCTGTGAATACGAATGTTGTTCCCGAACCATCCGAGCGAAACACTGGCATAATCATCTCTGCTGGCAACGTAACTCCAGGATTCAATGCCACCAAACGTTCATCATTCCACATCGTAATATCACCCGCAAAAATCTGAGCTATCACCTCACCCGAAAGCCTCAAATTCTCAACTCCCTCAAGATTATAAGCCAATACCACAGCACCCATACATGTAGGCACATGCACCACCTCTGCCATCTCACACATCTCCTTATCCGACAAAAACGCATCGCTACCCGCAAAATCCACAATCTTATCTCGCAAATTGCGAACTCCTCCGCCAGAACCAATACCTCCGTATGCAACTACATCACCATTCACCTCCGAAAACTTCTCAAATACAACATTATAGAACGGAAGAGGGAACGTTGCTCCTGCACCCGAAAGCTCCTGAGCCTCACGACCTTCATTTTTAGAACTACCACCACATGAAGCTATAACCATAGCAACAACTAATGTCATCATTGACAACAAAATCTTTTTCATAATCTAATTAAAAAGTTTAAGTTAATAATTTATATTTAAATTTTTTCTCTCTATTGTACACTATGCATTATAAATTATGCATTATAAATTATGCATTGTAAATTGTGCATTATAAATTATGCATTATAAATTATGCATTGTAAATTGTGCATTGTGCATTGTGAATTATGCATTGTGAATTATGCATTGTGAATTGTGCATTGTGAATTGTGCATTAACTAAAGTCCAAAATAACAACTCACGTATGCCATATACTTATTCTCTCCTTCCTTCGGTATAGTCATTCTAAAATTAGGTGCAATCTTCACATACTTACCCAATTTCACCTGTGCACCTGCTATCACTGCCATTTCATCCTTTGCCGCATTCCATCCATTATTCGATGTCAACATATCCCAACGTGCATAAACATCAACTATCTTATGCGCCTTAACCGAGCCATACACCGAGCATCCCAATTGATTTCTACTCTTCACATTACCCGAATTCTGCATCATAGCAAACTCCCCGCCCAACGAAAACACCTTATTCTTATAACCTACAAATGCAGCATAATTATACACATTCACCTTCTCTGCCTCTGTCGCATCATTCAATCCTCCATACAATCTCAACGACAACCCTTCAACAGGCGTAAAAGTCAAACCCAATCCATATTGAAAACCTAAATCACCTTGAATCTTTTTATACCCCTCACCATTGGTCATAATCACATCTGCCGACACCCAGTCTGCAAATTTATATGCTACCGACAAACCCAAATCCGCACTACTTCCAAATTTATACTGGTCTTGGAACGACTTATAAATATATCTATAGCCCCAAAACTTCTCCTGCATATTAAACTGCGTTGTCGAAATCATACCACCAGTCAATGTCAATCCTTTATGTTTCCAACTCACTTGTGCATTCTTAATATATGCCACATAGTGATAATCATCCACCACGCTTGGTTTTCCAATATCCATCACTGCCTTCAATTCCAACCCTTTTCCCAATGAATACTGATACCCCACATACGAACGATCCAACTGAAAACCACATTTCGATACACCATTCTGCATTGCCATATTAAAATTAGCAAACACCGAAACAATCGCCTTTCCCTTTGGCTCCTCACTCTCAGCCACCTTATTTTCCACTTTACCTTTTTCTGTAGCCACAGAATCCATAGCCATAACATTCACCGACATAAATGTCAAAATTGCAATCAAAACAAATTTCATTTTTTTCATAAATCAAAAACTAATAAATTAAACAAATTCAATAGCCAATTTCGAGCTCCAAAAATTACTATTACTTTTCAAGTGCAAAATTAGAGCTATATTGTTTCATAATTATTACAAAAAGATTAAACATCAATTAAGTCTTTTCACCAAAAATGTTACATTTTTGTTAAATCTTTTCACACATAAACCAACATTCAAGTTTTTTTTCTAATTTTGCATTATAAATTATGTGTAATATGGCAACAGAACGTATCTTAATAGTTGACGACGAAGAAACTCTTTGCGAGGTTCTCAAACTCAACCTCGAAAACGAAGGCTATGATATCGACATAGCCTTCAGTGCCGAACAAGCTCTTACTTACAACTTAGAGTCTTATTCTCTTATCATTCTCGACATCATGATGGGCGAAATCAGTGGAATTAAAATGGCTAAAATGTTGAAATCTAATGCAACTACCGAAAATACTCCTATAATATTCTGCACAGCTCGCGACACCGAAGACGACATGGTTATGGGGCTTAATCTCGGAGCCGATGACTATATAATGAAACCATACACCATCCGCAATGTTATAGCACGAGTTAAAAGTGTTTTAAGACGCACATCTAACCACAAATCAACTATAAAGAAAGAGAAAAACAATGAACTAAAAGTCAATGGATTAACTCTTGATTTAGAATTTAAAAGATGTACCATCGATGACAAAGAAATAAAACTCACTCGAAAAGAGTTTGAATTATTAGCATACTTAATCTCTCATAAAGGCAAAATATGCTCTCGCGAACAACTTTTAAGCAGAGTATGGAGCGATGAAGTTATTGTGCTCGACCGCACTATCGATGTCAATATCACTCGACTCCGCCAAAAAATAGGCATTTATGGATCTTATATAGTAACTCGTTCAGGCTTTGGTTATGGATTCACCGACTAAATTATCTTATCACAAGCAATTGTTCTTTATATTGCTCATTTTTTTATGGTCTATAAATCTATGTTTTATAGGCTTTCAATATGTACGCGAAAAGCAATATAAGTCTGAATCGCTAAATTCTCAATTGCAACTATACAACAATTATCTATTAACCACACTAGAAAACAACCTATCTTTTGACGACAATAATTTAATCACAAAACAACCTTTCGACAACCTGCGTGTATCAATCATAAATATTGATGGCACTGTAGTTTATGACAATAAACTATCTCTCGATCATCTTGATAATCATATTACACGCCCAGAAATTATTGGCGCACTAAAAAATGGTTCAAGCTATCATATTAGCCGACAATCTGCAAGTGATGGTCAAAAATATTTTTATTCTGCAACACGCGGTAAAGACATAATCGTCCGAACTGCAATTCCCTACTCTTCTACACTACGTGAACTACTTCGAGCCGAATGGACTTTTTTAGTCATAATGATTCTTATTAGCTTAATAATAAGCGTAATAGCCTACTTCATCACAAAACATTTAGGAAAATCTATAGAAAGAATAAATTTCTATGAAGCCGAACAAGAGAAAAACCGACTTAAAAGACAACTTACCAACAATATAAATCACGAACTAAAGACCCCTATAGCATCAATACAAGTATGTCTCGAAACTCTACTATCTGGAATAAATTTAAGCGAAGAAAAAAAACAAGAACTAATCGAACGATGCTACACTAACAATGAACGATTACGAAAATTACTATCAGACGTATCGTTAATAACAAGAATGGAAGATGGCAGTTCTTTAATAAACAAAGAAAAGGTGTTAATTAACAGCATCATTGAAGAATTAGAAAATGAAATGCAAATAATGCCCGAAGAAGAACGCCTAATATTACATAACAATTTTAATGAGCAAGTAACAATAAATGGCAATATTTCGCTAATAAGCTCCATATTCCAAAACCTCACAGAAAATGCCCTAACATACTCAAAAGGCAAAAATATCTACATATCTCTCATCGAAAACAACGAGACTGAATGCCTCATAAGATTTGAAGATGATGGATGTGGCGTAGAAGAAAAACAATTATCTCGCCTATTTGAACGATTCTACCGCATAGACAAAGGTCGTTCTCGTAAAATAGGAGGAACAGGTCTCGGACTATCTATAGTCAAACATGCTGTCCAATTTCACAATGGCACAATTACGGCCTCTAATCGACCTAATGGTGGACTACGCTTCGACTTCTCCCTAAAAAAATAAAAAAGAAGTTATTTTTTATCTATTATTCCGTCATTTTTTCGTATCTTTGCAAAATTATAAACACCATAACTCTAAACACTATACACTAATCACTAAACTCTAAACACTATACTCTAAACACTAAACACTAAACTCTAAATTCTAATCACTAATCACTAAACACTAATCACTAATCACTATACACTAATCACTATACTCTAAACACTATAATCTAAACACTAATCTATAATCTCTATTCTCTAAACTCTAAACTCTAAACTCTAAACTAAAATATGACTTCTTTTTATGACCTTGTAAAGAATCGCCGTTCGATTCGCAAATACGAAAATCGTCCTGTTGAACAAGAAAAAATTGATTCTATCCTACGCTCTGCTCTCATGTCGCCTGCCTCAAAACGCACTAATGGCTGGGAGTTTATCGTTGTGGACGACCGCGAATTGTTGCAAAAAATGTCAACTTGTCGCGAGTTGGGTAGCAAATTCGTAGCCGATGCACCTATGGCTATCGTAGTATGTGCTTCGCCTGAAAAAAGCGATGTTTGGTTCGAAGATGCCTCTATCGCAGCTCTTATCATACAATTAGCCGCTGCCGACCTCGAACTTGGCTCTTGCTGGGTACAAGTATATAACCGCATGCACACCGAAACCGAAACTGCAGGCGAATATATACGCCAACTACTCAACATTCCTGAAAATCTTGAGGTGTTAAATATCGTAACTTTAGGCTACAAGAACGAAGAACGCAAACCTTACGACGAAGAAAAACTCAGCTATGATAAACTCCATAGGAATACATTTTAACATCACCTTCATCGGTGCAGGAAATGTAGCATGGCATCTTGCACCTGCATTAAAAGATGCAGGGCATAACATCGTGCAAGTGTATAGTCGTACACTTGAATCTGCTAAGGCTTTGGCTTCGCAAGTTGGCGCCAAAGCCACAAATGTATATGAAGAGGTCGAACCCACTTCCCATATCTACATCTATGCACTCACCGACGACTCACTACAATGGGTGATGAATCACATAAAAATTCGCAAAGGCCTACATATCCACACTGCTGGCAGTATGCCTATCTCTATTTTCAAACAAGTGCGCGACAACTACGGATGCCTCTACCCTCTACAAACTTTCTCAAAGGAAAAGCGTATTGATCTACGCAAAGTACCTTTCTTCATCGAGGCTAACAACAAAGAGAGCGAAACTCTGATAAACGATATTGCTCGCTGTATGTCGCAAAAAATCTACCGATTATCATCAGAAGACCGCAAAGAATTACACCTTGCAAGTGTGTTCGCATGCAATTTTTCCAACCTCATGTATATCTATGCCGAGAAAATGCTGAATCGTAAGAATATTCCGTTCGACGTATTGCATGGATTGATAACTGAATCGGTAAACAAAGTAAAAAAAATTGGTCCTCGTGCAGCTCAAACAGGGCCAGCCCGTCGGGGCGACAATCGTATTCTCGACCAGCACATCACCCTCCTCCACAAAGACCCCGAATGGCAAGAAATATACACTTTGCTATCAGAACAGATTAAAAAGATATAAATTATATAGACACGAGATACGAGACACGAGACACGAGATACGAGATACAAGACTTGTAGACAAAACGACCAAATAAATCTCACATCTCGTGTCTAACATCTAAAATCTAAAAAAATGAATTTCAAACAAGCATTAAACAACATAAAGGCATTCGCATTTGATGTCGATGGTGTACTATCGGCAGGTTGTATGCCTCTCGGTCTTGACGGACTACCAATGCGAATGATAAATATAAAAGATGGTTATGCCATCCAGCATGCTTCAAAACTTGGCTACCCTATTGCCATCATCACAGGTGCCAATGTCGAGGCCGTACGCCTACGTTTCGAAAGCTTAGGCTGCTCTGACATCTACCTCGGTGCATCCAACAAGATTGTGCAATTCGAGGATTTCCTAAAAAAACACAATCTCAAAGCCGAAGAGGTGATGTATATGGGCGACGATATACCTGATTATGAGGTGATGACACGTTGTGGCATTGCCTGCGCCCCTGCCGATGCAGCACCTGAAATCAAAGCAGTAGCCCACTATGTTTCCGACCGCAATGGCGGCGAAGGCTGCGGCAGAGACGTCATCGAACAAGTGCTAAAGGCTCAAGAAAAATGGATGCACAACTCCGACGCTTATGCGTGGTAATTATGCCATTCGGCATTTTTTCCTAACATAAGTACATATTTTCTTTTCATAGGCTTATAAAAATTAAGATTGCATTTTTGAGTTCATTAGTACAACTGCTTTTTTTAAGTACACGCCCTAAATCTTAGCTACTATCTATAATCTATCATGACATGTACTTAAAAAAAAACAACATCAATCAACCAACCAAAACAATACAAAACAACCAAACCAAATCGTCCAAAAACAAAATTCTGTACTTCTGTTAAAATAAACAAAACGAGCAAAGCGAGTAAAAATCTGTCTTTAGTGTCGAGATTTTGCAAAGCAAAAGCAAGACCATTATGTCAAGAAAAAAAAATATGTTCTTATGTCATTATGTCTAAAAAACAACGAGCAAAGCGAGTAAATCTCGCTACTCGTTACTAACTACTCACTACTAAAAAATATGAAACTTCTCAGACCAATAAATGTTGCTTTCACGGCACTAATACAAATTTTGATGTATTGGTGTATAATAATACCTACACTAACAATGTATGGCATAACTTCAACTACACCTACCTGGGTAGTATTATGCGCCATTGCCGCCACTTCTCTCATCTGCGCTGGCGGTTATGTCATCAACGACTATTTCGATGTAAAAATCGACCGCATCAACCGCCCTGACCGAGTGATTGTTACCAACACTATGAGCAAAGCCGAAGCTATGCGCTTATACCAAATTGTTACGGGTGTAGGCATCGTATGTGGTTTGATAACATCTTTTTATCTCCGCAGTTTAACACTCGGTATGATATATGTCATCGTGCCAGGTATGCTATGGTTCTACTCATCGTCATATAAACGTCAACTTATTGTAGGCAACCTTATTGTAGCCCTATCGGCTGCCTTAGTGCCAATGGTGCCTATGTTTGTTGAAGCCACCGCATTGGGCAATAAATACGGCGAACTACTAAGTCAAACTCCTATATTGAAAACTCTTTATAGCTGGATTTGCGGTTTTGCTTTGTTCTCATTTCTATTCACATTCATACGCGAAGCAATCAAAGACCTACAAGACGAGCCTGGCGACCGCGAATACGAGTGTCACACTATGGCTGTTGTTTGGGGCGAAAATATAACTCGCGGTGTATTAACTGCACTTATCATATTGACCAACGCTATTTTAGCCTTCTTTGTTTATAATGTTATTCCTTTCGAAGGTACACTCACCGCTCGCTATTTCTTATTCGGTATTGTTGCACCAAGTGTGTGCTTAATTGCTATTTTGTGGTCAAAATCTTGCACTGCCTACGCCAACGCATCGTCGCTCTGCAAATTCATCATGCTCATCGGCACCCTCTATGCCTTAATATATTACTACATAATTGCGGCAACATACCACATCCCTATGTTTGGAATATTTCAGATAATGCAATAATTCTTTTTTCAACATAAGTACATATCTCATATTTGTTGGCTTACAAATTATAATCTCTATTTTTAACTCTATTAGGACAATCTCTTTTTCAAGTACAAACCCTTAATATAATTACTAATTGCTAATTAATCACAAGGCATGTACTTAAAAAACAATGGTAACCAACTGAGACTATTCTGAATTAACAAAATCTAATTATCCCTTAAAATAGTTTCTGTACTTCTGTTAAAACAAAAAACTCTTAAATATGAATTCTCAACTTTCAACTTTCAATATAATTTTAGGGTCGCAATCGCCACGTCGCAAGGAGTTATTGGCTGGATTAGATATTGAATTCACCACTAAAGTCATCCCTGGTTTAGAGGAAACCTATCCCGATACTCTTCAAGGCGAAGAAATACCTATATATCTTGCCGAGCAAAAAGCTGATGCCTACACATTAGAAGACAACGACCTACTCATCACTGCCGACACTATCGTATGGCTCAACGGACATGTATATGGCAAACCTGCCAACGAGGCTGAGGCTCGCGAAATGTTGCGCTCATTGTCGGGCAAAACCCACGATGTGATAACAGGCGTATGTGTGCGTACAAACAAAAATAATGTGTCGTTTGCATCAACTACCAAAGTGCGATTTGCTGAACTTACTGACGCTGAAATTGAACATTATGTCAATAAATATCGCCCTATGGACAAAGCTGGCGCCTATGGCATACAAGAGTGGATTGGCTACATCGGCGTCGAACATATCGAAGGCTCATATTTCAACGTAATGGGATTGCCAATACAGCGACTTTATACAGTATTAAAAGAATTTTAAAATAAATATTTTTTTAGACAGAATGACATAAAAAACATATTTTTTCATACTTTTACATATAGGTCTCGCTTTTACTCTGTAAAATCTCGACACTAAAGACATATTGAAAATTGCGATTAAACGAGAGTAGAAACTAAGTTTACTTTGATTATACAGAGTGTGAGCAATTTCGCAAAGCAAAAATGTAACCTAAAATCTGTCTTTCTTCCGCCAAGATAAAAACTTTTGTTTTTAACGAGGCGTATGTCATAAAAATAAGAATTTTTGTTCTTATGTCATTCTGTCTAAATAAAAAATGAGCTACTAAAAAAAATGAAAAACCTAAAATTCATATTATTAGTGCTGTTGACCGCAATACTCTTTGTGGCTGATGTGGTGTATGGTAGCGTACGAATACCTATAAATGAATTATTTAGCGGCGATGAGGTATATCACAATATCATATACAATTTTCGTTTGCCTAAGGCGTTGACTGCACTCATTACGGGAGCGGCTATCTCAGTGGCAGGATTAGTCATGCAAACTCTGTTTCGCAATCCATTGGCTGGTCCGTACGTATTAGGTGTTAGTTCAGGAGCAAGTTTGGGTGTTGCGATATTCATCTTAGCTGGGGGTATGTTGCCTGCTATGTTTGTCGAAAGTGGCTGGGGATTAGTCATTTCCGCCACATTAGGTGCTGTGCTCGTGCTGATGATGGTATTGGCTGTGTCGTTCCGTGTGCGACAAGCGGTGTCGCTTCTCATCGTGGGCATCATGTTCGGACAACTATCTGGCTCTCTTGTTACTATACTACAAAACTCGTCCGACCCCGACTCGCTGAAGCTATTCGTTGTATGGACTTTTGGCTCATTGTCGGCTGTTACGTGGAACTATATGTGGGTGATGTTACCTATTGTCATAATGGGACTTACAATTGTTTTCACAATTCAAAAACCACTCAATGCTCTGCTTTTGGGTGAGAATTACGCACAAGGTCTTGGAGTGAATGTTGGACGCACACGATTTTTGATTATAACCGCAATTGCTTTATTAGCAGGGGCAACTACGGCATTCACGGGTCCGATTGCATTTATCGGTATGGCTGTACCTCACTTGGTGCGTGGACTATTGCAAACGTCTAATCATCAGCTGACTATACCTGGCTCAATATTAGTTGGCGCATCGTTATTGCTGTTGTGTGACCTCGTGTGCCAATTACCTGCCGATGGATACACATTGCCAATCAACGCCGTCAGCGCACTCGTCGGCGCACCTATAATCATTTGGATTATCCTCAAAAACCGAAACTAACAATTTTAAAGTTGAAATGTGAAATGTGAAAGTTTCCATTTTTCGCCATTCGGCTCAAGACCGTTGGTTCGGCATTAACTTTCAACTTTCAACTTTCAACTTATAAAAATGATTCTTAAAACCGAAAATCTCACAATTGGCTATGGCAACAAAGCTGTGCAGCGCAACCTCAACCTCGAGGCTTCGCCGCGCGACCTCATCTGCCTCACTGGCACTAATGGGTCAGGCAAAAGTACGCTATTGCGCACATTGGCTGGATTGCAACCTGCCCTCAACGGCAAAGTATTCATAGCCAATAAAGACATCGCATCACTCAACGTACACCAACGCTCCACTCTCTTTTCGTTGGTGCTTACCGACGACATCGACATCGACCGCCTCACCGTGCGCGAACTCGTTGCTATGGGTCGCTTCCCTCACACCAATTGGGCAGGCGCGCTATCGCATAACGACCACGAAATCATCGACAAAGCCCTCGCCGATGTCCACCTTTCTCACAAAGCCGATGCTCTCATCAATCATATCTCCGATGGCGAAAAACAACGTGCTGTCATTGCTAAAGCCCTCACTCAAGACACACCACTCGTCTTATTAGACGAGCCTACTGCCCATCTCGACTTGCCCAACCGCATCGAAATTATGCTCCTCCTTCGCCGCCTCTCTGTCTCTACAGGCAAGTCATTCATCCTCTCAACTCACGAACTTGATTTGGCTCTCCAAATGGCTGACAAGATATGGCTAATGACCCCACAAGGCGTAGAAATTGGATTGCCTGAGGACTTGATGCTTACAGGCAGTTTTCAGTCGGCATTTGGCTCCGAATCCTTCTCGTTCGACGCTATAGATGGGCATTGTCATATTCACCATATCAAAACCCAAACAACAGTAACACTCATCACCCATCCCGACGCACAACCCCAAGTCGCATGGCTTCAACGCGCCCTTATACGCATAGGCATCCAAACTGACGAAAATAGCGAAACAAAAATCCACTGCACCCCACAAGGCTACAAACTCAACAACCACGACCCTATATACCCAACCATCGAACAACTACTCCACAACCTCGAAATATAATTCTTTTATTGATATTATTTTAGACAAAATTTAATTTTTTTTTGACAGAATGACATAAAGACATAATTTTTAATATTCTCACATACGCCTCACTACGCCAATGGCGTATCTCAGCGAAAAAATGACAGATTTTTAAGTTACATTTATCAATATGTCATTCTTCCACCGAGATACATCGCAGATGTAGCAAGGTATATGTAAAAAAAAGAATATGTTCTTATATCATTATGTCTAAAAAAAAAGAAGAAAAAAGAGCGAAACAAAAATACAAGTACAATGAAAAAAGCACTAATCACCTTCATAATTATGCATTGTGCATTATGCATTATGCATTGCCAAAACATCTATAAATTTGCTATCGACGACGAAATAAATAGCAAGACTTGGATTTATACCCAAGAGGCTCTAAAAGAGGCTAACACCCTCAACCCCGACCTCATCATTCTCCACCTAAACACCTATGGCGGTGAAGTGGTTTATGCCGACTCAATCCGCACCGCAATACTCCGTTGCGAAACCCCTATCGTTGCCTACATCGACAACAACGCAGCATCAGCAGGGGCATTAATTTCAATAGCCTGCGACCGCATATATATGCGCACAGGCTCACAAATCGGTGCCGCCACAGTAGTCAGTGGCGTTGATGGCTCCAAAATGCCCGACAAATACCAAAGCTATATGCGTGCCACCATGCGCGCCACTGCCGAATCGCACGGAAAAGATAGTTTAGGTCGTTGGCGCAGAGACCCTATCATTGCCGAAGCTATGGTAGATGAAAGTGTTTATATTGAAGGCGTTATAGATACAGGCAAAATCCTCACATTCACCACTAAAGAGGCAATCAAACATGGTTATTGCGAGGCTGAAGTAACTACGCTCGACGAGGTATTAGAAGCCGAAGGTTATGAACCATCGCAATGCACCATAACCGAATACAAACCAAGCCTTTATGACAAACTCAAAGGCACATTGATGGGCACAGCCTTGAGGTCTATATTGATAATGTTGATAATTGGTGGAATTTATTACGAATTACAACAACCAGGCATCGGTTTCCCACTCGCAGTAGCCATCACCGCAGCAGTACTCTACTTTGCACCACTCTATCTCGACGGACTTGCAGCCTATTGGGAAATAGCTGTATTCATCATCGGTATAGCACTGATATTATTGGAGTTATTCATCTTCCCAGGCTTCGGAGTCGCAGGAATCGGAGGCATCCTCTGCGTCCTCTTTGCCCTCATCACCTCCATGCTCAACAACGACTTTTTCGATTTCACACCGATTGTCATCCCCGACCTCAACCAAGCCCTACTCACCGTATTTTTAGGTCTGATATTAGGCACCGCGTTGATAATATATTTAGTATCTCGAATAGGCACAAAAGGCATCTTCGGTCGCTTGGCATTAGCCAAAGAGCAAACCACCGACGAAGGCTATGTCGGCGTACCAACCGAGCAAATCAGCATCGTAGGCTCTGAAGGCATCGCCACCACCGACCTCCGCCCAGCTGGCAAAATCATCATCGACAATCGCCACTACGATGCCGTATCGCAATATGGCGACTTCATCGAAAAAGGCTCATCTATCATCGTAACAAAATACGAAGCCACCCAACTCTACGTCCGCAAAAAATAATCCCCCATACACCTACACCCCACCTACTTTCCTCATAAAGTTGGTGGGGATTTTTATATCTTAACCCCACAGCAACCCTCAAGCAAGCAAACCGTCAAGGAGAGAACGCAAAAACACACAACGAGAGTGTGTGTTTTGCTAAGCGACGCAACGGTTCACGACCGAAGGGAGTAAACCGTCAAAAACAATACCCACTCACAATGTGTACTCCCCAATGTAGGGACGCTCGGCTCGAGCGTCCGCTCAACCGCAAGGTTGAAAAAAACATAATCATTTGTCCCTACAACACAAATTATCGAAAACGCAAATACGCCAACCCCTAAAAAAATCCCCCACCACTTGCTCATTTCAAAAACATTTACTACCTTTGTATCAAATTTCAGAAAAATGCAATAATTGCAAAAATATTAAATTTACAATACTATGATAATTCAACGTAATAACTATCTCAATAAATTAATAGCGCGTAAACACAACCATTTAATCAAGATAATAACAGGTATTCGACGTTGTGGAAAATCGTTTTTATTATTCAATTTATTCAAATCTCATCTCCTTGCTGAAGGTATTGACAAGTCTCATATTATTGAAATAGAATTAGATAATCGTTTAAACAAAGAACTACGCGATCCTGATAATTGTCTCAAATTTGTTATAGAAAAAATAGTTGATAAAGAAATGTACTATCTGTTTATTGACGAAGTACAATATATGGCGGAATTTGAAGATGTTCTAAATAGCTTTCTCCATATTGAAAACTTAGATACATACGTCACTGGCAGTAATTCAAAATTTCTTTCAACAGATATCATCACTGAATTTCGAGGCAGAGGTGATGAAATACATATTAATCCTCTGAGCTTTGCAGAATACTATGCTACTTGTTCTCATAAAACATGGGATGAAGCATGGAATTTATATCACACTTATGGAGGGTTACCTTACACTGCATTATTAGAGAATGAAGAAGATAAAATAACCTATTTACAAAAACTATTTGATGAAGTGTATATTCGAGATATCAAGGAACGTAATAAAGTGATATATGACCAACAAATGCAAACATTGCTTGACATTATATCTTCAGGAATAGGTTCACTTACTAATCCTCAAAAATTAGAAAAAACATTTAAAAGTACTGGCAAAGCTCAATTGTCTGCCTCTACTATCAAACAATATCTTGACCATTTTATCGATGCCTACCTGGTAGAAAAAGCCGAACGCTATGATATAAAAGGTAAAAAATACATTTCAACTCCTCAAAAATATTATTTCACCGATTTAGGTTTACGCAATGCAAGACTTAATTTCCGTCAACAAGAAGAAACACATATTATGGAAAATATTATCTATAATGAATTACGTTTACGTGGATTTTCGGTAGATGTTGGTGTTGTGGAAATCAATGAACGACAACCTAATGACAAATATATTCGTAAACAAATAGAAATTGACTTTGTAGCGAATAAAGGAAGCCGTAGATATTATGTGCAATCAGCATTTGCTCTACCATCCGAAGAAAAAAGAATACAAGAAGAACGCCCTTTAATTAATGTATCTGATTCTTTCAAAAAAATTATAGTTGTGAAAGACAATATTCAACTTCACAGAGACAATGAGGGTGTTACAACAATGGGGTTAAAACAATTTTTACTTGATGCAAATAGTTTAGATCTATAACCTTAAACAAAGAATACATGATAAAAGTAGAGACGCTGGTATATTGCGTCTCTTTTTTCAACACTCTCACATAATGCACATCCACCAAAGTAGAGACGCAATAAATTGCGTCTCTTTTTTTTATTTCCACCACTTGCTCATTTCAAAAACATTTATTACCTTTGCACTTGACTCAGCCATGCCTAATGGATGGGTGGGTCAAGACATAATGGATTCCGTGCTCTATAAATCTTATCTGACGTAAGTTTCTAACTTATAACAAGCTACATAGAGTAAGGAAAGGACGTTTTCTGAACGCTATCTTCTACAGTCGAACTTCGCAACTTTGATTTTACCAGAAGGTACCGCAACGAAGCGTCCATGCTGGGTGTATTATACCCGTATGCCACGATTGTATCCTCCCCAAAAGAAGATAACTTTCGTTACATACTTAAACATATAATACATGATTGGCGTGGGCTGGCTGAGTTGCTTATCTTGGTAAAAGGCAATGCGAAGGCCAGACTGTGGGATAAGCAAGGATGCTTCTCCCACGTCTTTTTTATGTCCATACCCCAAGTATTAACCTTAATGCCAAAATCAGGAGAAAATGTAAGTCGAACATATACAAATTAATACAACTCACAAAAATTTATCAAATATTTAACAATTAAAAACTAACACAAATGAAAACAATCAAACAATTGCTAACAACAATAGCAGTGCTATTGTGTAGCATAGTAGCAAATGCCCATGATTTTGAAGTAGATGGTATATTTTATAATATCACATCTGAAAAAGAATTGACAGTAGAAGTAACATATGAAGGACAAAATTCTGATTATTACGATGAATATAAAGGAACAATAGAAATTCCAGCTACTGTTATGTACCACCAACAAGAATACAATGTAACTTCGATTGGTAATTATGCATTTTATGAATGTTCCTCTCTCTCCTCAATCACAATTCCAAATAGTGTTACTTCTATTGGAGATGCTGCATTTGCTTCTTGCAATGCTCTAACTTCTATCACAATCCCTAATAATGTTACTTCTATTAGAGATTATGCATTTAACTCTTGCTCATCTCTAACATCTATCACAATCCCTAATAGCGTTACTTCTATTAGATATGCGGCATTCGCTTATTGCCCATCTCTTACTTCTATCACGATCCCTAATAGCGTTACTTCTATTGGAGATGCTGCATTTGCTTCTTGCGATGCTCTAACTTCTATCACAATCCCTAATAGCGTTACTTCTATTGGAAGTTCTGCATTTGCTGGTTGCTCATCTCTAACATCAGTCACAATCGGTAATAGCGTTGCTTCTATTGGAAATTTAGCATTTTCAAGTTGCACATCTCTAACATCAATCACAATCGGTAATAGCGTTACTTCTATTGGAGATAAGACATTTTCTTTATGCTCATCTCTAACTTCTATCTCAATCCCTAATAGCGTCACTTCTATCGGAAATGAAGCATTTTATGGTTGCAAAGCACTAACATCTATCTCAATACCTAATAGCGTCACTTCTATCGGAAATGAAGCATTTTATGGTTGCAAAGCACTAACATCTATCTCAATACCAAATAGTGTAACTTCGATTGGAGAGAGAATATTTAGAAACTGTTTATCACTCTCATCTATCACTTGGAATGCCACAAAATGTAAAGATTTCACTAAAAATAATACTCCTTTTTATTATTATTCATCTTCATCTTCTTATAATTTTGATATTCGAGACCAAATAACATCTTTTACATTTGGCGACAGTGTTGAGTACATACCAGTATACTTATGTTATGGCATGGATAAATTAACTTCTATCACAATCCCTAATAGCGTTACTTCTATTGGAGAATGGGCATTTTATCATTGCGATGATCTAACATCTATCACAATCCCTAATAGCGTTACTTCTATTGGAAGGTCTGTATTTTCTAATTGCTCATCTCTTACTTCTATCACAATCCCTAATAGCGTCACTTCTATTGGAAGTGAAGCATTTTCTGGTTGCTCATCTCTTACTTCTATCACGATCCCTAATAGCGTCACTTCTATTGGACATGAGGCATTTTATAATTGCTCATCTCTTACTTCTATCTCAATACCTAATAGCGTTACTTCTATTGATGAAGAGGCATTTGCTTATTGCTTATCTCTAACTTCTATCTCAATCCCTAATAGCGTTACTTCTATTGGAAGGTCTGTATTTTCTAATTGCTCATCCTTATCATCTATCACTTGGAATGCCACAAAATGTGAAAATTTCACTGAAGATAATACTCCTTTTTATACAGATTCATCATTGTCATCTTCTCTTAATTTTGATATTCGAGACCAAATAACATCTTTTACATTTGGCGACAGTGTTGAATACATACCAGCATACTTATGTTATGGTATGGATAAATTAACATCTATCTCAATCCCTAATAGCATTACTTCTATTGGAAATGAGGCATTTTCTAAATGTTCATCACTCACATCTGTACAATGGAATGCAAATAAATGTAATAATTTTTCATCTAATAACGATGCACCATTCAATTCTACCCAAAAACAAATAACATCTTTTACATTTGGCGACAGTGTTGAATACATACCAGCATACTTATGTTATGGCATGGATAAATTAACTTCTATCACGATCCCTACTAGCGTCACTTCTATTGGAAATTCTGCATTTACTGGTTGCAAAGCACTAACATCTATCTCAATCCCTAATAGCGTTACTTCTATTGGAAGTTCTGCATTTTCTGAATGTTCATCACTTACT
>JAFTSS010000095.1 GCA_017467185.1 Paludibacteraceae bacterium | reverse complement strand
TTTGACGGTGGTATTTTTTACCTTGTACTTATACTACATTTTTGTTGTTTTCAATCTTTCAAAGAACTTGTCTCCGTTTGCGTCGAAACGGACTGCAAAGTTACAACATTTTTTTGAATCGACAAAATATTTCAAAAAAAATATTTATTTTTTCTTTTCAAACTTCTGCTCTTTAACTCGCAGGCAACCTCTCTCGATTGCGGATGCAAAGTTACTGCTTTTTCCGAAAACACCAAAATATTTTTAAACTTTTTTGCAAACTTTTTCGTAACTCGCTATATATAAACAAGAAAAATTTTTATTTAATCCGCTTTTTATACGCTTTTATGATATTTTTCGCTCTTTTTAGAGGCTTTTTTTCACTCTAAAATATGTTATACAACATAATTTTTTCGAGATTTTGGATTTTTTTTGTGTTTTTCCTAGATTTTCTAGGCTTCTAAACCGCTACACTACTCTAGGAACAAAAAAATATAGATGGACAGAAAATAGAGACTATAGAAACTATAGAAACTATAGAAACTATAAAAACTATAGAAGCTATAGGAACTATAAAAAACAATAGAAAGAGTATAGAGGGGCAACAAAAAAAGTACAACTTTTTCTGTATTCTCTCAATGACGGTTTTCGCATATTTGATGCGCAAACCGACAAACGTTCAACAAAAAAAGTACAACTTTTTCTGTATTCTCTCAATGACGGTTTTCTTCGGTACAGTTTGCTTGAAGGTTACTATTGGATTAGGATGATTTTTATTTGTACATTTTATTTATTTACTCCCCCAAAAAAGAACATAACAAAAGTGGCTGTGTCAAAAATATAAATTTGACACAGCCACTTTTAAATTTTTAATATAACTTAAATTTATTTTAAATAGGATTAAAACAAGATATAATATGGAGCTACTTCAAAAAGAGAAGTTTCTACTGCACCTTTTTTAGCAGGAGCTTTTTTAAGGGCACCATTAGGATAAGCTTCTTGGTAAGATTTAATACTAATATTACCAACATAATTTGTTGTAATCTTAGAACCATTCAAAGATGTCAAGTCGAAAGAAATTTTACCTTCTTCAATAGTAAGAGAACCACCATCAACAAAATAATAATCTGCACCATTTTGTGAATAGTTACGAGCGATAAATGAAGGATAAGCATAAGCTCCTTCTTCACTTACATAAAGGCCTGGACCTTTAGCCATAGTACCAACAGTATGTTCTGCTGCAACTTTAAAAGTTCCATATACATTCTCAACATTATCCAAAGAACCATAGCAATAGAAATTAGCAAAAGAAGTTTGATCTTGGCTTAACAAAACAACTTCGATAACATTTACAGGAAGAACTCCTGTTTCGCCATAATAAATCACTTCTGCTTGAGCATAAGATTCTGCGCCTTCGAATTTAGCGCCTTCGTCTTTAGCTTCACGCCAAAAACTAGAAAGATTTGCCAACATAGGAGCACCTTCAAAGGCAAAAACTAAATCCTCTCCGTCAACTTTACATTCTACAGCGAATTTAACAGAAGTATCTGATATTTTAATATTAACTTTAAAATCACGAGTTGACAAATAATTTTTTTGATCTAAAACGCCATCAGTAATTTGATAAATAGCAATAGAACCTGTAGCGCCTTGGAAAATTTCTTTAATATAACCATCTGAGGTCAATTCAAAAGGAGTATAGTCACCAGATTTAGGCAAATTATTTTCAACGTAAGAAATAGCTTGATTTACTTGAAGCAAAAGACCATTACCAGCACAAGCACCTGTTTCAGGATCATAAGTTGCTCCATTAGTTAAACCTTGAAAATGGAATTGACCCAATGAAGGGAATATATAAGTCATTGGATCCGCTTTGTAAATAATCATACTTGTGAAATCTGCTGACGCTACATCAACAGAAGGGTCTTCTGTAGAGATGGTATCGTTCTCATTAGGAATTGAGTCGCCAGGATTAGTGTTATTTCCACCATTATTACCACCAGGCTCTGTAGTAGGTTCACATGCAGTAAAAGCAAAAAGGAGCGATACAAAAATCGCCATTAAAAAAGATAATTTTTTCATAATTTTTTTTATTAGATTAATAATTAGTAATTCCTATTTTTGAAGTTGCAAAGTTAATTGTTTTTTTTGACACTACAAAACAAAAGAGGAACAAAATTTCACATCAGTTACATAGCATCAAAAAAAAGAGACGCAATGCATTGCGTCTCTACTATAATTAGGTGTAAATTATTTCACTTCTTCGAAGTCAACATCTGTTACGTTGTCGCCGCCTTGTTGGTTGCCGCCTTGAGCACCTGCGTTGAAATCAGGACCAGGTTGAGCACCGCCTTGAGCATTGGCTGCGTTGTACATATCTTGACTTGCTGCGTGGAATGCTGTATTGAGAGCTTCCATAGCTTTGTCGATAGCTTCGAGGTTTTGCTCTTTATGAGCAGTTTTAAGTTGTTCGAGAGCTGATTCGATTGGAGCTTTTTTGTCGGCAGGAAGTTTATCACCAAGTTCTTTGAGTTGTTTTTCTGTTTGGAAAATCATACCGTCAGCTTGGTTGAGTTTGTCGATACGCTCTTTTTCTTTTTTATCAGCTTCGGCATTAGCTTCTGCTTCAGCTTTCATACGTTTGATTTCTTCATCAGAAAGACCAGAAGATGCTTCGATACGAATTGATTGTTCTTTACCAGTAGCTTTATCTTTAGCCGAAACTTTAAGGATACCATTAGCATCGATATCGAAAGTTACTTCGATTTGAGGCACACCACGTGGAGCAGCAGGGATACCATCGAGGTGGAACATACCGATTTGTTTGTTTTGAGATGCCATTGGACGTTCGCCTTGGAGTACGTTGATTTGTACAGAAGGTTGATTGTCGCTTGCAGTAGAGAACACCTCAGATTTTTTAGTAGGGATAGTAGTGTTAGCATCGATGAGGCGAGTCATCACACCACCCATAGTTTCGATACCGAGAGAAAGTGGAGTTACGTCAAGAAGAAGTACGTCTTTAACTTCGCCTGTGAGTACAGCACCTTGAATTGCAGCACCTACAGCCACTACTTCGTCTGGGTTAACACCTTTAGAAGGAGTTTTACCGAAGAATTTAGCAACGAGTTCTTGGATTGCAGGGATACGAGTAGAACCACCCACAAGGATAACTTCGTCGATATCAGATTTGCTGAAACCAGCGTGTTTCAATGCGTTTTCGCATGGAGGGAGACAAGCTTGAATCAAGCGGTCAGCCAATTTCTCAAATTGAGCGCGAGTAAGAGTTTTTACCAAGTGTTTTGGCACACCACCTACAGGCATGATATATGGCAAGTTGATTTCAGTAGAAGTAGAGCTTGAAAGTTCGATTTTAGCTTTTTCTGCAGCCTCTTTGAGACGTTGCATAGCCATAGGGTCTTTGCGAAGGTCAGCACCCTCTTCTTTCAAGAATTCATCAGCCAACCAATCGATAATCACGTGGTCGAAGTCGTCACCACCGAGGTGAGTGTCACCATTAGTAGATTTCACTTCAAATACGCCGTCGCCAAGTTCGAGGATAGAGATATCGAATGTACCGCCACCAAGGTCGAATACAGCGATTTTCATATCTTTGTTAGCTTTGTCAAGACCGTATGCAAGAGCTGCTGCAGTAGGTTCGTTTACGATACGACGAACTGTAAGACCTGCGATTTCGCCAGCTTCTTTTGTAGCTTGACGTTGAGCATCAGAGAAGTATGCAGGCACTGTGATAACAGCTTCAGTAACTTCTTGTCCGAGATAATCTTCAGCAGTTTTCTTCATTTTTTGGAGAACCATAGCTGAGATTTCTTGTGGAGTGTAGAGGCGTCCGTCGATGTCAACACGTGGAGTGTTGTTATCACCTTTAGCCACTTTATAAGGCATACGTTCGATTTCTTTAGAAACACGATCGTAAGTTTCGCCCATGAAACGTTTGATAGAATATACAGTTTTGTGAGGGTTAGTCACTGCTTGACGTTTAGCAGGGTCACCAATTTTGCGTTCACCGCCATCGATGAATGCTACGATTGAAGGAGTTGTACGTTTACCTTCAGAGTTTGCAACTACTACAGGTTCGTTGCCTTCCATAACTGCCACGCACGAGTTAGTTGTGCCGAGGTCAATACCAATAATTTTTCCCATGATTGTTTATTTGTTTTATTTTGTTAATATTCTTTTTTATTATCTTCCGGATTTTCCGGATATCCCGGATCGCTTTACTCGCCCGGAAGTTCGCTTATATATGTTCAAATGGTGTGCCAAAGGAAAAATTAGTTATTTTTTAATCAAAAAAAATATTTTTCTGCCAAGATGACACAAAAAGATGACATAACAAATAAAAATTTATGACAAAAAAGTTATTTAAATTTTCTATCCACAGTCTTATACTTTGGCATAATCCATTTTATCCAATAGAAATTAAGTATTACAAAAAAAGCTGAGCCAAAATTAACATTTTGACTCAACCTTATTGTATATAGAAACAAAATTTTTACAATTTGAAATTGATACCAAAGAAATAGGTGCGAGGGAGGTTAGGTCCGTAGATGTAGCCTGCATCGCGATCGATGCCTTTGTCGATGTCGCGCTGGAATGAGTCGAAAATATTCTTCACACCTGCATTGATTTCTAATGAATAGAGTCGATACAATGGTATTTCGTAAGCGAGTTTAATACCCATATCGAAGAATGTAGGCGAAATGACCTCTTCGTCTTCGGCTACGTAGCCTGCAAAGTGCTGAATAAGCATTGGCCCTGTGAGTTTACCGTTGAGATTGATTGTGAATTTACGCACTGGCTCAACTGTTGCCATGAAATAGCCATAATGGTCTGGCGTGCGGAACATGCGTTTTTGAGGTGCAATATTCTCGTTTTCGCTCCATGTAACAGCTTCGATATAACGACTTTGTTGATAGGTGTAACCGAGTTGGAAGATGAACATTGATTTATATGCCACTTTGCCCTCGACATTCAAGCCCATAACGCGTGCACCTTTCTCGTTGGTACGGAGGAGGAGGAGGTTGCCTAAATCGTCGTGTCCATTTTCGACCAACGAGAATACGTCGTTGAGTTGGGTAAAGAAGCCTTCGAGGGTTACGTTTGTTTCCCAAGAGCCAAATCGACGAGCCCAATCGACAGAGGCACTGACCGAGTGCGACATTTCTGGGCGCAACGAGTCAGAGAGTTGGATGAGCGACACTTCGCCACCTACTGCTCCTACGTGCAGGTCTTCGTCGTAGGTCTGCGGAGCACGGTAACCACTTGCGTATGTAGCACGAAGCACTATCTCTTTAATTGGAGTATAGCGCACATTGGCACGAGGCGAGAAGATTGGACGCTTGAGCATTGAGTGTTTTTCGCCACGGAGACCAATCAAGAACGACACATCCTTATTCTTCCACTCGTTTTGTACATAACCACCGTAGAGGTGAACATCTTGACGGATATCGCGTCCGTAGCCCATTATTTGGTCGCGAAGACGGTTGTATTGATACTCAACACCAGCCGAAAGGTCGGCAGGCATGAAGAGGCAGTTAAACATGTGGAAACGATATTGACCACCTACTACGGCTGTGATATCATCGCTAGCACCATAGGCATTAGGGTCTTGCGCTGTGCCAAAATAAGAGTTACGACCGATGTGTTGCAACGAGGTATAAGCAGTAGCATAGTGGCGTTCGTTAGGCGAATAATAGTCCCAACGAATATTACCCGCATCGATATTATGGCGCAATGATTCGGCAATATCAGCCTCATGCTCAGGGCGATCGAGATTATTACCACCACGACGTGCCTCGGTCACATGATGATATTCGAGTGTAAGTTTTGAATAGTCTGATGTCTTGAAATATGAGCGCAAACCGAGAGTTGCACTATTGAGGCGAGGAATTTCAGAGAAACCATCGTCGTCGCGGTCATAAGCCTCACGCTGACGGAGCACACCGAAAAGGAATACGCCGATTTTTGAGTCTGAAGTAACGAAAGAGCCGTTGAGGTTGGTGTTGCTATCCCATGCCTTGCCACCCATGATTTGTGTGTTTTGAGCCACGTTGAGCGAGTTGCGCACAGGCTCTTTTGTGATAATATTCACCACACCACCGATGGCATTAGAGCCATAGAGAGCCGAGCCACCGCCACGCACTACCTCTACTCTATCAACCATACCAGCAGGGATTTGTTCCAAACCATATACCGATGCCAACGATGAGAAGATAGGACGCGAGTCCATCATGAGTTGGGTGTATTGTCCTTCAAGACCATTGATGCGAAGTTGAGGTACACCGCAGTTTTGGCACGACATTTCTACACGCACACCTGTTTGAAAATCAAGCACATCGGACATAGTATTCGAAGCTGTACTCTCGATGAGGAGAGGCGAAATGACGTTTACGATAGTCGTAGCCTCACGCTTTTTTGTTTCGTATTTATTGGCAGTAACTACCACTTGGTCGATGAGAAGCGACTCCTCTTCCATTGCAATATTGATTTCGCAAGTTTTGCCTGCTTCGAGCAACATCGAAGCCTCAATAGTTTGATAGCCTACCATAGAGAAGATAAAAGTAGTTTCGCCAGTAGGGAGGTTGGTAAGGAAGAAGTGACCCGAAGCGTCTGACACAGCACCAATCGAAGTATTAGAAAGTTGGATAGTAACAAAAGGAAGGTGCTCGCCTGTAGAGGCATCAATAACGTGACCTACGAGGTTAGCATCAGATGGTTTTTGAGCATAAATATCAATGCACAATGCACAATGCACAATGCATAATAAGAGTATGATTAATTTTTTCATTTAATGGAAATTATTGTTATTTAATAAGCTATAGAACAAGAATTATCAGACAAGTCGGACTAACTGGACAAGTCGGACTGGTTGGTAATGAGTAACTACTCATTACTAACTACTAATTACTCATTAAATAAACGGTGGAGCACGTAGGGATGAGAGAGTCAAAAGGAACGACTCAACGCGCACAGAATATGATGCAAAAAATTCGCATAAAAGCGCGAAACAAGGAGTAATGTCTGAATTTTCATCAGACAATAAAGTTGAAAAATCAGATAAAGATTTAAGCAACGTAATCTCAACCCCTGAGTGAGAGTGCGACGAAGTCTTATAGGGGTGAGAGTGAGTAATCACCTTAGAATCAACCACGTGAGTGTGCAAACACAACGAAAGGCAAGCCAAATAGCTCACCATCAATAGTGTCATAAACACACCTACAAAATGTTGAATTCCATGGTTTTTCATCATTTGATTCGCTCATATTTTTCGGACCGCAAAGTTACAAAAAAAAGTTGATTTATGCAATAGTCACATATTAACGCACAAAATCCCCCCCAAAAAACAACACACAAAAAAAATAAAACCATGCACACCCCTCACTGTAGGGACACGGCATGCTGTGTCCGCTCAAACATTAGGTTGATAAAAAACATAACTTTTTGTCTCTAACGAGCCATAGGACGCACGAGCCGTGCGTTCCTACAATAAATTACCGAAAATGCAAATACGCAACCCCCTATAAAAAAAATCCGCCCACCCCTTGCACACTTCAAAACAAATCACTACCTTTGCACCGACATAGACCAAGTAGCGTTCTTGGTCACCTGGTAAAGCATTTTTACTGATTTCTTCTACTAATAGAATTTGGCGATTTTAATGGATTGAAGGAATAAGTTGAAAAATGCTCACGTTTCGTATATAACAGCGTGAGCTTAACTTATTCGTAATCCGAGGTCACGCCAAATACCCATTAGTAGCGAGAAAGTTAAGTTCTCGCTTTTTTTATTGCCAAATTTTATTTTTTAGAATAAATAAACTATTGTAAACCATAAAATTAGTGACTTATAAATATAATTAAAATAGTGGAGTAAGCCGAAAATCCCATTAAAGAGTAGGCACTTAAATTTATATATTATGAACGGAGAAAACAAATTCTTAAAAATCTTTTCGCTTGTTGCATTTGCGGCATTTGCTTTAGTCAGTTGTTGGTCAACAACAGAGTCTTTATTCCTTACATTAGAGGGAGCTGAAATTCCTAAATGGGTATTTTGGATTGGTGTTGTTGGTTTGTATGTATTGACGTCTATGTGTTTCAAATTGATGCTTGATCACTACTGTCCACTAAAAATGGACGGTTAAAAATTTAAGTTAAACAATAAAGGTTCACTAGAATCGAAGTGTTCTTTGTCATTTTGAAAATTAGTTTTATCTAACAAATCTCGTAAGTGAGTTTTGCTTGTTAGAGAGA
>JAFTSS010000094.1 GCA_017467185.1 Paludibacteraceae bacterium | reverse complement strand
TTTTGTTTCAGGAAGCCAAACATAAGCTTCGATAGTGCAACTCCACGATTCATTAGGATGATCTTTCACAATAAATTCTGCGTCAATTGTTACATACCAACACTTTTCAGAATTGGTTGTAGTAGTTTCACAAGACGAAAATGTTACGCATAGTAACATTGTGCAAATAAGTGAATAAAGTAAATTTTTCATAGTTTGAATAAATTGTAATGTTTGACATTTTTTATTTTATCAATCTCATATTAGAGATTTGTTGTTTCTTGGAGCAAAGATAGCTTTTATAGTTTGGGTCGCCAAAAAAAGAATATATAATAATGATATTTTAAGATATGATTTTTATATCTCCAAAAAATATATATTAAAATTTATTTAACTTTTTGATTTATAAATTTATAATAAAATTATTGAAAAGTTTTATTATATAAAAAATAAGTGTTATATTTGCACCTAAATATATAATTATGAACTTTAGGACTCAAAAATGATAGAATTGCTATGATCAAAAAATCTATTTTTATTGCAGTTATCTTGTTTTTTGTTGCTTGTGGTAATAAAAACCGAGTTGATTTGAGACAAGCTGAATTTCTGTTATCATTTTTATCTGATAAGATGATAAAGATGGAGTATGCCGATATTTCTCTGCAGCAAGTTGATAGTTTGATTGATTTTTATTCTTCAATAAAAGAATATGAGAGTGAAGCTGTTTGCCGATTGATAAAAGGTGCAAAATTGTATAGTTTTGGTGATTATTCTGGTGCTATAGGTGAATTGAAAATTGCTGAACAATATATTGCAGATAAGGATAATATGGCTGGACGTTTGTATTATTACTTAAGTAGAGTGTTGGTGGTTGATAATCCTCACCAAAGTAATTATTATGCCAAAAGTTTAGTTGATTGGGCAGATGAAAATAGTGATTTGTCTCTTTTGGCATTAGGTTATAAGATGTTGATGAATTTGGAAGATGATATAGATTCAGCGATTATTTATAGAGACAAGGCTATAGAGGGGTTTGAACTATTGGAAGATACTTTACGAAAAGAGAAGACCAATGCTCGTTTTGCAATGAAATTTATGAATCATTTGGCTGCCGATACTGCAATAAATTTGATATTGCCTTTTTATGAACGAGTGGGTTATGTGCGTGATGCCGATGCTTTAGCAACTATTTATTTGGTTAATAATCAAGCTGATTCGGCTTTAGCGTATATTGAAAAATTGAGAGGTGCTAAAGGTTTTGAATTTCAATTTTATAACAATATGGCGGTCTATTATTCGCTTAAAGGTGAATTTGAAAAGTCGTTAATTGTCTATGATTCAGCATTTCATATTTACCAGCAACAAGCAGTGGAAATATTAGATGAGCAAATTGCCCGTGTTAATGGTGAGTATGATAAAAAACTTTACGACCAACAAATTGAATTTCAGCATTATCGTACCATGCTGTTATCTCTAATTTTTGTGTTAGTGACAATTATAGGTGTTGTTTTAATTGTGTGGTTAGTGCGTATTATTGTGCGTCACAGGCGTAAAAATATGGAATTGAAACATGCGAAGGAAATTTTAGAAGAGAAAAATGAAGAATTGGTCGATACAACAAAAAAACAGACACAGAAATTATATGCTGTGTCTGATATTTGTAAAAATACATACGCTTCTATTGTGTTGACAAATCCCGATATGGTAAAAGTGATTAGTCGTTCGTTGTATGAGAACTTGAAAGAGACCTATCCTCAACTTTCGAATATGGATTTCACCTATATGTTCCTTGATTTTATAGGGTTGAATGCTAAAGAGATATGTCGTATTCTTAGTGTTCAAGAAGGTACGTATTATTGTCGTCGTTCTGCAATAAAGAAAAAATTAGGCACTGAACATGAGCAAGATATTGATGAAATATTTAATCAATTCTTCCTCGGTCAAACCCTCCCTAACGAAAACTAATCTCACAACTCTTACACCTTTCTCCCAAACTCCTCCCCTAAGTTAGGGAAACTGACGCTCGAAACAAGCGCAGAAGGCAAGCTCGCTTGCATTATGCCTTGCAAGGAGGAAGAAGACGAAGTCAAAGTGGTCGAAGACCAGAGGGGTCTGTAAATTCCCTATTCCCTATTCCCTATTCCCTATTCCCTATTCCTTATTCCTTATTCCCTTACTCCCTAATAACCCCCACTCACAATGTGTATTTAGCGTCAGTTCGATATAAGAATCCGCATGGTATCTGTGTCATCCGTAGAGCATATTTTTTAGCATTGCTAAAAAGTAGCGAATCAAAAATAAAAAGAATATCTAAAAAATCTGTGAATTATTGCGATAAGCGAGAGCAATAGAGTTTACTCTAATTGCCGAGCACAGCAATAATCTTGTTAAAAAATCTGTGGGAGATAAACAAAATTGTCTGTGTTTTCCGTGCGTTCCGTGTGCTATAAAGTTATATTGCACTCACGTTATTTGTATAAACGTTTATAATTGCAAAGTTTTAGTTTTCCGTCCGAATCGCGAAGGTGCATTCCGTTGCCTTTGCAGAATTTCCAAACCTTACAATCAGCGCACTCATCCTTTTTCATCCATTCGCGATTGCGATATGGCTCGAATTTGCTTTCCCACACCTCCCAAAAATCATCTTCGTAGATATTGCCTTGATGATAGTCGCTACGTATGCTGGTGCAAGCCGATATGCTACCGTCGCAAAGTACTGAGGCAATCGATAACCCCGCTTGGCAAGTGTAGTAGTGGTCGCGTACTTTGCCCTCATATTCACCCAAGAAACCTTCGCAACTGAACGAAGCATGAATCTTCTTCGTTTCGCGCATGCGCACAATAAAGTCTAACAAACCACGGAATTGCTCGTCGGTGATTTGCAATTCAGGGTCTTTACCTCTGCCCGAAGGGAATATAGTGAATAGTCGCCAGCGTTTCAAACCTATCGAGGCGAGAAAATCTGCCATTTCATCGAGATATGGATAGTTGCGAGGGTTGACGCAAGTCACCACATCGAACGCGAGGGTAGGCTCGGCAATAGCCAATTTGATGGCACGCACGGCGCACTCAAATGACTTTGGATTGCCACGCATCCAGTTGTGGTCCTCCTCAAATCCGTCGAGACTGATAGTGAGTGAGCGCAAACCACTATCCATAAGCGAATTGAAGCGTTCGGGTGTCATAAATAATCCGTTCGACACCATACCCCATGGGAAACCACGACGGTAGAGTTCTAATCCGCATTGTTCGAGGTCTTTACGCATCAAAGGCTCGCCACCCGATATGATAATCAACACTTTATTAGGGTTGACGTGAGGAGTGATGCTGTCAATCACCTTTAAGAAATCGGCAAAAGGCATATCTTTCAATCCAGCCGTAGCGGTACAATCGCTACCGCAGTGGCGACATTTAAGGTTACAACGCAATGTCGATTCCCAAAACAACTGGCGTAGTTCAGGTATTTTCGCTTGATTAGAAATATATCTCGACCAAAGATTAAGCGCAAGTCGTTGTTTTATTGATAGTTTGCTCATATTGTTTTTTTTGACAGAATGACATAAAAACATAAATTATTTTTTTGCATACGTCTCGCTATGCCTATGGCATATCTTGGCGGAAGAATGACATACCTATCGGCGTCTGATTATTCTTCTTGTTTGTCTTGTTCTTGTTCTTCGAGGGTGACGATTAGGTCGTTAGTTCCGCTTGAGTAGTAGATTGTTTTTGTTTTGTAGTATCCATTTTCAGTAGAGTCTATGTCTTGGAAAACAAGATCTATTTCAAAAGGACCTGGTTCATAGATTGAAAAATTGAATGATCCATCGGAGTTAGTTGTGTCTAATGGTTCTTGATGGGTTGATGATATTTTTATGTTTGATATGCCTTTGCCTAATTTATTTTCGACTCTTCCTGAAATCTGAAATTTTTCTAATGGGACTCCATACATACATAATGTATCATCTTCAAAAGGTTTATTACAAGCAACAATACCAAGTATAGATAAAATTAAAGCTATACATTGATTGATTCTACGTAGTAGTTTTTGGTTTAACTTTTTCATAGTTGTATGGTTTTATATGTTTTTAATTGCCCACAAATTTCACAAATTCCACGAATTTATTTGTGATTATTTGTGCAATTTGTGGGAGGATAAAACTATTTATTTTTCTTCTTCGAGGGTGATGACTATGTCTTTAACTTCGGCAGTATGGTGCCAATTGTTGCCTGGAACGTCTTTGAATTCGGGTGTAATAAGCATAGAATCACGTCGGTATGAGCCATTCTCGGTGGAGTCGACATCTTCGGCTATTAGCCAGAATTCATTTTCTGGGAAGTCGGTGCATTTGATATAGAATGCTCCGTCGGTAGTAGTTGTGTCGGTAGCATGAGGGTTGCTTTCGAATAAGTCGTAATTTGGCTCTTTCAAAGATACTTTTATGCCTTGAATACCTTGTTTTTGAGCATTCTCTACACGGCCAGATATTTGATAATCAGCCGATGGTACGCCATATTCGCATTGAATAGTAGGGCATCCATATTTAGCAATACATCCTGTAAATGAAACACCTAATAGAGATAGCATAAATCCAATGCAGTAATTGATTCTGCGTAGGATAGAACGATTTAACTTTTTCATAGCGGTTATATTTTATTATTTTGTACTCTGTACTCTGTACTCTGTACTCTATTTTAAAATCTGTATCCTATGTTGAGGCGGAATAGGCGGTCGAGGATGTAGGGCATTGGTGTTATGCCGAGTTCGAGGTCGCAGAACCAATGTTTTTTGCCGAGTGATACACCGAGATAGCAGATGTCTAAAGCAGGATATATGCCTTCAATAGTATTGTCGTAAGTTTGCATTTGTACACCTAGGCCCACAGAAGCATAGACACTTGCGTATGGGCTGTTGTGGTAGGTGAAGCGCACAACAGGCATAAGTGTTAAGCCTACAGCGTGGTGATTTTGTGTATTTACTACGTTTTCGAATTGGCAAATCGAGTAGCTAGTTCTTTGAAAAAGTGATGTACGAGTATCGAAATTAGCGCCTACGCTGAGCCAATGGTTGATGCGATATTGATACTCAATGTATAGGTGTCCTGTGCTGCGGTAGTTGTGTTCGTCGAAGCCAGTTATGCGGTAGCCCTCTCGTACGGGCGGAAGGAATAGGTCGTTGCTTGAGGGTGATTCAAGTCCACGTAAGAATAGGTCATCGGCTATACCGATGTGTATTTGGTGTGGATTTTCTTTGCGATTCTCAGCCGTTTCGGCGTATGATGTTAGTGCGCAAAGTAGTATTATTGTTAGGGAGATTAGTTTTTTCATGGGATTTATTTTTTTAGACAGAATGACATAAGAACATAATTTTCTTTTTTGATATAATGGTCTTGCTTTTGCTTCGCAAAATCTCGAACTAAAGACAGACCTATCGGCGTTAGTCTTTTTTTAGACAGGAAGACAGGAGAACATGAATATTTTTAGACAGAATGACATAAGAACATAATTTTCTTTTTTTGATATAATGGTCTTGCTTTTGCTTCGCAAAATCTCGGACTAAAGACAGACCTATCGGCGTTAGTCTTTTTTTTAGACAGGAAGACAGGAGAACATGAATATTTTTAGACAGAATGACATAAGAACATAATTTTCTTTTTTTGATATAATGGTCTTGCTTTTGCTTCGCA
Organism: Paludibacteraceae bacterium; assembly: GCA_017467185.1. Classification (GTDB taxonomy): domain Bacteria; phylum Bacteroidota; class Bacteroidia; order Bacteroidales; family Paludibacteraceae; genus Aphodosoma. The sequence goes on along the minus strand of JAFTSS010000094.1, from coordinate 6 downwards.
AAATCT
>JAFTSS010000093.1 GCA_017467185.1 Paludibacteraceae bacterium | reverse complement strand
CATCAAATTTTGCTTTATTTGGATTAAATGTAAATGCTATCTTCTTTGGAATACTATACAATCGCATATTAGATACAAGTTGTATATATGGTGCTCGAGCTGTAGAATAAGTAAATACCAATTTTGCATCAGATTCTGACGCAGATGGTAATAACTTAGCATTCCAACTCTTAGATGAACTCTTAACTGTCCAAGCATTTATATCAACACACATCTTTAATTCGTTGATTTCAGACACCACAAGAAGACTATCTTCTTTACCACCTAACTCGCAACGAACAATAGTACGCCCATTTTGCAAACCATTCATAATACCATTTTCATCAATAGAAACAATAGAAGGGTCATCAATAGTCCATGTCAATGCCGCTGGATTAACCAACATATCGCCACTCAACACCTCGATAGCATAATCAATATCTTGGTCAACGATCACCGAATCAAGGCGAACAGCCACCTCTGCAGCAACAACTTCCAATGGCGCAGTATATGTTATATCGCCAACCGTAACGGTTAAATTACCACTTGCAACCGATGATGAAGCAGTAAATACTTTACCATTACATACTCCTATATTCTCATCACAAAAAATAGTAAAATCTTGCACATTATCATCCAACAAAGCGCCATATTGATTATATGCCATTATGCGAGGTTGATAACTTGCAAATGTTGGAACCTCTAATTTGTGATTATGGAAACGCAAAAAGGCAATTGTACTATCAACAGGAGCTGTAGAAACCAACATCCAGCCATTACCTACCGAACGCTCATTACCATCAGAAGGTTTATTGACAATAGCATGATTTACAACCATCTCAGCAGAACCACCACCATCCATACCTACAATATTATAAGCACCTATATTCTTCAAAATACCACACACCTGAGTAGTTGTTAAACCAGGAGAGCCACCAACACCTTTTCCGTCACAAACAAAAAGATATAACCAACGACCATCTTGCGATGCTCCAATAGCCGTACGAGGATAAGGAGAAGAATTATATGTATCTCCTGTATTACGCTCAGTCAATTCTCCATTTTGAAGAATCATAGCATTACCACCTATCAATTGTTCTACTAATGGTTGCGATGCATCAGGACGGAAAATAGCCATTTCTACTTCTAACTCTTGTCCAACCGTAAGTTGATTTAAGAAAGTAGCCGCTTCACGCACACCAGAAAGAACTGTTTCATCCGCGGCAATTGGTTCTCCACCGTCAATATTTTTCACAATACGACGCACTCTCACTTTCGTACGCTTATTCAATCCCCACTTTTCTCCCTCTACGAGTTCAACAACTACCTCCGTACGCTCCATTGTATCAAAACCTGCATGATTTTCGTATGGTCGAGTAACTGGACCAGCAAAACGATTATATAAAGTTAAATCGCAAGTTTCCCAAGCTTGATTTACACGATTAAAATGATAAGTGTTACTTTCATCAATAATAACACGTGCATTAAATATCATATAATCTAACACAGGCTTTTTATTTACGTCCATCGTGGCAAATGCCCAAAACCAAGTTTCATTCGATGGTGCAACTTGTACCTCCCCATTTTGAATACTACCGCCACGAGGCATACCAAGAGGGTATTCATTGTTGGCAGAAACATTGAAAAAGTCGCCATTCACACCACAATAAGCATCATGACCAGGTTGAGTGTGACGATTACATGCCGATGTTACCAATTCAGTGCCCGCAATACAATCCTTACCTAAAAAAGTTTCAATTTCAGTGTATTCATTTTCAAGGTCAATTGTCAAAACATGAATATCTTGCGAAATAGCTGGCAATTCTGCATAACAATACATTGTACCAGGACCCACTTGTTTATATTCAATAGTATCAACTTGATATAACGTACCATAAATATCCATCATGCCTTGAGAAAATACATAATGAACAATACACAATACACAAAATAAAGATAAGAGCTTTTTCATAAAAAATCAAATATAATTATTTTTATAATTGCTATAGCATCTATAGCTACTATAGTCTCTATAGTTACTATAATCGCTATAGTTACTATAATTGCTATAGTAGCTATAGCAACTATAAATTATTTAATTATCACTTTGCAAGATGCGCTACCGCTCTTCACAATATATGTACCTGCAGACAAAATAGAAGCATCAATTGTACATTTTGCATTGTGCATTGTACATTCTTTTACAACTCGTCCTTCCAAATCATAAACATGCACGACATCACCCTCTGCACCTTCAACCACAATATAATCAGATGCTGGATTTGGATAAACCATTAATTGATTAGCACGTATAATATCCTCAATTTCTACAATAAAGTCTTCACCATAAATCAACTGCAACGATTTTATATCAATCACATGTTCTATTTTCTCTATACTAGTATTAATATTAAATCTGATAGATGTCAACGATAATGGATAAATAGCAATAT
>JAFTSS010000092.1 GCA_017467185.1 Paludibacteraceae bacterium | reverse complement strand
GCCAAATCTTCTTCTGATTCAAGAACAAGTTTGAAAGCATTTGTTTCAGCCAACAAGTTGTTACCAAATTTTTGTTGCAATGTAGAGAGTTCTGCATTGATTTCACGCATACGTGCTTGTTCTGCTTCTGGCAATGAGATACCATTGCGAACGAATGCGTTATAAACTTTTTCCAACAAGCGAGTTTGTTCTACTGTGTAGTTCATTGTATCGCGACCTTCATACACAGCTTTTACGCGTTCAAACAAACGTGCGTCCATGTAAATGTTGTCGCTATGTGCACTTACCAATGGTAACACAACTTCTTGAACTTTAGTTAATTCGTCTGAACCATCGCTCTCTGTGATATTGAAGAATACAAGAGCCACTTTTGATAACAAACGACCTGATTTATCCATTGCTTCGAGAGTGTTTTCGAATGTTGGAGCCTCTGGGTTGTTGATGATAGCCTCAATTTCGGCTTGTTGTTGTTTGATACCTTCTTCAAATGCAGGCAAATAGTGCTCTGCTTTGATTTGTTCAAATGGTGGAACGCCCTCTGGTGTGTTCCATTCTGTCAAAAACGGATTTTTATCCGCATTGTTAGTACATGCAAACATCATAGCTGCTGTTGCTACTGTTAAAAATAATTTTTTCATTGTTTGTAATAAATATTTAAGTATTAGTGATTTAAGGATTGTTTCTGTCTCATTTTTCTCTTTTTATATATGGTTCGCGTGCGCACACACTTATCAACTTGCAAAGATAAGAAAAAAAAATCACATTTTCAACAAATTTTAACTATAACTTGCTTTAATGTGGAAAAATATACATTCAAAACGTCCAAAATAAAAAAAAAGGTATACTTTTTGCGTCTTTGCATATTATTTATTATCTTTGCAAAAGAAAAACAATGCACATTCTTTTGGTGAATTTATGAATCTCGTTACTCGCTACTAAAAATCTATTATTATGAAAAATAAAATCTTAATGGCAATGAGTGGAGGTATCGACAGTTCTGTTGCTGCCATCGAATTACGTCGTCAAGGTTACGAACTCAAAGGCGTAACCTTCACCCAGTTAACTCTTGATTCCCCTGCTGTAGCTGATGCACGCAAAATGGCTGATGACATGGGTTTCGAGCACCATACTCTTGATATGCGTCGCGAGTTTCACGACTCTGTCATTTGCAATTTCATCGACGAATATCTCCATGGTCGCACTCCTAATCCATGTGTGCAGTGCAACTCTAATATCAAGTGGGGTATGTTGCAGAAATTTGCCGATGAAATGGGTTGTTTTTACATCGCAACAGGCCATTATGCTCAGATTGAGTGTACACCAGAAGGACGCTATTTTATCCGTAAAGGAGCCGATGAGCACAAAGACCAATCCTATTTCCTTTGGCGTTTAACTCAAGAAAATCTCTCACGCACCTTGTTCCCTCTTGGCAAATATACTAAGACCGAAGTACGTCAAATAGCACTTGATAATGGTTATGAACAATTGTCAAAAAAAGGTGAGAGTCAAGAGATATGTTTTATCCCAGACAATGATTATCGCAACTTCTTGCGAACCAATGTGCCTAACTATGATAAAAAGTACAAAAAAGGCGATTTCATCGATATAAATGGTAAGGTTTTGGGTAAGCATCAAGGTTTTCCTAATTACACCATAGGTCAGCGTAAAGGTCTTGGTATTGCACTTGGCGAACCCATGTATGTGGTACGTATCGATGCCGAAAAGAACCAAGTTGTACTTGGACGTAAAGAAGACTTGCTCACAAAAACTTGCTATGCTCGCGACCTAAATATGATGAAATTCCCCGATTTCATTGACGGACAAACCGTAATGGCAAAAGTCCGCTACAAATCCCGTCCCGGCCTCGCCCATATCTATCACGTCGATGAATCCGAGTTGCAAACCCTAAATGTAGGGACACGGCATGCCGTGTCCGATATAAGTGACACACTGCATGTAGGGACGCAGCGTGCTGCGTCCTATGACCCGCAGGGGCAAAATACCATTCAACCTTCAACTCTAAACTCTCAATTTGTAAGGATTGTCTTTGAGAATGACATCGAATCCATCACCCCAGGCCAGAGCGTAGTCTTCTATTGTGGCGACAATTACACCGATGTCCTCGCCGGAGCAATACTTCTTTAAGGAATAGGGAATAGGGAATAAGGAAAATGACCTCATTATCACTATATCAACTAAATCAACTAATAAAGGAATCACTTCGCCAAGTGATTCCTGCGACTATATGGCTTCGTGCCGAAATACATAATATAACATCCAACTACTCAGGTCATTGTTATCTCGATTTAATAGAAAAAAGTGAACATAACGACCAAATCATTGCTAAACAGCGTGCTACCATTTGGGCTTCAACCTATAGATTATTAGCACATAAATTCTATTCTGCCACAGGCGGCACATTGCAAGCTGGTATGAATATTCTTGTCGAAGTCTCTGTCGAATTTCACGAACTCTATGGCATGAGTTTGAATATAAAAGACATTGACCCGACCTACACTCTCGGTGAACTCCAACGCCGCAGACTTGAAATAATTCAACGCTTAAAAAAGCACGGTTTAATCGACAAAAATCGGCAATTGCCAATGCCGCGACTCATTAAACGTATTGCCATTATTTCAAGTCCCACAGCTGCAGGTTATAGCGATTTCATCCATCAACTAACTCATAATCCTCACGGTTTCACCTATCAAACAACTCTTTTCCCTGCCATTATGCAGGGCCCCCAAACCGAAGAATCTATCCTCTCAGCCCTTGCTTCTATAGAATCGCAAAATAGCGGTTGTCCGATATTGTCCCCCTGTTTTAAGGGGACGAGCGAAGCGGAGGGGGTTCTTCATTCCTCATTCCTCACTCCTCATTTCTCATTCGATATAGTTGTAATTATTCGTGGTGGCGGTGCCACATCAGACCTTCAAGCTTTTGACAGTGAGCAATTAGCTGTGCGTTGTGCCAATTTCCCATTACCAATTATTACCGGCATTGGGCACCTTCGTGACGAAACTATTCTCGACCTAGTGGCACATAAAAACCTCAAAACACCTACCGCAGTTGCCGAGTATATCATTTCTCGCACATTAGAACTTGATATGTATCTACTTGAACTTGGCGATCGACTCCAAAAAAATGCTATCTTGCGCCTTGAACAAGAAAAAAATCGCTTGACTTCGCTTTCTGCGTACATACCGCAATATGCTTTGCGATTATTAACTGCATCCGACAACAAACTCACCGCATTGCAACATCGCATAGAGCTAAAAACAGCTGATTTCATCGCGAAAAATCGACTTTTACTCGACCGCAAATCCGATCAATTAAGCACAACAGTAAATCAGCAACTTCAACAGCAACAGAATAACTTAAAACTTATAGAAACAAAACTTCAACTCCTTGACCCACAACAACTATTAAGAAAAGGTTATTCATTTACCACCCACAATGGTAAACTTGTAACCTCTATCACCCAACTCGCCCCTGGCGACACCATTACCACAACCCTCGCTGACGGCACAATTGATAGTATTGTAAAATGAATTTTATAGATAATGTTCTCGAAGAGGGCGAATAGTGTAATAAAATAATTCCTAATTTCTAACTCTTAATTCCTCATTTTTAATCATGTCTTACAACGAACAATTAAAACAGCTTGAGCAGATAGTATTAGAGATAGAGAGTGGACAACTCTCAATCGACCAATTGGCAGAAAAAGTAAAAACAGCCACCAAACTCCTCGCCGACTGTCGCAAACAGCTAACCAAAGTAGAATCCGACATCAACAAAATCCTCAAACCTGAATAATTCCACTCAATTTTGTATGGACATTCACTTGTAGGGACACTCGGCTCGAGTGTCCGACTAAACATTTCACAAAAATATGGTTAAGTGCCAAAAATGTGTAATTTTACACATTTTTGGCACTTTTTGTTTGATGAGCATTCTTCTGCCTTTGGCAGACTGGCTCGAAAAACTCTTCTTTTTTTGTGTGATTAAAATAACGTTAGTTCGATATAAAACACCACATGGCATCCGTGTAATCCGTGCGTTCCGTGTGGAATAAAAATTATATTGAACTCACGTTAAATAACGTCTGTTTGATATAAGAATTCTGTTTCATCCGTTGAGTAATTTTTGTGTAAAAGAAGAGTAAATTCGGCAAAAAATCTTTATTGATGCCTCGCAAAAATATCTAGCTATTGAAAATCTTGGGAATTTTTTATTGAAAATCTTGGGATTTTTTGTAACTTTGCATCGTGTTTTATTAAAAGTATTGAATATGTATCACGAAAGACTTATAGAAAAGGAAATTGAACGAAAGTTAGCAACATCTGGAGCCGTGCTTGTTGCAGGTCCTAAATTTTGTGGTAAAACAACGACTTGTATGCTTTATCAGAAAAGTTACGTCAAATTAAACACAAAACAGGTCATTGCTATGGCTCGAATGAATCCTAAGGCAATGTTAAAAGGGGAACAACCAAGATTAATTGATGAATGGCAGAAAGCGCCTGATATTTGGAATCAAATAAAAGACGACTTAGATTTCAATTATGAATTTGGTAAATATATTCTAACAGGCAGCTCAACGCCAGCTGATAAAACCGAAGTTCATCATAGTGGAGCCGGCAGAATTGCACCGATATTGATGCGTCCAATGAGTTTATGGGAATCAAAAGAATCAAAAGGGACAATCTCATTACAAGATTTATTTGATGCTACTGAGGATTTTTCTTTTGACATTAATCAAGATTTTACATTAGATGAAGTGGCTCACTATATTTGCCGTGGAGGCTGGCCGATATCAGTATTAGCTCCTAAAGATATATCAATAGAGGTAACAAAGAATTATTGGAATGGGCTTTTTGTTTTTGAGGATTGTGAAAATGAGAGGTTTAGGAATAAAAAGCCTGAAATTCTTAAAATGATAGTCAGAAGTTATGCTCGTCATATTTCAACTGAAGCAGCTATTTCAACAATCATAGCAGATGTTAGGCAAAGTAATGAAAGATCACTGGATGTCAAAACCTTTAATGAATATATGGAAGCATTGCAAGATTTATATATTTTAGAGGATATGAAAGCATGGAATCCCAATATTCGTTCAAAAACGTCCATTCGTTCTACTCCAACTCGACATTTTATTGATACCTCAATTGCATGTCGGGCATTAGGTGTAATGCCTAATGATTTATTGCGGGATTTAGAAAGTTTTGGATTGTTTTTTGAAGATATGGCGGTGCGTGATCTCAAAATTTATGCCTCGACGCTTAATGGTGAGGTATTGCATTATCGCGATAATGCTGGTTTAGAGTGTGATGCAGTCGTGCATCTTGAAGATGGTCGTTGGGGTGCAGTTGAAATTAAGTTGGGAGGTGACGAACTTATTGAATCAGGAGCAAAATCCCTTAAATTATTGAAAGCAAAGATAGAAGAGAAAAGCGACGAAAATTCACCATCATTCCTTATGGTTCTAACTGCAGTAGGTGCAGCATATCAGCGTGAAGATGGCGTTTATGTTGTACCTATCAATTTATTGAAACCATGAGAGATTGAGGTGTATATAATTTGGAGGAGCCGAGTTATACAAAAATTATGTATAAGCGAGCACCCTTCGATTCTAATTAATGTTAGTTCGATATAAAACGCCGCATGGGATCCGTGTAATCCGTGCGTCCCGTGTGGAATAAAAATTATATCAAATTCACGTGTATTAAGGTGTATCAAAATGGAAGGAGGGATAAATCAAAATAAAACAAAAAATATATAAAAAAACATTTTGTTTTTCAAAAAATAAAGTGTACCTTTGCACCCTAAAAGTAATACACATTAGCATGAATAACATATTCCACATCCAACCAAAATGCACTTTGTTAACAAAAGTTAATGGGGGGGGGTAAATGCGTCTTATTCATCGGTAAATAATGGCAAAATAGAGATATTGCGTTTAGTGCAAACGTACTATATATGGGATAACTGACAAAAATCTTGTCAGTTATCCTTTTTTGTGTTATGATGTATTAGTAATAACATCAGTTTGAATAAAAATTTGTAGCTGTAAAGTTATATTGAACTCAAGTAATAGAGTTTAAAAAATGAATCGAACTAGTCTAAAAAGAGCTTGTTTTTTGTTGTTTGTGCTTGTAAGTATCAGTGTATCAGTGTTTGCACAGCAGAGCCATGGTATGGTAAAGATTCATTTTAATCGAGGACAATCTAATATTGATACTACGCTCTTTGAAAACGAAATGAGTTTAAAATTAATAAAAAATAATTTTGACTCTATTGAATTAAACCAATCATTACATTTAGTGAAAGCCATTATTGTTGGTTCCGCTTCGCCAGAAGGGTCTGTTTCGTATAACGATAAATTGGCAATGAGGCGTGTGGGTATGATTAAGAAGTATATAAAACAATCGGTTGATATTCAAGATTCTACGATTATATCAGTAATGGTTGGTGTCGATTGGCAAGAATTGCGAAATATGGTTCTTGTTGATACACTTGTTCCTTTTCGTAGTGATGTGCTTGCTTTGTTGTATAGAATAATTGATGAGGTAGAAAATGGTTATAAAGGGATTTCTCAATTAAAAGCAATTGAATCTCTTCATGATGGGGAGTCATATAGATATATGCGAGATAATTTTTTCCCTAAATTGCGAGCGACAAGAGTCTTTTTGTTGTATGAAAAATCAGATACAGTGCAAATACGTATTGGAGATTGCACGAAAGAGTTTAATGATAGCACTCAAAATTTGATAGATTCTCTTAGTCGAATGGCTATGCCACAATGGAGAAAGGAACTAGACACTGTTTTTGTTTATGATACACTTTGTCTTGTTGATACGTTATATCGAAATTTAGAAAAGAGTAAAATCCGGAGAATAAAGGTGAATACTGCATTGAAGACCAATTTGTTGTTTGATGCATTTGCGACACCGAATATGGGCGTTGAATTTTATATAGATAAAAATTTTACGTTAGGATTTACAATTTGGTCTGCGTGGTGGAATTCTGATAAAATAAAGTATTATCATAGAACTTATGGAGGTGAACTTGAGGGTCGTTACTATTTAAACTTAAAAAACAGACATAAAAAATTGCGCGGGCATCATTTGGGGATTTATGCGCAGACTTTGACTTATGATTTTCTTTTTGGGGAACGGGCAAAAGGTTATCTTAGTAATGAGAAGATGTGGAATTATGGTGCAGGTTTATCGTATGGTTATTCTTTGCCTGTTGGGGAGCATATAAATTTTGATTTTTCTCTTGGAGTTGGATACCTAGGTGGTGTATATAGTCGGTATATGGCTAAAGATGATTGTTATGTTTCTGATGGTTTGTTTTTTCGTAACTATTTTGGCGTAACTAAGTTGGCAATTTCTTTTGTTTATGTAATTGAATAATTTGATGAAAGCGAGAGTTGATATAAAATATTGGGTTATTACGTTGATAATATTTGTATTAGGTGGGTGTGTTCATAAGGAATTATGTGAAGATCATTCTCATGTAGAACGAATTTTGATTAATTTTGATTGGTCAAAATCTCCTGAAGCAAATCCGAAGGTTATGCGTTTATATATGTATAATCAAAATAATTCAAATTGTGAGATATACGAACTCCCTAAAGATGGTGGAATAATAGATATTCAAAAAGGAATTTATAATATCATCTGTTTTAATTGGGATAATTTGGATGCTACGTTTTTGCTTGATGACGCCACTTTTGAAACTCATACTTTAGCCACCCGTGAAGGTGACTATATAGAAGACGTAGTAACACGTTCTATTGTAAAATATATTAAATCACAAGAGGATACAGTTAGAATTGAACCCAATATGATGTGGGGAGCAAGTGGTAAAGGGGTACAAATTGAGCAAAATGATGGTGATATTGTAAGTTACGACTCACAATCTGTAAACTCAACCATAGGGATGCCAACAATAACCATCTTTCCTTCGCCAATTGTTGCACGATATACATTTGAGATAAACAAAGTAACAAACATTCGGTCGGCGGCAAAGCTTAGAGGAACACTTTCTGGTATGGGTGCAACTTTGATGATGAGCGATATGACTACAGACCCATCTTATACGGCAAAAGTTCCATTTGAACCAAAAATGAATGTTGAGCGAAATCAAATATATGGTGAATTTTTTACTTTTGGTAATTTTGATAATATCAATAATGTAAAAAAAGAATTTTCACTGTTTGTTTGGTTGAGTAACAAAGAAAAATATTTGTATAGGTGGGATGTTAGCAGTCAGGTCTCTTCTGCTTCTGACAAGTATAATGTACATATAGTTTTAGATAGTTTAACTCTTCCAGAAACTTTTGATGTTGGTGGTAATGGCGGTTTTGATGTTGATGTTGAAGGTTGGGATGAAGAGTATATTGATGTAGAGATGTAATATAATAATCATATATTTTTTATTAACTTAAATTTATTAATTATGAAACTTAAACATTTATTTGTTGCCGCTATCGTGGCATTAGGTTTTGTAGCTTGTCAAAATGATAAAGCTATCAGTAATGATGTTAAAAGTAATACTATTGAATTTCGTACTTTGACATCAAATCAAAAACGTGCACAACAAAGAGTTGCTGCTACAACTTCTACTTCTATTGCAGATTTTCGTGTTTATGCTAATCACAATGGTGATGCTATTGAAAATTTAGATGGTTTCTACATTAAAGGTATCGAAATTGTAAAGAATGGAACAATATGGGATTATGCTAATCCAGAAGAAAAAACAGCTTGGCCTTCATTTGAAACAAGAGATGCTTTGGATTTCTATTCTATTAGTCCTGCGACTTATTCATTGTCTGTTAAAACAAGCTCTTTATCTATTGATAACTTTGTTACAAATGAAGATGCTAAGGATCAAGTTGATTTGTTGTATGCTGTAAATCTTAACGAAGCATGTGAAGCAGGTAACCGTACAAGTGCAGTTGCCGTTAAATTTGAGCATGCTCTTTCTCAAATTGCATTTAATGTTGTGAAAACAGCAGCATGTCCTTATGGTGAAATTCGTGTTAATGCTGCTAGATTAGTTGCTATTTATCCAAATGGTACATTTACTCTTCCTCTTGGTGTAAATACTGATATTGATGGTGCAGTAGTAGATGCAACTTATGAAAATTGGAAATTGGAGGCAGCAGCTCGTGATACAGCAAAACATTATGCAGCAATTATCAATAAAGATCAAGCTGTTACAACTACAGCTACAGCTGCAACAACTGTTGATGGCAACCTTTTTGTAATTCCTCAAAATATTAAAGGTTGGGCCCGTGAAACAGATAAAACTAATACAGCTCTTGGTGCATATATTCTTGTTGATTGCAACGTTCGCGATAATGATGGTTCATATATTTGGGGTGATGCATATCAATACGAAACAGTTGCCGTTCCAGTTCCTGCAAATACTGTAGAAGGTAATGTTGTTTGGCAACCAGGTGTGAAATATTATTATACACTTAATTTTGGTAAAGGTATTGGTTTCTACCCTCCAACTCATGACACTAAACCAGGTGAACCTGTTATTGGTAATTACATTGATTTCGAAGTTGAAGTTGATACTTTTACTGAAGGTTCTGATGATGAAGTGTTATTCTATTGATTTTAATAGTGATTTATAAAAAAAGAGACTGCGCTAAAATATGGTTTTGGCGCGGTCTCTTTTTTTTATGGAGGATAGTAATAATAAAAAATGTCAAATTTGTTGGTTGTTTCATTGAAAATCACTATCTTTGTAAATTATTTATATTGGGTATAGTATGGCTTATACGGATGATGAATTGTATATGATGCGGTGTTTGCAGTTAGCGGCTATGGCTGAGGGGCAAACGTCGCCTAATCCTATGGTGGGGGCTGTCGTTGTGCATGATGGCAAAATTATAGGTGAGGGGTATCATCATCGTGCAGGAGAGCCTCATGCTGAGCCTAATGCAATTGCTTCTGTTAGAGATGAATCGCTACTGAAGGAGGCTGCGATGTATGTATCGCTTGAGCCTTGCTCGCATTGGGGGAAGACGCCGCCTTGCGCTGATTTGATTGTGCGTAAGGGGCTAAAAAAGGTGGTGATTGCTACGCTTGACCCTAATCCGAAGGTGGCTGGTCGTGGAGTGAAAATATTGCAAGATGCAGGTGTTGAGGTGGTTGTTGGTGTGGTGGAAGAAGAGGCTCGCTGGTTGAATCGTAGGTTTATGACGGTGCAGGAGAAGCATCGTCCGTATGTGATATTGAAGTGGGCTGAGACGGCTGATGGTATAATTGACGTGTGTCGTGAGGAGAAGGGGAATGGGCCGATAAGGATTAGTAATTCGGTTACAAAGACGCTTAATCATCAGGTGCGTGTGGAGGAGGATGCTATTATGGTGGCTACTTGCACGGCTTTGTTGGATGATCCGCATTTGACGGTTACGAAGTGGACGGGGCGGAATCCTGTGCGTGTGTTGTTGGATAGGACGTTGAGGGTGCCAGCTGATTATAGGATTTTTGATGGGGAGGCGAGGACGATAGTATTTGTAGATTACAGATTACAGATTACAGATTACAGATTGCAGCGGACGGGTGATAATGTGGAGTTTGTGGGGATTGATTTTGAAAAGAATATTGTGCAAAATATTCTGGATGAGTTGTATAAGCGTGGTATTATGTCGATTATAATTGAGGGTGGTGCGAAATGGTTGCAGACGGTGATTGATTCGGGGTTGTGGGATGAGGCACGTGTGGAGCATGGTCCGCACTCATCTAAATGCATAATGCATAATGCAAAAAGCACAATTGAAGAAGCACAAAACCTTTCACAAAAAGGGGTGAAGGCTCCAAAATTAGATGGTTTTTAGACAGGAAGGCGAGAATACCCGAAATAAACTTTTATAAACGCAAATTTCCATTAATTAATCGTAAATAATTAATGGTTAGTTTATGATGATTTACGTTAAAAACAAAAATCATGTTTTAAATACTGTATGGAATTATTCTGGCAAATAGTTTATTATGCTTTTACGGCTTTGTATGTCTATGCTGCTTTGGTGGTGTTGACGGCTATTTTGTTGGAAAATCGTAATCCAGTTAAGACGCTTGGGTGGATTATGATTATGATTTTGTTCCCGATTGTGGGTATTGTTTTGTATATTTTTCTTGGTCAGGATTTGCGTCGTAAGAAGATAATTGGTAATAAGTTGCGTTTTCCGAATTTGAATGTCTCGATGCGTTATTCTGATGAGCCAGAGCGATTTGCTAAGGTAGCTAATTTGCTTTCGGAGACCGATGGGGCGCAAGTATCTGGAGGGAATAATGTTGAAGTTTTTACTACAGGAGCAGATGCGTTTAAGTCGCTTTATAATGATATTGAGGGGGCTAAGGAGCATATTCATGTTGAGTTTTATATTATTGAGAATGATAAGCTTGGAAATAGATTTAGGGAGTTGTTGGAGCGTAAGGCTCGAGAGGGTGTGAGAGTTAGGGTGATTTATGATTATCTTGGAGGTTGGAAGTTGCCTATTGCGTGGAGGATGTCGTTGAAGGAGGCAGGGGCTTTTATTCATCCGTTTTTGGCTGCTGATAATTTTTTTAAGTTTACGTTGTTGAATTATCGTAATCATCGGAAGTTGGTTGTGATTGATGGTAAGGTGGCTTATACTGGTGGAATGAATTTGGCTGAGCGTTATCGTTGGGGTAATAGGTTGGGTTTGTGGCGCGATACGTTTGTGAGGGTTGAGGGTCCAGCGGTGCATTCGATGCAATATTCGTTTTTGGTGGATTGGAGTTTTGTTGATGGACGTGTTGTTACGGATAAGAAATATTATCCTGAATTGCCTTATTTTGAAAATGGAGAGCGGGTGCAGGTTGTTACTTCGGGGCCCGATTCGGATTGGCGTAATATAATGCAGGGTGTTGTGGCGGCTATTTCGAGGGCGGAAAAGGAGATTTTGATTCATACGCCTTATTATATGCCTCCTGAACCTGTGATGAATGCTTTGGAAACGGCGGCTTTGTCGGGCGTTAGGGTGAGGGTGATGATTCCTGAACGTAATGATTCTAAGATTGTTGCTGCAGCTGGACGTAGTTATATTGAGAGTCTTTTGCGTGCTGGGGTTGAGGTTTATTATTACCAGCATAATTTTTTACATTCGAAGGCTATTGTTATTGATGGTTATTTGTCGATTGTGGGTACTGCGAATATGGATAATCGTTCGTATGAGCAGAATTTTGAAATTGCGGCGTTTGTGTATGGAGAGAAGACAGCGCGGCGTTTGGTTGAGGGGTTTGAGGCGGATATGGAGTCGTCGCGTCAGTTGAATGTTAATCTTTGGCGTCATAGGAAGTGGTATAAGCGTTATGCTGAGTCGTTGGCGAGGTTGTTTTCTCCTCTTTTGTAGGGGGGCTTATTGTATTTTTTGTGGTGTTTTGAGGGTAGGGTGAAGGTTGCTTGAAGGTTGCTGTATAGTATATTTAATGGATGGGGGGACTTATTGTATTTTAGGGACTATTTTTTTGATTGAAAATATGAGTAAAATTGGATTGATTATTTCGCGAGAATATCGGAATCGTGTGGCGAAGAAGTCGTTTTTGTTGATGACTTTTTTGACTCCGGTGCTTATGGCGGCGTTGATTGTTACGCCTATATTTTTGGCTAGTATTAAGGATGACGAGGAGAGGATTGTGGCGGTTGTGGATCAGTCAGGCTTATACGGTGAGTTTTTTGAAACATTGGTGTGTGAGGATTGTAGGTTTGAGGTTGTTAAGGAACAGGGGATGGAAAATAGGGAAGAGGGAAGAGGGAATAGGGAACAAGGAATAGGGAGTAAGGAAGAGGGAATAGGGAATAGGGAACAAGGGGGAGGAGTTGAATCTCAACTCTCAACTCTTAATTCTCAACTCTTAACTGATTATAGTGTTTTTTTGATAATTAGTGATGATTTGGCGGTTAACCCTAATGCTTTGACTATGTATAGTCAGAAGCAGGTGCCAAGTAATATTCGTAGGTTTATAGAGTCGTCGTTGGAGGATTATGTTGAGGAGCGGATTTTGGCGTCGTATAATATTCCGAAGTTGAAGGAGATGATTAGTGATGCGAAGGTTGATATAAAGGCTACGACGTATAAGTTGAGTGATGAGGGTGTTACGACTTCGGATTCGGATATTGCTTCGGTGATTGGTATGTTGACTACCTTATTGATTTATATGTTTATTTTTGTGAGTGGTGCGCAGGTGATGAACTCGGTTGTTCAGGAGAAGGTTAATAGGATTGTTGAGGTGATGGTTTGTTCGGTAAAGCCGTGGGAGTTGATGTGGGGAAAGATTATAGCTGTTGGTCTTACTTGTTTGACACAGATGGCTTTGTGGGCTATTTTGACGGGTTTGATTGTTGGTGTTGCAATGGGTGTTATGGATTTGGATTTGGCGGAGATATCGGCTTCGCAGGCGATGGGTGCTAATATGCCTTCGGATGTGCAGGAGTTGTCGGGTATGAATTCGTCGCTTTCGGCGTTGTTGTCGATTGATTGGGGTTTTGTGTTGGTGATGTTTGTTGTTTATTTTATAGGAGGGTATTTGTTGTATTCGTCGTTGTTTGCGGCGATTGGGGCTTCGGTTGATAATGAGGCAGATACTAATCAGTTTATGATGCCGATAACGATAATTGTGTTGTTTGCCTTGTATGCTGGGATTTATAGTGCAGAAAATCCGGATGGTCCGTTGGCGTTTTGGTGTTCGATGATACCATTTACATCGCCGATTGTTATGATGGTTCGTGTGCCTTTTGATGTACCAATGTGGCAGTTGGGGGTGTCGTTGGGTTTGTTGGCGTTGACTATTGTAGGTACGATTTGGTTGTCAGCAAAGATATATCGTGTGGGTATATTGATGTATGGCAAGAAGCCATCGCTTAAAGAGATATTGAAATGGTTGAGATATAATTAGTTATTGGTCTGTTTAATTATGAATTGTGAATTATGAATTATGAATTAAAAATAGGTATTTCATCAGGTTGGTGGGAGGAGGCGCATCGATTGGTGCCTGCATACGTGCAGTGTATAATTGATGCAGGTGCTACGCCTGTGGTTTTTCCAGTAACAGATAATGAGCAGATATTGAATAATTTGCTTGATATGGTTGATGGATTGTTGTTGACAGGTGGTGGCGATATTGACCCTAAATATTGGGGCGAAGAATTGATGCCTCAAAGTGGTAAGCCTTGCGCGTTGAGAGATGAGTTTGACTTGGCTTTGGTGCGTTTGGCTCGTCAGCGTTGTATGCCGGTATTGGGTATTTGCAGGGGTATGCAGGCGATGAATATAGAGTTTGGAGGAGATATATATCAAGATATTTATACGCAGATAGAGGGTAAGACACGAGATGCGAGACACGAGATGCGAGATTTTAGAAATTCTCAACTCTTAAATCATTCGCAGGGTGATCAACCTCGTAGTGAGGTGGCTCATGAGGTGGAATTAGCACCGGGGTCGTTGATTGCGAAGGTGATGGGTAAGCAGGTGATTGAAGTAAATACGTTTCATCATCAGTCGTTGCGGAAGATTGCGCCATCGTGTAGAGCTGTGGGGTTTGCACCAGATAGTATAGTTGAAGCTATAGAAGTGCCTGGATATAAGATGATTGGTGTGCAGTGGCATCCTGAAAATCTTTATAAGGAGCATCCAGAAGAGGCGGCATTGTTTAATTGGTTGATGGAAGAGGCGGCGGTGTATCGTCGTGCTCGTGCGTTGCATAGAAGTTCGCCAGTTGTTGATACTCATACTGATACACCGATGGTGTGGACAGATACAACAGATCTTGGTGTTCGCCAAGATGCGGATGATGTGAAGGTTGACTTTGTGAAGATGAAGGATGGCGATGTGGCTTGTACGTTTATGGTGGCATATTTGCCACAAGTGCCACTTGAGGATGTGGATTATAAACAAAAAGCGCAAGAGGCGCATAATGTGGCAGTTGAAATATTTACTCGTTTGCGTGAACAGGTGGATAAATATCCAGATAAAGTAAAATTTAACTCTCAACTCTCAACTCTCAACTCTCAATTTACAAACGTTTGTTTTGGTTTAGAGAATGGGTTTGCGTTGGCTGGTGATATTAGTAATGTGAAGAAATTTTATGATATGGGAGTGCGTTATATTACACTCTGTCATAATGGAGATAATGATTTGTGTGATTCGGCTCGAGGCAAAGGAACGCACGGCGGATTGTCGGATTTTGGGCGTGAGGTGATCCGTGAGATGAATCGTTTGGGTATGATGGTAGATGTGTCGCATGCAGCAGATTCGACTATTGAACAAGCAATAGAATTTAGTAATCAGCCAATTATAGCAACGCATACTTCGGCAAAGGCTTTGTGTGATCATCCTAGAAATATGAGCGATGAATTGATTGTGAAATTGGCACAGAGTGGCGGTCGTATTCATGTTTGTTTGTATAACTATTTCTTGGCAAAAGATGGTCGAGCTGATGTAAATACGATTTGTGATCATATAGAACATATAGTTAAATTGGTTGGCAGTGAGGCTGTTGGCGTAGGTTCGGATTTTGATGGTGGTGGCGGAGTGCAAGGTTGTAATGATTCGAGCGAGTTGATAAACATTACGATGGAGCTTATTCGTCGAGGTTATTCGGATGATGATATTAA
Organism: Paludibacteraceae bacterium; assembly: GCA_017467185.1. Lineage (GTDB taxonomy): Bacteria > Bacteroidota > Bacteroidia > Bacteroidales > Paludibacteraceae > Aphodosoma. The sequence continues at coordinate 28,293 of JAFTSS010000092.1, read as the reverse complement.
AAATATTATGGGTGTAGGATTTGTAAAATATTATTCTAAAATATGAAAAGAATACGGATTTTTATAGTGTGTGTTTTTTGTTGTGCATTATGTATAAAATTGAGTGCGCAAGATGAGGTACAATATTTTGAATTTCAAGAAGAGATTGTCGATACATTATTGTTGCCAACTGATACTCTTGAAATTAAATTGTCAACTCGAGATTATTTAAATCTTCTTATGACACCAGATTCATTGACAGGTGCAGTGATAAATATTTATCAAGACTCGGCGATATATTTTGCAATTGATAAAAAAGAATTGACTGAGGCTGTTGAGGCAAAAGGTTTCCGTATTCAGATTTATTCAAGTAATCGAGGGGCAGTGGCTCGTGAGCGAGCTTTTGAAATAAAAGATATTTTGATAACAAAACATCCGCAATTGGCAGATGAGATTTATATTACATATACCTCTCCTTTTTGGAAAGTGCGTATAGGTAATTGTGAAAATAATGCAAAAGCGCAAGAATTGCGACAATGGATTATTGCCGAATTCCCTGAATTTACTACAGAAACTTATATAGTTCCAAGTATGATATACGTTTATTAAAAACAAGCGAAGCGAGTAAGTCTTGTTACTCGCTACTCGCTACTATAAGTCTAAAATATGGATTTTATAACATTACCAGAACAGCAAAGTGTTACAGACCAAATAGCTGAACACTATAAAGAGATATTGCGTTTATTGGGCGAGGATGTTGACCGCGAAGGTTTGGTGAAAACACCACTTCGAGTGGCACGTGCCATGCAGTTTATCACACAAGGTTATTATCAAAGCCCAGAGGAAATACTTCGTTCAGCTATATTTCATGAGGATTATCACCAAATGGTGCTTGTGAAAGATATTGAATTTTATTCAATTTGCGAACACCATATGTTGCCATTTTTTGGTAAAGTGCATGTGGCATATATTCCTAATCATCATGTTACAGGATTGAGTAAAATTGCTCGTGTTGTGGATGTTATCTCACATCGTTTGCAATTGCAAGAGAGAATGACTTTGCAAATTAAAGATTGTATTCAAGAAACACTTAATCCGCTTGGTGTCATGGTAGTGGTTGAAGCTCAGCATATGTGTATGCAGATGCGAGGTGTGCAAAAACAGAATTCTATAACAATAACAAGCGATTTTACCGGCGCTTTTGAAAGTGCAAAAACTCGCGAAGAGTTAATGAATTTGATTCGTAAATAAATCGTGGCATTATTTTTGTAGGTAGTATTTTATTACTAACTGCTAAATATCTATATTATGCAAAATAATTCTCTTCAACTCAGTACTAAGTTACAGCAGAAATTGTCGCCTATGCAGATACAGGTGATAAAGATGCTTGAGTACCCTTCGATAGAACTTGAAGAGCGTATTCGAGAGGAGATGGTTGAGAATCCTGCTCTTGAAATAGATGTTGATGAAGTGAAAGATAGTACTTTTGATGAAGATCAGCACGAAGAAGAGCGTCCGAGTGCTGATGATTTAGAGTGGGCATGGAATGGCGATGGAGAAGATTATGATGATAGAGATGATATACCAAGTTATAGATTGCGAGTGAATAATCGTAGCGCCGATGATTCAATTTACCGTCGTGAGCAAAGTAATGGTCAAGATTTAGATGAATATCTGTTAGAACAATTATCAACGCTTAATCTTACGGAGCGAGAGCGTCAGATAGGAGAATATTTGATAGGCAATGTCGATGCAAATGGTTATATTCGTCGTGAGGTGGAGAGTTTGGCCGATGATTTTGCCGCGACACAGGGTGTGGCAATTGGCGATGATGAAATAAATCATATGTTAGATGTGATTCAAACGCTTGAACCTATTGGAGTTGGGGCTTTTGATTTGCAGGAGTGTTTGTCGATACAACTTGCGGCAAAACGTCGCGAGTCTTCTTTTCCTACCGATGTGTTGAATTTGGCAATAATCATTATTGACCGTAATTTCGAGATGTTTGCAAACAAGCAATATGATGCTTTGATGCGAAAACTCAATGTTGATCGTGATTTGTTGGAAGAGGCTTCGGTTTTGATTCGTCATCTAAATCCTAATCCTGGAGCCAATTTTGGAAGTGGTGCTGATACTATTTCGCAAACTATTACGCCCGATTTCATTGTTGAGAATGTTAATGGTAAGTTGATAGTTTCGCTTAATAATGGCAATATCCCAGAATTGCGTATTAGTGATAATCTTCACCAGATGGTGCAAGATTATTCTGGAAATACAAAGAATCAAACTAAGAAGATGAAAGAGGCAATACAATTTGCACGTCAGAAGATTGATTCAGCGAGATGGTTCATAGATTCTATCAAGCAGCGCAACAATACGTTGTTGGAAACGATGCGTGCGATTGTTGATTTTCAAGAACTCTATTTCCTTACAGGCGACGATCGCAATCTTCGTCCGATGCGTTTGAAAGATGTGGCAGATAAAGTGGGGTTTGATATAAGCACGATTTCGCGTGTGAGCAATAGTAAATATGTAGAGACAGAGTGGGGGGTGATGCCATTGAAACATTTCTTTTCAGAAAGTATGTCAACTACCGATGGAGAAGAAATTTCAAGTAAGGAGATAAAAACTATTATACGTGAAACTATTGATAGTGAAGACAAAAAATCACCGATTACTGATGATAGTCTGACTGAAATTCTTAATAAAAAAGGTTATAAAATAGCGCGTCGCACAGTAGCAAAATATCGCGAACAACTAAATATTCCAGTTGCACGCCTCCGCCGAGAACTGTAGAGACATTTCGTGTCTATAGTCTCGTATCTCGCATCTCGTGTCTAATATTAATAATAATGAATTTGTTAGCAAGAATATTTTCGATAATATTACAACCAATTTTCATTCCTCTCTACGGAGTTATACTGCTTACAGCGTATGACCCCGTATTATATCTTTTACCACTATCTGCCAAATCGTTGATTTGGCTTATTGTGTTTTTATCGACAGGAGTGTTCCCTGCCATAATCATAGGCATAGGAATAAAATATGGAGGAGTGAGCGATGGATTTATTTCTGATCGTACAGAACGACCTATACCTTTCTTTCTCACCTTTTTGTGTTATTTGTTTGGAGCATTTTGGCTTAGTCGTATAGGACTTAATTCATTTTATATTGCACCAATAATAGGGGCGGCGGTGTCAATACTTATAATATTGCCAATAAATCATTTTTGGAAAATTAGCGCACACCTTTCGGGTATGGGCGGATTGTGTGGCGGAATGTTTACTTTTGCCATAATATATGGGACAACCCCAATTATATCACTTGTAGCATTGATTCTTTTAAGTGGAATGTTGGGCTGGGCGCGTATGGAACTCAAAGCTCATACTATTGGTCAAGTTTGTTGTGGCTGGATTAATGGTTTTTTTTCTGTTTCAGTTGGTTGGCTTTTATTGATGTGATTTATTTTTTTGTTTTCTATAGTGCTATAGAGACTATAGCTTCTATAGTCTCTATGGTTACTATAACTATTACACCTAATTTTAAATTATGAAACTAAAACTTATTATTTTAACTTTATTTTTCCAGCAGTTATTATTTGCTGAGGTAGGCATTCCTCATTCCTCAGTCCTCATTCCTCATTCTACTATTTCTTACGAAGTTGTCGATTTAAAATCGGGAGAAGTTGTTGCATCTCAAAATCCAGAATTATGTGCTACACCTGCATCTATAACAAAGGTGATTACAACAGCAACTGCACTTGAATTGCTTGGCGGTGATTTTCAGTTTTCTACATATATTGAAACTAATGGAACTATTGAAAATGGTATTCTCAATGGTGATCTCATTATTCGTGGGGGAGCCGACCCTACTCTTGGTTCTATTCATCTTGGCGATCGAGCATTTCTTGATTATTTTGTAAAAGTTATTAAACATAAAGGAATAAATCACATTAAAGGCGATGTGATTATTGACCCAACTTGTTTGGATCGTTGTGCTGCTTCGGTTAAATGGATTTGGGAGGATATGGGTTTCCATTATGGAGCAGCAGCATTTGGACTTTCAGCTTATGATAATACCTCAATAATTACGATGAATTCGGGCGAATTTGGCACAAAACCTATTGTAACGAGTGTATGGCCTGAAACTCCAAATCTTGCTATTTATAATGAAGTTAAAACACTTCGTATTCCTAATGATAGTGTTTGGGCTTTCTGTCCTCCATATGGTTTAGCCCTTTATCTACAGGGTGGTATGCCTGCAAATCGTAATAATTATGTGGTGCGTACGTCTATTCCTAATCCTTCGCTTGTGGTGGCAAAATCGTTGCATAAAATGTTGAATGATTGGGGTGTAACGGTGGATGGTAATTATAGTGTGCAAACTGAGTATTTCCCAGAAGAACGCACGCTTATTTATGAATATAAGTCGCGTAAATTGCGTGAAATCATACGTTTAACCAATTTCAAGAGTAATAATCTTTATGCTGAACATATATTCCGCCGTCTCGGAAATCTCATAATGCCACATGAAGCCACATCGTCAGCTTCAATTCAAGTTGTTAAAGATTATTGGGCGAAACAAGGCATTGATGTTTCAGCACTCTTCCTTTATGATGGATGTGGACTTGCTGCTCAGAATGCTTATAGTGCTCATTTTCTTAATCAAATATTAGTCCACATGCGCAAAAGTCCTAATTGGGATGATTTTTATCAATCACTTCCACGTGCAGGACGCGAAGGTACAGTTGGTTCATTTCTTTATCGCACTAAATTACAAGATAAAGCCCGTTTGAAATCAGGTAGTTTAAGTGGAGTACAATGTTATAGTGGTTATATAATGTATGGAGATAAAGAATATGCTGTAACAGTGATGGTTAATAACTTCACTTGCAAACGTAAGGATGTAAAAAACCAAATAGAAGAGTGGCTTTTAGATGTAGTAAAATAAATCCTACCCAACAGCAACCTTCAAGCAACCTATGCCGAAGGAAACCGCCATTTTTACAATAAGGACTTGCAAAGTTCGCAAAGTTCGCAAAGTTGCTATTAGCTCTAGTGCATTTTAGTAAACCGACATTTTAGGGATATGATGCAATATATAAAAAATATAGATTCTACAAGCACCGAACTTCGTCGTCGTATGTCGGCAGAAGAGCTTCCTCATGGTTATTGTATATCAGCTGATTTTCAGACTGCAGGGCATGGGCAAGCAACAAATCATTGGGAGAGTGAAGATGGCAAGAACTTACTTTTTAGCCTTTTACTGCGACCGACGGTTATTCCTGCATCGGAGCAATTTGTTATTACTGAGATTGTTACACTTGCAATTATAAATGCGTTGCAAGATTATATTCGACAACGAATAACAATTAAATGGCCAAATGATATTTATGTAGGCGATAAAAAACTTTGTGGTATTCTCATAGAGAATGCTTTGTGCGGACCGACCATTGACACATGTATTGTTGGCATAGGCATAAATATAAACCAAGAATTGTTTACAAGCAATGCTCCAAATCCTATTAGTTTGAAACAACTCAATGGGCGTGATAATGACCGAGAGGAGATATTCGAAGAGATATATCAAAACATACTTCGTTATTATGATTATCTTGCTGATAATTGGCAAAATGACGATATAAAACAGTCGCTTCATTATGAATATATGAATAACCTTTATCGACGAGTTGGTTATCATAATTATTCAACACCCGAAGGGGAGAAATTCTCCGCTGAAATCGAGGAAATTGGACCACAAGGGCACCTTACACTTCGACTACAATCGGGCGAACTTCGTACATTTGCATTTAAAGAAGTAATATTCTTATAGTATCTATAGCCACTATAGTTTCTATAAAAAATAGATAAAATGGATTTTAAGTTGACATCAAGTTATGCTCCTACGGGCGATCAACCTCAGGCAATCAAAGAATTGACTGAGGGCATACGTCGTGGAGTGCCATTTCAGACTTTACTTGGTGTTACTGGCTCGGGTAAGACATTTACGATGGCAAATGTGATTGCTAATATAGGTCGTCCTACCCTCATACTTTCTCATAATAAGACTCTTGCAGCTCAACTTTATAGTGAATTCAAAGCCTTTTTTCCTGAGAATGCAGTAGAGTATTTCGTTTCGTACTATGACTATTATCAGCCCGAAGCCTACATTCCTCATACTGATACATATATTGAAAAAGACCTTGCAATTAACGATGAAATCGACCGTTTGCGACTTTCGGCCACGGCAGCATTGCTTTCGGGGCGTAACGATGTAGTTATAGTTTCTTCTGTTTCATGCCTTTATGGTATAGGTAATCCAGATGATTTTACTCAGAATTGTATTACATTGGTTGCTGGGAAAAGATATTCACGTCAAGAGTTGATGCTTCAGCTTGTTAATGCACAATATATTCGTAATGATATAGAATTAAATAGAGGCAATTTTCGAGTTAAAGGTGAGACTATTGATATTTGTCTTTCGTACACCGATTACATAGTGCGAGTGGTGTTTTGGGACGATGAAATCGATGTTATTGAGACTTTGGACCTTGTGAATAATCACACACTTCAACGCTTTGAAGAGTTTAAAATATATCCTGCAAATATTTTTACAACAACAAAAGAGCGTGTTAATGCTGCTATTGACCAAATTGCGTTAGATTTAGGTCGTGAGGTGCAAGGATTTATAGAACGAGGTCAACCTTATGAGGCAAAACGCTTGGAAGAACGTGTGAATTACGACCTTGAGATGATAAAGGAAGTGGGTTATTGCTCTGGAGTAGAGAATTATAGTCGTTATTTTGATAATCGCCCACCAGGGTCGCGTCCGTTCTGTTTATTGGATTATTTTCCTGATGATTTTTTGTTGATTATAGATGAAAGTCATGTTACAGTGCCACAAATACGGGCTATGTATGGCGGTGATGCTTCGCGTAAAAAGAATTTGGTACAATATGGTTTCCGCCTTGAAGCCGCTTTGGATAATCGCCCGTTGAAGTTTGAAGAGTTTGAACAATTGATTAAGCGGGCTATTTATGTGAGTGCGACGCCTGCTGATTATGAACTTCAAAAATCGGAAGGTATTATAGTAGAACAAGTTATACGTCCTACGGGGTTGCTTGACCCAGAGATTGAGGTGCGCCCTACACTCAATCAAATTGATGATTTGATGGAGGAGATTACGTTGCGTGTAGAGAAAGATGAGCGGGTGTTGGTTACGACACTAACAAAGCGTATGGCAGAGGAGTTGAACCTTTATCTTGAGCGGAATGGTGTGCGATGCAATTATATACACTCTGATATTGATACACTTGAGCGTGTGCGTATTCTTGACGAATTGCGTGCTGGTATGTTTGATGTGTTGATTGGCGTTAATCTTTTGCGTGAAGGATTGGACTTGCCACAGGTGTCGTTAGTGGCTATTTTGGATGCAGACAAAGAAGGATTTCTTCGCTCTCATCGTTCTCTTACGCAGACAGTTGGTCGCGCTGCTCGTCACCTTAATGGCAAGGCAATTATGTATGCTGATACGATTACAGAATCGATGCGATTAACTATTGAAGAGACAGCACGTAGGCGAGAAAAGCAGTTGAAGTATAATGCAGATAATAACATTGTGCCACAAGCTGTTGCATCGAGAACATCAACATCGCCATTGCCAATAGTAGGGACACGGCATGCCGTGTCCGATGATCCAAAGGGTCAACAAAATCATTCTCAACTTTCAACTTTCAATTCTCAACTCTCAACTCCAAACATTGCTGCCGATCCAGTAGTACAATATATGTCGCGACCAGATATTGAAAAATCAATAAAGAATGCACGCCGCCGAATGGAAGAAGCGGTTAAAAAGCTCGATTTCATCGAAGCGGCGCAGTGGCGTGATGAAATGCTTCAACTTGAAGAACTCTTGAAATAGGGAACAAGGAACAGGGAATAGGGAACAAGGAACAAGGAATAGGGAACAAGGAACAGGGAACAGGGAACAAGGAACAGGGAAAAGGGAGTAAGTTTTTTTACTCGTTACTAAAAATCTAAAAAAAACGGAATAGCAGTCTCGTTACTCGCTACTCGCTACTAAAAATCTAAAATATGAATTATGAATTAATTAAGTCTCCGATTATTGCTGAATTTGCTTTGTTTCAACAGTTTTTAGATTCGGCTTTTTCGGCAGAAGAGCAGTTATTGAAAAAAGTGCTTGACCATGTGCGTACGCAGAAGGGTAAACAGGTGCGTCCTGTATTTACTTTGCTTTGTGCAAAGTTGTGTGCGGAGCCAAATAATAAAACTATAAGTGTGGCGGCAGCGTACGAGTTGTTGCATACGGCAAGTCTTATACATGACGATGTGGTTGATACAACGATGGAGCGTCGTGGGCAGCCTTCGGCAAATGCCTTGTTTGATAATCGCACGGCTGTACTTGTGGGAGATTATTTGTTGAGTAAATCGATGCAGTTTATTGCAGAAACTGGTATGCCTGAGTTGTATAATCAGCTTGCTCTTTTGGGTAATATATTGACTCGCGGGGAGTTGCTTCAGTTGCAACATTCGTATTCTATTCCGACAGAAGATGATTATATAGAGATAATTAAGAAGAAGACAGCGGTGTTGTTTACTATTAGTGCTGAGTCGGCAGCAATTAGTGTTGGGGCGAGCAAAGAGCAACGTGAGGCTTTGCATCAATTTGCTGAGTATTTGGGTATTTGTTTTCAGATAAAGGATGATATTTTTGATTATACACCCAATGCACAGATTGGTAAGCCTACACTGAATGATATACGAGAAGGAAAATTTACTTTGCCTCTTATTCATGCGCTTGAGAGTATTCATGCAAATGAAGCCTCTTTGATTCTTGAAGCCGTAAAAAATCGTCAATTTACTGAAGATTTCTTTTATAATATAGGTTCGCTTGTTGCTCGTACTGGTGGTATAGAATATGCTGAGCAGCGTATGGCTTATTATAAAGAAAAAGCTGTGTTGGCATTGAGTGTTTTTGCTGATGGTGATATAAAACAGTCGTTGCTTAATTTGCTTGAGTTTACTATTCAGCGTAAGAAATAATTTTTTTATAGGATAAAAAAAGAGGGAGATGATGTATCATCTCCCCTTTTTTATTTGATAGGTATGTATTGAACGAATGCTTCGATTGCTTCGTAAGCGGCGAGACCGAGTTGGCAATATAGGTTGGCAGTTGCTTTGTTGCGGTCTTCGGAGCGTTGCCAGAAGAGGCGTTCGTCATCGCCCATAAATGGTGCGCCTTCCATTTGTGATTGGTGTTTGAGGATTGCGTTGCGTTTTGCACGAAGTTCTTCTGGTGAAAGAGGTACGGCCATTTCGATGTGGTCGATTTCCCATTCCATCCAAGCGCCACGGTACATCCAGATGCGACAATCTTTCATCCATGCATCGTCTTTTACTTCATCAACTGCGGCGAGTACGGCATCGAGGCAAACTTTGTGGGTGCCATGTGGGTCGGCAAGGTCGCCTGCTACGTAGATTTGGTGTGGTTTAACTTCTTCTATTACAGCTTTTACAATGTCGACATCGGCACGACCGAGGTCGCCTTTTTTGATTGTTCCTGTTTCGTAGAATGGGAGGTTTAGGAAATGTACGTTTTTAGAGCGTACTCCCATGAAACGACAAGCTGCTTTGGCTTCGCCACGACGAAGAAGGCCTTTTAACATTCGTACATCGTAAGTATCGATGTCGTTTTCGCCTTTTTCTTCTAATAAAAATTTGCGTATTTCGTCGTATTTAGCATAAATTGCTTTATTATCAGGATCGAACATGTCGGTAAAGCCTTTGATGAATGCGATGAAACGGATGATTTCGTCGTCGCCGACAGCTATGTTGCCTGATGTTTCGTAGCAAACGTGTACTTCATGACCTTGGTCAACAAGGCGTTTAAGAGTTCCACCCATTGAGATTACGTCGTCGTCGGGGTGAGGAGAGAATACGATTACGCGTTTAGGGAATGGGTTTGCGCGTTCTGGACGATTGGTGTCATCGGCATTTGGTTTGCCACCTGGCCATCCTGTTATTGTGTGTTGAAGGTCGTTGAATATTTTGATATTCACATTATATGCTGATCCATAAAGTGCTACGAGTTCGCTGAGTCCGTTTTCGTTATAATCTTTGTTTGTGAGTTTGAGAATTGGTTTTCCTGTTTTTTGACATAGCCAAACAATTGCACGGCGTGTTAGTTTGTCGTTCCATTCGCAAGATGTTACTAGCCAAGGGCAAGAGATGCGAGTGAGAGCGCTGGCTGAGTTTATGTCGAGGAAAACTGTTGTGTTAGTGTGCATTTGAAGGAATGAAGCTGGGTGTTGGTCGCTCATTTGACCTTCAACGATTGTTTTAATGATTGATGATTTGTGTTCGCCGAAAGCAAGTAGTGCTATGCGGCGTGCTTTGAGTATTGTGTTGACACCCATTGTGATAGCTCCAGCAGGTACTTTGTCAATTGAGCCAAAGAAGTGTACAGCCTCTTTTCGTGAGCGTGGGTCGAGAAGAATTAAACGGGTTTGTGACGATGTTTGTGAACCTGGCTCATTAAATCCAATGTTGCCAACTCCTCCTACACCAAGAACTTGGTAATCAATGCCACCACATTCGTCTATTTGACGTTCGTATTCTGCGCAGTGTTGTGCTATTTCTGATTGGTTGAGTGTTGGATTGATAGAGTGAATATTTTCAGGTAAAATATCTATTTTGTCTAAAAGATTTGCTCTGATTTGATTTAGACAACTTTGTGCAAACCTAATATCAAGTGGGTAGTACTCAAATAGATTGAATAAGATTACGTTTTTGAAGCTAAGATTTTCTTCTTTGTGCATTCTGACGAGTTCGTCGAATACCTCTATCGGCGAGCGTCCGCTAGTGAAGCATAAGACAGTTTTTTTGTTTTCTGCTTCTTTCTGGCGTATTAGGTTAGCTATTTCATGGGCAACCACTTTGCTGCTTTCTAAAGCGGTTGTTGTGATGTGTGTTTTTATTTTCTCAAAACGAGAAATACCTGACATTTCCAACGCTGAATTTGGTTGGTAGTACTTTTGTGGTACTTGATAAAGTACAATTTTTGAACTAAGATTTGTTCTCATGGTTTATTGTTTTAATTGGGAGTGATATTATTTTAGCCACAAATTACACAAATGTTTACGAATAAAAATTTGGTTTAATTTGTGATACTTGTGGAAGATTTACATTTTTTATATGTGGAATTTTATTTAAATCTTCTGCCAACAATAGCAGCGACTTTAAAAATTCGAGAAACCTCTCGTAAATCTATTTCGAAATCGTGGTATTGAGGAGATGGATTTATTGAATGGCAACAAATAATTCCTTCCTCAACTTTATGTTCAACTATTTGTTTCACTACAACACCATCTGTACGATGTATAATAACAAAAAATCCATCATCAGTTTTTAATTTGGTACGACAACAATCACTATCTAATTCTTTAACCAAAATTTTATCTCCGTCCAACAACGATCTATTAGTGCCATCGTCCATGCTATTGCCTTTGACTTCGAAAATCAAAAAACCATCTTTGCCATATTTTCGGTCAAGGATTACTGACATTGTAGGTAAAGAGTCCATATATTCTGTGTCATCGTGTCCATGAAGAAAACTTGCGTATGCATATACTGGCACAATAGGCACCTCTACGCAGTGCATATTTGTTAATATCTCAGCTTCTTGGTTTTTTGTGAAGAAAATGCTAACTGGTACATTTAGTTTTTGTGCAATAAGTTCAAGAGTTTCAATTTTAGTTGAATTAGCTCGTATTAGTTTGGCAAAGCCTTGTTCTGTTAAGCCTAAATCATCGCAGAAATCTTTGATTTTTATTCCGCGCTCTTTTAATAGAGGTTTTATAATAGATAAATCAGCCATATTTTAGATGTTTGGTAGCGAGCTTTTTTTAATGCACAATGCATAATGCACAATGCATAATTATTAGTTTCGCCTTATTAGTATTATCATGTTTTTAATGGTGAAGACTGAACTTAGCACTTTATATCTCGCATCTCGCATCTCGTGTCTCGTGTCTCGTGTCTCGTGTCTCGTGTCTATTAAATTAAACTTTTTGTTGAATAACGATGCAAAGGTATATATTTTTTTTTGTATTGCAAAATAAAATCAATGTTTTTTTTGCATAATTCATTTTTTTTTAGTTACTTTGCGATAAATTGTAACTTTGTATCAATGAATCTTATTGCGGATAGCGGTTCGACAAAGACTGCGTGGTGTTTGTCGTATGGTAATCAGTTGTTTAAGCAGTTTGAAACTGCGGGAATAAATCCTTTTTTTCAGGCAGAAGAGGATATTATTGCACAATTGAAGGGGACGTTGTTGCCACAAATAAGTGGAAATGACGTTGAAAATATATATTTTTACGGAGCAGGTTGTGCTGATCCTGTTAAAAATAAAACTCTTGAAGAGTTGTTGAAATCTGTTGTTGGAGCGAAAAATGCTTTTGTTGCATCTGATATGTTGGGTGCTGCGCGTGGATTGTTGGGTAGAGAATCAGGTATAGCTTGTATTCTTGGTACTGGTGCTAATTCAGGTGTTTATGATGGCGAAAAGTTGGTAAAGGGTGTGTACGCTGGTGGTTATATTCTTGGCGATGAAGGTTCTGGTGGTGTGCTTGGTAAGTTGTTGATTTCGGACTGGGTGAAGAAACAGATGCCACAAGATATTTATGAGGCTTTGACAGAGGAGTATGGTTTGACTTATTTGGGTATTGTTGATAGAGTTTATAAACAACCATTCCCTAATCGTTGGTTAGCTCAGTTTACGAAGTTTATGTCGGTTCATCGCGATAATGCTTACATTCATAATTTGCTTGTTGAGGCGTTTAAGGCATTTTTTAATCGTAATATTAAGCAATATGAAGAGTGGCATACACTTGAGGTTGGGTTTATTGGTTCGATAGCATTTTATTTTAATGCAGAGTTGAGAGAGGCTGCTGCGATGTGTGGAGTTAAGCTAGGTAAGATAATGCAAAATCCTATAGAAGGATTAATTGAATATCATAAATAATGAGGAATGAGGAGTTAGGAATGAGGAATGGGAATGAATAAACAATTTAGAATATTAATATACGTTCATTGATTTTATAGTTTGGGATTTTGGTGGTAATCAAAATTGTGAATTATGAATTATGAATTATGAATTGAAATATTATGGCTTTTGAGAAAATAACTGAGAAAAGTTCGCTTTACAACGACTTGGATAAAATGTCAATTGGAGAGTTGTTGCAAAGTATGAATCAAGAGGATCAAAAAGTACCTCTTGCAGTGGAAAAGGCTTTGCCTGCAATTGAAAAATTGGTTTCAGAAATCGTGCCACGTATGAAAAAAGGTGGTCGTATTTTCTATATGGGTGCAGGTACAAGTGGACGTCTTGGGGTGCTTGATGCATCGGAAATACCCCCAACATTCGGTATGCCAAACACTTTGGTAATTGGTTTGATTGCTGGTGGTGAACATGCTCTTCGCAATCCTGTAGAGAATGCTGAAGATGATTTTGAAAAAGGGTGGCAAGAACTTCTTGATCGTAATATTTGTGACAAAGATGTTGTTGTTGGTATTGCTGCTTCGGGAACAACTCCATACGTAATTGGAGCTATGCGTCATGCTCGTGAAAATGGTATTTTGACAGCATCTGTTTCATGTAATCCAGATACTCCTATTGCTGCAGAAGCCGATATTGCTATAGAAGCTATTGTGGGTCCTGAGTTTGTTACAGGTAGTACACGTTTGAAATCAGGTACAGCACAAAAACTTATTCTTAACATGATTACAACAACAACGATGATTCAATTGGGTCGTGTGAAGGGTAACAAGATGGTGAATATGCAGCTTTCAAATGCTAAGTTAGTTGACCGTGGTACTCGTATGATTGTAGAAGAGTTGGGCTTGCCATACGATCAGGCTAAGAATCTTCTTCTTATGCATGGTGAGGTAAAAGCTGCTATTGATGCGTACAATAAATAGTTTAGAGTTTAGGGTTTAGAGTTAAAAGTTAAGAGATGAAAGTTTAGAGTAATAGTTTGTGAATAATAATCTATAAAAATAAACAATGAGTAGTTGAGTATAGTTACTTGCTACTTGCTACTAAAAGTCTAATTTATGAAAAAAATCTCCTTAATCATCGCAGTGTTGTGCATGATGGTCCAATTAGGATTTGCACAATCACTGACAGTAACAGGTGTTGTTACATCGAAAGATGATGGGCAACCTGTTATTGGTGCTTCTATCCTCGTGAAGGGCACAACAAATGGTACTATTACCGACTTTGATGGTAATTATACTATTACAGCCGATAAGGGTCAGACTCTTGTTATTTCATACGTTGGTATGAAAACACAAGAGATTGTAGTTAAAAATGCAATGCAAAACGTAGTTCTTGTTACAGATGCAGAAGTTTTGGAAGAGGTTGTTGTAACAGCGATGGGTGTTGTTCAAGAGAAAAAGACTTTGAACTTTGCTGTTCAGAGCGTGGACAATGAAGCTATTACAAGTAGTAAGTCTTCTAACTTTGTCTCGGCACTTCAAGGTCAAATCTCGGGTGTAAGTGTAACTAATGCTGGTGGTTCTCCTAATTCTGGTTCGCAGATTATTATTCGTGGTATTTCTTCGGTTAACTCAAGTCAATCAAATGAACCTTTGTTTATTCTTGATGGTATGCCTTTGTCGGGTGGTGCTTCAAGTATGAATGATATTAACCCAAATGACATTGAAAATATTACAGTATTGAAAGGTGCTGCTGCTTCGGCTCTTTATGGTCAAGAGGGTGCAAATGGTGTAATTATGGTGACAACAAAACGTAATAGTTCTGGTAAAGTTACCGTTACAGCAAATGCAAGTCTTCAACTTGATACACCAATGCGTCTTATCGAAACACAAATGATGTATGGCCCAGGTGCACTTGGTTTCTATAAGCAACAAACAGGTGGAGGTTGGGGGCCAATGCTTGCGGCAAATGCTCCGCGTTATAATAATGTGAAAAACTATTTCCAAAATGGTTTTTATCATAAATATGACCTTAATGTGACAGGTGGAAACGATAAATTTCAAGGATTTGCTTCAGCTAATTTCTCGAGAAATGATGGTATTGTGCCTGAAGATTATCTCCAAAAAGTTGGCATTATGTTGAAAGGTACTTATAATATCTCTAAACAAGTATCTATTACGATGATGGCAAACGTTAACAACAATCAATATCGTGGAGCTGGTTCTATTTCAAGTATTTATTCTTGGCCTATTAATGATGATATAACCAATTATAAAAATGAAGATGGATCTATTCGTTTCCGTTATATGGCAGATGAAAAAGCTAATTCTCCTATTTCTCCGCTTTGGAGTCGTTATATGGATGATGGCAAAAATCGTTCACTTCGTACAATGTTGATGGGTAGTATTTCTTATAAACCAATTAAGGGTCTTGAATTTACAGGTCGTATTAGTTACGACTCGTCTAATTATTCGTATGATGGTTATTCGGTACCTCGTTTTGATGATTCGGTTGTACTTGATGATTCTTTTCTTGGAACAACTGAATATCTTACTAATCCTTATTTAACACAAAGTCAACTTGATAAAATAGACAAAGATCTTCTTGGTAGTTATAGTTATAGTGCTTCACGAAGTGGTCTTCTTACTGCTAATGTTATGGGTAGTTATCACCTTGAATTGCCTAAAGAATTTAATATGAACTTTATGGTTGGTGCTGAGGCTCGTATGTATGAGTCTTCTTCAAGTGCTCTTGCAGGTCGTGATTTTATTATTCCTGGTGTTTATAGTTTGAGTAATGTAAGTGAGAGTATTCTTAATTCGGATAATTCTGTCGGACATCGTCAAAAACGTAATGCAGGTGTGTTTGGCGAAATTCGTGGTGATTATAAAGGTTTAGCTTCTCTCTCTGTAACGGGCCGTTGGGATTGGTCTTCGACTCTTCTTTATGAACATAACCCATATTTCTATCCATCTGTAACTGCTGGTATTATTTGGTCTGAAATTTTTGGTATATCAAATAATTGGTTCAATTATGGTAAACTTCGTGGCAACTGGGCGATGGTAGGTAAAGATGCTCAACCATATTTGTATGACCGTAAATTTAAGCAGCAAACAACTTTTCCAGATGGTGGTTATAGTTCTAATCCTACGATGTCTGTTGCTTCATCTCTTTCTCCCGAGATTTCAACTTCTTGGGAAATAGGTTTGGAGTTGAAGTTTTTCCAAAATAGAACACGCTTTGATGTAGCATATTATTCTACACTTGCTGATAATCAAATTGTAACAGTGCGTGTATCTCCTTCGGCTGGTCATATTTTGATGACTCGTAATGAAGGTACAGTTAAAAATCATGGTGTAGAAATTCAATTTGATCAAGATATTTTCCGTAAGAAAAATCTTTCGTGGACAGTTGGTTTGAATATAGGTCTTAATCGAGGTGTTTTGACAAAACTTCCAGAAGGGTTGGTTGAATTGCAAGGTGGTCAATATGGTGATATTTTTGCCTCTGCATTCCTTGGCGGTAGTACTACGGCATTAACTGGTAAAGATTATGAACGTACAGCAGATGGTCAAGTTGTTGTTGACGCAAGTGGTTATCCAAAAATTAGTCCAACCAAATCAGTTTTAATTGGTAATCGTGAATCACTATTCTCTGGGGGTATCAATACCACATTCCGTTATAAAGGTTTCTCTGTAAATATGTTGTTTGATGGTCGTTTGGGTGGCGATATTGCTAATGTTACTGGTCGAGGTTTGTGGAGCAATGGTATGCATAAAGCTCTTGAACAATATCGTGGTCGTCAAGTGGTTTGGGATGGTGTTGTTCAAACAGGAATAGATGAAGCTGGTAATCCTATTTATGAAAAAAATGTAACTCCGATAACTCTTGATGCAACAACAATATCTAATTATTATTACAATGTATCTTCAAATTTTATTGAAGATGGTTCTTATATTCGTCTTGCCCATTTGACATTAGCATACGATTTTACAGATTTAGTTAAAAATCGTTCTAAGCTTACTAATTTTAAGTGTTCTCTTACAGGAACAAATTTGTTTTTGTTGACTCGTTATACAGGTTCAAATCCATTGGCAAATGCATCTCCTAGTGCCGGAGGTACTGGTGCTGCGGGTGTTGACAATTATTCTGTTCCTATGACTCGTGGTTTCAACTTTTCATTAACATTAGGATTCTAAAAATATTAATAAGGCGAAGTTGAGAGCTAAAAATCTCGTTATTCGCTATTAAAAAGTCTAAATTATGAAAAAATTATCAACATACATAATGGTTGTTCTTGTAACTTTCTTCTCAATGATAAGTTGCGAGAAATGGCTTGATGTTAATACAAGTCCCGATAATCCAACCTCAGTTACTCCAGATCAAATATTGCCTGTTCTTGTTTTTTATACTTCGCAGTTGGAATATGATCATGCAGAGTATGGCGTTTATCTAAGTCAATGTCTTACAACTGGAGGACGTTCACAAACAGGGTCTTATGCTTATAAACAAGGTTGGGAATTTTTGTCAATGAATAGACACCCTCAATGGCGTCGTCATTATTATGATCTTGGCGTAAATATTTTTGTGCTTACAGAAGAAGCAAAGAAAAATAATTATCGTAATTATGCTCTTATTGCTCGTACAATGCGTCTTCATTCAACTCTTATGACTACAGACCTTTTTGGAGGAATACCTCTTCGTGAATCGTATGGTCATATTGAGGATCTTGAAGAGTATTGGTATGCAGATTTTTATGAAGATAAATCAAAATTACAACCGGTTTACGAATCACAAGAAGATGTTTATGCTTGGTTGGAGCGAGAGGTAGATAAGCTTCTTGATCTTTATGAGGATACAACGTGGACAAAATGTCCTACAAATCAACCTATCAATGAGAAGATGGATCGTATTTATCAAGGAGATCTTGGCAAATGGGCTGCATTTACAAAAGCGTTAAAAGCACGTATGCTTATTCGCAAATTACCTAATTGGGATAATAACGCTAAAGCATGTCAAGAGATTATTGATGCAGTTGATGCTGTGTTGAACGATCCAAATTGGCAAGAACCTCTTTATCATTATTATGCAGATGGTTCAGGAGAAAAAAATGCACCTTGGGGGCCTATGCAACCAGTGATTAATTCTTGGGAAAGCCGTGCAAATCTTCTATCTTCGGCTATTCCTTCTAGATTTTTTGGTCATTATTTACTTGGTATGTATAATTTCTCACCCGCAAATGTTAAAACTATTTCTCCTAAAATAGGTTTGTCGTTAGATCCTCGTGCTTCTCGTATGATGTCACCTCGTGGAGGTGCTAATAATGCTAATCAAGAAATGCCTTTAGCTTTTCGTTATCTTGATAATAATAAAGGAATGGATATTTCTCTTAAAGCTACTAATTATCCCGATCTTTATGGTATTGCAACAGAGGGTTTGAGCATATTGCCTCAAAATCCATATACTAAAGATGATGGTTATGTGGCTATTTATACTAAAGAAGAACTTTTATTTATAAAAGCAGAGGCTGAATATTGGTTGTCAATAAATCAGGGTCGTACTGGTCAAGATGCTTATGAAACAACACTCCTTGCTGTTGATGCGAGCATGGAGCGTTATGGAGTGATGGCTGCTGATTCTACGAGTACAGCAAATCTTGAAGCCAAAACTCATGCTTGGTTCCGAAAGATTCGTCTTGCTAAGGAAGATTTTTCTATCGCTACAATTATGCAACAAAAATATGTAGCAATGTATCTTCTTTCAGAGCAATGGACAGATGTTCGTCGTTATAACCATTCAAGTTCGACTAATGGTATTACTTATAATGGTATTTTTGTTTATGATGTTAATAAAGTGCATGTAGAGGAAAATATTTATAAATTAAATAATCCGAATAAATTTACTAAAGCACCAGAGTCTTTCTTTACGGAAACAAAATCTCTTACTCGTCCGTATAATCTTTATGAAGCTTATTGGACTACAGCTATTAATTTTGGTGTAAATGCTAAATTTTCTCCAAATGCATGGGTGCATCGTTTGAATTATGACCCAGAAACTGAAGATAAATATAATGTAGAGCAACTTCAATCTCTTGGAGCATATAAAAATCCTGATTGGTTGCGTAAGCGTATGGTGTGGGCTCGTAAAAATAATGATTATGTAATGTCTGCTGATGCTATTGAATGGGAATAAAAGTTTTTGTATAACAATTTAAAAAATACATGATTATGAGATATAAACTATTATTAATAGCTTTTGTCACATTTGCTTTTTTTGCTAGTTGTGATAAACATGACTCATTGGATGATGGTGTTATTGTTGGACCTATGGCTCCTCAGATTTATTGGTCTGTAACCTCTACTACAACTAAGGCCGGTAATGATGTTGGGTTTACTGCTCAATATTATACTTCAAACGAAGATGCAAAAATAGATCATCTTGAGGTTTGGTATAATGTTGTGATTACTGAAAATCAACAAGTAACATGTCCTCATCTTTCTTCTTTTTCTTATTCAGTAACAAAGAGTATTGAAGAGGAAATTCGTATTTCTCAATATATTTCATCTTATAAGCATGATGAAAAATATTGGAACGACACATTGCGAGCATATACATTTACAGATGTATTTCCAACAAGTTATACGCTTAACTCTATAACATGGAATGAGCCAGAAATATTTGATTCTACACTTTTTGTAACTTATTTTGGGGAAAATTTTGCACAAGATTTCAAAGATAGTTTGTTTGTACGTATGAAGTATGTTGATTATGCTAAAATGATGTCTGCGCTTTCTCTCGTTGAAGATTTTACTATTTATAAAGACTCTACTTATGACGCAAACTCTGATTCTTGGCTTTCGCATTTCCCTCTTGATACACTTACATCTAATGATTTTGCTTCAAAAACGCCTGATCGTAGTTGGCATAAATATGATGTTCTTGAAAATGGTGATGTTGTAATTGAAACAATTCCAACTGATGTACTTATTTTATTTGATGGTATTACAATAGATAAGCTTTTGCTTAATTCGTCAAAAGGGAATATATATGAATTACAATTTACACGTTCATATTATATTAATGCTAATTTACGTTGTATTGATACCAAAGGTGCTATTGGAACAGCTCTTGAAACTAAAATTGAACTTAATTAAATTTTATTATTATGAGAACTATGAGTTTTTTTAAATATGTGTTATTTTCTTTTGTTGTCATGAGTTTCTTGTCGGCATGTGTTGATCATGTTGCCGAAGAAGAGGAACTTCCCAATAAGGATGTAGCTTTTGAATATTCAATTGTTGATGAATCGTATGTAATTGATTATTATGTTGGTGCTCAAATTAAGTTTGTTAATACTAGTTATTTGAGTGGTACTCCAACATGGGATTTTGATCTTGGTACAGAAGATGAAATAGTAAAAGGAACGATAAATAGTGATACTGTTGTTATAAAATATAAAGTGTCAGGGTTACGTGCTGTTAAATTGACTGTGAATAACAAGACTATTGAACAACCAATTTTTATTAGTGATATAAAGCCGATTCTTTTGCTTGATTCTATCGAAGGTGCTTTGTGTGAAGTTTTAACAACCGAAGTGTCCTTTTCTGTAGATTTACCTAATCCTGAAAATCTTGATGTTGTATATAGTTGGACTTTTCCTGAAAATACAACAGATGAAAAAGGAGATACTATAACAAAGTTTGAAGGAGAAAATCCAGGTAAAGTTAGATTTGGTAATGTAGGTTCTCAATTTGTAAAATTGAATGTTACTCTTGGTGGACGTGCTTTGGAAGAGGTATCACTTAATGTGCAAGTAGCATATAACAAAGAGGTTCCTACTTTATATTATGCAGAAAAAGGAGGTAATATAATGGCTCTTAAATTAGCAAGTGATGCCCCTAAAGATATGAAAATTGAGCCTTTCGATATGGGAGTAAAATCTGGGCAACATCCTCTTAATATTGTTTTTGCAGATTCTTCACTTTATATTCTTGATTGTGGACTTCAATTTACATATGTTAATGATGTAGATGGTGTTATGGGTGATGGTCGCATTATTGTAATGAGTAAGGATGGCTCCGTAGTTGAAACTATGCTTTCTAATGTCGGTGGTGCTGCATTTGATGATCCTTTTTATGGTTATGCTGATAAACAAAACTTATATGTAGGAGGTCGTTTGACAGGTTTTTATAAGATCGGACTTAAAGAACGTAATGTAACATACTCTTTGAATGATTATCCTTATTATGTTCAAAATAATACTTTAGGGTATTATAATAAAGGTACAGGTTATGCATCGATGAATGCATGTATAGGTAAAGTTGGAGATGTTTGGTATTGGTGTAAAACAAATGATGGTAAAGGTATTATTCGTTTTACGGATAGTGATATATTGAAAGAGACTGCTAAAGATACAGATCCTAAACCTGCGGCAGGTATTGCTCTTCCGGGTATGGATGTTAAGTCTTTTGTTTATGATAAGAATAGCGGAGCATTTTATTTTGCACTCTTTGGAGTTGCTCGAGATGGAGTTTATCGTTGTGCGTCTATTGCTGAATTAGATAATGTTTCAGCAACAAATTTGGTTAATTATCAATGTAAAACAGCTGATGATAGAGCTTTGACTTTGATCACTGAAGCAGGAAAAGGAGAAGGATCATCTGGCGAATTTATTGGTATTTGTCAGATGGCAATTGATGAAAGTACGGGAGATGTCTATTTTGGTCTTCGTTCAGGAGATGCATCTATGAAATCGGGGGTGTATCGTTATAATGCTACTTCTAGGGTTTTGGAGTCTGTGATTGAAGGTGTAAATGTTTATGGTGTTGCTATAAATCAAAATCCAAGTAAATTATTCTAATATAGGTAGTGTGAGACTGAAAATCTCACGCTATCACAAATATAAAGTTTTGATTATGAGAAAACTATTTGTTATAACATTGTGCATTGTGCATTGTGTATTATGTGTTGGCTTGTCTGCTCAAAATCGAGAGTTTCGTGCTACATGGTTAACGACAGTTTGGGGAATTGATTGGCCAACAACACAGATTCCAGTGAATGCTTCAGATGAGTCTAAATCTTCTTATCGCGTAAAGCAGCAACAACAATTGTGTACGATTCTTGATTCTCTTAAAGAGGCGAATATGAATGCAGTTTTTTTTCAAGTTAGGGGAATGTGTGATGCTATGTATAAGTCTAAATATGAAAATTGGAGTAAATATCTTACAGGTACACGAGGAGGAGACCCCGGTTATGATCCGCTTGAATTTGCTATTAAAGAGGCTCATAAGCGTGGTATTGAATTACATGCTTGGCTTAATCCTTATCGATATTCTTCTTCTGAAGAAACTTATAGTAAGTTAGAAAATGATTATGCTATGCAACATTCAGATTGGATTCTTGATTATGGAGGAGGAACTACGATTTTAGATCCAGGACTTCCTGAAGTACGTCAACGTATTCAAGAAATTATAGCTGATATCGTAACAAGATATGACGTTGATGGTATTGTGTTTGATGACTATTTTTATGCTTATGATGGTACATCTAATGATTTGGATAAAGCAACTCAAGATAAATATCGTCCAGAGGGTAAAAATCTTGGAGATTGGCGTCGTGAGAATGTTAATATGATGATAAAGGATGTTTATGATACAATTCAAGCAATTAAACCATACGTGAAATTTGGTGTTTCTCCTTTTGGTACATGGACAACAGACCAGAGTGTTGCTGATAAACATGGGCTTACGTTACCAGGAGGAGTAGGTAATACGGGAAATATGTATGCCTCTATATATTGCGACCCTATTGCATGGCTTGAACAAGGTACAGTAGATTATATATCGCCACAACTTTATTGGACAACAACAAGTGCTTATCCTTTTGGTATATTATCTAATTGGTGGTCTGAAATTTCAAGTCGATTTGGGCGTCATTTTTATGCTAGCCATTCTGTTTCTTCGCTTGAAGGTTCTGCTTCTCCTGCACCGCAACGTAGAGGGCTCTCTAATATTGAAGCTCAAGTTCTTGAAAATGAGATTGATGAAGAAGGTAATGCTAATATATCATTATTTTCTACTCAAAAACGTGCATTTAAGCAAGGAGAAATAGGTGCTCAAATCAATTATAATCGTATTTATGATTTGAATGATGCACCAGGTTCTGTTTTATATAATACAAATAAAACGGTTAAAACTAAAAGTTTTATTCAATATTTGAAACGTCGGGTTTATACAACAAAAATACTTACACCACATATAAGTTGGAAAGATAATGTAATGCCTAAATCACCATCGAATTTTGTTAGAAATGGTAATTTTTTGATGTGGAGCAATGAATCTCCACTTTATCGCACAGCCATATATGCTATTCCAGAAGGTTATAGTGCGGGTGATAAGTATTCTTCAAAGTATTTGATAGATTTGGTATTTGATAGTTTAAGATATGAGGTGCCTACAGAATATGCCGAAGGTTATGTTTTTGCTATTACTGCAGTTAATCGTTATGGGGCAGAGAGTGCTCCTATGCTTCTTAATGGATCAATAACAAGACCTAAGGCACCTGCATTAATTTATCCACTTAATGATGCATTTACATTGATGCCTTGTTTTTTTGAATGGGAAAAGAGTTTGTCTGAATGGAATAAATTTCAATGGCAGTTGGCTTTGGATGAAAATTTTGATAGTTTGGTTGTTTCTCGTACCATTGATTCTGCTTATTTTAATACGTCTGTTATGTATAATATTAAAGACGGTGTTACTTATTATTGGCGAGTTCGTATTATAAATGAGGGTGGTACTTCTGATTGGAGTGAGATACGTAGATTTACAGCGAAGCTTTTTGGATTTAATTTACCAGAGAATAATGCTGCAGATTTGGATTTGACTCCAGAATTTAAATGGGATGATGCCTCTAATTTTGGTGTGCCAAATTATACGTTTGAATTAGCCACGGCAAATACTTTTAGGGCTTCTGAGGTAATATATACTTGTA
Source organism: Paludibacteraceae bacterium (assembly GCA_017467185.1). Taxonomy (GTDB): domain Bacteria; phylum Bacteroidota; class Bacteroidia; order Bacteroidales; family Paludibacteraceae; genus Aphodosoma. The sequence continues at coordinate 4,302 of JAFTSS010000092.1, read as the reverse complement.
ATCAAACGATCAATAAATTATTGTTGCCTGATAATCTTTTAAAATATAATACAACTTATTATGCACGAGTGTCGGTTGTTGCAGGTAATGTTGAAGCTATCAGTCCTACACTTACATTTGTTACGAAAGATATTGAGATTCCTATTCCAGAGATTGTTTCTCCTCGAAATGGAGATGAGTTTAATGTTAATTCAGTAGTTGTTACCTGGGCAGAACAACCAGCAAATGGTTTTCGTATAGAGTTATCAACTTCAGATAAATTTCCAAGTCGAAATACGACTATAAAGAAGACTGATGGATATACATTTGAATGTGAATTTCAAAATTTGAAGTATGCAACTTATTATCTTCGAATGAAAGCAGATATGCCTAATAATTATTCTACTGCCTATAGTGATACTATAGTATTTACATTGTTGGATAAGGGCGTAGTCGTAGATTTGATAGAAGATAATATTTCGAAAGTGCTGAGATTGGATGGAGATAATATTATGATTTGTGTAGATTCTGAGTTTAAAAATATTGAAAATATTATTGTTTATTCTTTGTCGGGTCAAAAAATTTTAGATTATAAAATGCCAGAAAATATTATCAATAGCAATATTGCTTTAAATATCAGCAATTTGTCAAATGGAACTTATTTATTGAAAATATGTTCTAAAACATGTTTTGAATTTTTGAAGTTCCAAAAATAATTTATAACTTTGACCCGATAATTATGTTAGTGCATATATCTGTAATTTATTAAATATTTATTAACTTTTAAAAATCTTAGGTTATGAAAAAAAATTTACTTAAAGTTGCTGCATTGTTTTTTGCAGTATTTGTTTCTGTAAGTGCTATGGCACAACTTACAACACTTCAACCTGTAACACAAGATCAATCTAAATATGATTCTGTGGGGTATTATAAACTTGTTAATGATTGGATTCGTTCTAATACGTTAGGAAACTTTAATACTGATGGGGCGGGTCTTGATTTGTCAGCTGCAAATAAAATGGTTCGCGGTATGTCTGCTTATAAAGGTAAAATGTATTTTGCGGAAAGAGTAGAAATGGGGAAACACAGAATTATTGTGATTGATGGGGCAACTGGTAATTTTGAAAAATATATTAATCTTGCTGAAAATGTGTTTACTTGTACTGAAAATGAAGGTACTGATTCAGCTAAGATTGTTTCTGCAGGTGCGCTTCCTAATAATGATTTGAAATTTGATGATGCAGGTAATTGTATTGTTAGTAATTGTATTACATCTGCACTTGGTCGTTATCAAGTTTGGGTTGTTAATTTGGAAACAGGTGCTGGCGAACTTCTTATAGATGATGTTATGGAAGACTTTTTCCCTGGAGCTTCAATTCGTTTTGATTATGTAGGTGTTTGTGGAGATGTTAAAGGTGATGCTATTGTTTTGGCTGGTAATCAACTTGCAAAAGATGTATTTAGATGGGATATTGTTGATGGTGTAGCTAGTGATCCTGTTCAATTATTCCTTGATCCTCTTTTTGAAGGAGATGAAGCTGCAACTGCAGGAGCTTGTCCTTTGGCAAAACCAATTAAGGATACAGAATTGTTTTATTTAGATGGGAATGGAACAGTTCCTACTCTTTATGCTATGAGTGTTGAAGAGGAAGAGGCAACTCGTGTTGATTGTTTTTATGATTCAGAAGGCAAAGCACTTCCTTTATTGTCAGAAATAGGTGGTTCTGGTAAAGTGGAAGGAAATAATGGTCTTTGTGACTTTGTTTTGGAATATGAAAATGGTGTTGTGGAATATTTTATGGTTTTTGCTACTGGAAATCAGGCGAATACACAGTGTCCTCATGGTTTCGCAATTATGAAATATGCAGATGAGAATCTTTCTTTCCAAACAGCAGAGTTAATCTATCAGTTCCCACAAGGTGGTTTTGGAACGCAATCAATGGATTATCGTTCGGCTCCAGTATATGTGGAAGCAGAAGGTACTACAGCAGCAATTTATTGTTATGTTGGTCAAAATGGTATAGCTAAATATACATTTACTTCAGAGGGAACACCAACAACTACTGTTGGTGTAGAAAATGTAATTGTTGATAATATTTATACAGAAGGTGGTTTTGTTGTTGCTGAAGGTGAATTCCAAATTTTCACAGTTACAGGTCAAAATGTAACAGCACAAAATGGTAATCTTGCACAAGGAGCTTACATCGTTAAAACCGCTAACACTGTAACTAAAGTTTTTGTTAAATAATATAACTTTAGTCTCTTAATATATAGAAGGGTGGGTGGAATTTCCACCTACCCTTTATTTCTTTTATTTGTAATATGTTTTTTATAAATCCTATAGTTTCTATAGCCTCTATAGTTTCTATAGTTTTGATTAATATAAAATCATGAAAACAAAACTTATTCTCCTATTGTGCATTATGCATTGTGCATTGTGCATTAATTTAAGTGCTGTTGATAATATCCTTTTAAATGGTGTGTCTTTTACTGTAGATACAACCGCAGTTTATCCTATTGGTCCAAGCACCAAATATATTGCTATGACATTTACGCGTGCCGATGGCAAAGTGCTTCATGTATATCAAACACTTGTCGATCGCACTAACAAATATATATCTTTCGAAGCTGCCGTAGGTCGCGACTCTATTCTTGGTGGCGAATGTATTTCAACTGTGGCTAAACGCCATAGCTCTGAAGGTCGTCATCTTTTTGCTGGTCACAATGGTGACTTCTATGTTACTCAAGGCGATGTAGGCTTACCTACTGCAGCTTGTGTGTGCGATAATCAGTTGGCATATACTCCAAATAACGATCGTCCTGTGGCTGCATACGCCGAAGATGGAACTCCTTTTGCCGGACAATTCCGTTTTAATGGTACTGCTACCCATAAGGGTGATACATTGAACATTAATCATGTAAATTATAATCGTCGCGAAAATGAATTAGTGCTTTATAATAATTTGCAAGGTAAATATACTCGTGTTAACGAATATGGAGTTGAGGTCGTTGTTGTGCTTGCCGAAGGCGAATCATGGGGTATGAATCGCGAAATAAAAGTAGTTGCTACTGAATATCGCGCTTATCAAGTTGGTGCAGCAATCCCTCAAAACGGTGCAGTATTGTCTGGTCATGGCACTATGGCAAAAGCTCTTGAATCTATAGCAGTAGGTGATACTATCACTTTGGCTCTTAATACAACAATGGATGATGCCCCTATTGCTATTGCCAATTGTGTAGGTGGCGACCCTCGTGCTTTGATGCTCAAAGATGGTAAAGTAGAAACTAACGAAATATGGGACGAACTACACCCTCGTACAGGTTGGGGCTTTAGTCAAACAGGCGACTCTATTATTTATTGTATTGTCGATGGTCGTGGTACTTCTATGGGTTGTAATACAAAAGCTCTTGCCGAAATTATGCAATCTGCAGGTGCTTATACCGCTATTAACCTTGATGGTGGTGGATCTTCTTCTATGTATATCGACCCATTTGGCCCAATGAATACATGTAGTGATGGTAATGAGCGTGCTGTCTCTAATGGTATGTTTGTTGTAAATAATGCACCAGTGGATAATACTATTGCGGCAATTTCAGCAAATGTTGGGCATGTTAAATTGCCAAGATATGGAACCTATAGTCCTCTTGTTTTTGGATATAATCAATATGGAGCATTAATTAATACTGATGTGCGAGGTTTTGAACTTTCTTGTGATCCTTCACTTGGTCATATTGAAGATGGATTATTTGTCGCTTCTGGTGCAGAAAGTGGCTACCTAAAGATTACTTATAATGGAGCTACTACAAGTATTCGTATAATTAAGAGTAATGATGTGCCTATTGCAATAAGATTAGATTCGGTTATTATTGACAACAAATTTGAATATCCAATAGAAGTTCAAGCTAAAATAGGTGTTAATACTCAAATTGTTCAACCTAAAGCATTGGCCTGGACTATTGATAATCCTACTATATGTTCTATTGAAGATGGAGTGTTAAGAGGATTGACTAATGGTAAAACTTTTGTTGTAGGACAACTTGGTGATTTTAGAGATACATTGAGAGTTATTGTTGAAATTTCAAAGGAAAAACTAAATACTATGTTTTTAAAAGAAGATGAAATAGCAAAATGGGTCATTAAGAGTTCATCTAAGAGTTGGAATGCTAAGTTATTACCATCTACGTCAGAATCTGATGCAAAATTGGTATTTACTTATTCTACAGCTCGAGCACCATATATACAACTTGTATCTAATATGCGATTGTATAGTATTCCAAAGAAGATAGCATTTACATTTAATCCAAATAAAGCAAAATTTGATG
>JAFTSS010000091.1 GCA_017467185.1 Paludibacteraceae bacterium | reverse complement strand
GACAAGACAAAAATTACCGCAGGCTAAGTTCTACACCGACAACAATTGTTAACGGACATATGCTACCAAACGAATATAAAATAGAAGACTTAATATATTTTATTGATAAGGCTACAAAGATGTAACCGTGTGGGTTACAAACATAACTATTTATAAATATTTTAATTTTTTAAATCATGAAAAGAATTAAAGCTGTGGTACTTAAAGACGCCACAAAGTTGACTAACAGTCAAATGAAAGAGATCCGTGGAGGTTATGAGCCGGAAATCGTTGAATCATGTAGTGCGGTTTGCTATAATCATACGGGCGCTATAATTGATAATATTAGTATAGAATGTGGCTCTGAAGAAAAATGTGAGTCTTATTATGAAAACGGTGTTGGAAAAGTTAATTGTATAAATAAAAATTATGGAAGTGTAATAGACTCAGCTTCATGTCCATCTATCGATTTTCCTCCAGTGGAACAAAAATTGTAAACTTTTTTAATGTTACAATATTATGATAATGACGACTTATTAAAAATTCGAATAATTTCACACAGAGTATCGATAGATTGTTTGATACTCTGTGCGAAATTTGTATAATTTGTATTATAATGTTATACAAACAGTATTTTATATTTTTATACATAGCATTGTCAATCGTCGCCTGCACGGACGACATTAACAAGAGTAACCGCTACACTTTCACAGGTGAAACGGTAGCTGATTTTATGCTTAATCGTAGCAACAAATATTCGCACTTTATAAATTTGCTTAGAAAAGCAGAACTATTTTCGCTACTGAACACCTACGGACAATATACACTTTTCCTACCCGACAACGAAGCAGTAGAAAAGTACGTGCAAGAGCAAGATAGCATCTACCACGCGACCAAAGAGAGCGACAACCCTGTGTGGACAGGCGTAACCTCTCCACTCATCGAAGACCTCAGCGACTCGATGATAAATGTAATTGCTCGCACTCATCTTATTGACGGCACCTATCAGACAGCCACATTCGACGACGGAGCATTGGCCCATTGGAATTACAACGACAGATATTTGGGCGTCTCGTACGAAAGCACAAAAGAGAGTTTCTATATAAAAATAAACAACTGCGCGGCCATCATCGACAGCGACAATATGGTGGAAAATGGAGTTGTGCACATTATCGACAATGTGATTGAGGAGACGAACAATCATCTGCCGACACACATTGCCAAATATAGTTTCTTCTCTATTTTCAGTGCCGCATTAAGCGAAACTAGTTTCTGCGATTCATTACTGCAATATATGGAGCAGAACTTTCAACCGATTGATGTTGAAGATGCGCCAATGTATATAGAATTCAACGTAAAGAAGAAATTTTACAAATATACAGGATTTATAGAGACTGACGAAGTTTTTAACGCAAACGGCATTTACACTATCGACGACCTTAAGTCATTTGCCGAAAAGTGGTACGGCACTGAAGATAAGGATAATTATAAAAGCCCTCGCAATGCCCTCTACAAGTTCGTAGCCTACCATTTTGTGCCACGCGAACTTACGTACAACAAAGTAGTGCCAACAATGGTGGACGGATTTCCGCGCGAAGAGATTCTTGTTTCGGGACACGATTGGTACGACTACTTCGAGACAATGCTTGGCAAGTTGATGAAAATCGTAAAGCCACTGAGCGGCACTGACGGAGCATGGGTCTACATAAACAGGTACAAAGAGGATAAAATCTATAACAACGAAATGCGCAAGCATCTGAATGTGCGTCTCATTGAGCCAACAGAATTTACGCAATCAAAAGAGGAATATTCCCGTTTCAATCCCCTGGCCATGAACGGAGTTATACAACCAATAGATAAAATACTTGTTTATGACGATGATGAAATGGTAGGAAACATCCTCAACGAGCGTTTGCGCATTGACTTTGCCACACTGCTACCCGAACTTTCTTGTAACAATTTACGACATACAACTGTCGGGTATATGCCATTCAATTACAGTAAAAACATAGCAAGCAATGCCATCGATGCAAATTATTTCTCATACATAACAAGCAGGCATTACATGGGAGACGTTGTAAGGTGTCACAAAAATTTCGACACCTCTTTCCGTCTGCCACCATTGCCACAAAGAACGTATGAAATACGTTTGTCAATAACAAGTGTGCCGAGCAAAGGTTTTCAATCAGGAGATTGTGTGTTACAACCATACATTGACGGTAAAGTATGTTCCTTGCCCATTGATACTCGCATTCCATACAATGACCCCATGATTGGATGGCAAAATGATTCCGCGACGTTGGATAATGGCGTCGACCTCGACAAACAGATGCGTAACCGTGGATATATGAAAGGTCCCGATTCTTTTTACACATGGAATTATAATAGTGGTTCAATACTCACATCACGCAATAATCACCAGACTCTTCGCAAGATTATTACAAAAATTCATTTGACCGAGGGAGAGCATTGGATACGATTTAGAAACCTGAACGAAAATTGTTCCTATTTCGATTTTGATTATATTGAACTTGTGCCACTGCACATTGTAAACAACCCATTGAAGCCCGAGGATAGGCATTAAAAAACAAAAAAACTTGTAACCGTGTGGGGTTACGAACATAATTATTTATAAAGCATTAAAAGTATATTGTACCACACTCTTGTGAAAAATCAGTTGGAATTGGGAAAGTAACACACAAACACAGACACCATGAACAAAGCAGACAAGACAAAAATAGATTCTTTTAAAAAGCAACAAATAGACATGGCCATGCATTGCGACGAGGTGCAGGAGGTAATGGGCGAAATACCATCGTGGATAGTGCGTTGGGGCATTACCGTTATATCCGCAATAGTCGTTGTACTCATTATCGGCTCCCATTTCTTTTACTACCCTGATGTTGTAAAAACAGACATTCGCATCACTACCACAGAAGCGAACAATGCAGCATTGAAAAGCATCGGCGAAATAAAAATCCCAGCTGCTGGTTCTGGTAAGATAATGCTGGGGCAACAGGTAAATGTCTTTATAGCAAATTATCCATACAGCGAATATGGTTATGTAACGGGTGTTATTGACAATATAAATGAAATACCAGATGCAAACGGAAATTATCAGGTGACAGTCTCATTCCCCGATGGTATGAGGACTAATTATGGCAAAAGTCTACGTGCTTGGCAAGTAATGACCGGAACGGCTGAGATTGTATTGGAGAACAAACGCTTGACAGAAAAACTTCTGCAACCATTCAGCTTGATAAGAAGATAAATATATAAATTTCAGATGCTTTCATTTTAAATACAACTCTCCCTCTAAGTTAGAGGGAGTACCCGAGGGGGGAGGGAGTGGAAATATAAATAACAAAACAACACCCAATAACTGCCCTTGAACAGCAGGGGGGATAAAAAACTATAAACAATATCAGTTACATTTGAAAACCTCATAATTTTTGCTATCTTTGTAAAAGCCAAGAAATTTAAACAGTTTCTAAATAGGCATAATAAAATATAGCGCAGATGAATATTCACTAATAGTATTAATCATTTAAAATGTTAGTGGTGAACTCCTTATATGTTCAAAAAAGTTCCAATAATAATCTATGTCGCATTATTACTCTTCGCCTGCACCGACGAGATAGACAAGAGCAACCGCTACACCTTCACGGGCGAGACGGTTGCCGACTATATGCTCAACCGCAGCGATAAGTATTCGCATTTCATAAACTTGCTCGAACGTGCTCAATTGTTGAGTCTATTAAATACCTACGGACAATACACGCTGTTCCTGCCCGACAACGACGCTGTGGAAAAGTACGTGCAAGAGCAAGATAGCATCTACCACGCAACAAAGGATAGCGACAGCCCAGTGTGGACGGGTGTAACCTCTCCGCTTGTGGAAGACCTGAG
>JAFTSS010000090.1 GCA_017467185.1 Paludibacteraceae bacterium | reverse complement strand
TTTGACGGTGGTATTTTTTACCTTGTACTTATACTACATTTTTGTTGTTTTCAATCTTTCAAAGAACTTGTCTCCGTTTGCGTCGAAACGGACTGCAAAGTTACAACATTTTTTTGAATCGACAAAATATTTCAAAAAAAAATATTTATTTTTTTCTTTTCAAACTTCTGCTCTTTAACTCGCAGGCAACCTCTCTCGATTGCGGATGCAAAGTTACTGCTTTTTCTGAAAACACCAAAATATTTTTAAACTTTTTTGCAAACTTTTTCGTAACTCGCTATATATAAACAAGAAAAATTTTAATTCACCATGACTTTTATTCCTTTTTATGACATTTTTTGCTACTTTTTGGCTTATTTTTACGCTATAAAACATGTTATAGAACATGATTTTTTCGAGATTTTGGATTTTTTTGTGTTTTTTCTAGATTTTCTAGGCTTCTAAACCGCTACACTACTCTAGGAACAAAAAATAGAGATGGATAGAAAATAGAGACTATAGAAACTATAGAAACTATAAGAACTATAGAAGCTATAGGAACTATAAAAGCTATAGAAGCTATAGGAACTGTAAAAAGAGTATAGGGGGGGGCAACAAAAAAAGTACAACTTTTTCTGTATTCACTTAATGACGGTTTTCGCATCTTTGATGCGCAAACCGACAAACGTTCAACAAAAAAAGTACAACTTTTTTTGTATTCTCTCAATGACGGTTTTCTTCGGTACAGTTTGCTTGAAGGTTACTATTGGATTAGGATGATTTTTATTTGTACATTTTGATATTTTTTCAGAAGAATACTACACCCATATAAAATAAGAGACACAAATATTTGCGCCTCTTATTTCTGCATATATCTTCGATTTTTACGAATAGACTTATACTTTAAGGTTATATTTTGTTCTACTTCTGCTTTGCCTTGATTCCAACCTTGCTGTGGATAATCTAATTTAACGAGTGTCGTATCAGATTGATATGCTCCATTACGACAACCATCAATATCGCGAGAAATGAGGTAAACTTCTTGATGAGGCCAACCTTGATAATCAAATGTGAACGAGCCATCTTTAGCTGATGTTGTTGTAGCTAAAGTGTTATTTCTTGAATCTTGTATTTCTACTTCAATTTTTTGTATTGGCTTTGACTTAAGGTTTTTAACTCGTCCCGACACTTGAAATTCGCCAGAAGGCACACCATACATTGCCATAACTTGCTCGCTTGATGAAATGCCAAAACAAGATAAAATAGTGAATATTAAAAAATTAAAGAATCTCAAAACAGTTGTTTTCATAAAATATCATTTAAATTTTCCAATTAATTTGGGACAAAAGCGATTAACAAACATCATCACTGGAACTAACAACAAAATGCTTACTAAAGAGAAAATCAGATTGGGAATAATTGTATCTTGGTAAACAGATAATGGAATATTAAAAATGTAGAGAGTAATAAATTTTAAGAGTTTACCGACCATAATATGCAATCCGACTATTATAATTAAATTGCGTGAGATATATTCTATCCAATTGCGACGACTAAAAATGTGCTCTAAAATTACAGCAAAACTTTGAGAGGCCAATAATGCAATAAAAGAAATTGGTAAGAAAAACCAAAAGTTTCCGTACTGATTTATATGCATTGCTATTTTACCATTATATATTGACGAAAAATAAAGAATCGAACCAAATAAAATCAAAGATACGCAATGCCAAATAAAATTCTTTCTGCCCAATGCAAATATTTGCTCTTGAAAAATATTACCCAAAGCATAGAAAATAATTGATACAGCCACAGTTTGAAGCATAAATGGCAATTTAACAGAAATATATGCCTGTGATAAATAGCCGATAACAACCAAGACTGGCAACAAAATCAATATTTGCTTATTATTGAGATATTTAGCAATAAAAAAATAGATTATTTCAGTGCAAAATAAAGCAGTAAGAAACCAAAGAGGAGCATCATCTATAGCAAAACGGCCAAGTAAAATATCGGGCAAAGGTTCATACCAAGGATAAGCATCAGCCACATCTGCACCAAAATTACGGTCAAAAACAAGCCAAAACGGATAAGAGATTATATGAAATGTTGCAAAAGGGATTAATAGAGAACGTGCTTTTTTCTTCAAAAACTCACAAAAAGTACCTTCACGCTGAACATTAAACATCAATCCAGAACAAAGGAAGAAAAACGGCATACGAATATATGTGAGCGGAAGATTAAATTCGGCACTCACAGGAGTATGGCTAACTACAACAAAATATATTGCAAATAAACGCAAATAATCGAGCCACACAATACGCTCTTTTCCAATAACTTCTGCCATTTCAATACAAATCAATCCATTCCCAACGATTGCCTTGATAATCGAGGAAACGTTCGAGGTCGGTACGCTTAATAATCAATGATGCTGTGTTTTCACATGGGTGATACGATACACGTTCAGCTTGTTGAAGATTGCGATCAACAAAAACTATAACATGGTGATCTACATCATTAATCAAACCAAAAGGAGTAACAGAACCTGGTTTCACGCCTAAATATCGCATCAATCGCTCTGGCGATGCAAACGAAAGTTTGCCTTGATGCAATTGTTGTTCAATCGCATGAATATTCATCTCGGCATCGCAATCAAGAAGCACAAGATAATGCTGATTACCTTTATGATTACGAAAAAATAAGTTTTTACAATGACGCGCATCATGCCCAGCCCAATATTGTTTTGCAATTTCGATAGTTGGAGCTTCGGGATGCTCGATATATTGATACTCGATACCTAATTCATCGAGAAGTGCGTAGAGTTTTGGATCACCGTTCATTTTTAGAATTGAGAGTTGAAAATTGAGAATTGAGAATTATTCGTATATTTTATCAAATATGCAAAGTTACGAATTATCTTTGACTTTAACGTGATTTGCGATGTTTTATTTTATACGAAAGCAAAATATGCATATCAGTACGATGAGGAGATGCGATTAAATCGTGCGAAGAACCGATAACATCCCTATCAGAATAAATAGTTTGTGCTATACGCAAAGTGGCAGTAAGACCAAACTTGAATTTATAATCAGCCATAAGATACCACCTAAAAGCAGAACCATAAAGTGCTGGAGTATAACCCGACATTGGCACATCCGACTCATACAAATAAAACCGATTCGCCCAAGTTGGCGCACCATAAAGAGCCATACGAGCCTTTAATCGCAAAGGTACTGCGCTCACATCATACGCCACATCTTGGTAAAACAACCAACCAAACGTTGGCTTTGTAAACTGCACACCTATTTTCTCTTGAGCCAAATTAGCTTGAGTTCCTGTAACAAATCGACAATCAGACACCTTATATGAAAATTTCAAGTACAACTGTCCTACTCTATCAGTTGAAGACTGCGAAATATGCCAATCTTCTTCACGATACCAAATAGGCCGAACCTTATATCGCAACGACGCATACAAAATTTTATTTGCTGAAAAAGCACCTTGAAATTGAGTTCGCAATTCATATCCCATTTGTAAATTCGACAAAGTCGTAGCCGACCACAAAGGTTTATATACATCAGCCAAGAACGAAACGTTTTTAGCCTTGCCAACAGGTATTTGCATTGCAAAACCTGCACCATGCTCAGCATTCACTCCCGACAACGATGACGAAGTATTTGCCCAAAACGCATGATAACGAGGTGAAAAATAACGATGAGTCAAAGCAAACTGCAATTCACTCAACGGACGTACCAACAATGTATTGGTAGTAGCCACCGCAACTCCTTGACACAACGCAGTTTCTCCCGAAAACCACACCTTACTTTTATGCAAGTCATAATTCAACGATACGCCCCACTGACTATCTCCTACAAAATCATTTGCCGACCAATCATCACTACCTAAAACTGCCGGCAAAGAGAAAAATCCACCATAAGCAGTAATTCCTACATTAAAATAGCGCTGATTATACGCTACATTTGCCCCTATCGTATGCAATCCAAGTGTCGAACGCCGAGCGATTTCTGTTTTTGTGCGATGATACCCCGAAGTAGAAAACGAATGCCACACCCCACCCGCCGTATCCGCATCAAGCGCAGTATAACCATAAAAAGGAGTGACAGTAAATCGACTAAATTGAATAGTTGTAGCAGCACCTAAAAGCGTAGGCTGTTCCGACACACCCCCATAACCACTCACACCATACGACGATGAGTTACGATTTAACACTTGCGAAAGCCTATCACCATACACCTGCTGCCCAAACAAGAGTCCACGTCCAAACCCGACACGATAACTACCTACCACAACACGATTAACGTTTGACAAATTAGAAGCTTCAACATAAAAACGATACAAATCGAAACCTTGTCCTCCATTCTTAAACCACGGCTCACCAGCATCCGATTCAGCAGTTACACCCGCACGAAAATTATTCCCCGCTTCAAAATCATAACGTCCTAACAATCGGAATGGAGAACCAAAATAATGGCCAGACTCATAACCTTTACGTTGTTCAAACGTAACATCTGAGCGCAGCGCAACTTGATGTTGAGTATATCGAAAAGCATCACTCCAACGCACACTATCCATTATTTCGCCCACACATAAAACCGACGGAAGCAACAAAAGCAAAGGCGATTCTATATCATTAACCAATTGCAACTCAGCAATCGACCGAACAGGACCATAATAATCAGCATAAAACAACAACTCCTCAATTTGCTGATCATTCACAAACAAAAGATCCTCAAATTGTTGCCGCGTAGCACTATTCCAATCTATCGGATTATCATAAGCCCGACGCAAACGCAACTCCAAATCCTGCACATCAAGTCCATCACCTCCATCATCTTCCCCAAAATAATTTAACACCAAATTATAAAACTGTTCAAAAGATAACTCTTGCGCCGAAACCGTCATCGCCGACATCCAAGACATCAGCGAACAAAGAATAAAACATAAAAAATCATGTCTTCCTAACCTCATCCCTTTTAAAATTGATAAGACAAGTTAGACAACAACGACATTCCTATACGAAAATCAGCCTCAGCCATCAAATCAAACCTAAAACCAGCAAAAGCAACCCCAGCACCCAACGAAGGAATTACATAATCCGCCCCCCGAGCACCAGCCCGCACAAGCAATTCAGGCATAATCCGATACTCCATACCCACAGCCCAATCCACGCCCCGATTAAGCACATACCCCACTTCAACTAACAAATCCAAATCGTCAATAAAACCATAATTACACCCAACATGCATCATCATAGGCAAACGACGAGCCACATCATTATAATCAATCTGCGAAAACGAAGGATTAAACATTCTAAAACCCACAACACACTTATCTGTAACATCTACCTGCAACCCTACCTGTGCCGTAAAAGCATGACGATACCCCACCTCATCAGGCAAAAACATATTAAAATAATCGAACTCAACCCCCACCGCCACAATGCCAAACCTACGTGCAACAGTCAAGGCAGCCATCATTTCATGATAATCGGCATACCCAAAAAAGTTAAACGATGTACCAATATTAAAATATTTAGTAGGAACAGCAACAGAAAAATACTCATCCGACAACTCAGGCGAAAAATACCGATTTTCATAACCAACCGAAGCCACAACCGACTCCTCACGCGACAAAGTAGCAGGATTAGCAAAAGCCAACCAACGCCCAGTAAACACAACATCAGCACCAGCAGGGGCTATACCCGAAGGCAAAATTTCCTGTACCTGAGCCATAGAACTCAAATACAGGAAATTAAAACATATCATTAAAAATAAAACTCTAAAGCATTTCATACTCGCTCTGCAACCTTTTAGGTAACGACGCAATTACACAATTATACGAATGTCGCACAAGTTCAAGAAACAAATCATCGTCAACATCTGACCTAAAATATACCGAATTCCAATGTCTCTTATTCATATGCCACCCAGGCGATATACCCACATAACTCTCACGCAATTCAACCGCTCTATCTGGATTACACTTCATATTTACAAAATCAGAACAATCCAGCGCAATCAACAAAAACATCTTACCTGCAATACAAAAGCACAAAGTATCATCACCAAACGGCATCCGCTCCTCAACTTGAGGCAAAGATAAACAATAATATCTTAAGTCCTCAACATTCATATCAATCTACCTTAATCCAATTAGATATCACCGAAATGATATTCTGACGAGCCATATCTGGTTGCATAGCCTCCTCAAGCGAAATAGAACGAGAAGAAACTTCGAGACACTCCGAAACACCAGCACGAATAATAGCTTCACGATCGTCAATATAACCAGCAATAGCCAATACAGGAACCTCAGCTTGATTAGATCGACGTAACAATCCGGTCAAAGCTTTACCCATAAGAGACTGTGAATCAATGGTACCTTCGCCAGTAATGACCAAATCAGCATCTTCAACCAAATTATCAAAATCAAGAATATCAAGAATACAATCAATACCCGAACGAAGTTTAGCATTCAAAAGAGCAGCAAAAGCACCTCCGAAACCACCAGCAGCACCCATACATGGTTGATTTTCAATAGTTACGCCACAACAACGACGCCAAACATGGCTAATATGGCGAAGACCTGCATCAAGGAGTTTAACTTCTTCTGCATTTGCCCCCTTTTGAGGAGCATATACACAAGCAGCACCTTGAGGACCAAACAATGGATTTTGAACATCGCATGCAATAGTCAACTCAACATCAGCCATTTTACGCTTCAAAGAAGTCAAATCAAGATGAGTAACCTCTTGGAGCATAGAACCTTTAATAGGATCTTTAATTACACGACCTTGTGAATTATAACAACGCAAACCCAAAGCTTGCATAGCACCAAGACCAGCATCATTCGTAGCACTACCGCCAATACCAATCAAAAACTTACGATAACCAAGGTCAAGAGCCGCCTGCATCATTACACCTACGCCATAAGTCGTAGTATTCATCGGATTACGCTCTTCTTCTTTAAGAAGAGTAAGACCTGCAGCTGCCGCCATTTCAATAATTGCACAACGACCAACAGCACCAAACTGAACTTTAATAGGACGCATCAATGGATCAAACGCATCAATAGTATGATAACGACCACCAAGATGATTTACTAAAACTTCAGTAAGCCCCTCACCACCATCGCTCAAAGGCAAAGAAACAACTTCACACTCTGGGACAACATCATTAAAAGCTTTTGTAACCGATTCCGCAACCTCTGTTGCAGTCAAAGACCCCTTAAAAGAATCAACAGCTATGACTACTTTTTTCATATTAACTAATTTTGTATCAATACTTTTATAATTTTCTAAAAAGATGTGCAAAGTTACAAAAAATAATCCACTTTAACACACACTATCAATATAACAATAACACAACCACAATGTGTGCTATAAAAATTACAAGAAATTTTCTTGCATAAAAGGATAAAAAATAGTAACTTTGCACATTATGACAGATAGTACCATATTCGAAAATAAAAAAATAGCATTTCAAACACTTGGATGCAAGTTAAACTTTGCCGAAACATCGGCATTAGGCAGACAACTAAAAGAGATTGGATTTGAGAAATGTAAAGCCAACGAAGAAGCCGATGTGGTGATAATCAATACTTGTTCTGTAACTGATACTGCCGACAAAAAAGGACGCCAAATGATTCACCGCATGGTGAAAAAATATCCTAAAGCGTATGTAGTAGTAACTGGATGTTATGCACAACTAAAACCTGAGGAAATTGCGAATATAGAAGGAGTTGATTTAGTGCTGGGGGCAAACGAAAAAGTTGTCTTAACCGATTTTTTAAACAACATAGAGAAAAAACAACATGGAGAATACCATGTTGTCCGCATAGCCCAAATACGCAATTTTCGTCCAGAATGTAGTGCCGATGACCGCACTCGCCATTTTCTAAAAGTCCAAGACGGATGCGACTACTATTGCACCTACTGCACAATTCCTTTCGCACGTGGACGCAGTCGAAATGCCTCAATTGCCAAAACTATAAAAGTAGCAGAAAAAGCAATTGCCGATGGCGCCAAAGAAATAGTGCTAACAGGAGTAAACACAGGGGATTTTGGTCGCAGTACAGGCGAAACATTCTTTGAACTCATACAAGCATTAGATAAATTAGAGGGTGAAGTAAGATACCGAATTTCGAGTATCGAACCAAATTTATTGACCGACGAAATAATTGATTTTGTAGCATCATCACGTCATTTTGCTCCACATTTTCATATTCCATTGCAAAGCGGAAGTGATGAATTACTCAAATTGATGCACCGACGCTACGACACTGCCCTATTTGCAACAAAAATAGCACGCATAAAAGAGGTCATGCCAAACGCATTTATTGGTGTCGATGTAATGGTGGGCGTACGAGGCGAAACTCTCGAACTTTTCGAAGAATGCAAAGTCTTTATTGAAAGTCTGCCAATCAGCCAATTGCACGTATTCACATATTCCGAACGTGCAGGTACCAAAGCTCTCGGTATAGAACCAATAGTACCAATGAACGAGCGCCGTCGTCGCAACGAAATTTTACAACAAGTATCAGATGCTAAACTAAAAGCATTCTACGACAGCCAAATAGGCAAAGAAGCCATTGTGCTTTGGGAAGATTCGAAAAAAGGCGACTGCATGCATGGTTTCACGGAAAACTACGTAAAAGTAGAAACTAAATACGACAAGAACAAAGTAAATACATTTGAGAAGTTGAAAATTGAAATTTAAAAGTTGAAAACTCCATTTGGCATGTAACTTTTAAATATAAACTTTCAAATTTCACATTTCAAGTTTCAAATTTCAAATCAAAAATATTATGGCAAAAGAAGTTGTACCTACAGGAATTGGGCATAATATCATAGCCCAAGGCACTAAAATTGTGGGAACTATCACCACAAATAGCGACATTCGCATTGACGGCGAATTAGAAGGCGATTTAATTTGCAAAGGCAAAATAGTAGTTGGTCAACAAGGCAATATTAAAGGTAATGTTGATTGTGCAAACGCCGAAATTATGGGTAATGTAAATGGCAAAATGATTGTAAGTGGCACACTATCACTCAAAGCTACTTCAAAAATTTGGGGACAAATCAAAACTAAAATTCTCAGCATTGAACCAGAAGCCCAATTTACAGGTACTTGTGAAATGGGCAATGCAAACAATGCCACTACCCAACCTGCAAAATAAATAAAGTTATTATACAAATAAAAAAAGCTGTATCGCACTTGCGATACAGCTTTTTTATTTATTATATTAAACTATAATAGTTCAATAAATTAGTCTTGGTTAAGAGTTACGCGTTTGAATGCTATTGGAGTAGCGTTGTTAGCTTTAGCGTAAGCACCTACAGTCATTTTGTTGTCTTTGATGAACTCTTGTTCTACGAGTGTAGATTCTTGGAAGAATTTGTTCAAGCGACCTTGAGCAATTTTGTCAAGAATAGCTTCTGGTTTACCTTCTTCGCGAGCTTTTTCACGACCGATTTCCAATTCTTTAGCGATAACGTCAGCAGGAACAGCGTCGCGGTTAAGAGCAACTGGGTTCATAGCTGCAGCTTGCATAGCTACGTCGCGAGCAACTTGGTGGTCAACACCAGCTTCTGCAAAAGCAACGATAGTAGCAAGTTTGTTACCTGGGTGGATATATTCAACTACAGTTGCACCTTCAACGAATTCGTAGTAACCGATTTCCATTTTTTCACCTGTAACACCTGAACGGTCTGTAACGAGTTCAGCAACAGTGCGACCTTCGATAGCAAGAGCGTTAAGTGCGTCGAGGTTAGCAGGTTTGTTAGCAAGAGTAGTATCGAGGATAAGTTGAGTAAGAGCAATGAAATCTGCGTTTTTAGCAACGAAGTCAGTTTCGCATTTGAGAGCTACGATAGCTGCGAATCCGTCTTTTACGCCAGCAAGAACACAACCTTCAGAAGCTTCGCGATCGCTACGTTTAGCTGCGATAGCTTGACCACGTTTACGGATGAGTTCGATAGCTTGTTCCATATCGCCATTAGCTTCGGTGAGGGCATTTTTACAGTCCATCATACCTGCGCCTGTCATAGTGCGGAGTTTAGAGATTTCCGCCATTGTTACTGCCATAGTAGTAAGTATTTAAATTAATTAGTAATTAGTAATGTGTAATGAGTAATTCTTTGATTATTTACTCATTTTTTATAAAAAGCGTTAGAGAATCACGGCTTGGAGCTGAGAATCTATAACGCTTTATATTTTAGTAGCAAGTAGTAAGATATAAGTAATAAGACCCAATGGAGATTAAATAAACCACAAAGACAAAGTCTTACGACTTTCTACTTTCTACTTTGTACTTTAAAGAAAGAATTATTCTTTGTCTTCAGCTGGAGCTTCAGTAGCTTCTGCTTTTTCAGCTTTAGCACCTTTTTTAGCGCGAGTGCGTTTTTCTTTTACTTCTGGTTGTTCAGCACCTTCTTCTTCAGCGCGTTCGATTTTACGTTCTTGAGCACCTTCTTTAAGAGCTTTAACCATTTCAGCAACGATTACTTCGATAGCTTTAGTAGCGTCGTCGTTAGCTGGGATTACGAAGTCGATTCCGTTAGGGTTTGAGTTAGTATCAACGATACCGAACACTGGAATACCGAGGCGTTGAGCTTCAGCAACAGCGATGTGTTCTTTCATAACGTCAACTACGAAGATTGCAGCTGGGAGACGGCTAAGGTCAGCGATAGAACCGAGGTTCTTTTCGAGTTTAGCACGTTGACGAGTGATTTGAAGTTTTTCGCGTTTTGAAAGTGCATCAAAGGTACCATCATTAGCCATTTTGTCGATAGCGCCCATTTTTTTGATAGCTTTACGAATTGTAGGGAAGTTTGTCAACATACCACCAGCCCAACGTTCAGTGATGTAAGGCATACCAGCTTCTGTCGCAAGGTCAGCTACAACTTGTTTAGCTTGTTTTTTTGTAGCTACGAAAAGAACGCGTTTGCCAGATTTAGCAATTTGTTTCATTGCTGCAGCAGCTTCGTCGATTTTAGCTACAGTTTTATGGAGGTCAATGATGTGGATGTCATTGCGTTCCATGAAGATATATGGAGCCATTGCTGGGTTCCATTTACGGCGGAGGTGACCAAAGTGTGCACCTGCATCAAGAAGTTCTTGAAATTGTACAGACATAATTGTTTGTTTTTTTAATTGTTTACTTTCTTTTTACTTTTTTTTGTTTAAGCAATCATTCAAGTAGCCACTCAAGCAAGAGTGAGTCTAAATGATTTAGATACTAAACATATTCTCAGTTGAGTGTTGAGAGTTGAGAGTTTAGAGAACCTCGCGGCATTAAACCCAATCTCAACAGTCTCATGCTGTAGCAGAATAATAGTCGTCCAAAAAGATATTAACGTTTTGAGAATTGGAAACGTTTACGAGCTTTTGGTTGACCTGGTTTTTTACGTTCAACAACGCGAGCGTCACGAGTAAGGAATCCAGCAGCTTTAAGAGCGTGTTTGTCTTCAGCGTTGATTTTTACAAGAGCGCGAGCGATACCAAGACGAAGAGCTTCAGCTTGGCCGTTGAAACCACCACCTTTAAGATTTACTTTGATATCGTATTTACCAAGAGCGTTAACTGTGTTAAGAGGTTGGTTAACTACGAATTGGAGCATTGAAGAAGGGAAATAATTAGCAAGTTCACGACCGTTGATAGTGATGTCGCCTTTACCTTCTTTTACGAAAACGCGTGCAATTGCAGCTTTTCTTCTACCTATAGCGTTTATTACTTCCATTTCTTCTATTATTTAATAAGGTTTAAATCAATTTGTTTAGGTTGTTGAGCAGCGTGTGGGTGTTCAGAACCTGCATATACATAAAGATTGTCAAGCAAAGCACCTGCGAGGATGTTTTTAGGGAGCATACCTTTAACTACTTTTTTAACAAGTTTTTCTGGGCTCTTTTTCATCAATTGAGCAGGAGTAGTTTCGCGTTGACCACCTGGGTAACCTGTGTGAGAAAGATATACACGGTCGTTCCATTTGTTACCAGTCAATTTCACTTTGTCAGCGTTGATGATGATAACGTTGTCACCACAATCTACGTGAGGAGTGAAACTTGGTTTGTATTTACCACGAAGAAGTTTCGCAACTTTTGATGCCATACGACCCAAAACGAGGTCTGTTGCATCGATAAGAATCCACTCTTTTTGTGCAGTAGCTTTGTTTACTGAGAGTGTTTTAAAGCTTAAAGTATCCACAATTAATTAAGTTTTTAGTTATTTATTAGATAAACTACTTCAGGATTCGGGCTATGTAGGAGCGGGCTAATTCACTCAAACACAATTAACTTCCTGAAAATTTTCGCCTTTACGGCATGGATAATATTTCGGACTGCAAAGATACGACATTATTTCCAAACAGCCAAACATTTATCATCTTTTTTTGAAAATTATTTTCAATGCACCGATAATAACTATAGTAGCTATAGCGACTATAATAGCTATAGTGGCTATAGTAGCTATAGCGGCTATAAAAACTACAAAAAATTTTCAACGCAACACAAAAAAAGGAACTAACCGAAGTTAATTCCTTTTCGAGTGACTCCAACAGGATTCAAACCTGTAACCTTCGCATCCGTAGTGCGATGCTCTATTCAGTTGAGCTATGGAGCCGTTATTGCTGAATTGCGAGTGCAAAGTTACAACTTTTTTCAATACCCACCAAATATTTTTCAATATTTTTTCACCACAAACAACCAACCGCCTAATAACCAGAGAGAAAAATTTTCAAATTACCACTAATTTTATGTCATACAACTCACTTTTATCCTAAATCGCCACACAAAAACCACACAAAAACCGCTACCACCAATCCATTTTTTCTTATTTTCCAAAATTTCGCTGCAAAAATAGAATAAACTACAACTTTTTCTCTTTCATTGATTCTCTATATAGTATCATTTCTTTAACCGCCAACAAATATCTCCGACACGAATGACATGGTTTATACAGATAAAGTTTTACTGCCCCCCTGCCGAATATATTCACCAAAATTCAAATAACCACTATCCGTAATTACAATTCCTCAATCCTCACTTCTTGCCTCACACCAAGCCTCTGCACAATCACGCCCTCGCAATCACCACCCCATGTATATTATCTATATACTGAGCAAAAGGACTAATGTAGTCTCCCAATACAGACACTCTATCATAAAATGGCAATTCATTCACAACTATTTCTTTTGTTATATCTCCATTTTCGCAAACATACGAAATCACTGACATCAAAAACTCCTCTTGTTCTGCGCTCAATTCCAACCCTGAAATAAATCTTCCAAATCTCTCAACGGCTTCTTTCCTATCTATTCCGATGATTGAGCGTATGAAGATTGCAACATTTGCCCCACATACCATACCCATTGTATATTTATCGTAATCTTCCTTGCTACCGAGTTCTTGCCACAATATGCGCTCCAACTCCCTAATATCATCAACGCTCAATTGCTCCATCTCATATATCTTCTGCAACACAGGCAAATTCCTATTCTGTGCAAGATAATCCAACACCTTTTGCTTATACGACACTTTAGTAACAATACCCCCACTCTCTCCATCAAACAACAACACATCCTCTATATCGACAACAAACCATCTCTTCTTCTCTCCAATCAAGAATTTTGTTAAATCACGCAAATCCTCACGCACTTTTTCCAACCATTCGAGCGACACATTCTCCCAACTTACAGGATTCAACACCTCCTGAATGGTTCCCATCTTTGCCTGTATTTGTGGTATTGTCGCTTTTTCTTCCAATTGCGTTGCCACAAAAACAACATTCTGTATTGCCTTGCGTGCACTCACTTCTTCATCCAACACCGACAATTCTATTGCCAACACCAACACATCAAATTTCTTGGCATTTTCATCCAATGTATTCTTTGGCAACAATGGTGCTATATCATTCTTCAATGTCAATTTATCTACTTCCGAGATATAAACCCATGCCATATCTTCTTTGAAATGACTCACTTGCTCCCATTTAGCACGAACCGATATATGCGCATCCGACAATAACTTCACTTGACCTTTCAACATGTTCTTTATATCATCATGCAAACCCTTCGCAAAAGCATCTTCTTGATATTTCTGATGCTGTAGATGAAATGCTATACTTGTCCGCAACCCGAACAATCGCTCTGTCAATGATTGCGCTTGTGGAGCTTCTCTACCGTCCGTATTTTTCTCGAAATAGTCAAAGTTACAGCACCAATCAAATATATAGAACTCTTTCTTATCCTCATCTCCAAACACTCCCTGCGACAATCTCGTTCCTCGCCCTATCATCTGCATGAATTTTATTTTACTCTTCACTGGTTTGAAGAATACGAGATTCAAAATATCTGGCACATCTATGCCTGTATCCAACATATCCACCGACACTGCTATCTGTGGCTCTACGTCTCTCTTTTCAAATTTATCTATCAAATCCTGTGCGTATGTCACATAGTTATCTATCAACACACAAAATCCAGCTCCATACTCAGGGTATAACACATTGAATCTCTCTACTATCAATTCTGCGTGTCGATGATTATATGCAAACACTATACTCTTGCCTATACGTTCTCCGCTTTGCACCTTCAATCCGTTTTCCATCAAATCCTGCAACACGGCATCTACGGTATCTACATTATATATATAACTAAATATCTCTTTATTTTTAATGTCTCTAACATATTGCGCACAACCATAACCTCTCTCATCTTCTGCCGCCTTCATTGGCATGAAATCCAATGCCTTTCGTGTCATCTCATACTCCCATATCTCCTCCATCTGCTTTTTCTCCTCTTCCGACAGGTTGTTATACTTGATACCCTCTTTCAATATCATCGTTCCCCTCTTATATCCTCTATAGTTCACAAGATACCCATCCGCCACTGCATCTTCCAATTCGTATGCATAATTAGGCATTCCGTGTTCCATTTCAAAGATGTCGTATGTCGATTTATCTACCTCTTTTCTCGGTGTGGCAGTCAATCCTATCAACATTGCATCGAAATAGTTGAATATTGCAGCATATTTACCGAATATCGACCTATGTGCTTCATCTATGATTATCAAATCAAATCTACCTACCGAGAATGGTTTTTCTTCCGTATCTATAAAATTTATCATTGTCTGATAAGTCGAGAATATGATTCTTGCTGTCATATCTCGCTCACCATTTTCATTCAACACCGATGTTGTCTCGTTTGGCAACAATTTCACAAAGTTCTTGTGCGCCTGTTTCACCAATGATGTTCTATCGGCAAGAAACAATACATTCTTCACCCAATCATTCCTCTTCAACACATCTACCAACGATATCGCCACACGTGTCTTTCCCGTACCTGTTGCCATCACCAACAATCCCTTTCTGTGCTTGCTGTTATAATGCTCGCACACTGCCTTTATCGCTGTTTTCTGATAGTGTCTGTCTGTTATATTATCGTTAATAGTAAAGTCTGTTATGTCCCTTCTACCTCGCTTCTGAATCAGTCTTTCCAAGTCCCCTTCTGTGTGAAAACTATACACCTTCCGTGGTGGATAACCCAATCCATCTATCACGTATGTCGTAAATCCATTTGTATAATAAATCACAGGGCGCACTCCATACTGTGCTTCTATACAGTCGGCATACAACTCTGCCTGATGTTTCCCTTTTATTGGCGACACTGTTGTCCGCTTTGCCTCTATCACTGCCAATGGTTTCCCATTACCTCCAAACAACACATAATCTGCATACCCCACATCATGCGCATTTGGCATCCCCATCAATTTCACCTCTACGCATGCCTTCGACCTCTGTATCAATCCTTCTGTCGTCAGCACATCCCATCCTGCCTCTTTCAACATCAAATCTATATACAACTCTCTTGTCTCTGCTTCCGAAATTCCCACATTTGGCATCACCTCTACAGGCTCTACCGACTCTACCGCCACCCTGTCCGCCACTTCCACTATCTCTTCCGCCGATTTTATCCTTTCTGTCGTTATTGGCACTATCGTTGGCACTTGTGGCACTCGTGGCAACAACGTTTCATCAAATGGTTTCACGCTATCTACCACCTTCAATTTCAACAACACCGATGCCACTATATTGTATATATTCAACAAACAGAAGAACGCCTCTCTCTTCGACACCCTACCCGCATGCGCCCCATTATTGCCCACTTTTCTCACATAATGAACTGCCATCATCACCCTCTCATCGCCTATAAACTCTTTGAATGGCTCACCATCCACCAATTCAAACAACGAAGCACGCTCCGCCACCGCTATATTCTTCATCTCATATAGCGAACGCACCACATACTCCAATGCTCTCCTTGCATTGATGGCACTGATGTCAGGATTGCTCACCTGATTCTCTTCTGTCGATGCACAGAATCGGTGCAAATCATTCAATCCTAAATCCTTTATGTAATCAAAATTTCGCATAAAAACAATATAAAATTATAACTCTATCATTTTTTCAACACTCTTTTCTATTTTATTAAGAATCACCTCAATAACCCCATTAAAAAACTTTTTCAACATACCTTTCTGGTCATCAACATTTTTTTGGTTATCAAATTCATCTGACTTATTAAACTTAAACCAGATACATCCATCATCATAATAAGGCTCTTCAAATTCGTCTCCTCCTTCTATCAAATCAGTAGTCTCACCACCCCCGTTCTTCACATAATTTTTTAAATATTCAAACACTTCAACACCCCATTTATTATCAAACCCAATATAAACTCCACAATCATCATCATCACCTTTCAAATAAACACCTATCCAACCCCAAAATGTTCGTCTTTCATTAAAATCATCTTTTAAAGATTTATTAATTTTAAAATTTTCATCAACTTTAATTTCAAAATATACACCTATTTCTCCTGTATTTTCAAACCCACCATAAAACATATCTTTTCTCTCCCGGCCTCTATACAAACAAGATTTATATCTTCCCTTTTCTTCATTTTCTACAACATCTTTCAAAGATTTATAAAAAGTGTACAACGAGTACATTCCATCTAATTTCATAGGCTCTTTCGGTATAAATATATCACAAACTTTTTTTAAATATTTCAAATAAACACTCCACAATTTTTTCTCTTTCTCATCTAAAATATTATCATTTATTTTTTCATCTAAATACTTGTAAAACTCGGTCCAGGTACGAACCTCAAACCCATCTTTTTGTAAATTATAATTGGTAATATACCCCAATTGTTTATTGTTAATACGAAATTCACTGATATATTGCTCAAAATGATGATTTTCATCATATATCTTACACTCTATAAGATAATCTTTACCTTTATATTCAAATTTAAAATCAGGTCGTGAATCATTTTGTGTATATTCTCTTATAAGTTCTATCTCTTTCAATTCATCATCTACTTGAAACGACTCCAACTTACCAAAGAAAAATTTCAGAAATTCGACTTTGAAACGAGAGTCTGTTTTGCACATCGTCCACGTCATATCCGACAAATCATTCTCACTCCTAAACCTATACGATAAATTTTCTATAAAAGTTTCAAGCATACCAACATTATCCTCCATAAATCTCCTCCCTCCTTTAATTAAAATAATACTCCATCCTGCTATTAAACAACATCTCCACCTCCTCAATCGACTTCCTTACCAACTCCTTCTGCTTCTCTATCTTCTCTATCTTCTCTGCAAATTGTTGCTGGAGTGAGAGTGGCGGTAATATAATAGGGAATATCCAAAAATCACCCATAGATACTCTTGGCATCTTTGCACCTGCTACTTTATTGCTTATATATTCAACAAAAATTGAACTTCTTAACAAGAGAGCAAAAAACGTCCTATCTAAAACATCTCCATTAGGACATAATGGTATCAATTCACTTGTTGCATAACCTATTTCATTAGGTACTACCACTTTATTTAAGTATGGACGTAATTTTGAATATAAAACATTATCTGCATTAAATGCAATTGTTGAATTGCCTATTTCCTCTAAATCAAAATAACATTTTTGTATAATCTCACCTGTATTTGAAGAAATCATATCAAGATTTAATAACCAAAATTTATCATTTACAGATGGAACTTCTCCTTTATAAACTTTATTAGGTGCAACTTCCTTTAAAGGTTTCACCTCCCACCCCCTATCATTCTCCACAGGATTCCCAAACATCTCATAAAAAATAGATTGTGCAAGTGCATCCAACTCCTTCAACTGCTGTTTCTTCTTCTCAATCACCCCCGACAAACAATCCAACTCCCCAACTATCCTCTCCTGCTCATCAAGTGGCGGAATAGGCAAAAACATTTGTTTTAAATGCGATGGTCCAAAATTCAATTGAGCACATCCTGTTATTAAAGAAAATAACTGCCTTTTAAAATTATAAGATTGCAAAAAATACTTAAAAAATACAATATCCAAACGTCTCGTATCCAAAGACTTAAATCGTATCGTACTTGTATTCATACATAAAGGTAAATGCTCCTTTTTAATGAATCCTAATTTTTTATCTATATATTCTACTTGAATTCCTGAACTTGCTAAAATCAAATCGCCTTCATCAACTAAAAAATGCTTATATTTACCATATGCTTCTTCAATTGATATATATCTATCAGAAGTACTCAAATCAACTTTCCCTTCTACTAAATTAGCAACATTCAATAACTTTATTCCACTCGAAACATACTGATGTTTTCTAACACCAGGTCCCTCTTGAAACCACAGAACATCCGTAAATTTCTTTATTTCCCAACCCTCTTTCATACATTACATAAATTTAGTTTGGAAATCGTTTAATGCACTCACAATCTCTTCTTCTAAAGACTTTATACGAGCGAGAATCACATCAGATGCTTCATACTCTACCTTTTCTCGCTCTATCTCTTTGTATTTGTTGATTGACAAGTCGTAACCTTTCTCACGTATCTCTTCAACAGACACAAGGAACGATTTATCTTTGCGTGTGCGCTCTGCCTCGCCTTCGAGATTATGGAAGCGTGCTATAATATCAGGTATATCATTTTCTGCCACAGCATTTCGCTTATCGTCAAGCGAGAATCCATCTGCCTTCATGTCGTAGAACCAAACTTTGTCTGTTCCTCCTGCATTTGTTTTTGTGAATATCAATATCGCTGTCGATACTCCTGCGTATGGCTTAAACACTCCCGATGGCATCGAAATCACTGCCTGCAAGCGTTGTTTATCTACTATCTCTTTACGAATTGATATATGTCCTGTACTCGTTCCAAACAACACCCCATCAGGCACAATCGAAGCACATCTACCTCCCATCTGTAGCATACGGACAAACAATGCCATAAACAACAACTCTGTCTTTTTTGTCTTAGTAATAGCGAGCAACGATTTGCTTACTGCATCATAGTCCAAACTACCTGCAAATGGTGGATTTGCTAAACATAGACTATATCTGTTCTCATCCACATTGTCAGTCGAAAGACTGTCTTTATACTCCACATCGGGATTATCTACCCCATGTAACATCAAATTCATTGCACCGATACGAAGCATTGTGCTATCTGTGTCAAATCCGTGCAATAGTCCGTTTTTATAGTGCTCTGCATTCTCTCTTTTCAACAACTCCGACTTAAAATTCTCTTGGATATACTTCGCGCTCTCCACAATAAAACCTGCCGAACCCATTGCAGGGTCGCAAATCGTGTCTTTTAATGTTGGCTTCATCAACTCAACCATCATTTTTATGATATGTCGTGGCGTGCGGAATTGTCCATTATTACCCGAAGCCGCCATCTTACCAAGCACATATTCATACACATCGCCCATCGTATCGCGATTATTCATGTCCAACGCATCAATCCCCTCAACTATCTTCACCAACGTACGTGGGTTCTGCACCAAAAATGTAGCATTTGCCATGAATTTGCTATATGCCGACTCTTTCCCTGTATTCAAATTCTTGATAAAAGCAAAAGCATCACGACTAATAATTCTATACATCTCTTCCGCCACCTTATTCTTGAACACACTCCAACGCAAACTCTCGTATGGCACATCCTTGTCCGTATCAGGATTATGCCACATTCCCTCCTTAAAAGTTGGCTCTTTCACCGCCACCCCCATTATACTTGCATTTGCCTCCTTTGTTCTCTGCGCATCATCCAACATCTTCATAAAGAACAAATAAGTCATCTGCTCCAATATAGTAATAGAATTAGTGATACCCCCAGTCCAAAAGGCATCCCATATAGTATCAATCCGATTCTTAATTTCGCCTGTTATCATAGTTAGTCAGTTTTTTAGTGCTTACAATTTTTCTGCAAATATACAAAATTTTTCATCAAAAGTTAAGTCCCAACAAACAACTATTTTTCATCAATCCTCCTCACAATCTCTCAATTGCGCCTCAATCTCTTCTATCGTCGGCAATGAAGATTTATAATCTGCCGTCAACTTTTCATAAATTTCATAAGACGAAATTCCTATTGGTGTTTCTATACTCGATAAAGTATATTCCGCCACTATATCATTCTTATCTTTACAAATCAATAATCCTATAGTTGGAGCATCATGTTCGGTTCTTAATTCACGATCGACAGCAGTAACATAAAATTTCAACTGTCCAATATGTTCTGGTTTAAATTTCGAAGCCTTTAACTCTATCACAACATAACAATGTAATTTTACATGATAAAACAAAAGATCTATATAAAAATCATCACCTCCTACACTAAGATGCACTTGTTTCCCATAATAACAAAAACCAGTGCCAAGTTCCATTAAAAAATTAGTCATGTTGGCTACCAAATGTTCTTCCAACTCTCTTTCGTCATGTTCTTCTCGAATCGAAAGAAAATCAAACATATATGGATCTTTTGTAACCTACTGAGCCAAATCAGATTGCAAAACTGGCAATGTTTTACTAAAATTAGTAATTGCTTTCCCTTCTCGTTCGAAAAGATGCATATCTATTTGATGTTCGAGCACAACCCTACTCCAACCATATTCAATCGTATGATTTACATAAAACAATGCTTCTGCTATAGTTTTACATTTGGTTATAATATACACTTGATGAAACCATGGTATTCGAAATATGACCGAATCTAATTCGTCAGCAACCTGCTAACGAATTCCATCATCCTGATTATAAAACAGATAAAACCGTTTCATATACTTCAAATTCGTTGGTGAAAAGCCAGACATTTGAGGGAAATCACTCTTAAGGTCCTTGCTCAACTGATTAAAAAAACCACTTCCCCATGATGAGTCCAACTGTCTTTCGACAATATCTTTTCCCAATCCCCAATACAACTGAAGCAACTCCGTATTCACTTTTACAGCTGCTTTAATTTGACTTTGACGAATACGTTGCTTCAATTCGCCAATCCAACTTTTATATTCTGATGATATAATTGCCATAACATTCCTTATTTACTTTTCAACTCACAAAGATACAAAATTTTTCACAAAAACTATTATAGTTTATTGAAAAAAGTCGCTAAACAAAGCTATTGTTTACTTACACATATAGATGTTTCGAGAATTTTCAAAAAAACACTCTCCTCACCGACAATTTCTCATATTTTTTTTGTAACTTTGCAAGTTGAATTTTTATAAGGTAAAAAAGAATGCAAAACATCAGAAACATCGCTATTATTGCACACGTTGACCATGGTAAAACCACATTGGTTGACAAGATGTTACTTGCCGGACAACTATTTCGTGAGAATCAACAAACCGGCGAACTTATGCTCGACAATAATGACCTCGAACGTGAACGTGGTATCACCATTTTGTCGAAAAACGTATCTATTAACTACAAAGACACTAAAATAAATATCATTGACACTCCTGGTCACGCGGACTTTGGAGGCGAAGTGGAACGTGTATTGAATATGGCAGATGGCTGTCTGTTGCTTGTGGATGCTTTTGAAGGTCCAATGCCTCAAACACGTTTTGTTTTGCAAAAAGCTTTGCAAATCGGTTTGAAGCCTATTGTTGTTATAAACAAAGTGGATAAACCTAATTGCCGTCCTGACGAAGTGCAAGAGGCTGTGTTTGAACTTATGTTCAACCTTGATGCAACAGAGGAGCAATTGGACTTCCCAACTATCTATGGCTCGGCTAAAAACAACTGGATGTCAACCGATTGGAAAAATCAAACCGAAAATATTTTTCCACTATTAGATACTATTATTGAGCATATTCCAGCACCTCCAGCATTGGAAGGCACACCACAAATGCTCATCACTTCACTTGACTTCTCAAGCTACGTTGGACGTATTGCGGTTGGACGTGTACATAGAGGTGTATTGCGTGAAGGTCAGGACATTGCACTTGTGAAACGTGACAGAACTGTCGTGAAACAACGCATCAAACAATTGCAAACGTTCACTGGTTTAGGTCGCACCGCAGCACAAGAGGTTCACTCAGGAGATATTTGTGCTATTATTGGTTTGGAGAATTTTGAGATTGGCGATTCTATCTGCGACCTTGAAAATCCAGAACCACTTGATCCGATTGCAATTGATGAACCTACGATGTCGATGTCGTTTACGAACAACGACTCGCCTTTCTTCGGCAAAGATGGTAAATATGTAACTTCACGACATATACACGACCGTTTGATACGTGAGTTGGACAAAAACTTGGCATTGAGAGTTGAGAAAAATCCGGATTCGGATGTATGGCGTGTGTCGGGTCGTGGTGTGTTGCACTTATCGGTGTTGATTGAGACTATGCGTCGCGAAGGCTATGAGTTGCAAGTAGGTCAGCCACAAGTTATCACTAAAGAAATAGATGGTGTGCTTTGCGAACCTATTGAACAATTAACTGTGAATTTGCCTGAAGAATATTCGAGCCGCATCATTGATATGGTTACACGTCGCAAAGGCGAACTACTTTCAATGGAGACACAAAAAGACCGCATCCATATGGAGTTTTCGATACCTTCGCGTGGTATTATCGGATTGCGTAACAATGTGTTGACAGCATCGGCAGGCGAAGCTATTATGGCTCACCGTTTCTTGGAATATCAACCATGGAAGGGCGATATCGAACGTCGCAATAATGGTTCTATCATCGCAATGGAATCGGGCACTGCATTCGCATATGCAATAGATAAATTGCAAGACCGCGGTCGTTTCTTCATTTTCCCACAAGAGAATGTATATGCTGGTCAAGTAGTTGGCGAACATAGCAAAGAGGGCGATTTGGTTGTGAATGTAACTAAATCAAAGAAATTGACGAATATGCGTGCATCGGGCTCTGACGATAAGGTGAAATTGATACCACCTGTAGTCATGTCGCTCGAAGAGACACTCGAATATATCAAAGAGGATGAATATGCAGAAATTACACCTAACCACATCCGTATCCGCAAAATCATTCTCGACGAAATAGAACGCAAACGTGCAAATAAGAACTAAAATAATGCATAATGCATAATGCATAATTCATAATTTTTTAGTAAATTTGCAGTCGAAATAAAAAAATAACCCAATACGAAGCTGAATAGCACTCTTACTACTCGCTACTCGTTACTAATTTTTGCGATAAGCAAGGGCTATTAAGTTTACTTAAATAGCCGAGCATAGCAAAAATCTTGAAAAAAATATCTAAAATATGAAAGAAATTATCAATTATCTCGGAGTTATCCTTATGCTCATCGGTGTAGCAGTATTTGTATATTATCATTTTGCTGTTATCGGTGGTGGCAATGGCTATCTTTATGTAGGTTTGGGTTGTGTGCTTGCTGGTCTTTTTGCACACATCATCTTAAACAAAAGAATCCGCTAATTCTATCGAATTCATAATTCACAATTCACAATTTGTAATTACATAAGGTAATTATGAATTGTGTGTTGTGCGTTGTGTATTGATTAAACTATGTCAGAAGAACAAACAACATCGTTAGACAATCAGTTTGCTGTTGCCGATTATGGTGATGACAACATTATCACGCTGGAAGGATTAACCCACATTCGCCGCCGTGCAGGTATGTATATCGGTAAATTGGGCGATGGTTCGAGCGCCGATGATGGTATTTACGTGCTTATTAAAGAGGTGATTGACAACTCGATAGACGAGTTTCGTATGCACTTTGGCAATCGCATTGAAATCACTATCAAAGAACGCATGGTGACTGTGCGCGACTATGGTCGTGGCATACCACAAGGCAAAATGATTGATGCTGTTTCGAAACTCAATACAGGCGGTAAATACGACGACAAAGCATTTAAAAAATCGGTCGGTCTTAATGGTGTAGGTACGAAGGCTGTGAACGCATTATCTTCGCATTTCACCGTAAAATCGTTCCGCGACGGAATGGTAAAACAGGCTGATTTCGAACGTGGTAAATTAGTAAAAGAGTACGATTTAGTTGCTACCGATGAAAAAAATGGAACATTGATTTGTTTCACTCCTGACTGCAATCCCCAACACCCTCAAGAGCGTTTGTTCGACCCTAACTTCTCGTTCCGCGATGAGTTTGTAGAGACTATGCTCCGCAACTATAGTTACCTAAATACAGGACTAACAATAGTTTACAACGGAAAACGCTTTGCTTCAAAGAATGGATTGCTCGACCTACTTAATGAAGCCACAACATCAGAGCCGCTCTACCCTATTGTTCATCTCAAAGATGAAGATATAGAAATAGCCTTCACACATATCGACCAATATGGCGAAGAATACTATTCATTCGTCAATGGTCAGCACACCATTCAAGGCGGTACACATCAATCGGCTTTCCGTGAGGCATTTGGTAAGACTATAAAAGAGTATTACAACAAAAACGGCATGGAATTGAGCGACATACGCTCTGGCCTTGTTGCTGCCGTTGCCGTGTCGGTACAAGATCCTGTCTTTGAATCGCAAACTAAAGTGAAGCTCGGTTCAAAAGACATGGGTCCAGAAGGTCCAACCATTGCAAAATTTGTCGGTGATTTTGTTAAAAAAGAGGTTGACAACTATCTCCACAAAAACCTCGAAGTGGCAGACGTGATGCTCAAAAAGATTCAAGAATCTGAAAAAGAGCGTAAAGCCATTGCTGGAGTAACTAAATTGGCACGCGAACGTGCAAAAAAAGCCAATCTCCACAACAAAAAACTCCGCGATTGCCGCATCCACCTCAACGACTCAAAAGGCGAC
Organism: Paludibacteraceae bacterium; assembly: GCA_017467185.1. Taxonomy (GTDB): domain Bacteria; phylum Bacteroidota; class Bacteroidia; order Bacteroidales; family Paludibacteraceae; genus Aphodosoma. Next base: position 48,216 of record JAFTSS010000090.1, on the reverse strand, counting down.
CTCCGCGACCAATCATGTATTTTTATAACAGAGGGTGACTCTGCTTCGGGTTCTATCACTAAAACTCGCGATGTTGATACACAAGCAGTTTTCTCACTTCGTGGTAAACCATACAACTCTTATGGTCAAACCAAAAAGGTAGTATATGAAAATGAAGAGTTCAACTACTTACAAGCCGCACTCAACATCGAAGACGGATTGGAAGGGTTACGCTATAATAAGGTGATTATCGCAACCGATGCCGATGTCGATGGTATGCACATCCGCTTGCTGTTGATGACCTTCTTCTTACAGTTTTTCCCTGACTTAATAAAAAAAGGTCACGTATATATCTTGCAAACACCACTATTCCGTGTGCGCAACAAAAAAGAGACGCGCTATTGCTACACAGAAGAAGAACGTCTTGCCGCACTTGAAGAGTTAGGTTCAAATCCCGAAATCACTCGATTCAAAGGTCTTGGTGAGATTTCGCCTGACGAATTCAAACACTTCATCGGTCCAGATATGCGTCTCGATCAAGTAATGCTTCGTAAAGAAGATGCAGTAGCCGAGCTACTCTCATTCTACATGGGCGACAACACTCCTGAACGTCAAAACTTCATTGTCGAAAACTTGGTTGTTGAAGATGATGAGATTTAAATAAATATACAAAAAAGGTGATTCAATCAATTAGATTAAATCACCTTTTTTTATTTATTATCTCTCTATTTAATTGATATCTCTATAGCCTCATCGAGAGTCAAATCCTCACCAAAAGTCTCACAAGGAGCAAAGCCCATTTCTCGAGCTTTCTCTGGTGGAAAACTATAATAAGTACACTCGGCATAAGAACAAAGTTCGCCTTCAGGTGAAGTAATTGTTGCCTTCATAATCACAATATTACGACGCTGTTCAACCAATTCTGCCTTAATAAGAATATATGGCCATGTAGTCATAATCGGGCGACGATAGCGCACTTCCATTTTAGAGGTAACACCTGAAGTGCCAAGCAAATGAATCAATTTCCACGCACATATTTCATCCAACAAAGTAGCTTGTATGCCTCCATGCAAAGTGTCAATCCAACCTTGATAATTCTTTTGCAAAGGGAATATTGATACCACATCTTCGCCATCTAAAAAGAATTTCATTTTCAAGCCAATAGGGTTAGATGGAGCACACGCAAAACAATTATAGCCAAGAATATTTATCCACGGATTATTTAGTTGCTTCATAGTAATAAGAATTTTTTTATTCGAGGTAAAAGCGCTTTAGCATCACTAATACCTAAATCATACATTTCTTGCAAACGATTAGGATCTGACTCTATACGACCAAGGTTGAGCTCTTTGGTTGGACGAACCAATACTATCTCTCCCTTAGCATCAAGTTCATCAATCTCCTGTAATATAGCATTATAACCAATATAACGATTGTTGGTTGTCTCTACCAAATTAGGATATTTAGAGTAAAATAATTTAGCAAATAAAGGATTAGGCTTTGATTTACGATAACCAGCAGGACGAGTCTCTACTACTATAATTCGCTCATATCCATCTTCTTGACATTTCTTCAAAGGAATACTATCTGCTAATCCTCCATCGAGATAAAGTTGTCCATCTAACTCAACCATCTGCGACACAAAAGGCATAGCCGATGCAGCACGCAACACCTCCATTTGTTCTAGCACATTTTTCACTTCTATATACTCTACACCTCCCGTATGCACATTGGTTACTGTGGCTATCATCTTGGTATCAGAACGCGAATATGCCTCTTGGTCAAACACATCCAACGTAAAGGGCACTTCGTAAAAGGCAAAATCTTTATTGATAACATTACCCGATGTTATCAAAGAATGAATACCCATATAGCGTTTATCGCGCGAAAATCGCTTATTATAACGAATAGCACGACCACGTTGCCCAGAAATATAATTAACACCAAACAGCACACCTGCCGATGTAGCATAAATAGCATCAACTTTTATTCCTTCATCCATCAACACATCAAGCACAGCTGCGGTGTACATACCTCGCATAGCACCCCCTTCTAATACTAAAGCTGTTTTTTTCAATTCACAATTCATAATTATAACATTCTGTTCCCTATTCCCTGTTCCCTATTCCTTATTCCCTATTCCTTATTCCCTATTCCTTATTCCTTATTCCCCGTTCCCTATCATCACTTCATTTCGACAACCGTAATACCCGCACCCCCAAATTGCACATGCTCATCGCGATAAGATTTTACCATTGAGGCTTGATGCAAATAATCACGTATTGCTTGACGCAAAGCCCCAGTACCTGTACCGTGCAATATACGCACTTGCGACGCCGACACCATAGCTGCATCGTCGATAAAATAAACTACCGCTTGCAAAGCCTCATCAACACGCATACCCCGCACATCAATCTCTTGCTTAAATGTCAACTGACGATTACGAATATCAGCTGTAGCATTCGACTCGCGATTTGCTTGCATTCGCTGTTCTGCTTGCTTAGCCTGACCTGCAGAAACTCGTTCAAGACGATTGAGTGCAACTGTCGATTTTATCTGTCCAAAAGCAACTATAGCAGTTTTCCCTTGAATTTCAAGTAATTTACCTATTACATTTTGCCCGACAATCTGCACATGCTCACTTGGTTGAAGTGGTTTCTGTTGCTTCTTAGGCACAGATTGTTGCGCTCCTCGTTCCATCTTCTCACGCAATTTACCCACCTCTTCACGGCTTTTACGAGTTGCCTCTTTATCGGCTTGAGTCTCCTTAATTATTCGAATAGTCTTCTCTATCTCTTTATTAGCTTGTGAAAGTATCTCAGCAGCCTCTTGTTTTGCTTGACGCAACGTCTCTTTCTCCTTAACACGCATACCTTCAATCAATTGCTCATAACGTTCAGTCAATTGTTGCAATCGTTTCTCTTTATCTTTCACCTGCTGACGCTTATGCTCCCAATAGCGTTTATCCCGTGCCACATCTTGCAAATGTTTATCAAAATCAACCTGCTCAGAACCAACCATTTCAGAAGCAGCAGCAATAACATCTTCAGGCAACCCTATCTTACGCGCAATCTCTATAGCAAATGACGACCCTGCAGTGCCAATAGACAACATAAAGAGTGGTCGCATCTGATTGCGATCGTACAACATCGCACCATTCACAATACCTTCTGTCTGCGCTGCGAAATGCTTAAGATTAGTGTAGTGAGTCGTTATCACACCATACACTTTATTTTTATTGAATCTATCCAATACCGCCTCGGCAATAGCACCTCCTAATTGAGGCTCAGTACCTGTACCAAATTCGTCAATTAACAAAAGACTTTTACCATTACTGAACTTGATACAATTCTTCATATTCAAAAGGTGAGACGAATAAGTAGAAAGGTCATTCTCAATACTTTGTTCATCACCTATATCTATAAATATCGACTTAAACAATCCTGCACGACTACGCTCATGAAGCGGTATAGGCAAACCACATTGCAACATATATTGCAATAAACCTACTGTTTTAAGACACACCGATTTACCACCAGCATTAGGTCCAGATATGAGCAATATACGCTGTTTTCGAGTAAGTTTTATTGTAAGTGGTTCTATTTTACGACCTTGTCGAGTAAGCGACATTTCCAATAACGGATGACGTGCCTCATGCCAATCCACCTCACATTCCGACACCAAATATGGTTTTATTGCCCGGATTGATATTGAAAATTGAGATTTTGCACGCAAAGCATCTACCTCAGCAAGAAAATATACCGACTGTGCTATCGCCTCATAATAAGGACGAACTAAATTAGTGAACTCAACTAAAATACGAATTATTTCGCGACGCTCCTCATTTTCCAACTCACGAAGGCGATTGTTAACCTCAACAACTGCCGTTGGCTCAACAAATGCTGTCTTTCCCGTAGCCGATTCGTCATGAATAATACCCTGTATCTTACGTTTATTCATTGCCGACACAGGTATCACTAATCGTCCTTCACGAATAGTTGGTGCAGCCTCTTTATCCACAATACCAGATGCTTGCGCCTGACGCAATATGGCATTAAGAGTCTTAGAAATACTACTTTGTGCCGATAAAATCGAACGACGTATTTCTGCTAATTGTGGTGATGCTGTATCTTTTACCTCACCATATTTATTGATAATACGTTCTATTTCACGCTCAATATCGGGAAATAATTCTACCGACTTAGTCATTTTAATCAATGCAGAAAAACGCTCCGCATCACGCGCACGAAGATAAGTGGTTACAGCTCGCAATGTTGAAACATTCAACCGCAAATCAACCACATCTTTCACGTCAAGAAACGTTCCATCAGCTTGAGTGCGAGCAAAAGCAGGTCGCAAATCAGCCAACGAACCTAAAGGCAACCCCTCGCCTGTTTCAGACAATAAAGTCATCATCTCCTCTATCTGCGTAAGAGACAATACTATCACATCAAAATCTGACGAAAAAGCCATTGCATCAATCAACTCAGAACCTTGCTGACTGACACATCGCTCTTTAATCAATTGCCTGATTTGATCAAACGATATTTTATTTTCAAAGTTTTTTGGATAAAGCATTTTTTGAATTGAAAGTTGAGAGTTGAAAATTGAGAATTGAGAATTTTTTTCGCTTCGCTCAATCACAAAGCTTCGTTTTAATTTTTCGCTTCGCTCAAGATTTTAACTACGCTCGGCAAAGCAATAAAAATGTACAATAAATTGTTCGCAACGAACAATTTATAAATCTAAGAAAGGCTAACACAATTCAAATAAATTTGATTGCGCAGCCTTTCTTAGATTTATCATTTTGCTATCGCAAAATTTTATCGTACATTTTTATTGGTTTGCACTCGCTTATCGTTAAAATTCACAGTTATTTGGAGTACGTGGGAAAGGTATCACGTCACGGATGTTTTGCATACCTGTAACGAACAACAAAAGACGTTCGAAACCAAGACCAAAACCAGAGTGAGGTGCTGTACCAAAACGACGAGTATCGAGATACCACCAAATATCTTTATCAGGTACACCCATTTCAGCAGCACGAGTACGAAGTTTTTCATAATCCTCTTCACGTTGTGAACCTCCAATGATTTCACCAATTTTAGGGAACAATACGTCCATCGCACGCACTGTCTTACCATCATCATTTTGCTTCATATAGAACGACTTAATCTCTTTTGGATAGTCGGTCAAAATAACTGGACGTTTGAAGTGTTCCTCAACAAGATAACGTTCGTGTTCTGATTGAAGGTCTGTGCCCCAATCTACAGGGAATTCAAATTTATGGCCATTAGCTACAGCTGCTTTCAAAATTTCGATACCTTCAGTATAAGTCAAACGTTTGAAATCGTTAGCAAGCACAAAGTTCAAACGATCGATAAGGTCATGATCATACATTTTAGCAAGGAAATCAATATCGTCTTTACAATTGTCGAGAGCCCAACGAATACAATATTGAATAAAATCTTGTGCAAGTTGCATATTATCTTCTATTTCAAAGAATGCAACCTCTGGCTCAATCATCCAGAACTCAGCCAAGTGACGAGGAGTATTAGAGTTTTCTGCACGGAAAGTAGGGCCAAAAGTATAAATTTTACCCAAAGCCATTGCAGCCAACTCACCCTCCAACTGACCAGAAACAGTCAAAGATGCTTGTTTACCAAAGAAATCATCTGAATAATCAATTTTACCCTCTTCGTTAGTTTTGAGGTTATATAGATTTTTAGTTGTTACTTGGAACATTTGACCAGCACCCTCACAGTCTGAAGCTGTAATAAGTGGAGTATGGAAATAGAAATAACCACGTTCGTGGAAGAAAGTGTGGATAGCCATAGCCATGTGGTGACGAATACGGAACACAGCACCAAACGTATTAGTACGAGGGCGAAGGTGGGCTACTTCACGAAGGAATTCGAGAGTATGACCTTTCTTTTGCAATGGATAAGTATTATCTGCAGTACCATAAATTTCAATCTCTTCAGCCTGAATTTCAACAGATTGTCCTTGTCCCATAGACTCAACAAGAATACCATTAACTGAGATACAAGCACCAGTAGTGATTGGTTTAAGATACTCTTCACCAAATTTAGCAATATCGGCTACAATTTGAATATTATTGATAGAAGAGCCATCATTAAGAGCTATAAAGCTAACATTTTTATTACCTCGGCGAGTACGCACCCAACCCTTAATGTTCACTTTTGCACCATAATCAGTACGCTTAAGTGCATCAACAATAACTGTTCTTTGAATTTTTTCCATAATATATTTATAACTTACTTATAGCAACAAAAAAGCACCGACCCATAAGTAAGTGCTTTTTTGAGGCAATTATTGAAAATTAAAAAAATAAACTTAGCATTAACGTATTATATAGCCATCATTGCTATAATTACGTTTTTGTTCAAAACCACCCACAGTACTCATAACACAACGGAAGCCAATATCGTTACGACAAGCATTTTCATCCAACCAACGACGTTGTGATGGATTTAACCAAATAGCGCGGTCATTCCAACCTCCACCTTTATACACACGTGCCGTATTTGAAATCATATTAGCCTTTTCGATTGGAGTTAAATCTTTATATACAGCCTCTACTTTTGCAGAATCACCTTCAAGAGCAGATTGCATATCGCCATCTTTGAAATCACGATAGTCCCCTCCTGTTTTTGTTATACCTCTTTCTGCAATCAACACTGTACGCATAGAATCACGCAACGCAGGATCAAGATAAGCAAAATGTTTGTTCAATATTTCCTCTGCGTACAAAGAATCTGATTCAAATTCATTACCACGATAAGCATTTATCTCTTCAATAGTTGTAACATTAGCACGATAAACATCTTTCACCCATTCATTAACATTACCTGCCATGTTGTACAAACCATAATTATTTTGGTCGAAGAAATAAACAGGAACAGTCAAAGTACCATTTATTTGTACACCTACGGGATCCCCTCTACCACGCAAAAAGTTAGCCATAAACTCACCCTCATAGTCAGAAGAATCAAAAAGACGCATTTGAGTGCCTGACCATGGATAAGTATTTGTTTGGTCATAAATACCCTCTTCTGTCATTAAACCATACGCAGCATACTCCCACTCCATTTCAGTAGGAAGACGACACTCAGAATCGTATAAAGCACCTTCAAGTACTACATTCCATTCATTAGGACCAATTTCACCATCACCATTCAAGTCATACGCTTTATAGTCTGGTTGAAAATCTAAAGCTTCTCCATCTTCTGATTCAAATTCTTCATAATTTGCATTTACGAAATAGACATAATCACGAGCGCCTTTCGTTGTGAACACAAAATTTTTAGCTGAATCTGGATATTCTTGAATTTTTTGGTTTACAATATTCAAAGGAATAAAAGGTATAACACCTGCATAGATAAGTTCCAACTCATTCAATCTGTCGGTTCTCCATTTGCAATATTCTGTTGCTTGTTTCCAAGAAACACCCACTACAGGATAATCATTATAAGCTGGACTTACATAATATTCGCGAACGTATGGCTCATTATATGCCAATTCTTTACGCCAAACAGATTCATCTGGTAACGCACGAATAACAACATCTGGGCTATGAAGATAAACCTCTTGTAACCAACGAACATATTCGCGCCACTCAAGATTTGTAACTTCATACTGGTCCATAAAAAATGCCGAAGAAGCTACTCTTTTCTTTGTATTGTTTTTCGCTACAGACAACATATCTCCATTTTGACCACGAACAGTAGTTGCCACTTCGATATACACCATACCTTGTGGACATTTTCCTTGATACTCTGTCTGAACATTAAAAAATCCGCGTGTTGGGTCATTATATGCCCATCCTGTCTTTTGAGATGTTCCACCCATAGGAAGAATAGTTCCACCTCCCGCAAGACCTGCTTGTTTTTTACATCCTGGAGCCACAAATAAAACTAACATGCAGCCCAAAAACAAAAATTTATTAAACAATTTCATATCTTTTACATATAAATTTTTACAAAAAAAGAGAATACAGAAATCGAGCGCAAATTTACCAATAATTTATGACATAACAAGTATTTTTTTTAGTTTTTTTACTTTTTACCATAAAAAATTATTTTAGGTCAGTTTTTTTACCTAAATTTGCAGTCAGAAACATCGCTTTTTATGAATAACGTAAATTACAACAAACTTATTGCTTTTAATGGTCATTTAATTGACACATCCTCACCCAAAATAATGGCAATAATCAACATTACGCCCGATTCTTTCTACTCTGACAGCCAAGCTTCAAACAAAGAGGAAATCCTATCAAAAGTTGATTTAGCCATTCAAAATGGTGCCTCTATATTAGATATTGGTGGCTACTCTACTCGTCCTGGTGCCGACTTCGTAACAGAACGCGAAGAGATTGAACGAATAAGGTTTGCACTAAACGTAATAAGAGAAAAATACCCTGATTTTCCAATTTCGATTGACACTTTCCGTGGCGAAGTCGCAAATATCGCTGTAAAAGAGTTCAAAGTTGGAATGATTAACGATGTTTCTGGCTTCGATTGGGACAAAAATATGCTGGATGCAATCATTGAACTACAAGTCCCATACATACTCATGCACTCCAAAGGCGACCCCCAAACGATGCAAACCCTCACGAAATACGACGATTTTTTATCAGACATTCTACAATATTTCGCAAAAAAAATCGCTATACTACGCGAAAAAGGGTTCAACAAAGAGATTATCATCGACCCTGGATTTGGTTTTGCCAAAACTGTCGAACAAAACTACACACTTCTTCGTGAATTAGATGTTTTCGAATGTTTCAAAGCTCCTATCTTAGTAGGCATATCACGAAAATCAATGATATACAAACCACTTAATATTGATGCCAACAATGCACTAAATGGGACTTCCATATTAAACACATTTGCCATCGAACGTGGAGCAAACATACTTCGTGTTCACGATGTAAAAGAAGTTTCTGAAGTAATCAAATTATACAACTTATTAGGTAAAAAAAATAATGAAAATCACATTAGTACAACAAGAAATTGTGTGGGGCGATAAAAAAGCTAACCTCACCACCTTTGAAAATATAGTAAAAACACTCTACGGCAAAACCGACCTCGTCGTATTCCCCGAAATGTTTTCAACTGGATTCAGTGTTGACCAACCTGAATTAGCCGAAGACACCGATGGCGAAGCTATCCAAGCCATCAAACGCTGGGCGCGCGAAGGCAATTTTGCCATTGCTAGTAGCTTCATGGCAACGGATGGCGAGAAATCATACAATCGTGGTTTCTTCTGCCAACCTGATGGCACTATCAATTTTGCCGATAAACGCCACCTTTTCATCGGCGATGAACAAAAATACTTCACACCTGGCAACAAGCACCTCGATGTTACCTTCCGCGGCGTAAAATTCCGTGTACTAATCTGTTTCGACCTCCGTTTCCCTGTTTGGAGTCGCAATTTCTCAGGCAACGAATACGACGTACTCATCTATACTGCCAATTGGCCTAAAGACCGCATCGAAGCATGGGACGCCCTCACAGTTGCTCGTGCTATGGAAAACCAATCTTACGTATGTGCAGTGAACGCAATAGGCACTGATAGTTATAGTGTTCAACACAATGGTCACTCCGTAATGCTCGACCCTCGTGGCAAATGCATCGCCTCGTTCGAAGAATGGGAAGCCGGCACTCGTACAGTAGAAATTGATATGGCTTACTTAGATAAAGTAAGAAATCGTTTACCATTCTGGAAGTCAGCAGACATATTTGAAATACAAAAATAAAAAATACTACAACCAACTAGTAACTAATAAATACACTAAATGGCACGCAAACAAAAACAATTACCTATTTACTACGAAGTTACAATAACCGATGTCGCAGCCGAAGGCAAAGCCCTCGCTAAAGTTGACGACATGGTCATTTTTACTCAATATGCCGTTCCAGGCGATGTTGTGGATTTGCAGATTGTGAAGAAGAAAAAAAATTACATGGAAGGTCGTGTAATTAAATTTCATTCGTATGGAGAAAAACGCTGTGAGGCTATGTGCGAACACTATGGCACTTGCGGTGGATGTAAATGGCAGATACTACCTTACGACGAACAAATCCGCTACAAACAGAAACAAGTGGTTGACAATTTAACACGTCTTGGACATATCGAATTGCCTGAAATCACTCCTATTTTGGGTTCGGAGAAAACGTACTTCTACCGCAACAAATTGGAATATACTTTCTCGAATCGCAAATGGCTGACAATGGAGGATATGCAAAAAGAGCATAAGCCAGAGGAGTTGAATGGCGTTGGATTCCATATTCCTGGTATGTTTGATAAGGTATTAGACATAAATAAATGTTGGTTGCAAGATGATATTTCTAATCAAATACGCAACGAAATACGTCGCTATGCGCAAGAGAAAGGTTTGACGTTTTTCGACTTGCGCAATCAAGAGGGTTTCCTACGTACGTTGATGATTCGTACGACTTCGACAGGCGAATTGATGGTGGTAGTGGTATTTTTCCATGAAGATGAGGCTGAAAGAGTGGCATTGTTGCAACATTTGGCAGACATGTTCCCACAAATCACCGCATTACTATACGTAATCAACTCGAAATGTAACGACACTATCACAGACCAAGAGATCCACTGCTTCAAAGGCGCTGAGGCAATATATGAAGAAATGGAGGGTTTGCGATTCAAGATTGGACCAAAATCGTTCTACCAAACCAATTCAGAACAAGCATACGAATTATATAAGGTGGCACGCAATTTTGCTGAATTAACTGGCGACGAACTCGTTTACGACCTCTACACAGGTACAGGTACTATTGCCAACTTTGTGAGTCGCAAAGCACGCCAAGTCATTGGTATTGAATACGTACCAGAGGCTATTGAAGATGCAAAAATCAATTCTGCCCTCAATGGCATCGATAACACTCTCTTCTTTGCTGGCGACATGAAAGATATTTTGACTGACAAATTTATAAAAGAATATGGTCGTCCTGATGTGATAATTACAGACCCTCCTCGCGCTGGCATGCATGAAGATGTAGTAAATGTAATATTGAATGCCGAGCCAAAACGCATTGTATATGTAAGTTGTAATCCTGCTACTCAGGCACGCGATTTGCAACTATTAGACGTGAAATATAAAGTCACTGCCGTACAACCAGTCGATATGTTCCCTCATACCCACCACGTCGAAAACGTAGTAAGATTGGAATTAAAATGAACCTAAAAGAACACCTACAAGATAAAGTATTCACCCTTTTACGTGAAACCGCCGACGAATTAGGCCTCGAAGCCTATATCATCGGTGGCTACGTGCGAGATATACTATTACAGCGCCCATCTAAAGACATCGACGTTGTAGTCGTAGGCAGTGGCATCGAAATGGCTGGAGCTTTTGCTCGCAAACTCGGCAAAGGGGCTTACTTATCGGTATTCAAAACATACGGAACAGCACAAGTAAAGAAAAAAAACATTGAAGTAGAGTTTGTAGGAGCAAGAAGCGAAAGTTACAACAGAGATAGTCGTAACCCAATCGTCACCGAAGGCACACTACAAGACGACCAAAATCGCCGAGATTTCACCGTAAATGCGTTGGCATTATGCCTAAATAAAAATAGATTTGGAGAGTTGGTAGATCCATTCGGAGGTTTGGCTGATATGGAAGCTAAAATACTCCGCACCCCACTTGACCCTGACATCACGTTCAGCGATGACCCTTTGAGAATGATGCGTGCCGTGAGATTTGCTTCGCAACTACAATTTACAATTTATCCAGAAACATTAGATGCAATAACACGTAATTGCGATCGCATTGAAATAATCACAAAAGAACGCATCATCGACGAATTTAACAAAATCATGCGCTCTCCTCGTCCATCTATCGGACTCCTACTCCTCGAACAAACAGGATTATTAGCTAAAATATTCCCCGAACTCGACCGTCTAAAAGGTGTTGAACGCCGAGGCGAACGCGCTCATAAAGATGTATTTCTACACACGCTCAAGGTATTAGATTCTGTAGCCGAACGTAGCGACGACCTATGGCTTCGCTGGGGTGCACTGCTCCACGACATCGGAAAACCTGCTAGCAAACAGTGGGACGACACTCATGGCTGGACTTTCCGCAATCACAACTATCTCGGTCAACGTATGATTCCAGGCATCTTCAAGCGTCTCAAACTCCCACTTGGTGAACCTATGAAGTTCGTACAAAAAATGGTTGACCTCCACATGCGCCCTATCGTACTCAGCGAAGATGTTGTAACCGACTCTGCCGTACGCCGCCTACTATTCGATGCTGGCGACGACATTGACTCGCTTATGCTCCTCTGCGAATGCGACATCACAAGTGCCAACCGCGAAAAAGTGAAACGCTTCTCCGACAATTTCAACCTCGTACGCATCAAACTCAAAGAACTCGAAGAGCGCGACCGCATCCGCAACTTCCAACCTCCAGTCGATGGCATAGAAATCATGCAAATATTTGGCATCGAACCATCTAACATTATCGGCGAACTCAAATCCGTCATCAAAGACGCCATCCTCGACGGCATAATACCCAACGAACACGATGCAGCCAAAGAACTCCTCATCAAAGTTGCCGCCGAACACGGACTATACCCTGTTAATAAGGAATAAGGAACAGGGAATAGGAAGTAGGGACGCTCGGTTCGAGCGTCCGCAAATAACAACAAACACAAAAACACAATTAATCGGACGCACGAACCGTGCGTCCCTACAAATAAAACTAAAAAACTACTAATTACTCACTACTAACTAGTAACTAAAAAAATTATTATGGAAAAAGCAAAAGTATTAGAAACAATCAAAGCTGCTGGCGAACCAATCAACGCTGGCAAAGTAGCAGAACTTTCGGGTCTCGACCGCAAAGTAGTGGATAAAGCAATGAAACAACTCAAAGAAGAGGGCGAAATCGTCTCTCCAAAACGTTGCTATTGGACTGCAAAATAACCTCTACAAAGGTTCATTTTTCATAAAACATTAATAAAACAACAAAGGCTGTCAACTCTCCAATTGACAGCCTTTTTATATTGTATTATTATCCGTTTCTGTCACCCTTACGGGGTTTTGTGTTGGGGGCTCATCCACCCGGGGGGTACACCCCCGTCTGTATTCTGTCGTCCCTTCGGGAATTTTACTCGCTACACTCGTTGTTTTTTTAACGCAAATTTTATCTCCAAAAGCTCAAAGACTTCGGTTCCCTATTCCCTACTCCTTATTCCCTATCTAACGTAGTGTGGCATTTCGGCTGGGATTACGAGCGAAAGTTCTACATAACCACCAAAATCGCCATTCTCTTCATACCATGGCACTTGATAAATAAGTTTATGTAAACCCTCTTTCTCGATAGTATAAGCATTTACGTTGTGATTTTCAAGAAGTCCACGCAATATTTCTGCAGCTCGTGGTGGATGAAATTCAAACAACGAATGGCCTATAATATCACCATACTTAGCAAATGTTTGCTTAGATTTATTATTCATATCGAGGATTTTACCATCCTTATCGCAAATTGTAATTGCAAAACCTGCATTTCTTAGTTGTTCCATAATATATAAAGTTGAGAGTTGAAAATTGAGAATTGAGAGTTGAGAATTGAGAGTTGAGATTATTATTCCACATTACTAACTAATAACTAGTAACTAGTAAATCTGTTAGGTTTCGTTCAAGGTCTTCGGCAGTAAGATTAAGACGATAAGCTCCATCTACAGCCATTGAAATTGTTCCTGTTTCCTCCGACACGATAATTACCAAAGCATCTGATTTTTCAGAAACTCCCATAGCTGCGCGATGTCGTAACCCTAAATGTCGCGGAATATTCGGATTTTTCGATACTGGAAGTATTGCTCCGGCTGCAACTATTTTATTTCCTACGATAATCATTGCGCCATCGTGCAATGGACTATTCTTAAAGAATATATTTTCAATCAAACGAGTATTTATATCCGCTTTTATCTGCTCACCGCTCTCAATATATTCAGTCAACGGATTTTCACGCTCAATTACAATTAAAGCACCTGTTTTCGTGCGCGACATATTCCTACAAGCCAACACCAATTTCATCACAGGGAACTGCAATTTATCCTCTTTATGAGCATTACCTTTTATAATTTTGGCTATATTCTTATAAAATTTCCAATTCTGTCGCGAACCTAATTTCAATAAAAATTTCCTTATTTCGTTCTGAAACAATACGACAAGAGCTATTGCACCTACACTTATTATTTGATTAAGAATTGCCCCTGTAAGCCCAAGATCTAACACTTTAACTATAAGAAACCACAAAAACACAAACACCATAACACCTAAAAAGATGTTTATCGCACCCGTGTTCTTCATCAATCTATAGACTTGATAAAGCAATATTGCAACCAACAATATATCAATAATATCTTTTATTCCAAATGCAAAAGGCATAATTTAAGTTGAGAGTTGAAAGTTAAGAGTTGAAAGTTGGACTTTAAAATGTAAGTGCAAATTTATAAAAAATTTATGAACTATGAATTATAAATTCTGAATTATTTAATAGTTGTGTATATAAATATTTTTTTGTAATTTTGCACCGAATTTGTATAAATATGTTTTTATGATACATCACATACATGTCAATTTAGCAGAACCTGCTGAATATGAGAGCATAAAAAAAGACAATAAAGAAAATCAGGATTTCGATGAACTAATCAAGTCTGCTGATTTTCCAGAAGATTATGATCCATTCGACGACGAAATGCTCGATATGATACCGTAAATTAGGGAATAGGGAAGGAGGAAGAAGGAACAAGGAATAAGTTGTAGGGACACGGCATGCCGTATCCACAATAATCAAGGCGTAATTTGTAGGAATGCTTGGCTCAAGCGTCCGCACGAATGAAGTGAGTAACATTATAAAAACACTAAATATTCTAACTTAATTCAAAAAGTATGAAAAAACTTTTTTCAACCTTGGCACTTGTAATGTGCCTCTTTACCATGACATTTGCTCAAATTCTTGAGCCTGTAAAATGGGATGCCCAAATTAGTCAAGATGGTAAAAATGCAGAAATCACTTTGACTGCAACTATCGACGACACTTGGCACATTTATGGTTTGGAAGAGACCGATAAAGGTCCTATCGCAACCAAAATTGAATTTAACAAACTCGTTGGTGCTGAACTTAATGGTGAACTTGAAATTAAAACTGAAGCTCACACTATCTTCGACAACATGTTTGAGTGCGAAATCACTTCGTTTGAAAAAACTGCAGTGTTTGCACAAAAAATAAAAATTACTGACGAAAACTGGGGCGTTGGCGTTGCTGCTTCTGGTCAAGCTTGCTCTGAAGTAGTTGGTTCTTGTCTCCTCTTCGGTCCTTACAACTTTGCTTTCGGTCCTAAAGCAAATGAACCAATGCCTATTGCTGAAGTTGCAGAAACAGAAACTGCAGTAGAAGAAGCTGCTAATGATCTTTATACTCCTGTTATTGATGAGCTTAAAGCATTTGGTGAAACAACTAACACTTCTGATTCTTCGTTGTGGGCTATCTTTATTCTTGGTTTCCTCGGCGGTTTCGTTGCGTTGTTTACTCCTTGTGTATGGCCTATTATCCCTATGACTGTTTCATTCTTCTTGAAACGTTCGGGCGATAAATCTAAAGGTCGTCGCGATGCGTTCACATACGGTGCTGCTATCGTTATCATCTATTTGACTCTCGGTCTTTTGGTAACTGGTATCTTTGGTGCTTCGGCTTTGAATGCTCTCTCTACTAACGCTATCTTTAACATCATCTTCTTCTTGATGTTGGTTGTGTTTGCTGTATCGTTCTTCGGTGCATTCGAAATCACTTTGCCAGCTTCATGGACATCAAAAATGGATGCTAAAGCTGAGTCAACTACAGGTTTCGTGTCAATCATGTTGATGGCATTTACCCTTGTGTTGGTTTCATTCTCTTGTACTGGTCCTATCATCGGTACTTTGCTTGTTGAAGCAGCTCAAGGTTCATGGTTAGGCCCTGCTATCGGTATGTTTGGTTTCGCTATCGCATTGGCATTGCCATTTACTGTATTTGCAATGTTCCCTTCTATGTTGAAATCAATGCCTAAATCAGGTGGTTGGTTGAACTCAGTAAAAGTAGTTCTCGGTTTCTTGGAACTTGCTCTCTCTCTCAAATTCTTGTCTGTTGCTGACTTGGCATACGGTTGGGGTATCCTTGACCGCGAAACATTCCTCGCTTTGTGGATCGTAATCTTCGCATTGCTTGGTATGTATCTCCTTGGCAAAATTACATTACCACACGATGATCAAGTTGAACGTATCGGCGTTGGTCGTATGATGTTGGCTCTTTGCTCATTTGCATACGCTATCTACTTGGTACCAGGTTTGTGGGGTGCACCTTGTCGTTCGGCTTCGGCATTTGCTCCTCCTTTGTCAACTCAAGACTTCAACCTTTATACAAGCGAAGTTCACCCAGATTCGCACGACTTTGAAGTAGCTATGCAAATGGCTCAAACAGCTGGTAAACCAGTGTTGATTGACTTCTCAGGTTTCGGTTGTGTTAACTGTCGTAAAATGGAAGCTTCTGTTTGGACAGATGATAAAGTGGCTGATATGTTGCAAAACGATTTCGTACTCGTAACACTTATGGTTGACGACCGTACACCTCTTGCTAAACCAATGAAAGTGGTTGAACAAGGTGTTGAAAAAGTGTTCACAACTGTAGGCGAAAAAAATAGCTACATTCAACGTCATAAATTCGGTGCTAACGCACAACCTTTCTATGTAGCACTTGATGCTGAAGGTAAACCACTCAACAAATCATACGCATTCGATGAAAATCCTGCAAACTTTGTTGAATTCCTTAAAGAAACATTAAATAATTACAAAAAATAATTAATCAATCGTTGATTGATATAAATGTAGAGACGCAATACGTTGCGTCTCTACTATTTTTATAGTGCCAATATGGCATATAATTACAATTTGGCAACGTTTTTGATACAATAGGTAAAAGATTATAATTTTAACAACGATATGAAAAAAGAAAAAGAAACTAAAGTCGAAGAGACACAAAATGAAGCTCAAGAAATGAAAAACGAAGCACAAGATGCTAAAATGGAAACTTCAGAAGTTGAAACACCAGAAACAGAAGAGACTGAAAAAGCAGAAGAGCCAAATGAATGGGAAAAGAAATATAAAGATTTAAATGATAGCCACTTAAGACTAATGGCTGATTTTGACAATTACCGTAAACGCACTATCAAAGAGAAGGCTGACTTGATAAAAAATGCTGGTGAGAGAATTATCTGCGACTTTTTGCCTATCGTGGATAATTTTGAACGTGCATTAGAGAGCATGAAAACTGCAGAGGATGTAGAGGCTGTGCGTCAAGGTGTTGAATTGATTTATAATCAAGTAATGTCAATGATGAAAGCAAATGGTGTGGCTGTTATTGAAACCGAAAATGCTCCATTTGACACTGAATATCACGAAGCTATAACTACAATCCCAGCTCCTACTCCAGAATTGAAAGATAAAATCGTAGATTGTACAACTAAAGGTTATACAATGAACGAAAAAGTCATCCGCCACGCAAAAGTCGTTGTTGGCAATTAAAATTCTTATTTCAACATAAGTACAGAACTAATTTATAGGCTTGCAAATCATAATTTTTATTTCTAACTATAGGACGGAGAACTACTTTTTAAGTACAAACCATAAGTCATAAAAATTACTATTATTGATTACAAAACCTGTACTTAAAAAAATGTCAACCAACAAAAAATAAATAGGACAAACTATTTTGTCCAATAAATAAATTTTGTACTTATGTTAAAAACAAAAGACAAAAAACAAAAAACATATGTCAAAGAGAGACTATTATGAAGTGTTAGGTGTACAAAAAGGTGCATCTGACGATGAGATAAAAAAAGCGTACCGCAAAAAGGCTATTCAATATCACCCAGATAAAAATCCAGGCGATAAAGAAGCTGAAGAGAAATTTAAAGAGGCTGCTGAAGCATACGAAGTGCTTAGCGACCCTGACAAACGTGCACGTTACGACCAATTCGGACATGCTGGCATGAATGGCGCTGGCGGTTTCGGCGGAGGTGGCATGAATATGGAGGACATATTCTCACAATTCGGCGACATCTTTGGTGGTCACTTCGGATTCGGTGGTTTCGGCGGATTTGGCGGAGGTGGTGGCAGTCGCCAACGTGTAAATCGTGGTTCTGACTTGCGCGTACGTGTCAAATTGTCATTAAAAGATATTGCCACAGGCTGTGAAAAGAAAATAAAAGTACGCAAGGCGGTAACTTGTACTCATTGCGGTGGCTCAGGTGCAAAAGACGAACATAGTACTACAACTTGTCCTGAGTGTGGAGGTTCGGGCTATGTTAATCGTGTACAACGTACAATCTTAGGTAATATGCAAACTCGCACTACTTGTCCAAAATGTGGTGGCGAAGGTAAAATTATTAAGGATGAATGTCCACACTGTAAAGGCGAAGGTGTGACAATTCAAGAAGAGGTGATTACAATCAATATCCCTGCAGGTGTGGCAGAAGGCATGCAACTCAGCATGTCGGGCAAAGGTAATGCAGCTCGCCGTGGTGGTATTCCTGGCGATTTATTGATTGTGATAGAAGAGGAAAAACACCCAGAACTCATTCGCGACCAAAATAACCTTATATATAACCTTTTGCTTGACTTGCCTACAGCGGTATTGGGCGGTATGGTAGAAATCCCTACTATTGATGGAAAAGTAAAAGTCAAAATTGACAAAGGTACACAACCAGGTAAAGTGTTGAGATTGCGCAACAAAGGTCTTCCTGATGTAAATCGTTATGGTACTGGTGATTTATTAGTAAATATAGGTGTATATATTCCAGAAGATTTGTCATCAGACGAGAAAAAAGCGTTTGAAAAATTGAGCGAATCAAAAAATATGAAACCTAACGCTTCGGCTGCAAAAAATTTCTTTAACCGCTTCCGTAACCTTTTTGAATAATGAGGAATGGGGAATGAAGATTTTTAACCCCTCCGTCTTTCGGACATCTCCCCTAAGAGAGGGGAGGAATATGGGGGTTGCCATACTTGTGTGTATTTTCCTTAAAACACGTGAAGGAATTGTGAGCGAAATTAAATCACAACCAGAATAAACAATATAATCAAAATAAAAAAGAGACGCAACAAATTGCGTCTCTACTATTTATAACAGTTTGTTCGAATAATAAGATTAAAGTTTTGCGTTTAATGCAGAACCTGCTTTGAATTTAACTGATTTTTTAGCAGCGATAGTGATTTTAGCACCAGTAGCAGGATTTACACCTTGACGTTCAGCACGTTCAGCAACTGAGAAAGTACCAAAACCAAGAAGAGCAACTTGTTCGTTAGCAACGAGTGCTCCTTCGATAGCTTCTAATGCAGCGTCAACAGCTTTTTTAGCGTCAACTTTAGTCATACCTGTTTTTTCGGCAACAGCAGCCACAAGTTCTGTTCTGTTCATTTTTTTTAAATTTAAAGATTATTATTGATGTGTATTGTAAAAAACAATTTTACGGCACAAAAATATATTAAATTATTGACATATACAAATTTTTTGCTATATTTTTTATAAAAAAAACATTAAAAAACAAAAAATATGTTGTACAACATATAAATATAGCATTTTTTTCGTAAATTTGCACACTTAATCGCAATAATATGAACTATCAAAGAAACTCATTTTTGGGTAATATACCGCCTGCAGTACTCAATTTAATGATAATCAACCTACTTTTTTGGTTAGCTTCGCAGGTATTTCCATCAACTTTAGGCATAGATTTGGTGAAAATCTTCGGATTACACTATTGGTTCTCAGACAAATTTAATCCTATTCAGTTAGTTACATACATGTTCTTACATGATACAAGCAGTATATGGCACTTATTCTGCAATATGTTTGGTATATGGATGTTTGGTCGCACGTTAGAACAAGTATGGGGGGCTAAAAAGTTCTTGTTTTTCTATTTCTTTACAGGCATAGGTGCCGGAATTATACAAGAATTGACATGGATGATTGATTTACATGACATCACAACTGCAATGAATATAGCAATTGCTGAAAATTCGGGAGAAGCATTGGTACCATTTAGTAGTATGTTTACGGGAGGTAATATTGCTCACGCCACCGCAATAGATGTAATCAGACTAAAAGAACAGATATTTGCTGCACACGTAACAGTTGGTGCTTCTGGTGCACTATTTGGCATTTTATTGGCTTTTGGCTGGCTATTTCCTGAAGCAAAAATGGGATTACTATTCGTACCATTTATGATACCTGCCCGCATTTTTGTTGCAATATATGCTGCATTTGAGTTGTTCTTCGGTGTAACTGGTTTTGCCTTTGACAATGTGGCACACTTTGCACACTTGGGCGGTATGCTTTTTGGTGCTGGTATATTGTGGATGTGGAAACGACAGGGAAAACTTTATTGATAGTTACTAAACACTATAGATACTATAATTGCTATAGTCGCTATAGCAACTAACCTCACTAAACTCTAATCTCTTATGAACTGGAATGATATAAAAGCTTTTTATTTGAGAGGAACATCGTTGATGCGATTGATATATATAAATGTAGGGGCATTTGTTTTGGTGAAATTAGTGTCGCTATGTTTGATATTATTCAACATCAATACTGCTTCGGTAACTTCATACTTAGAGTTGCCATCTAATTTAATGATGCTCATTAAACAACCTTGGAGCGTAATTACGTACATGTTTATGCATGCCGATGTAATGCACATATTTTTTAATATGATTTCACTCTATTGGTTTGGACGAATAATATTAGAACGAATATCACAAAAACAATTAGTAGCACTATATATATTGGGTGGATTGGCTGGTGCAGCACTATATTTGTTAGCATACAATATTTTCCCATATTTCTCTGTTGCAGTAAATAATAGCTACTTATTAGGTGCTTCTGGAGCAGTAGTAGCAATCTGCGTTGCAGCGGCAACATTACAACCTCACTACTCTCTCCGATTGATGTTTATCGGTGAAGTAAAATTGGTATGGTTAGCAATAGGGATGGTAGCAATTAGCGTATTTGGTATCACTGGTAACAATGCAGGTGGCGAATTTGCCCATATCGGCGGTGCTATACTCGGATACTTATATGCTAAAGCTTGGCTACGAGGCAAAGACTACTCTCGCCCTGTTACATCTGTAATAAATTGGTTTACAAATTTATTCAAACGTACACCCAAAATAAAAGTAAATAAAGGTGGCAAACAAACAGCAACAAGAGTGAAAACCGATGCAGAATACAACAAAGAAAAACGTGCAAATGAAGCTGCTATAGATGCTATTCTTGACAAAATAAAACAACGAGGATATGAAAGCCTCACTGCCGAAGAGAAAAGAGAACTCTTCGATCGCAGCAAAAAATAATTCATAATTCACAATTTAATACTTTGCTTAGAAATTTTGTAAAATATATAATGCTGGCTATAACAATAGTAATCCTATTTTGCTATTGTTTGGGCTTATCGGCACAATGGATATCACCAGAAACATTTGGATTGCCTACGTATTTTGTTATGCTCATGCCATTATGGATTATATTAATGGTGTGTTGCATAATATTTTGGTTAATATTCAAAAAATGGGGATATACATTGATAATTACAGCCATAATGGCTATAACATTCGTACAATGGCGAAACGTAGTATCTGTAAATTTCACGACTACTATTCCACAAAAAGATAAAATTAAAATATTAACATTCAATACTCACATATTCAATAATCAAAACGATAACGGATTTGAAAAAATTGCAAAATTCATAAAAGAATGTGATGCAGACATCGTGTGTTTGCAAGAATTTGGACACTATCATAGATATGGCGCATCAAAACAAGAGATACTAAAATTCTTCGATTCTATTTACCCTTACCGCCACATCTGGTTCAAAAATCAAAATAAATGGGGTGAAAATGGATTGGCTACGTTCAGTCGTTATCCAATAGTTAAAAAGAAAAAAATAGAATATCAATCGGCTGACAATATAAGCATATACTCAGACATAATTATCGAAGGAGATACAATTAGAGTAATTAATAATCACTTAGAATCGAACAAGCTCAATAAAGAAGATCGCCAATTTGCTGAAAAATTGATCGACGAAAACAACAACAGACAAGAGATAGTAGATGCAGGCTTAAAAATAGGTTCTCGCCTTGTGACTGGTGCAAAAAACAGAGTGCAACAAGCAAAGGCTGTGCGTCAAACAATAGATGAAACTAATTATCCAGCTATCGCATTAGGCGATTTCAACGATGTACCATTATCGTACACATACAGCACAATCAAAAAAAATATGCAAGACGCATACTCCCAAGCAGGCAACTGGGGTTATCACTGGACATATAACAAAAGTATTATGTTTTTTCCAATCGACCATATATTGACAAGCAAAGAATTCAATATAACAGATTGTACAATACACCGAGAAATGAAAATCTCAGACCACTACCCTGTCAGCTGTGTATTACAAATTAAATAAAATTAGACTATTGTACATATAAATATTTTTTCGTAACTTTGCAGAAAGTTTAAGGCACAAAATTTTGCCTAAAAATGTGGAGAGATTTGACTGCTTGCAACCACAGAAAAAAATGCTAAAACGGAGATACCTATGCGCATTCCTGCGCAATTTATTTTCCTTTTATTTTTTCAAAGTCAAATCCCCTAATTATTAATTACTCACTTCGTTTGTGATTTTTGCACGCTCGGCATAGTTCAAGCATGCTTGACTCTGCACTCGCTTATCGCAAAAATTTTTAATTCTTAATTATTATGGGTTATTTATTTACATCTGAATCAGTTTCGGAAGGTCATCCAGACAAAGTGGCTGACCAAATTAGTGATGCGATTTTGGACGAATTCTTAGCATTCGATCCACAATCAAAGGTAGCATGTGAAACATTTGTTACTACAGGGCAAGTTGTCCTCGGCGGTGAAGTAAAAAGTAAAGCATATGTTGACGTTCAAGACGTTGCACGCAAGGTTATCAATCGCATAGGCTATACCAAAAGCGAATATATGTTTGAAGGCAATTCGTGTGGCGTTTTGTCAGCAATTCACGAACAATCAGCAGACATCAATCGTGGCGTAGAACGCTCAGAGGCTGAAAATCAAGGTGCCGGCGACCAAGGTATGATGTTCGGTTATGCTTGTAACGAAACAGACGACTATATGCCTTTATCGTTAGCATTGAGCCATATACTCCTTATCGAATTGGCAGCAATTCGCAAAGAAGGCAAAGAGATGACATACCTCCGTCCAGACTCAAAAAGCCAAGTAACAATTGAATATAACGATAATGGATATCCAGAACGAGTACATACTATTGTAGTTTCAACACAACATGATGAATTTATTACACCAAACGACTTTATTTCTCAAGAAGAAGCAGATAAAGCAATGGTAAAACAAATACATGAAGATGTTGAAAAAATACTTTTACCTCGCGTATTAGAAAAATATCCTTATTTGGCAAAATATTTCAAAGGCAATATAATTCTACACGTAAATCCAACTGGCAAATTCGTAATTGGTGGTCCTCATGGTGATACTGGATTGACTGGTCGTAAGATTATTGTTGATACTTACGGAGGCAAAGGTGCACACGGAGGTGGAGCATTCTCAGGTAAAGACCCATCAAAAGTTGACCGCTCGGCAGCATACGCAGCTCGTCATATTGCTAAAAACCTTGTGGCTGCTGGTGTATCAGACGAAGTATTAGTACAAGTGGCTTACGCTATTGGTGTAGCAGAACCAGTCAGCTTGTACATAAACACTTACGGCAAATCGAAAGTAGCTATTAGCGATGCTGAAATTGCAGAGCGCGTATTGAAAATATTTGATATGCGTCCATATGCAATTGAACAACGCTTAAAACTTCGTAACCCAATCTATGCAGAAACTGCATCATACGGACACATGGGTCGTACCCCTCGCGTTGTAACTAAATGCTACGAAACTCGTTATGAACCATATCGTTGCTACGAAGTTGAATTATTTACATGGGAAAAATTAGATTTTATTGAAAAAGTGAAAGCTGAATTTAATCTATAATGACACAAATCAATTCATATACAAACAAAATAAAAACCATTCTACCTCAAATGGTAGAATGGTTTAATGTTATTTCGACTTTATACTTGATTGCTTCTTTGATATTATCATTTGAATATCAACGCATTGCGCTATACTTTTATTTTACATCTACAATATTAGATATAATTGTAAATCGCAGATACCAAAATGTAGTGTGGGAAAAGAAAAAGTGGATATTCGTTACAATGGTATCGTTTTATCTCTGCATCTGGATATGGCATATATTTGAAAATTGCAATTCTTCCATATTCTTTCACTCAACAGATATAAAACTACCATTTTTAATATTTGGCCTTTTGGGCATATTTACCAATGTAAATCCCAAAATTAAAATTTCTCATATCGCAATAACTATGTTATTATCCTCAATAATAACTACTTTATATATCATATACGACAACTATGTATTTATCACAGAAAATATTAAAACCCTAGATGATTTTAGATATAATATATCTATATTAAGGGGTATTTCAATAAAAACGACTCATATTGAATCTAATGTATATATGAACTGTACAATGGCTATGTGTTTTATCGCCTCATTGCACAATACAAAAAAATTGACAAAAACATTACTATATATCGGAATTTTAGTAATCTATGCAACAATATCACTAAGTGAAGGTAGAGCTGGATTTATAACAGTAAACCTGTTGTTAATAATATTTATAACTTATACCATATACAAGCATTACCCAAAAGCAATAGCCCCAATAATAATTCTATGCATAATAGTATCTTTTATAGGTGTATCACAACATAACAGACTGCAATTAGACATAATAAAAAAAGAGCCTCGAATTTTAATATGGAAACAAGCATTAAAATTAATAAAAGAAAGACCCATAATGGGATATGGTGTATGTGATGGAAGGGAAAAATTTGTAACAGAATGCCTAAATAACGAAGAATTAGTAAATAACTTCTGGAATAATTGGCTAAAAAAACATCCAAACTATCAAACACATCGATTCCATTGCCACAATGTATTTATAGAATCAACACTAGAATTTGGAATATTAGGTTTTTTATTAACTCTAGGACTATTTATCTTACCTATAATTTTAACAAAACATAAAATGCAAGCACACTTATCACTATTTATGTTAATATTCTTTATTCAAAGCATATTCGAGTCGTTCACTTATCATTTCCAACCTATGCTATTTTGCTTAATTATCTTTATTTTTATTAAGTCAAACTCTAACTTATTCAACGATTATCAAAAATGTTGATCTATTCCCTTTAAACAAAACACTTGATTATTTTGCTGGTTACGACACATAATGGCACAGTTCTCCTCTTGCTCAGACCAATTCTCTTTGTGATATAGATGATATACAATAGCTCTATTCCTAACGCTCACGAACTCATAGCCTTTAGCTCGAAATCGCCAATCGATATCAGCATCTTCGCCCACCGCTGGTTTAACATACTCTTCATCAAAGCCATTTATCGAAATAATAGCTTCGCGAGAAAAAGACATATTACATCCTGTGAGATGACGAGTTGAACGCAACTGCTTATTTAAGCATATTGACACAAAAATACCTTCATCGGCATAACGACATCCACTATTAAACAACCGCCACCACTTAAAAGGATAACTAAAATTTCCTTCTAACATTTTTTGAGAAATCGTTGGCGATAATTTCACACGCTTACCTAATAAAATTCTATTTGGAGCTGCATAACGCAAATGCATTTCTACAAAACGTGGATGAAGAACACAATCACCATCAATAAATATCAGCCACTCGTTTTTAGCCGCAACTATGGCTCTATTTAATGCTCTATTTTTACGCCAACCTTCATCAGACTGAGTAAGATGCTGATAAGGACAAAACCAATTATAATTTTCAACAAAAGTGCGCATTCCTACATCTTCTCCATCTTCTGAGACAATAACTTCAGAAACCTTTTTTGTTTGAATACGCAAAGATTCGAGAATTAATTTTAAATTCTCAACATTCTTATATACTGATATTATAATTGATGCTTCCATACTATTTTTGATGTTTATACCAACGATACTTTTGTACTAATTCTACACATTTCGCCTCATCAAATCCTCGCTCTTTAGCATATTCTTGCGCCATAATTTTCAATGCTATAGGTTCAACATTCAAACGTTCAAATCCACGACAACCTTTATCCATATCAATCTTACCAAACGCCATACGATTAAGATCAACTAATTCAAATTGAGGTTCACCATCAACCACATCAAGCAAAATATTTCCTCCAGAATAATCAAGAGGATAAATACCTGCTGCGTGCATTTTAGCAGTCATACGACCAACACAACACAAATATAAATCGCGATTTTCTAAGGCAGGATTATCAATCACATCATAAAAAGTATAACAACAATTGCTTTTTTTAGAGACATAGTAACTATGCGAAAAAAGAAATCCACATCGTTCGGTGTAAAAAGCAATAGGCATAGGGGATTTTATACCTAAACTATTTAATTTCTCAGCATATTCATACGAACGTTGTGCTTTTGACTTCCGAAAAACACCATAAACAAAACGATTAACCAGATTAGGAATAGCAAATGATTTAACGACCATATCGACATTATTAAAACTCATTTCTCGCAATTCATTACGGCGATTATGGATAACTAAACCTTCATTGTTTTTCCACCGCACAGGTAATGATTTTACCCAATATTCTAAATGGCTATATTTTTCAGATAATTGTACTTTTCGTGGATGCAAAATACGATAAAGAAAATTTATCATTTTAGACCAAGTGCGTTTATAACGCAAAGGACCACCTAATTCACGCTCAAAAAATTCGGGATGCAGTCTATTCAACGTATCTATGACATCATATTTAAAACGACGATTTACAACTCTTTTTGATGTAGGGCGTATGCGATAATAAAATTCAACATTAGGCAAATATACCACTTTACCCCCATCTTTCAACAATGCAATCCAAAAAGCCCAATCTTCACGTGTTTTAAAATCAGAACAATAACCACCAACACGTAGCCAATCAGACTTTCGGTACATAGCACATGCTGGTATCATATTTTTTCGAGCCAAAAGAGATAAAGAGTATTTTTTGAGTTTCCACTCTCCACATCTATCGCCAAAATATTCAGCACGAGGTATTACAACTTTCACATCTGGATCGGTTAAGAATATTTTTACCGCATTAGATATATAAGTAGAAGAAATTTTATCATCAGAATCTATTGGTAATATAAACTCACCAGAAGCTAATGATATAGCATGATTGCGAGCAACACAAGCACCTGCATTGGCTTGAAAATATACTTTTACTCGATTGTCTTTTAATGCATACTCCTTAGCTATAGCAATAGAAGCATCTTTCGATCCATCGTCCACACAAATAACTTCAAAATCATAATAATCAGATGACAATATGGATGTTAAAGTCTCAGAAAGATACTTTTCAGAATTATATATAGGGATAATAACCGATACGAGCATAAAGATTATATTTTATCAAAACCTTTAGTATATTTAATCCAATAATATTTCAAAGGATTGGTATATTTTAATAATTTCCACGGACGACTACTATGCGGACGATGAACAACACGATTTGTCATCTGCAATATATTTTGAAATCCTAATTCAATACTTTTATGTGAAATAAACACATCATACCAATTTTTTGTTGGATCTAACGAAGTGAAACTATAGGATTTTAAAAAATTATTAGTCAACAAAGTACAACAAAAACTAAAACGTTTTTTAGTTTCTACATTCCTATTTTTCCATTTACGAGCAAATAAATATGGAAAATTCACATCACCATTCTCATCAACCGTAACCGCAGCAACCAAACCAACATCATCACGCACCTCAGATTCCAATCGCAGAAAAGTAACACTATCCACAACTACATCTGATTCAACAATAACCAAATGGCAATCATCATTTATAGCCTCTTGCTGTGCCATTTGCAACACAGACCTATAATTAGGTGAAGGCGTATTCAACACATCTCTCAAATGAACAACACGAAAACCCAATTCTAACGACAAATCATCCAATCGGCAAGCATTCTCTTCAGTCGAAAAATCGTCGTACACCACATAATCAAACGCATCTCTATTGACACTATCCATCACCGACCGAATTGTCTTCTCGGTCAATTCGATTGAATCTTTCACTGGTGTTATAATCAATAATTTTTTCATTACACAAAACAAATATATAATGCAAAGTTACTATTTTTTATTTAAATACCCAAATATTCACCTAGACTAAAATCAAATTGTAAATTAACAATAATTATGAATTATGAATTATTAATTATGAATTAAAATTTGTACCTTTGCAAGTCAAATTTTAAACTAAAAAACAATGGATAAAACAAGTTATGCAGTTGGCCTCAGTTTCGGTCAACATCTTGCTCAGAGCAAAATAAAAGGTCTTGACTACCAATCTTTTGCAAAAGGAGTAGAAGCAATGTGCGAAGGCAAACAACCTGAAATCGATCTCAAAGAAGCACAAGAATTATTAAATAAATTCTTCACTAAATTAGAAGAAGAATCGAAAGCTCAATTCGCACAAGTTCGCGAAGCTGGCGAAAAATTCCTCGAAGAAAATGCAAAACGTGCAAATGTAATCACTTTACCTAGTGGCCTTCAATACGAAATAATCACTGAAACAATCGGTCAAAAACCAGTTGCTACAGATAAAGTAAAAGTACACTACCATGGTACTTTAATCAATGGAACAGTATTCGACAGCTCAGTTCGTCGTGGCGAACCTGCTACTTTCGGTGTGACACAAGTAATCCAAGGTTGGGTAGAAGCACTTCAACTTATGCCTGTTGGTTCAAAATGGAAACTCTATATTCCTTACAATCTTGCATACGGAGAACATGGTGCAGGTCAAATGATTGCTCCATATTCAGCCCTTATTTTTGAAGTTGAATTACTCGAAATCGTTAAATAATTAAACACATAAAAAACAATGAAAAAAATTTTCGGACTATTTTTGGCTGTTGCGATTGCTGCGCCTATGTTTATGTCTTGCGGAGGAAATTCTGCTAAAATCAAAACTCAAAACGACTCTATCAACTACGCTTTTGGTGCTGCAAATGCTGACGGCATTCGCCAATACGTAATAATGGCAGATACTGCTGATGCAAAAAAAGTAGCTCAATTCTGCGAAGGAATAAATGATGGTTTAAAAAAACAAACACCAAAAGAAAGACTAACTATCGAAGGTTTCCGTCTTGGCGTTTCAATGAGAGAAGAAATCTCTACAGGTTTCCTTTTGGGAGATTCAACCCTTCCTGCAAAACATGACCTCATCGTATCTACATTTGAAAAAGCATTAAAAGGAAAAGATTGTTTTATGACTGCAGAAGAGGGTCAAACATATTTCCAAACCCTTCTCGGTCCAGCACTTCAAACAGGAGCACCTGCTAATCTTACCCCAGAACAAGTAGATACAGTTAATATGCTTATCGGTCTTCTCAATGCAGATGGCACACGCAAATACATTCTTGCAAAAGACACAACCGATAAAGACATCGAAATTTTTGTAAAAGGCTTCGATAAAGGCTTAAACAATACAGAAGATAACTCTCTTTATTTAAGAGGCATTGAAATAAGCAAAAACATGTATCGTGGATTAAGCCAAAGTGAATACCTTTTCAACGACTCTACAATCGAACTTAAATTAGAGTTAATCCAAAAAGGTCTCATCGATGGTCTTCAACAATCAAGCAACGCCGCGATGACTACAAAAGAAGCTATAAACTACCTCAATACTACAATGGAAGCAAAAACAGCTGAACGCAACAAACCTCTTGCAGCTAAAGGTGAAGCTTTTTTGGCAGAAAATGCAACTAAAGAAGGGGTTATCGTAACTGAAAGTGGTCTTCAATACAAAGTCGTAACAATGGGTGAAGGTGAAAAACCAACTGCAGAAAGCACAGTTAAAGTTCACTACCATGGTACACTCATCGACGGCACAGTATTCGATAGTTCAGTTCAACGTGGCGAACCAATCGAATTCCCTCTTAACGGTGTAATCAAAGGTTGGACCGAAGGTCTTCAACTCATGCCTGTAGGCTCTAAATTCATCCTCTACATTCCTTATCAATTAGCTTACGGCGAACGTGGTGCAGGTGAACTTATCGGCCCATGCGAAGCCCTCATCTTCGAAGTAGAACTCCTCGAAATCGTTAAATAAAAAACAACATAATTTTTTAAGTTGAAAGTTGAAATGTGAAAGTTGAAAGTTAAAAAACAATAACTTCCAATTTTCAACTTTCAACTTTCAACTTTTTTTATTATGTTTTTCTATCTTTATTTATAAAAAACAAACCGCTCAACTATAAAGTCAAGCGGTTTTTAAGTTTGTTCTTCGATAGCGAATTATTCGCCAAGATGAATTGCTTCTGATGGACAAACTGAAGCACAAGTGCCACATTCTGTACATACTTCTGGGTCGATTTTATAGATATCGCCCTCAGAGATAGCTTCAACAGGGCACTCACCAATACAAGTACCACAAGCAATACAATCTTCTGAAATTACGTAAGCCATTGTTAAAAAATTTAAGTTGTTATTAGTACTAATTTCAGTGCAAATTTACGCATATTTTTTGTTATAGCAAACTTTTTATACAATAATTTTTACACAATTTCGTTTTAATAACGATGAAAAAATTTTACTGCCTAATAATCACAATACTTACAATCGCATCTATACAAAATATACATGCACAAAACTTGCCAACTATCGATTATAAACGCTGGCACTATGGTGCATTTGTAGGATTAAACGTGATGGATTTCGGAATAAAAGACAATCCAGAAAGCAATTTACGCGCAGAAATCAAGAACTGGATACCTGGTTTTTCTGTAGGACTTATAGGTGAAATGGCCTTCAACCGATTCTTCAGTCTAAGACTTGCACCTGCGTTCCACATGGGACAATACAATGTAACATTCTACGAAGGCACAAT
This sequence comes from Paludibacteraceae bacterium, assembly GCA_017467185.1. Lineage (GTDB taxonomy): Bacteria > Bacteroidota > Bacteroidia > Bacteroidales > Paludibacteraceae > Aphodosoma. The sequence continues at coordinate 17,079 of JAFTSS010000090.1, read as the reverse complement.
CTCATCTGACAATCAATTCAAATCCGACACAATCCATGGTTACAAAAATACGCCCTCAAATATTGTTAGAATACCTATTTACATAAGATATAGTGCTGTCCGTTTAGGAGACTACAAACCATATATTCTTGCAGGTGGAGGAATGGACATTGAATGGAATATCGACAAAGACCCAGAAAATCCAATACTATTCAAACGACTTGACTACTTTACCGAATTTGGTGTTGGTTGCACAATATACACCGAATACCTACGCTTCTCAATCGAAGCTAAATACTCAATCGGCTTCAACAACAAATTAGTCTCTTTCGACAAGCGGGTTGGCACACCCCACGAACCTCTTACATCCGACGCTGACAACATAAATCGCGCCCTCGAAGCCCAATCAATACAAAGCCTTCGTTCTCGAATATTCTCACTCGTTCTAAATATAAACATATAAAAAGGAGATTCTTATGAATCTCCTTTTATTATGTTTTCTATCAAACCAGAACAAGCATCCTCTAACAAATCAATCACATATTCAAACCCCTCTTCTCCCCCATAATAAGGGTCAGGCACACAATCTGCCAAACAGTGCTTATCGCAATAATTGGTTGCCAAAGTAACCTTTTTAAAATGCTCAGCCGAAGGCGCACGATTACTCAACGCACGCCGATTTTGTGCATCCATACAAACAATCAAATCCCACTCATCCCAATCCTCACGACGCATAGGACGCGAAATATGCGTAATATTATATCCATGACGCACGGCATGAGCTCGCATACGCGCATCTGCCCGCTCACCCTCATGATAAGCCTCTAAACCTGCCGAGTCAACAACAAATTGCTTGGAGAGACCTCGCTCTTCAAGCAATTTATTCATTATTGTCTCTGCCATCGGACTACGACAAATATTTCCCAAACAAATAAACAATATCTTCATTTTAAGTTGAAAGTTGAAAATTGAGAATTGAGAATTGAATGTTAAGTATTTTAATTCCTAATTCCTCATTCCTAATTCCTAATTCCTAATTCTTAAGCGCTTCCATAATTTTGTCTTGAAGTTCCTCAAGCAATTCTGGATTATCTTGAATCAAACGTTTAGCTGCATCGCGACCTTGACCAAGTTTAGTATCGTTATAACTAAACCAAGCACCAGCCTTCTTAATAACACCAGCTTCAACACCTAGGTCAATAATCTCACCAGCAAGAGAAATACCCTCTCCAAACATAATATCAAATTCTGCTTTACGGAAAGGAGGTGCCACTTTATTCTTAACGACCTTCACCTTAGTTTGATTACCAAGCACATTATCACCATCCTTAATAGGAGTAGATTTACGAATATCAAGACGCACCGAAGCATAAAATTTCAATGCATTACCACCAGTAGTTGTTTCAGGCGAACCAAACATAACACCAATCTTCTCACGCAACTGATTGATAAAAATACAAGTAGTATTAGTTTTGTTAATACTAGCAGTAAGTTTACGCAAAGCTTGACTCATCAAACGAGCTTGCAAACCAACTTTATTGTCGCCCATGTCGCCCTCAAGCTCTGCTTTTGGAGTAAGAGCCGCCACCGAGTCAATAACAATAATATCAATAGCCGACGAACGAATCAATTGATCTGCCACTTCAAGAGCCTGCTCTCCACTATCAGGTTGAGAAATAAGAAGATTATCAATATCTACACCAAGTTTTTCAGCATAAAAACGGTCAAATGCATGTTCTGCGTCAATAATAGCAGCAATACCACCTGCCTTTTGAGCCTCAGCAATAGCATGAATTGCCAAAGTAGTTTTACCACTTGATTCAGGACCATATATTTCGATAATACGACCACGAGGATAACCACCCACACCAAGAGCCAAGTTCAAACCAATAGAACCAGAAGGAATAACACTGACATCCTCAATATTATCTTCACCCATTTTCATGATAGTTCCCTTGCCATGCTCTTTCTCGATTTTCTCCATAGCAAGTTGTAAAGCCTTCAATTTATCAGCCGAAGGCATCTTTTTTTCTTGTTCTGCCATAATTATTTTATATTTAAAATTTGTTCTGCATGTGTTGCTGTTTTCACTTGTTTTGAACCAATTATATGTTCTAAAACACCATTTTCATCAAAAATAAATGTCGTACGCAAAGTACCCATATAAGTTTTACCACACATTTTCTTCTCAGCCCAAACACCAAATGTTTCGACTAAAGTATGCTCTGTGTCTGCAATCAAATCAAAAGGCAACTCATTTTTCTCAATAAATTTCAAATGACGTTTCGCATCATCCACACTCACGCCAATCACTTTATAACCCTTGGCGCGCAATTCTTCGTAACCATCACGAAGACTACAAGCTTGAGCTGTACAACCTGATGTCATATCTTTTGGATAAAAATACAACACCACCTTTTGACCTTTCAAATTTTCCGCCTTAATAGGATTACCATTTTGGTCTAATCCCAAATAATCAGGCATTTTATCTCCTATATTCATAATAACATATTTTGCAACAAAGTTAATAAAAAATATTTGATATTACAATATTTTTCACCTCCAATCTATAGGATTTTTTCCGTTTGCATGTAAATAAGTGTTTGCCGCTCGAAATTGCATTGAGCCCCAAAAAGAATCATTACGCAAACGACCAAAACCCTTATAAACGAAATTTATATCACTCGCTATCAATTCGCCATTATTTTCTACTTTCAATACACAACCCTTCATTTTTTCAAAATTTGAAGTCTTTCCCCACGATAAACCAGAAGGATGTGTCGATTGATAGATTTTATGTTTAGTTTTATCTATAATTCTCGCTTTAGCAGCAGCACTCTTCCCCCACAACATAAAAACTATATTATTGTATCTTTCATTTAATAAAGCAATTACAGCATCCGTGAATTTTTGCCAACCAAACGACTCATGACTTCCTGCTTTTCCTGCTTCAACCGTTAAAGTTGCATTTAATAACAATACACCTTGCCGAGCCCAACGTTCAAGATTATTGCCAGGAAGTGGTTCTGTTTGAAATTCCATTGCTATTTCTTGAAAGATATGATTGAGAGATCCTGGAGTCGGACACATATCAGGCACCGAGAAGGCTAACCCCTGCGCCTGCCCAGGCTCATGATAAGGATCTTGCCCAAGAATAACAACACGCACATCCTCAGGAGAACATAATTCAAAGGCTCTAAACAAATTTTCTTTTGCTGGATATACGACCGAAGAGGCATACGATTGTTCTACTTTATTAGTCAATTCAACGAAATATTGTTGCCCAAATTCACAACTCAACAAATTCTGCCATTTTTCAGGTATCAAATCTTTCATAACAATAAATTTATTAAAAAGACCTCAAGCTAACAAGCCCAAGGTCTTTTCAATTATATAATTTAATATCAACGATTTGCTACTTTTGTAACAAATACTGTACCATCAACATATTTTGTTCTTACAACAAATACCATTTGATTTGCATTCTCAATAGTTACAGTATCAACTCCAACAGCCAAACTACGGCCCATAACATCATAAACCTCAATTTCTGCACCTTGTGCATAAATTGTATTATTAGTCATAAACACAGCATTATCAGCTATAACACTTTCAACTGCAACTGGAGCCTTAGCTTTTACTACAGGAATAACCGAAGTATAATAACCATTTAAATAATAATTACCTACTATTTCCGATTTGTCCTCTTGCCATTCAAACGAAGCATCAACTGCCATAGAATCTGCTCCTTGATAAATAAAATGACGCATTACTGTTTCATCTTGTACTATTTCTTCTACTGCCTTATATGTAAAGCCTGTTAATTTAACAAGTTTAGAAGCATATTCATCAGAAGCAAGCAATTGCGCAATAGTAACTTCTATAGGGTCAACAGTAATAGCCCCAGTAGCAAGTTCAACTCCCGTTGTATCAAGTTCTAAATATTCAGCTGCACCGAAATTAACAAATCCACCATCTAATATTGTTGTTGCAACAGCAGCTGCATAATAACCAGACACTTCAGAAATAGCATCTCCAACTTTGCATGACGTAGAACCTTTCAACATCAACGAACCAGTTTCATCTGCAACAAAAACAACACGTTGTATTTGATCTTCATCACCCACAGGTCTAATAGTTTCAACACCTGTAATGGTAACAGCATTTTTCAATTTATAATTAACCACGGAAGAAATAGGAGCACCAAATTCAATCAACGAAGCTATATTTTCAAATTCGTATGAATCAGCCATAAATCCTTTTTCTGAAAGAGGAACAATTGTTGTTTTATTAGCTTTACCCATCCACAATGGCACATCTAAAATTCCAGTAACTACAAATTTAGAACCATTTTCTGGCATATATGTTAAATCCAATAAAATCATAGACAAATCACCATAAATTGAAGCAAGTGTTGCAGGAGCAATATTATGTTCTTTTTGTTCAGCTGTTGGCTCACCTGTCAATGTTACATATCCATCAAGAGCCACAGGCAAGAATTCATAATAACTCAACATAAATATCTCTTCAGGATCAATTGGCAAATATTTCACTTCCCCTTCAGAAACAAGAGTAGTTTCATGTTCATCCAAAGTCAACAAAGATGGAGTAAAATAAGCACCATCCTCTTCTGATGCCGACAAAGTAGCAGTAGTTGCTTTTAAATTGATATAATCACCTACTTTAAGCGCTTTATCTACATCATTCTCTGTGTTTAACTGAATACGAATACCCGAATAATTAATTAAAGTTTTACCCGAACCATTCATCACTGTCACATAAGTTTTACCTTCATATACCTCTTTACGCAAAACTTGAACATTTAAGTTTAATGGTATATTTTCAGTAACAGATGCCGATTTAAGTGCTTTAATATTAGTGAATGCTCCAAGAGTATAATCATTCATGGTTAATTCCAATTTACAACCTCCACCATATTTACTCATACAAAGAGCTTGATTGATAATAAGATTATTAGGATAGTCCTCTGCATTCAATCCTGAAATACGGAAATTTTTCAATGTATCAGTACCTTGAACAAGATATGCATTAAAACCAGCATTAACTGTTGATGCTTCATCCAAAGAAACAACTTTGCCAATATAAGTATCAGGATCATCAAGCAATTGACGAACTGTCACTTTAGTTGTGGTTGGTTTATAATCATTAGTTTCTGCATAATCAGCAGTAAAGCCAATAAATTCCAAGACATCCATATCAAGATCTGGATCTAATTGAAGCATCCCGCTTGAAAATGTTACTTTTGCAGTATAACCTTCAAATATATCGCCTGGTTTTACTGGTGGAGTTTCAGGGTATTCTTCAAGACCTTCAAGACGCAATTTTTGAAATTCTTTAAAATAATAATCATAATTAACACATGTAGCATCACCCGATTTGTCCTTAAGCACATAATAAGACTCCATAATGTACTCAACAACTACATCGTTTGTAATGGTAATAATGTCACCATTAGCTAAATCTGTTGCAGCATTCATATCTGCAATAGTTGCAAATGTACGTTCTGCAGCATTCAATCCAAATGCCATAGCAAGCACCACTACTAAAGCAGTAACTCGTTGAATCAAAGTAGGAATTAGTTTCATAAAAGATTAGTTTTTCTTATATTAATAAATAAAATAATTGCTATCTTGTAAGACACTACAAAGATAGCAATTATTTTTTTAATAAACAAAAATTATTTGTTAATTTTTATTGTTTTTCGATAAGAGCAATTGCGCCACCAAGTTCGACATTTTGACCTTGTGTTTTCTTCACTTCTACAACTACGCCATCGAATGGAGCTGTGATTTCATCAATACCATGGTTAGTTTGAAGTCCGCACAAGAATTCACCTTGTTTGAATTTTTTACCTTTAGCAGGAGCAATGTTTGTACGAGCAGAAAGTTCCCACAATACGCGACCTGCAACTGGTGCTTTAAGTGGTTCTGCATTAGGGTGAAGAAGTTTTTGAGCATCAACTTTAGCACCTGCTGAACCTTGCATCTTAGCAGCAATTTTTTCTTCCAATTCTTTATTGAAACGACGTTTAGCTTCGCCTGATTTGAATTCGCGATATTGTTTGTCGTGCATTGCAAATTCGAAGAGTTCTTCGTCGTCTTGACCACGATCCCAACCAAGTTCTTCCATCTCTTTGATGTATTGAGGCAATACGTTAGGATAGTTATCTTGAGGATTACCTGTGAAGAATTCAAGGTTTTTAGATTTAGCAAGTTCGATGATTTCTGGATCAAGTTTACCAGGCAATTGACCTGCTTTACCAAGAATCATATCCCAAGTGTTAGCATCAATCATTGACCAACGTTCGCCACCACGGCTCATTGCAAATACATTCATCAATGCAACGTTTTTAACGTATTGAGAGAATGGAGTAACCAAAGGTGGGTTACCAAGTTTAGGCCAAATATATTTAACTTCGTCAAAGAGTTGAACAAGAAGTTCGTCTTCGTTCAATTCTGCTTTGCCTTGAGCTTTAAGGTTAGAGTTAATAGCTGCATGAACGCCTTTCAAGTCTGCCATCAAAGAACCCATCATACCACCAGGAAGACCGCAACCAACAAGCAATGAAGACATGAAACGGTTACGAGGGTCGATGAAGTAACCCAAGAAGTCATCCATAAAGCTTTGAGTCAAGCGACGAGCTTCCATATAAGCTTTCATGTTGATTTCAGGCACTTTGAAACCTTCAGCTTTAAACATTTCACTAATAGTGATAACGTCTGGGTGAACCATACCCCAAGAAAGTGGTTCCATTGCAACGTCAAATACATCGCCACCAGCTTTAGCAACTTCGAGCATAGAAGCTACAGAGAAACCAGGACCTGTATGACCATGATATTGAACTACGATTTCAGGGTGATTAGTTTTAATAGATTTAACGATTTGACCGAGCACTGTTGGGCGACCGATACCAGCCATATCTTTTAAACAGATTTCTTGTGCGCCTTCAGCGATAAGTTTCTCAGCCATATTGATATAATACTCAGCAGTGTGCACTTGTGAGTGAGTGATACACATAGTTGCTTGAGCAGTCATACCTGCAGCTTTTGCCCATTTGATAGAAGCAGCAATATTACGAACATCGTTCAAACCGCAGAAAATACGAGTAATATCTACACCTTGAGCGTGTTTTACTTTATACATCAATTCACGAACGTCAGCAGGAACTGGGTTCATACGCAAAGCGTTCAAACCACGGTCAAGCATGTGAGTTTTGATACCTGCTTCGTTGAAAGGTTTTGTAAATGTACGAACTGCAAGGTTAGGGTTTTCACCATATAATAAATTCACTTGTTCCGATGCACCACCATTTGTTTCTACGCGAGCAAAACAGCCCATATCGATGATAACTGGTGCAATTTGTGCCAATTGGTCTTTACGAGGCACATATTTACCTGACGATTGCCACATGTCACGGTAAACCAAGCTAAATTGAATTTCTCTTGCCATGTTTTTTAGTTTTATAGTTAGATTTTTTAAGGTTTATTGTCCTATGATTTCAGACATAGATTTTGACTCAATTTTTGAGCGTGTAAATTTCGTAAATATTTTTGAATTAACCAAATTTTTTAATATGTTTTTCAACATGTTTTGCTTTTAAGATTAAAAACTAACGAGCAAAGGTTAAAATGACTACTTTTCTGCCTTTTTCACCTTTTGCATCATCATAACTTTTAGAAGAAAAATTAGTAATAATCTGCTCATATCCACCAGTTTCTTCTTTTGTAAGAGTATGATTTGTATGCTCATGACCTGCTAAAACAAGTTCTACATTATATTGTTTCACAACCCCCTCATACATCCAGCGCACAATAAGATTATTAAACCTACCACGAGCAGAACGCAATGGATGATGCAATGCAACTATCTTTCTCTCATCATTCTCAGCACTATCTAACATATTTATCAACCACTTACGTTGTTTAAATTGTCGTAATAGCGGCTGATTAGAGTCAAGAATATAAAGATGAGTTCCGCCAAAATCCAATTCGCAACAGCCTATTTTTGGCGCATTACTATTGTCATTCAAAAAGTATGCAAATGTATAAAAAAATCGTTCATCGGGATATTTGTTTAACCCTTTATGATAATCATGATTTCCAACTATTGAAATAATTGGCACTGATGTTCTCAAAGGCTCAAAAGAGTGAAAATAAACATCCCATTTATCTTGATGAGGACGGTCGATAAGGTCGCCTAATTGTAGTATAAAATCGGGATTATGAGTTTTTGCAAGTTGAAATACAGCTGAATCTGTTTCGTGATTTATCGTTTTATCTTGCAAATCTCCTAAAACAAATAGCTGCAAAGAATCTGAATAATCAACTTTTGTTGTATAATAGGGTGTTTTAGTAACTATAGTATCTATAGTCGCTATAGAATCTATAGTAGCTATAGCATCTATAGTTTCTATAGTCTCTATAGTCTCTATAGCATACTTATGTTCTCCCTCTTGCACCTTTACTTCACTCCAATAATATATTGCTTCTCCTCCTCCCGATTTAATCCATTTTTTGTTTACCTTTGGATACAAAGTGTCGGCGTCGGAAATCCAAATAAGACGCACTGCGTTATCTTTCAACAAAGCTGAATCGGGGCGCGACCGCCACGATACAATACGTTCCGTCAAAGGATTATCACCTACAGTTAATTGAACACCTACCACGCTTTCGGTTAATTGGAATTGAGGTTCTGGATGCTTATTGAACCACACATTCCAACGAGATGCAATCCAACAAACAAGTGAAATTATAACTGTAGCGAAAACTAATCGTACTACTTTTTGCATAATATTTTAATTAAAAATGTGAAACTCAAAATTTCAAATTTCAAATTTCACATTTCAAATCACAATTTATTCTTCAGTTGTTTCTTCTTCTTTTTCAGAGAAATCATCGTTACCAGATTTCACCAAAAGGTTATACCATTGTACAAGTTTTTTGATATCGGTTGGATACACACGGTCGCGGTCGAAATCAGGCAATACTTTAGCGAACCATTCGCGCAACACTTTTGGGTCAGCTTTTGGGTCAACGCTTGCCTGAGCTCCATTTTCTAAAGTTTTTACTTTTTCAAGCACTTCGCGAAGTGGCACTTCTGTAGTTTCGGTGTACATAGCAATATCAGCAAGCGAGATAACTTTATCACGTTGATGCGATGGAAAGCGTTTGCCATCTACGAGTGATTCAACTATGATCATATTTTTTGCACCCGATACGAGTTTGAAAAGACCTGGTTTACCAGAGATTGATAAAATTGATTTTAACATAAGTGTTTAGATTTAGTTAACGATTTGTTTTTTTCGAGACGCAAAGTTAATATATTTTTCTCACATACACAACACCCCACCCACTCTTTTACTACAACATATTATAAATAGAAAATAAATTACTATAACGCAAACCATAAAGCAAGAATCCCATACCCCTATCCACCACAAAACACATAGCAGGGACGCACGGCTCGTGCGTCCGCTCAACCGCAAGGTTGAAAAAAAAGACCCCAAAGGGGTCTCACGAAGTAGTAAACGCAGCGTGGTCGAGCCTCTTGGCGAGCCATCTGCGGATAAACACATCCCCCCTCATCCCGACCCCAAAGGGGTCGCACAAATCCCCCATAAATAAAATTTCGTATACCTTATAAAACAAAAAAAATCAGCAAAGCCACCAACGACTTTGCCGAAAATATGATTATAAAGCGAAGGTTACAACCAACGGAAGTAATTGTGCATTATGCATTGTGCATTGACTAAGGGCAAACAGGACGGACAGAAAATCCCTTTTTCCTTTCATCCGAAGACCATGATATAAACGGATTATCCTGCATAACCAAACGAAAAGCATAATTATAAAGGTTTAACGTACTTGTCCAATAATAACCAGCAACTCCACTATTTATAACTTCACCACCCAGATATTGACCTGTAGCAGGAAAAAATATACTACGCCCATTAATTTTACTTGTCGCTTGATATCCTTCTGTATTATTTGCACAAACAATCCAATCCCAAATACAATTATCAAAAAGTTCACCCAATTCAACATCCGTTGGCATACGCCATGCACCACCCCAATTCACATGCGCAGCATCATCTTCTGGGTCTAATACGGTTTTATTATCATTTGAATTATATTTTGTATAATTATTTTCAGTTCCAAATTTATAGGTACCCCATCCATAAGCCTCTTTGATCTCCACCTCGCCCCATGCGAAATAATCACCATACTCTTCTGGAGTGGTTGCTCCTACATTGCATGTTGCCCATTTTAATCCTGATGACAAACCTAAATCTACCCATTCATGACCATTCTCCATTCCAGATAAAACACCTGGAGTTTCAGGATTTTCCGCCTTTTCATTTATCGTTGCATCCAATTCGATATTTTCGCCCCAGTCTTTTACTTCTGTTACAAAAAACTCAATTTTATACTCCTCTGTTACAACGTCTTTATCATTAACTACCAAATTAATATTATACGATTTGCCCATCACGAGATTAACATCCGAGATGGTTGCTGTGCGCTCTTCGGCTGCATCAGATTCATAAGCAATGCTAAATGATATATCATAGTTGCGTGTTGCGGCTGGGAATAAGAATTGTACGTCTGCTGCTGATGCACTTGCACCTTTGGCAATAACTGTTGTGCCACCAAACGAGTAACTACCTGTACTTGTCGCATTCCACACCCAATTTGCCATATCAACATCACCGCAATTAAGTTCTGCCGATTTCACTGCTTCTGTGATTTGCACATTCGAGATTGTAATATTACCTTCCGAAAGATTATTTTTAAACGTAAACTCTACGCGCGAAAGCAAATGTTCAAATGCCAATTGCACTGGGTCGGCATTGATTTTCAATAGCGACCCTTGTGTACGAGTTGCGTATGCATAAATAAGATCTTTGTCGCCTGCATTGGTATATGCAAAATTACCCAAACCTCTCTCTCTTTCTGCATTAGGATATTCGCCAACATTATCAACTGCACCAGAAGGAGCAAATGCATGGAAATGATAAGTTTGGTCAGGCTCCCACAACTTTTCTTCTGCACACACCCATAAGTCGCCTTGTTTTTCTACTTTAGTTCCACCAAACACAACACCAGCACCATTATGACCCCATACATCGAAATCCACTAAATTAGCAGTAGTGATAGTGTTATCAAAACCTGCTGTCATCAAATTTTCAATCGACATTTGCGAAAACGAAATGTATTGAGCCTCTGGTTGATTAGGCTCTTCGCGTTTACACGCAACCAATAGCGCAAAAACAGAAATAAATAAAAATAACTTTTTCATAATACGAAATATTTTAAGTGATACAATAAAAAAAGCGAGAACTTAACTTTCTCGCTGATAATAGGTATTTGGCGTGACCATGAATGTACGAATAAGTTAAGCCCACGCATTTATATGCAATGGGCACTTTTGAACTTATTCTTCACATTCTAAAATCGCCAAATTTTATTATCAGAAGAAATGAGCAAAAATGCTATATGATGATAACCAAGGAATGACCCACCATAAGTTATCGTATGTCGGGTACAAAGGTAGAAATTATTTTCTAATTATGCAAGAGTTTTAGTGATAAAAAAAATAGGGATTGACCCAAAAGTCAATCCCTATATGAATTAAGGTTATAAATCTAAAAATTAGATAACGCCTTGTTCGAGCATAGCTTGAGCAACTTTCATGAAGCCAGCGATGTTAGCACCTTTAACGTAGTCGATAGTGCCGTCAGCTTGTTTACCGAATTTAACGCAAGCGCTGTGGATGCTTTCCATGATGAAGTGAAGTTTAGCGTCAACTTCAGCAGGAGCCCAAGAAAGGTGAGCAGCATTTTGAGTCATTTCGAGACCAGAAGTAGCAACACCACCAGCATTAACTGCTTTACCAGGAGCGAAGATTACGCCGTTAGTTTGGAATGTGTGGATAGCTTCAGGAGTACAACCCATGTTAGAAACTTCGCAGCAGTATTTAGTACCGTTAGCGATAAGTTCTTTAGCGTCGTCACCGTTCAATTCGTTTTGGAATGCGCAAGGAAGAGCGATGTCACATTTAACTGACCATGCTTTTTTACCTGCAGTAAATTTAGTTGCTTCAGGGAATTTAGTGTACATGTCTTCAACTTTGTTACGGTTAGAAGCACGCATGTCAAGCATGTAGTCGATCATTTCTTTAGTTATACCACCAGGGATTTCGCAAACGCCGTCAGGACCAGAGATAGCAACAACTTTACCACCGAGTTCAGTAGCTTTAGTTGCAGCACCCCATGCTACGTTACCGAAACCAGAAAGAGCGATTGTTTTGCCTTTGATGTCAGTACCAGCAGTAGCGAGAAGGTGTTCAGTGAAGTAAAGAGCACCGAAACCTGTAGCTTCAGGACGAAGGATAGAACCACCCCAAGTCATACCTTTACCAGTCAATACACCAGTGTTGTATTCACGAGCAAGTTTTTTGTACATACCGTACATGTAACCAATTTCGCGACCACCAACGCCAACGTCACCAGCAGGAACGTCAGTATCAGGACCGAGGTGTTGCCACAATTCAAGCATGAATGCTTGGCAGAAGCGCATGATTTCAGCATCAGATTTACCAACTGGGTTGAAGTCAGCACCACCTTTACCACCACCCATAGGGAGAGTAGTCAAAGCATTTTTGAAAGTTTGTTCGAAACCTAAGAATTTCAACATTGAAAGGTTTACAGCTGGGTGGAAACGGAGACCACCTTTGTAAGGGCCAATAGCACCGTTGAATTGTACACGGTAACCGATGTTAGATTGTACTTCACCGTTATCGTCAACCCATGTTACACGGAATGTGAACACGCGGTCTGGTTCAACCATACGTTCAACGATTTTTGCTTTTTCGAATTCTGGGTGTTGGTTGTAAACTTCTTCGATAGATTCCAACACTTCTTGTACAGCTTGCAAGAATTCTTTTTCACCTGGATGTTTAGCCTCCAAGTCGGCCATAACTTTAGCTACATTCATAGTAATTAAATATTAAATAAAGTAAGAAAAAATGTGATTCCAAAGAAATACAATTTCACGATGCAATATTAGCACTTTTTTTTGAATTGAGCAAATATTTTGAAAAAAAAATTTTAAATTACAATTTCATATTTTTTTGACATTATTTGATTATTAAAAAATCATACTATTATAATTTATGCCTAAAAAAATTAAATTCGACAACTTTTTATTTTCTCCAGACTACAATTTGAAATCAAAAAGTGGTCTATTTTTTCGCATTTTTAATTTTTTTAGCGCAAAAAATTTAAAATAGACAGTTTTGCAACCTCAAAATTTTTATTGCGTTTCTCTTGGTCGAATGAATTTATTTGGTTACCTTTGCAGAATTAAAGTCAATAGTCGAAAGTCAATAGCCAACAGTCGATAAACTATTAGACTAATCAAACACAACAACTAATAACTAATCACTAATAACTAATCACTAATAACTATGGACACTATGAAATTTTCAGGCAAAACTCGCACTGAAAGCGACCTTATCGGTTCAAAAGAAATTCCAGTAGAAGCAATGTATGGCGTACAATCGCTTCGTGGTTTTGAAAACTTCAAAATCTCTGGTAAATTGATGTATGAATATCCAACATTCATCAAAGGTATGGCTATCACTAAAAAAGGTGCTGCCATTGCTAACCACAAACAAGGCAAATTGACAGACGAACAATATAAAGCTATCTGCCAAGCTTGCGACGAAATCTATGCTGGCCAACACCACGAATGGTTTGCTTCAGATATGATTCAAGGTGGCGCAGGTACTACTGTAAACATGAATGCTAACGAGGTTATCGCTAACCGCGCTTTGGCTATCATGGGTCACCAATATGGCGAATATCAATTCTGCTCACCTAACGACCACATCAACGCATCTCAATCTACTAACGATGCTTACCCAACTGCATTCCACTTTGGTCTTTACCTTAAAACTCCTGAACTTGTTGAAGCTATGGAAAAATTCATCGCTTCATTGGAGGCTAAAGCTGCTGAATTCAAAAATGTAGTAAAAATGGGTCGTACTCAATTGCAAGACGGTGTGCCTATGACTCTTGGTCAAACATTCCAAGCTTTTGCAAATGGTATGAAAGAGCAAGTTAAATGCTTGAAAGCTACTGCTGAAGAATTGCTTTGCATCAACATGGGTGCTACTGCTATCGGTACTGGTATCTGCTCTGAACCTGGCTATAGCAAACTTTGCGTTGAAGCTTTGCGCGAAATCACTGGCTGGAACGTTACTTTGGCTGAAGACCTTATCGAAGTTACTTCTGCTACTGACGTATTGGTTGCTTATTCTTCTAACTTGAAACGCATTGCATTGAAGAGCATCAAAATCTGTAACGACCTTCGTTTGATGGGCTCTGGTCCTCGTTGCGGTATCCACGAACTTCACTTGCCAGAAATGCAACCTGGTTCTTCTATCATGCCTGGTAAAGTTAACCCTGTTATCCCAGAAGTGATGAACCAACTTTGCTACAAAGTAATCGGTAACGACACAACTGTTATGTTGGCTTCTGAAAATGCTCAACTCGAATTGAACGTTATGGAGCCTGTATTGGTTTACAGCTTGTTCGAATCTATCCAATTGCTTACTAACGGTTTCAACACTCTCCGCACTCTCTGCATCGATGGTATCGTGGCTGACGCTGAAAACTGCATGAACCAAGTTCGCAACTCAATCGGTATCGTTACTGCATTGAACCCAATCATTGGTTACAAAAACTCAACTAAAATTGCTAAAGAGGCAATGGCTACAGGTAAAGGTGTTTATGACCTCGTGCTCGAACACGACATCTTGAGCAAAGAAGACCTCGACACTATCCTTGCTCCTGAAAACATGGTTGAACCAGTGAAATTGAACATCAAACCTAAAAAACAACTCTAATTTGTTAGACATAAGTAGCAAGTAGTAAGTCGCAAGATTTACTACTTCTACTTAATTCATAAAAAAGCGGACACAGCATGCTGTGTCCCTACAACAAAAAAAAGCAACCAAATTGAATTGGTTGCTTTTTTATTTTATTCTGCTTCGTATGATTTGAAAATATACATTGGCGATGGTATCGTGCGTTCAAGTGGTTGAAGCAATTCTAATGCAATACCCTTTTCAACTAAAGCATCATTCACTGTATTAAATGCAATTTCAGGAGTGTTATTCTCTTGACTTAAATGACAAAGGAATACGTGAGATAAATATTCACTAGGATTATCTGCCAAGAAACGTGCAGTATGCTCATTGCACATGTGACCTACATGCGAACGTACACGCTGTTTCAGTGGATAAGGATATGGTCCATTTTTCAACATATTGTCATCGTAATTAGCCTCAATCACGAGATAATTGGCTCTCGCAATATAATCCGCCACCTCTTTACCTATAAATCCGAGGTCTGTTGCAATCACAAAACGCTGATTGCCATAATCAAACGAGTAACCCACACAATCTGAGGCATCGTGCGACACAGGGAACGCCTGAATCGAAAAATCGCGTATTACGATATTATCACCCTTCTTATATAGTTTATGAGCAGAAACCAATTTCTCCGTAACACGATAATTTCGATTGATACCATTGAGCATTTCTGCAGTAACATAGACAGGAATATGATATTTTTCGCCCAAAACGCCTACTGCCTTGATGTGGTCGGTGTGATCGTGAGTAATAAATATACCCCAAATATTTTCGAATGACAAACCATGTTCTTTTAGTTCACGTTTAACGGTACGCACCGCTACGCCAGCATCTATCAAGAAGCCGTAACTCGCTGTGCCTATGTAGTAACAATTGCCACTACTGCCGCTACCCATACTAAAAAAACGTAATCTATCCACTTTATGAATTGAGAATTGAGAATTAAGAATTGAGAATTGAGAATTGAAAGTTGAAAATTAAATTCCACAATCAAAATTCAACATCATATTACAATCTGCAAATTTAGAAAAAAAATATGAATTACGAGTTATGAATTATGAATTATTTTTACTATCTTTGCACAAATATTTAAAACCCACTAAAAATGAAACAGATAAAAGAGAAAAATATGATATTCGGTATTCGCGCCGTTATCGAAGCTATCGACGCAGGTAAAGAATTAGACAAAGTTTTCATCCGTCGCGAAATGGGTGGCGATTTGGCTAAAGAGTTGTTTGACAAGTTAAAAGACCTTCAAGTACCTATTCAGAAAGTACCACTTGAAAAGCTCAACAAACTTACGATGAAAAACCATCAAGGCGTTGTGGCTTATATCTCTTCTATCGAATATCAACGTATCGACAACATTATTCCAGCCCTTTACGAAGCAGGCAAAGACCCATTTATCGTCATTCTTGATGGCGTTACCGACGTACGCAATTTTGGAGCTATTGCTCGTACTTGCGAATGTGCTGGCGTTGATGCGATTGTTGTACCGATGAAAGGTGGCGCGGCTGCCAATGCCGATGCTATTAAAACTTCGGCTGGTGCGTTGCACGTAATACCTGTTTGTCGCGAAAATAGCCTTCACAACACTGTTTCATTCCTCCAAAAATGTGGTATTAAAGTAATTGCTGCTTCAGAAAAAGCATCGCACGACTACTCTAAAACAGATTATAAAGGACCTCTTGCTATCGTCATGGGAGCAGAAGATGTAGGCATTTCGCCTGACATACTACGCATAGTTGACGACATGGTCTCTATTCCAATTCTCGGACAAATTGGCTCACTCAACGTGTCTGTTGCTACAGGTATCATAGTTTACGAAGCTGTAAAACAAAGAAAATAATGTGAAAGTTGAAATGTGAACCAATGGTCTTTGAGCCTTTGGCGATAAAAATGTGAAAGTTATTTTCACAACAAAAAATTTCAAATTTCAAATTTAAAATTTCAACTACTATGAAGGTTCTATACGAAGATAATAACCGTATTATAGTAAATAAATCCGTGGGCGAAATTGTACAGGGAGATAAAACAGGTGATTAAACTCTACCAGAGGTAATTAAACTATACCTCAAAGAGAAATACAACAAGCCTGGCAATTTGTTTTGTGGTGTAACGCACCGACTTGACCGTCCGTTC
>JAFTSS010000089.1 GCA_017467185.1 Paludibacteraceae bacterium | reverse complement strand
TTTTGAAAACTGGACACTTTCAAACTTATTGAATATCAAGCACAAGCCTATAAACGCTCACGCTATCGGCGTGGGCTTTTGGTGCAAATTTGATATTCAAGGTAGTCCAGAACCTCAAAACTCAAATGAAGCGAACGAAAGTTCACGCTTTTATTTTAGTACCCGAAATCCACAACAAAAAACGTGTAATCAATACATCAAGAAAAACAAAACAACTTTATGGAAAATTATATAGAAGGACTTAATCCTCAACAGTTAGAAGCGGTCAAAGCTACAGAGGGAAGAATTCGAGTCGTAGCTGGTGCAGGTTCTGGTAAAACTAAAACCTTAACTAGTCGTTTTTGTTATTTAGTAGATAAACTGGGCATAAGTCCAGCCCATATTTTATGTTTAACTTTTACCAATAAGGCGGCGAATGAAATGCGAAAAAGAATTGCAAAATATCTTCCAGATGGTGATGTTAATGATTTTATCTGTACAATACATGGATTCTGTGTTAAAATATTAAGAAGAGATATCTATCGCTTAGGATACCCGAAGAGTTTTACAATTCTTGATGAAGAAGATCGAAAATCTACTGCAAAGCAAATTTTAAAAGAATTAGAACTTGATCGGGAAAAATACTCTGCAAAAAACATTTTAGATATTATTACAGGCTTAAAAGGAGGTGAAGATTACATTCTTAAAAATTTATTACCTTGTACAATAAAAGGATTTGAAAAGAATATAATATCCAACTTAGAGGATTTGGATAAAGAAGATTGTGTTAATTATAAAATATTCACAATTTATCTCGAAAAGCAATTAAAGAATTTCTCTCTTGATTTCGATGACATAATATATTTTGCCATATATATTTTGGACAATTATGATGAAGTGTGTCAATATTGGCAAGATCAATTAGAGTATATATTGCTTGATGAAGCACAAGACTGTAGCGACAGGCAATGGTATTTGATTGAATTGCTGGCTGCTAAACACAATAATTTATTTATTGTTGGAGATCCAGACCAACTTATTTATGAATGGCGTGGAGCTAAAATAGAATCCTTTTTAGCTTTTGAAAATGACAAAACGATTATACTTGATCAAAATTATCGTTCAACACCTGATATATTGAATGTAGCCAATTGCATTATTAAAAACAATATTAATCGACTAGACAAAGATTTGTTTTCATTACGTCCTACAGGAAAGCAAATTATTCACTTTCATGGTAGGAATGAAGTGGAAGAAATGCAATGGGTGGTGAAAGAGATTGTTGCTGCTCATAAGTTGGGAGTAAACTATCGTGATATTTGTATTTTATATAGAGCGTCACACATGACTAGATGTGTAGAACAAGAACTTATAAAAAAACATATTCCATATAAGATTTATGGTGGGATACGTTTTTATGAACGAAAGGAGATTAAAGATGCATTGGCTTACCTGAGATTGGTTGAAAAAGGGGATGATATATCTTTTTTGAGAATTATCAACACCCCATCTCGCAAATTAGGAGATGTATTCATAGCAACTATACAAGATTATGCAACGGACCATAACATGCTATTATATGATGCATTAAAGCAAATGGTAGATTATGATCTTATAAAAAAGGAGAGTGTTATTCAATTTGTAGATTTAATTCAAGAAGCAAGAAATAAACAATATTCATTATCTATCTCTGATTTATTAGATATGATACTCAAAGATAGTAACTATCTTGATTCACTAAGATTAGATGCAGATGAAGAACGATTGCAGAATTTAGAAGAATTAAAAATGTCTATTAAATATTACGAAGAAGCAAACATAAATGAAGATATTGATTTGGGAACTTTTTTACAAGACATTGCTTTGTATACAAACACAGATACTGACATGTCTCTAGATGCCGTTAAGTTGATGACAATTCATCAAGCAAAAGGTTTGGAGTTTCCGTGCGTTTTCGTGATTCAACTATTTGATGGTGGGTTACCTTCATATCGTTCGATTCGATACGGAAGGGCAAGAGGTTTGGAAGAAGAAAGAAGATTAATGTATGTTGCAGTTACACGAGCAGAAAACATATTGTATTTAAGCGAATCAGAAGGATATGATTTTGCATCGAATAGTGACAAATATCCCTCTCGCTTTTTACGAGAGATCGAACGTACTTTGTTTGTAACAAAGGGGAAAATGAATGAATCACTTTGGAGTGAGACAGACAAACTCATTAAAGCATTTAATAACGCAACAAAACACGAAGAGTATAAAAGTGATGAAGAAACTTTCATGGTGAATGATTTCATTGAACATGAAGTATTTGGTTTTGGAAAAATATTACAAGTTAATAGTGATAATACATGTAAAGTACAATTCAAAAGTAGATCTCGTACACTAAAAAATGAAGTCATCAACGTTATCGGACGATATGGAGACGGGGCTGAAATTGATTTTGAGACGGGGTTACCTATGGAAAACAATATAGCAGAACATCCTGTAGAGAAGATAAAGGAAAATAAAAATGAGATTGAAATAAAGAAATGGAGCAAAATCACTCATCCAATTTATGGTGATGGTGTTGTATTAAATGTGTATGAACATAAAGGAAAACGAAAAGCTTATGTAAAATTCGAACAAGTAGGGAATAAATTAATTCTTACAGATTATACAAATATTCGGGTCAATAAACCATAAAAAATGCGTTTATACAAAATGCCTAAATATGTGTTTTTCTTTATATACTGACAACTTTTAGCAGTTTAATGTAGTACCTTTGCAGCGAATTTCAAAAAATATTTAACCATTAAAAGTTACTACATTATGACATGGATTATTGTGGGCATCGTTATCTTTCTCGCAATAGTATTTACATCTGGAAAAGTTAGTGCTCTAGATTACTTTGTTTTATTAATAATCAAAATTCTTGGTTGTCTCCTATTTATAGGTGTATGCATTTATTTGTTATACATATCACTACTCATATGATAGTATGCACAATATAAAATACATCTGTGGGAGATATTAATCGTATACTTCTTTGGCTATTCAGTTTTGTATATTAGTGCATCATCCATTCGGCACAATCTTCGCGCGAAGAAACTTTTTTCAAAAAATACACTCACGCGGGAAGTCTTGTAAATACTATACTTCCCGCGTGTTGTATATACCATTTTACCCTCCAAATTCTCCAATCTTCGGCGCAAAAACCCTTCCGCGCCGAAGATTTTTGCAGCATTATTATAGAGACACATTTATAGAAAGCCACAGAAAGCCCACAGATGTGCTAGAGATCTCCTATGGTGCTCCCGAAACTTGTAAACAACTTTCCGCCTACTTCAACTTAACAAGGCAGCCCATCCGTATACTTGTCCAAAAAAAAATACACTCACGCGGGAAGCTTAGTAAACACTGCACTTCCCGCGTGTTGTATATACTATAAGCATCTTATAAGATAATTGTATTTATCATTTTTATTGTAAAAGTAGTAATTTTATTTACTATTTTCTTGCGCATTTCAAATAAAAGTATTACCTTTGCAGCAAATTTAACAAAATAATGCTATGATTACTGCACAAGATTATGCTCAATTGCGCACGCTGATGGAATATCGCATCAGCAAAACAAGTGTTGATTTCCACCGCTATTTGTATTACACAATCAATTGGAATAACCGACTAATTGGCATTAAAGGTTGTAGAGGTGTCGGTAAAACGACACTATTATTGCAGCACATCAAAGAAACATTCGCAGATCGTTCACAAGTGTTGTATGTTTCTCTTGATAACCTATGGTTCAAAACGCACGATGTTGCAGAACTGGTACAATATCACTACACGCATGGAGGCATGTATGTCTTCTTTGATGAGATACAATGCTATCCTGATTGGCAGTTCCTACTAAAAAATATCTATGATAACTATCCCGACATGTACGTGGTCTATACGGGATCATCCATGTTGCAAATGCATGCACACGAAGGAGACCTATCACGTCGAGCACGCTCGTACACACTCTATGGCATGTCTTTTCGTGAGTTTATGCAGTTGGAGGGGTGCAATGTCGGAGAAGCAGTAGCATTAGAGGAGTTATTAACCAATCACACCACCATTGCTACGAATATTTTTACAAAAGTGAAAGTACTTCCTCTTTTTGAGCGTTACCTCAAACATGGTTATTATCCATTCTATCAAGCAGAAGCAGATGGTTTTGGCGAACGCCTTCAAACAGTTATCAAACGAGTGATAGAGGAGGATGTACCAATGGTAGAAGATGTGGACTTTAGTACGTTACAAAAGGTACAAAAGATGCTAGTCGTACTAGCAGAACGTGTGCCACTACAGCCTAAAATGGCAGAATTATTTCGCGTATTAGATACCAATCGTAATACGGGAATGAAGATGCTTTATCTCTTGGAGCGAGCATCTATGCTAGCTCTATATAGCAGCGAAATACGTAGTCTGAAATCATTGATAAAACCAGATAAGATATATTTGGACAATACAAACTTAATGTATGCACTATCGCAACATGTTGATGAAGGAACGCTACGTGAGACATTTTTCTATAATCAGTTGAAGGTGCTGCATGAAATACTTTTGCCTAAACAAGGGGATTTTTTTGTGGACAATCAATATCTCTTTGAGGTAGGCGGAGCAAGCAAGACATTTGAGCAAATAAAAGACCAACCAAATAGTTTCCTCGCTGTGGATGATGTAGAGATGGGAGTGGGCAATCGTATACCGCTTTGGTTGTTTGGCTTCTTGTATTGAGTTGGATTGATAGCTAAACTTTCGGCACAATCTTCGGCACGCGAAAACTTTTTTCAAAAAAATACACTCACGCGGGAAGTCTTGTAAATACTATACTTCCCGCGTGTTGTATATACCATTTTACCCTCCACATTCTCCAATCTTCGGCGCAAAACCCCTTCCGCGCCGAAGATTTTTGTAGCATTATTATAGAGGCACACCGAAAAACGGAAAGGTAAAAACGGCAGACTGAAAGCCACCGAAAGCCCATAGATCTCCCACAGATCTCCTATGGTGGTCGCGAAACTTCTAGGAAACGTGTATAAGGTTTATTCGCGAAATGGGATAAAAATACGATTTTCGCCATTTATCTCTTGTAGGTATCACAAAATTATTGTACCTTTGCAGCGAAAAAGTACGAGTTAATGCTCGAATGTTCACAGTCTAAAGTCAAA
>JAFTSS010000009.1 GCA_017467185.1 Paludibacteraceae bacterium | reverse complement strand
TATCTCATTGCCAGAAGCAGAACAAGCACGTATGCGTGAAATCAATGCAGAACTCTCTACATTGCAACAAAAATTTGGTAACAACTTGTTGGCTGAAACAAATGCTTTCAAACTTGTTCTTGAATCAGAAGAAGATTTGGCTGGTTTGCCAGAAGCAGTTCGCACAGCAGCAGCTGAAGCAGCAAAAGCTGAAGGTTTGGAAGGTAAATGGGTGATTGGATTGCAAAACCCAAGTCGTATCCCATTCTTGCAATACAGCGAACGCCGTGACTTGCGTGAAAAAGTTTACAAAGCATACATCGAACGCGGTAATAACGGCAACGAAAACGACAACAAAGAAATCGTGTTGCAAATCATGAAATTACGTATCGAAAAAGCTAATTTGCTCGGTTTTGAAACATCGGCAGACTTTATCCTCGACGACACAATGGCTAAAAAATCTGACGTTGTGAACTCGTTCTTGCTCGATATTTTCAAAGCTGCAAACGAAAAAACAAAAGCAGAATTGGCTGAAATGCAAGCAATTGCAGACCGCGAAGGCAACGGCGTAAAAGTTGAAGCATGGGACTGGGACTACTACACAGAAAAAGTGCGTCAAGAGAAATATGCAATGAGCGAAGACGAAATCAAACCTTATTTCCAAATGGAAAACGTTCGCGCAGGTATGTTTGCATTGGCTAACCGTCTCTATGGTTTGAATTTTGAAAAATTAGACAATATGCCATTGTTCAACCCTGAAGCAGAATGCTTTAAAGTGACAGATAAAGATGGCTCATTGATTGGTATTTTCTATACAGACTACTACCCACGCGCATCAAAACGCGGTGGTGCATGGATGACAAACTTCCGTGAACAATATATCAACGAAGAGGGTAAAGACGTTCGTCCAGTGGTTATCAACATTGGTAACTTCACAAAACCAACTGCTACTACTCCATCATTGCTTACATTAGACGAAGCAGAAACAATGTTCCACGAATTTGGTCACGGCTTGCACGGTTTGTTGGCAAAAGCTAACTATGTGTCAGTGAGCGGTACTAACGTATCACGCGACTTCGTAGAGTTGCCATCACAAATCATGGAAAACTGGGCATTTGAACCAGAAGTACTTGCAATGTATGCAAAACACTATCAAACAGGCGAATTGATACCTAACGAAATCATCGAAAAAATCAATGCATCAGCTACATTCAATCAAGGATTTATGACTACTGAGTTGACAGCTGCTGCTATCCTCGATATGAACTGGCACGACCTCAAATCGGTAGAAGGCATCACAGACCCTATCGCATTTGAGAAAGAGATGATGGACAAAATTGGTTTGATTCCAGAAATTGCTCCACGCTACCGCACAACTTACTTCAACCACATCTGGGCTGGCGGTTATAGCGCAGGTTATTATAGCTACTTGTGGGCTGAAGTATTAGACAAAGATGCTTACGCATTGTTCAAAGAAAAAGGTATCTTCGATCAAGAAACAGCTGCTAAATTCCGCACATTGCTCGAAAAAGGTGGCACAGAAGACCCTATGAAATTGTATCGCGACTTCCGTGGTGCAGAACCTAATCCAGAAGCTATGCTTATTGGACGTGGACTTAAATAAAAGTTGAGAGTTAAGAGTTTAGAGTTAAGAGACTTTACTCGCTTCGCTCGTTTTTGAAATATGATATGCGGGCTTGAGTGTCCCGCATATCAACAAAATTTAGAAAAAGATTAAAGTCCTCACGGCGTTAGTTTTTTAGACAGAAAGACATAAGAACATATTTATTCTTTTAACATAATGGTCTTGCTTTTGCTTCGCAAAATCTCGACACTAAAGACAAACCTTTCGGCGTTGGCGATTATCACACAAGAATTATACAGCATTTATAAAATAAATGAGACCTGCACGAATAAATATTACAAAGTTTTTTACACAACCGAGTGCAATCAATATTGCAATCAGTGTGATTGTGGGGGCTTTTTTATTCAATGCACAACTCATAATGCACAATGCACAATTAAGTAGCGGTTCTGTGCAAATGTTGTTTATGAAGCATTTTGTGGTGTGGTCGCTACCGATGATGTGGTCGCAGATATTGGGATTTGTGGCAATGACGGGGATAATGGTGTGGATGATGTTTTTATGTAATCAATTGCAAATCATACCCGTAAGGTCGTCGATGCCATTGACCATAGGACTCGTAATGGCTGGATGTATTGGCTATATTCAACCTTTTGATGAAAGTTATATCGCAGCAGTGTTTTTTATCTTAGCAATGAAAGAGTTGATACAGATGTATCACTTTGAAACACAGGTGGCTGCTGCATTTAACATTACACTTCTATTAGGTGTTGCCGCATTATTTGAACCCACATACATTTGGTTGGCTGTGTTGTTTGTGTTGGGAATGATAATTTTTAGGGTCATTACACGACGTGTGTTTTTGAGTATTTTGTTGGGTGTCATTACATTGAGTATAGTTGTAGGTAGTCTGTTTTGGTTGTTTGACTCGCTTGATATTCTAATAAATTATCTAAACCGATTTATTAATGTTTCGCTTTGGCATGATATGACGCTGACCAAAGGTGATATTATAATCGGCTGTTTTACAGGTGCATTGATATTATTTACATTTATAAATTACCATTTTAGTCCAAGCAATTACAAACTGAATACACGATTGAATTTTATGTTTATCAATTGGGGCTTTTGGTTGTCGATGATATGGGTTGTGGTGTTTGGTGCTGAATTTACACAATTAATAGCCATACCAGGATTGTTTGCCGTGATGTGTTTGAGTTTGTATTTCAGCATGAATCAAAGCAAAATAGCAAATGTGTTGTTTGTAGTATGGTTTTTGGTTTATGTGGGGTATAGAATAATGCACAATTAACCATTCGGATAAAAAAAACAGAAAACAAAAAATATAATATACAAAAATAATAAAACAAGCGATGCTTGTAGTCTTGCTACTCGCTACTCGCTACTAAAAGTCTAATAAAAATATGTTAGAAATTAAAGATTTACATGCCTCGATTGCAGGCAAAGAGATATTGAAAGGGTTGAACTTGACGGTGAAACCCGGTGAAGTGCATGCCATTATGGGGCCTAATGGAGCAGGTAAAAGTACGTTGAGTAATGTGTTATCGGGTCATCCTGCATACACAGTAACAAGCGGTTCGATTACATTCTATGGCAAAGACCTTTTGGCTATGCCACCTGAAGTGCGTGCTCGCGAAGGTGTGTTTATGAGTTTTCAATACCCTGTGGAGATACCAGGCGTCAGCATGGTGAACTTTATGCGTGCAGCAGTGAACGAACAACGCAAACATCGTGGCTTGGAGGCTTTGTCGTCGGGTGATTTCTTGAAATTGATGCGTGAGAAACGTCAGTTGGTGGAATTAGACAGCAAATTGGCTAATCGTGCTGTAAACGAAGGCTTCTCGGGTGGCGAGAAAAAACGCAACGAAATATTCCAAATGGCTATGCTCGAACCTCGCTTGGCAATTCTCGACGAAACTGACTCAGGTCTTGATATTGACGCTTTGCGCATTGTAGCAAATGGTGTGAATCTATTGAAAACTCCAGAGAATGCCTCTATCGTAATCACTCACTATCAACGTCTTTTGGACTATATCGTACCAGACATTGTAGATGTATTGGTTGACGGAAAAATCGTAATGTCAGGTCCTAAAGAGTTGGCATTAGAATTGGAAGAAAAAGGTTACGACTGGATTAAATCTATGCACAATAAATAATTTTTATTTTTAACATAAGTACAAAGACTTGTTGACTGGCTTATAATATATTGCACTATTTTACAAGTAAACGCGGACAATCGCTTTTTTAAGTACAGGCCCTAAATCATGTTTAATCACAAAGCATGTACTTAAAAAACAAAGTCGACCAACAGAATTTTCAAATATAAACCAAATTAATTGTCTCATAAATAAAGTATGTACTTCTGTTAAAAACAATATAACAACAAAATATGACAAAACAATTTATAGATTTATATAAAGAGGTAGGCGGACAAATTGCGGCTAAGTCGGCATCAGTGTTCAATGCTGAGCGCGATGAGGCAGCACGCATGTTGGAGTCAGTAGATTTCCCAACACGCAGAACTGAGGAATATTTATACTGTCCGCTTTTCGATGCTCTGAAAACCGATTGGGGCGTGAATATCAATCGTTTGACATTCGGACTTAAGGCAGAAGATATGTTCCGTTGCGCAGTGCCAGGCATCAAAGCCGTGGTTGCTCCTATTATAAATGATGTGTGGGCTGGTGACGAAGAGATTGAATTGGGTGGTGGTGCTTTTGTATGTTCGATGAAACATGCAGCGGAAACACACAACGACTTGGTTTCAAAACACTATAACACAATACTTAACGACAAAAAAGATGCGTTCGTCATGCTCAACTCTATGTTGGTGCAAGACGGACTTTTTGTTTATATA
>JAFTSS010000088.1 GCA_017467185.1 Paludibacteraceae bacterium | reverse complement strand
TATCACAGAGCGCACGGATTTCCTCTTTGGTACGGCAGAGAGAAGCCCTCGCTTCTTACACAGCACTCCATCACCTACGGCTACAACTGGTCTGGTGATGTTGACGGAACAATTTGGCTGAACGACAAGGAAATCAAGGTTAAGGGAACAGGTCAACGCGAAAGATATGTTGCAGTTGATTCGTCTGCCGCAGAGCTTGGTGGCTGGGAGGATTGGGGTTATATTACCTTCAATGAAATCCACTCCTCGATGTACGACATGCGTCTTGGAATGAAGGACTACTCTGTTTATGATATTGAAAACGATAAGCACTACACCTCAAACGGCAATCTCAAGGGCGGCGACAGAGATACCGCAGAAATGGAGATCACCCACGAGGATTGGGCATTTATGCGTGAGCTTGACGGTTTTGTTCCTTCTTACTACAACATCAGGATCAAGGTTGAGGACGGTGTATATGAAGCAAGAGCGCACGTATGCAACGCGCGTGTATGGGGTGTAACCTTCCAAACACCCGACAATCCCGTAGCAACTCTTATTTTTGATAAGGTTGAAGGTACGTTCACGAATAACGATGGAACAGTAAGAACTCTTACAGGCGGTCGTGGTACAATGTCCGTAAGACAGTGGCATCAGTATCCTAATATGCTTCCTCGCGAGCTTTACTCTGATGATGCGCTTATGGGCGAAAAATTCGAAACGCTTTAATTCTATACAGAGTCAAATTCCAATTTATAGGGTTAAATTCTACACAAAATTATGGAAAAATTAATGGGATTTCTAATATTTTGCAAATGCAGAGCTACATAATAAAGAAAAGATGCAGCGAACCACACAACAATATGGACATTGAACATATTATCCCACAATCAAGACTAGATGGTTTGTCAACTAGAGAACGAGGCGTTGTTGGAATTTCATCCCCATCGAACTTAACATTTTTGCCGATGTTTGATAACGGGGCGAAGAGAGAAAAAACCTATTACGAGTTGAAAGACAGAACAAACACATTGATAAATCTTTTTATGGATATTTATTACAAGAAAAAGTAATAATACAGATGGCAAAAAGACCAGCACATTAATTGATGCTGGTCTTTAGCTTTTATAGTGAAAAATTAGTTTAAATTAAGTTCATCGTGGAAATATGATAATGTAGAGCATCCGTATTTTCGAATAAATTCTCTATGATGCAGTTTTTTATTCCCTTTGATGTGATTACAATATGTAGAAATATATTCTAATGCATCGTTTACTATTCTTTCTATGTGAATCATTGTTTCGTTATATTCGTCTTTATCGATCACAGCTGGAACATTTTCAACATATTCATTATTTTTGGTGATAACTATCTTCGAATAATCCAATCCCGAATCGTTGTTTTTGGATCTTTGGGAGTTTTTAAAATGAAAAGCGTTTCGGTGTGGAATGTTTGTTCTATATGGTATACAAATAGTATACTCTTTTGTATCAATCAACAAACATGCATATGCCCTCGCATCTTTTGTTAATATTTCTGGGTATTTTGACTTGGGATAGTCTTTGTAAAATTTTCGAGATAATCTTAAAATCTCTACATAATAATCCATAATTCGACCTCGTTATAAGAAATAAGGGGTTAACTCATAGGAGCTAACCCCGTTATTTACTTCGCTCGGTCAATTTTTATTTTACCGATGTGTCAGAACCGTCACACATCTTCATCACTCGGTCATTTTTTATTTTACCGACGAGTCTAAACCGTC
>JAFTSS010000087.1 GCA_017467185.1 Paludibacteraceae bacterium | reverse complement strand
GCGTGGCAGATCAAAATGGAAATATCGTGACCAACGAGCAGTTGGTGAGTAAGAAAACCGTCATTTACTTCTATCCAAAGGATAGCACCCCAGGTTGTACTGCGGAGGCATGCAACTTGCGCGATAATTACCATCGCTTTTTGGCAGAAGGGTATCAAGTGTATGGCGTGAGCAAAGATAGCCAGAAATCGCACCAGAACTTCATTGCCAAATACGAATTACCTTTTCCTTTGCTCTCTGATCCCTCTACGGAGATGTTGCAAGCTTTTGGCGCATGGGGCGAAAAGAAGATGTGCGGTAAGACCTGTGTCGGAACCTTGCGCAAGACTTTCGTCTTCGACGAGCAGGGCATCTTGATTCAACTCATTGAAAAGGTGGACACTAAGAACCACGCTGCGCAGTTGTTGAGGTAAAGAATTGTGAAGTACAAAAAAGCCATCCGTGGGATGGCTTTTTTGTATTATAAGGACTTAAAAGGCCGTACGATCGTTTAAAGGATTACTCCTCGTTGGTCCAGTTAGTGCTGAGCATGCGGAGATATGAGCGGTAGCGCCACTTAGCATTCTCTTGAGCGGACGCTCAAGAGAACGCTCAATGGCGCAGGAGATAATTACGCATGCGACAAAAAGGAGTAACGAGGGATAATCCTCTATTAGGGACACACGCGACCATGCGCACGAGGATATGCAAAAAAGAGAGAAGTTACCTATAGGTAGCTTCTCTTCGTGTATACTCTCTATCCTCTCCGATATGCAGTCCGCAGATTTCTTTTCAAATAATCTTGATAAAATAAAGTCGTGAGCGGAGCGAACACCGTATTGGGGAGAAAAAAGAATGAATACAATTCATTGTAGCAAAATAAATCTATATCATATTCACACTTATTTTTTGTATCTTTCCATTTATAACACATCCCCAATAAATACTCTCTAGCCCCACGATACACAAAATAACGAATGGTAAATCATTGTCTGGCAGATATGCAATCTTTATCACAGAAGAAACATCTGCTCCTGATGGTGTAGGATTAGATTCAGGATGCGTATGCCATTCTCCCATATATATACTAGTATGCCCAGATTGCTCATATTGTTCTTGAATAAATGCATTGGCCAATTTAGCATCACGTTCACAACTATTTCGCGTAGCCCCCTCTATTGTCATCGGGGGAGAAACTTTCTTAATTCTATAGCGGTTATTCCCTAGTACAACTCCACTAAGCACTCCAGCTTTTTCGGGACCTTCTATTTGCTTATATTCACTTAAAGCATCCAATATGTCCTGCGAAATTTCTATATACGGAATAACTGTATCTCGCCTTTTTTTAATTGGTCTTGTGTAGAGAGAAGAATCCCCTTTTCTTTTGCAATATTTATATTTCCTATCCACCTATAAAAAGTTGACTTTGTTGGTTCTTGCAATATTTGTTGTATAATCGGATATATTGAAGACAAAAATGAAACCACATCTGATCCTCCATAATTTGTATATGTATTTGCACATCCAGATTCTCGTTTTGTAAACGATTTATCTTCTGAATTATATTCGGATTCTGCTATTAGATTATAAGGGTATGATGTGGATAAAAAATCCGAAGGAATACCATAATTGGGGTTTAGATATACCATGTGACCTGCAATGGCATACGGCTCAAGCCATAGAATAAAAATTGGGTATTCTGGAATAGAATCCTTCAATTTCTCCAAAATATACCGTTCGGCATTAGTATTACCAGTACATAAAAATAATGCATCAGGAATATTTGATGTTATCTTGTTAGAGAAGAGAATCTGCTCAATGGACGCTTGACAAGCTAGAACATTCCTTTCCGGACGCAGACTACAGATATATTTTTTTAGTTCCTCCGCCTTCCATTTTCCAATACTAGGGAAACCCAAAAAATGCCTTCCGACATTATCTACTGTCAGTAACTCATTGTCTACCAAAACAAATGACACATCTTGTTCGCTATTTAAATAATAAATCAAATTAGATCCAACGCTTCCAAGTCCTCCAATCCAATAATTACGTTTTGTGGCAACACATCCAGAAGTTCTTTCGCTAATACGCTCTATATCATATGGACATATAGTGTAGCGTTTCAAACAATCTGATTTGTTCATCGTAAATAAATATTGCATTGGAGAAACCATTCCTGGGCGAAATCCTTTCAATCTAGTTGGAGTCGGAGGTATACACACCGCTCCAAATGAAGTGGTGTCTGGGATTGAAAATAAAAGATATGAATATGTATTTTTGTGTTTTGCGATGAATCGTTTAATATTTTCAAAAGAACCTAATGCGTTCTGTTTCACTTTAGTAGGAGTAATATGATATGGAGGTCTATCTGGCAATTTATATTCCGATACAAACATAACATCATATGTTGTTCTTTCAGATTCTTCGCAACAATTTTTCAGTATACGATTAGCTACTGAGTCGGTTTCGTCATAGATGAATAAACCATTGTTTGTTAGCCGTACCTTCAATTGCACACCTTCAGAAAGAGTTGAACGACTTAATAAATATCCGGTTCCAATGTATGATTCTTTATCATATGTATATCTCCAATAACTTAATATTTCCTGTTTGAAGTCATCATTTAATTTTCCGTCAATATTTTCCTGTAATAATCTACATGCACATTTTAGCGTACAATCAATCATTTCCATTGGTTTTTGAGGATTGACCATTGCTTCATCTGGGAATAGACATAATTTACGATCATCATACCCAATATGAGTTAAATAATCAAATTGTTTATCTAGGAAATATATATCTGGCCATGAATATGGAAAAGAAGAATCAAAGCACATATACAACGTTATGCGCTTCGCAATACTTTGA
Source organism: Paludibacteraceae bacterium (assembly GCA_017467185.1). GTDB lineage: Bacteria > Bacteroidota > Bacteroidia > Bacteroidales > Paludibacteraceae > Aphodosoma. The sequence continues at coordinate 6,427 of JAFTSS010000087.1, read as the reverse complement.
ACCGTTATAACAGGTTTAATCTCCCAACAATCTATGTATTTCGTTGCGATATGTAGATTAGGCAGTATTTTTCTTGCTTCAACCTGAACAACATTTTCCGTTTGTTGTAATCTTATGAGGCAATCTTGCAATATGTATATTACATTATGCATAACGACTTGTATTCAATTTCGGTCCCGCAGATGCCTGCTCAAGAGCATCCTCATCCTTATTAGAAACTGATGAACAACAAAAACGATTTCCAAAATGCAGCTGCCATTTTAAACAGGCATCATGAGGATTTTTAGAATTAATAGCCAGAACAGCATCATCTTTAAAATCTTTCAATGCCTTCATAAAGGAATCTTTACGAAGAGCCCATTTTATGCCCGCAAATAAATCTTCATTTATAGGGAAAGTTGGTCGTAGACATTCAAATTTATCGTTAAGTGCAACGTGTATAGCAACTAATAAATCTTTAAACGCTATATCATCACGCTCATTCCTAACATAATATTTAGCAGCCAAAATAGTCATGATGCATCCTGATGGCATTTTTGTACCATTGGTATATTCCTCATAATCAGCCCATGCCTTCAAATAGCGTACTAATCGGCGTAATTGATTATTTTCTTTTATGCCATTGAACCATTTATAAAATTCTCTAGGATCAGAGTCAATCCACCCTTGACTTTTGTGCGCTAATTGAGGATGTTCATCATCTTCTTCCATAAAGTATATAGGTAAGTCAACATGATGTCCATCTGCATAATATACTGTTACACAGGGATCATTATCTTCAGGATCTTTGTTTGTATGACCTTTAACGGCTTGGAGTATACGATTGTGATATTCTTGTATGTATAACTTATTTTTTATATCTCCAACAAAATAGACACCATCATCCATATCATAGGGTTTTGATTTATCGTCCCTGACAATGGGATTTAATAGTGTATGCATAGCGTAAGACCCCTGTTGATGAAAACATGGTTGAATATCATCAGGATAGTGCTCTTTATAGTAATCGCGAATTTTATCACGTAGTACTTTTCGATTTGATTTTAAAGTCTCGCGAATGCCCTCTGCTGATATCTTATCGTTGAAAGCAATAAATTGTTCATGATTGTTTGCCATAGTACTTAAAAATTAAAAGTTTTTGTTGTTTTAAAAAAATTGACAACATCCTTCTTGTATTTGATCGCCGTGTCACCTCCCAATCCTTTCATTAGTTTTATTGAATCTAATGAGGCATTATCCATATCAATATATTTAGTTGTTTGAGGGGATAGAGAATCGTTTTGCACACGCACAATATCTATGAATGGAAGGTGTTTTTGAATTTGTTGTACAAAGAAATTTACGCTTTGGTTTTGTCCATCTGTATATATATCAAATAATGTGTTTTTCCATTCGAAAAAAGAACGATTCTTTTTTGGAGCATAGTCCTGAATATTTGTTTGGCAACTGCTTATAGATAATATTGATACAGAGTCGTAATCGTATGGATTTTCTTGAGAATAGAAATTTCTTAAAAACTCGGTTAAGGCCGTAAGAGTGGGGTTCAATGCCCATAACCCGCCATCAATATATTGTACATTATCGATCTCTTTTACCGGAAAATATGTGGGAGCTGCTGCCGTAGCAATCGCAACATCTACATATGATAGGTTGTTATCTGTATTATACTTGCAGCCATAGTCTTTTTTAAAAACTCGATTACGTGCTGCTGTTATATTATAAGCAGGAATACATAGCAAGTTATTGCTATCTTTTAAGGTGTGATCCCTAAAAACGTGGCGTAATGCTTTTTCCAATTCAATGTTGTCATATTTACTACGCCAGATAGCTTGTTTTATGGCAAACTTCCTACTTCTAAAATATTTTCCAATACATGTTTTAGGAGGATTTCTTTGGTCAAATATAATCGGACCGTAACTTTCATAAAATTTCACAATGTCAGCCATTGGAATGCCAAGAGAAGCACCTAATGCAATTATCCCTCCTGTCGAGGTGCCTGCAATCAAGTCAAAGTAATCTGTCATCCGTATTCCGTACATTTCTTCGTACATTGCCAAAACAGAAGCAGAAAACACCCCTTTTATGCCACCTCCATCAATACATAATATTTTAAAACGTTTTCCCGACATATATATAATTTCAGTTTTTATTTCTGCATGTTGTTAATATTTAAAAATCGCAGCACTTTAGGAATCCCAGTATAGGAAGCTCCTGTAGTTCTTAGCTCATCTGCATTAATCATTGCTTGTTCGGTTCTGTTTTCACTTAGCAAAGGAAGAATCCATTGTGGTTTCGATAAAAACTTTTCCTTTTTTTCAAAAGGCATATAATGTTTTAATGCTTCTATCACCTTGTCTGAAGTGCCAAAATAACGATTTGATTTTTCAAAATGGAGTAAAAACCAATATTCTATACTTGGCATGCTACCACATAATATAACATTCGGATTCTTCTGATACGCAGCAATAAATTGAGTTTTGCGATCCTTTTCTATATCGTCCCATTGCGTGGTATCCATGTCAAATATACAAATAGCTTTCCCTCCCATGGCTAATACGCCCTCTACAAATTTTTGCATATCATATGCAGTATCAGACCCAAAATATTTAGGTTTGATATCTAGTTTTAAATGTGCATAATCTTTTAGATGGCGAAAATACCATTTCTCTGTTATACCAGCACCTATTAAGGTTGGTATAGGTTCTCGTAACTTTCGTATCTCTTTTTTACGTGCCATACAATTATATATTAGGTGTTGCGCCAAATCGCCCTCCGCGATATGCTCGTTGAAGCGAACTCAATTTGTTTAAGCCAGCGAACTCTGCCAAAGAGTATAATGTAGATGCCCCATCCAGACCTTTCTCTGCAAACCAAACACAATCTTTTCGGATTAAATCATTAACTAAATCTAGGAGATAATCATAATGCGTCGTAATTAGTAACTGACTTTCTCCTCCTCTCTTAAGAAAATCATATAACACGCGTTCTATTAACGCTGGATGCAGGGATGATTCTATCTCATCAATTGGCAGTAGTGCTTTTATTTGATTTGCACGAAATATAACAGATTCAATACCAATCATTCTTCTTGTACCACGCGATTCCCATCCATCTTCCAATACGTACTTCTCTTTTCCACGGCTATTGTAAACAGTATGTTCAAATTTTGCTTGTAAATCCGTTAGTAAGTTACGCTTCATCTCATCGGAGATATCCGAAGCTTCATTAATCATTTTAATCATCTCGACAGGGATATCTGAAGCTTGACGTTCAGTTTGCAAACCTGTTATATTAAAATCAGATGAGTGTAATTTTTCAAGCAAATAAGGAAGTAATTCTGGTGTCGTTTCGATCTTAGATTTTGCATAATCAAACATACGCAAATCAGGATCAACCGTATCAAGAACTTGCACGCGCATCCATTCGCGCGCATCATCAATATAACGTAAGGGGATATTTACTTGACTACGAGCAGCAAAGAACGACATATTGTCGAAGCAATTGATTTGTAATTGCTTTAACTCAGTATCGTCTAACTTATTCACAGAAGGATTAACATTTAGCAGAAGTCGATCATCTTCCATAATACGATGAAAGAGCATCGTAGGACGATTTGAAGAATAATAGGATAGTTTCTCTTCAATCACTTGACGTTCCGTAAGTCGAAGGAAATACCAATAACGTATACCCTTTACATAAAAACGAAGTGTTAATTCAGTAGGTAAGCTTGGCGTTTCTACGTCAAAACGGAATGGCACCCAACCAGTGGCTGCATCGACGTCTTTCTGAACAAAATTCCAAAATCTTTTAAGACTATTCAATATGAACAACACATTTGATTTTCCCGATGCATTTGCGCCATAAATCATACCAAAGCGTAGCAATCGTTTACCATCTGGCATGGTCATTACTAATTGATCTTCTCCCATTGTATCATTGGTCGCTTCGAAACTCAAACACATTTCATCACGAAACGACAAAAGATTTTTTGCAATTAACTCTTCAATCATAGAATGAAACTTTTATATTGTTACCTATATTGTGTAATAAAAATCGACTGCAAAGGTAAGAAAAATATTTTATATACGCAAATAAAATCTATTATTTTTGTATTTTATTGCGATTTTTGGCAGTTTTTACGCCGATTATTAATTTAAACATGACAAATTGGCAGTTTTTGATAGAATGGAATAGTTTTTGTACTTACTAAAATGTCATAATTACTTGACTAGAAAAGAAATAATCAGGATTTTGTACACCTGAATAAAGAAATGAGGGTACAAACTGAGTTATCAGAAAATAATGAACATTCACAATGTTTTTTCAAAAATATGGCAATTAGAGTACATAATTTAAATGGCACAAGTGATAATTCTGCACCAGAACCCTATAACACGTGGAAAGAATATTGGAAAAAACTACATCCATCTCATATGATTCCAATGAGATGTCCTAGATGCGGAAGATTTCTTTTAGATCCTGTCGGAGCGCACGTGCAGAAAGATACTCTATTAGATAGAAAATGGTATATCGTTCCTATCTGTAGAGGATGCAATCAAGCTAATACTTCTTTCGATGTAGAATCTACACTATTAGTTCCTGTTAATCCATAATATTATGGTAAGCGTAGTCTCGAGCGTGTCAGTTGGCACGCTCGAGTTTGTAAACTTTACTATCCGTTTTGAAGATCTGATAAACTATTAATAACATTATCTAAATTTAAGAAAGAAGATCTAGGATAAATTAAGAATCTTTGCAAATTCTGTAAAATGAAAGATAATAAAAGTAGAGGAGCTGCTATCTCCTCTACCCATTGTTTTTTTTACAAGAAACTTGTTAGGCAATCCCAAAGTCTCAATCTGACCTCGTCAGGCAGAAGTCCCACAAGATAACCTATAGCACGAACAAGTCTCCAACCCCATTTTTTTAAGTCCAGACACTTAGTAGTAGGGGATTTGACCTACTAAGGCTGGATTACGAAAATTGTTATTTTCATAAGTTTCAAGCATACGATTGTTAACCTATTGCAACTTGCAAATAGGTGATTGCATGCGTTGCAAAGGTACTGCTTTTTTATGGGATATGCAAATAAAAGTTGAGATTTGGAGAAAAATGCAGAAAAATAGGGAGATGTTGCAAAAAAAGGAGGTTAAAGAATAAATGGAATACAAATAGGAATAAAAAGGCATGCGATGCACGCCATAGGATATGTTAAGGTGTTTGTGTGGAAGGTTCTTCAAAAAAGTGCGAAGATTTACGAAAGGTGGTTAAGGATGTCGTCGGCTTCGGGGATGGAGAGTTTTTGACGGATTTGAGTCTTACGTTGGTAGATCGTTTGAAGACTTTGGCGAGTGAGCATGTCATGTATAACAATACGGAAGCGATTGCGGGAGTGATACGCAAATAGGGAAGTCTGAGCATTTACACTATATTATTTTGTTAACAAAATAATATAGTTTGATAAAAACGGATATTATCGCTGACTACTAAAAAACTCCCGCATAAAAGTATGCGAGAGTTATTGGTTGGGATGCAGCTGCTAAGCTTCAGCACTGTCCCTGAAAAATAGTGCTTTTCAATACAGCATCTTCCACCTCGGTTGAGACATCCCAAGTTTGCTGCATCCCCAAAGTGTACTAAATTCCTGTTTCATAATAAAATCTCCTTTCGTTATTTTTTTTATGGTTAAACCAACAAATTTAACTAGGCCGTCTATTGCATTATGCAAAGTATAAATTAACATAACGCAAATATAAAATTTAAGACCAAGAGGGATTGCTATTCCAAAGATCGATAATGTATCTACTAAGCTTTCAAGGAACTCGTTATAGATATAGAAAATCTACACATAGTTAACATTGCGCTGCAAAGATATAATATTTTTTTGATATGACCAAATGCAGGAGTGAGATTTTGTATTTTTTAATACATTTAGCTTATTTTTACAACTGATTTGCAATGATACGAGCAAAAGATGTGCCAAAAAGAGAAACTACCGTGAGTTTACTGCTAGGTGAGATTGGGAGTGTTGAAAGATTATGTAATGTGTCAACGGGTTTATCTAAAAATGAGAGTAAAGATTGTGCCCTTTTCGTCGCTGCGAACGAGGCGGATGCTGCCATTGTGTAGGCGCATGATTTGGCGGGAGAGACTCAAACCAATACCAGAGCCTTCGGGTTTGGTGGTGAAGAATGGAATGAATATCTGCTCCTGACTATCAGGGCTGATAGGATGACCATTATTGCAGACATCTATCACAACGGCATCGGCATCATCAATCTTGGCTGTGATGGTGATTTGGGTTGCCTCTGCCTGCAAGGCATTGCTAATGAGATTGACTATCACCTGCGAGATTTGTCCCTCGTCCGCATATAGCAGAATATCATCGGTCAGTTCGGTGTACTGATAGTTGGCACCTGCGTTATCT
>JAFTSS010000086.1 GCA_017467185.1 Paludibacteraceae bacterium | reverse complement strand
ATAGTGATTAGTGTATAGTGATTAGTGTATAGTGATTGGTGTATAGTGATTAGTGTCTAGTGATTGGTGTATAGTGTATGGTGTATAGTGTATGGTGATTAGTGTATAGTGTTTAGTGTGGGGTTAGAAGGCAACGATGTAGTGTTGTTTTGGAATGTCGGTGTTGAACCAGACGATGCCCATATGGAATATGTCGATAGATAGGCGGATATCGGGGTCTTGTCGGATTTCGTTCCAAGCTTGTTGCATGCCTTCGGACCAATGGATGTCGTCGAAGATGATTATAGTGTTTTTGTGGACTTTTGATTTAGCGAGGTTGTAGTAGTCGAGTGTGGCTTGGTATTGGTGGTTGGCATCGATGAATAGGAGGTCGATTTGTGGAATTTGTTGGATTAGACGTGGTAGGGTATTGTTGATGTTGCCTTCTATTATTTGTATGTTGTTGAGGTGTAGTTGTTTGAAGTTTTGTCTGGCCATTTGGCAGAGTTCGGGTTGTCCTTCGAGTGTATATACTTGTGATTGTCTGTTGTTTGATGCTAAATAGGCGGTTGATAATCCAAGGTTTGTGCCGAGCTCTATTATATAATGTGATTGGTTTGATGCGCAAAGGCGTTGGAGTAGTTGGGCTAATCGTGGTGATTTTGCGCTATTTTTTAGTTCTCTGGCTACTGTGGTTGTTTTGGTTTTGGATGTGCCAAGAGGTTGTAGCTTGAGGGGGGTGTTGTTATGTTGTAGTTGTTGTCGCAAGTTTTCTATGGTAAGAAAATTATAATATGGTGTCTGTTCGAATATTACGTAGTTGAGTGTATGGAATGTAAAAGGCGAATGCACCCAATGTCCTTTGCGATAGTGTGCGCGAAGAACATATTGTAGGCGTACTTTTATGTCGAATAGTAAGGACAAGAGAGTTTAGAGTATAGAGTATATGTATAGCGGATGCAAAGATAGTAAAAAATGCACAATACACAATGCATAATGATATTTTTTTTACTTTTACATTTCAACTTTTAACTTTCAACTTTTATTGGGTGTTGTGTATTTGGATTTTTTTTTGTAATTTTGCGGGCTGAAAAATGGAATATTTTATAACCTATTAAATATAAACAGATTTATGGCTACTACTGCTGATTTTAAAAATGGAATGTGCCTCGATATCGATGGTCAATATTTCTTTATTGTTGAGTTTTTGCACGTTAAACCAGGTAAAGGTCCTGCTTTCGTACGTACAAAATTGAAAAATGTTACAACAGGTCGTATTTTGGATAAAACTTGGAACTCAGGTGTGAAAGTACAAGAAGTTCGTATCGAACGTCGTCCTTATCAATTCTTGTATCGTGATGATATGGGTTGTAACTTGATGAACAATGAGACATTTGAACAAGTTTCAGTTAATGAAGAACTTATCAATGGTGTTAAATTTATGAAAGAGGGTGATCAACTTGAAGTTGTTGTTCACGCAGAAAGTGAAACTATTCTTTATGCTGATATGCCAACTCATGTTGTTATGGAGATCACTTATACAGAACCTGGTTTGAAAGGTGATACAGCTACAAACACATTGAAACCTGCAACTGTGGAAAATGGTGCAGAAGTGCGTGTACCTTTGTTTATCAATGCAGGTGATAAGATTAAAATCGACACTCGCGATGGTTCATACGTTGAACGTGTACGTGAGTAATTTGATTGTATAAAAATAAGGGGACTCGCCGAGTGGTGAGTCCCCTTTTTTTGTAGATATTATAGAGTTAAAGTCCTAGATTATCTATACTTTCTAGATAATCTAGATATTTTAGATTTTCTAGATTTTTTAGGGATTTTAGTTTGTTGTTTTTTGTTGGTTAGTGGTGATCAATGAGTTCATGGGTGTGGTGGTGATGATGATGGCGGTGGGGCGTAAATTGTTGTATTGCGAGGATTATGCCTATGATGATGAAGATTGTGCCAGTGATGTAGCGAAGGTATTTGCCGAGATTTTGGAGTTGGCGGTAGTGACGGTTGATTGTGTTGAGACTAAATACTAAGATGTAGGCAATGAGGATGATGGGTAGTGCAGTTGTGGCTGCAAAGAGAAATGGTAGGGCATAGCCGAGGGGTGAGGCTGCGCATAGGGGAACCATCATTACGAAGAAAATGAGTGCGTTGGTAGGGCAGAAGGCAAAGGAGAGAATAGCGCCCATAAGGAATGAGCCGAAGTTGCCTTGATAGTTGGTTTGGTTGATTTTGGGCGAAAAAGAGAGTTTTGATAGGGGTAGATAGTCGGCAAGGCAGAGGAGGATGCCCATGATGATGAGAAATGGGATTATGATTATAGTGCCCCATTGGTCAATGAAGGTCTGGATTGGGGTGATGTTGCCGCCTGCTTGTAGGAGTAGGATGAGAGAAAGTCCTAACACTCCGTAGGTTATGGTACGCCCGAGGGTGTACCATAAGCCTTTGTGGAATGCGGATTTTCGATTGTCGATGTCTTTGCTGAGATAGCCTATGGCAGCTATGTTGGTGAGCAGAAGACATGGGTCGAGAGCAAACACTAAGCCGAGCAGTATGATTTCGATGTAGGTGCTCATCGGTTTTGTAGTATTAGTTGGCGAGCTTGCTCGATGGTGAGGTGCTCGCCTGAAGTTACGATTTTGTCGTTGATAATTACGGTTGGAGCGTTGATGATGCCAAGTTGGAGTATTTGCATTATGTCGCTGACGTGTTGGACTTCGATGTTAGGATCGATGTCGGTTGCAGCGTTTTTTACTGCTTGATATGTGGCATGGCATGCGTGGCAACAATTGCCAATTACTTTAATTATCATAGGGTTATAGTTGACTGTTAAAGGGTTATAGTGCGCATTCGAGGATAGCGCGAGCTACTGAACCATTTACGTTTTTGAATTCGCCGAGGAGGGTGCCGCGTTCGTTGAAGCGGCGTTCGATTTCGGCAATAGTTTCTTCGCCTATGTTGAGTTGAGAGAGGCGAGTTGCAAGTCCGAGTTGCGAGAAGAATTGTTCGGTTTTGCCTATTGCTTCTGCAATTTTTATGCCATCAGTGCCTTCGGTGATACCCCAAACGCGTTCGCCATATTGAAGTATTTTGTCGTGTTTTTGTTCGCTGAGGACAGTCATAGTGGCAGGGAGGACGATTGCGAGCGATTCGCCGTGAGTAACTCCGTGAAGAGCTGTGAGCTCGTGTCCAATGTTGTGAGTAGCCCAGTCTTGAGGTACACCCATTGCAATGAAGCGGTTAAGACCCATAGTGGCAGAGAGCATGTATTGCGACATGAGGTCGTAGTCTTGTGGGTTTTCTTGGATTTGTGGAGCTATCTCGATGAGGTTGAGAAGTATGCCTTCTGCCCAGCGGTCCATGAGAGGATTGATGTTTGTGGCAGTGAGGTATTGTTCCATGACGTGAACGAAAGTGTCGGCGATACCACAAGCAACTTGATAAGGTGGGATAGAGTAGGTTACCTCTGGGTCGAGGATTGAGAATTGAGGGTAGTAAGAGTAGAAACCGTATTTTTCTTTAGTTGCGAGGTTTGAGATTACGGCACCGTTGTTCATTTCAGAGCCAGTGGCAGGCATAGTCATAACAGAGGCAAAAGGTATGGCGCCTTTGACTTTTTTAGGGTCGAGCACAAGGTCCCAAGCGTCGCCATCGTAGCATATAGCACAAGCGATGAGTTTAGTGCCATCGACGGTAGAGCCACCGCCTACGGCGATGATGAATTCGACGTTTTCTTGTTTGCCAAGTTCAACTGCTTTTCGAAGAGTTTCTACTTTAGGGTTTGGTTCGATGCCCCAAAATTCGACGATTTCGTGGCCTTTGAGAGCGTCGATTACTTGGTCGTAAACTCCATTGCGTTTAACACTGCCACCACCGAAGGTGAGCATTATTTTGGTAGGATGAGTGAATTGTTGAGCGATTTTGGCGATTGAGCCTTTGCCAAAGATGATTTTAGTTGGGTTTTGGAATTCGAAGTTTAGCATATTATTAGATTTTTAGTAGCGAGTAGCGAGATTTTGGTACACAGCATCGCTTTGTTAGTATTTATTAGATTTTTAGTAGCGAGACATGAGACACGAGATGTGAGACTTCTTGGCTTCGCTTAGTTAGTATTTTGTTTGTTTTAGAAGTTTTGCATATCGCAGAGTTTTTTGTATTGTCCGTTGAGTGCGATTAGTTGTTCGTGTGTGCCTTGTTCTATGATTTGACCTTCGTGTAGAACGCAGATTAGGTCGGCAGATTTAATGGTTGATAGACGGTGGGCAATGACGATGGCTGTGCGGTTGAGCATGAGTTGTTCGATTGCTTCTTGTACGAGGCGTTCTGACTCAGTATCGAGGGCAGATGTTGCTTCGTCGAGAATGAGAATAGGTGGATTTTTGAGAATGGCACGGGCTATGGATATGCGTTGACGTTGTCCGCCTGAGAGGCGAGAACCACGGTCGCCAATGTTGGTTTGGTAGCCGTCGGGAGTTGCCATGATGAAATCGTGGGCATTGGCAATGCGGGCTGCATGCTCTACTTCGGATTGAGTGGCAGATTCTACACCAAAGGTTATGTTATTATATATGGTGTCGTTGAAGAGAATAGCCTCTTGATTGACATTGCCCATAAGGTGACGTAGGTTGTGAGTGCTGAGATTGCGGATGTCGATGCCGTCGATTGTGATTGAACCCTCGATAGTGTCGTAAAAACGAGGTATGAGGTCAACAAGTGTGGATTTGCCAGAGCCTGATTGTCCAACAAGTGCAACGGTTTGTCCTTTTGGGATGGTTAGGTTTATGTTTTTTAGTACCCATTCGTCTTGGTATTTGAAGGATACGTTGTTGAATCGTATTTCGTTGTTGAAAGAGTTGATATTTTGAGGATTAGTTGGTTCGATGATTTTGTTTTCGGCATCGAGTACAGCATCGATGCGTTGGAGAGAGGCAAGACCTTTTTGTATGCTATAGCTAGCGCGAGAGAGTTCTTTGAATGGGTTGATAATGCTGTAGAATATGACGAGGTAGTAGATAAATTCGGGAGCTGTGATGCCTCCTTTGCCAGAGAGGATTAGGTAGCCACCGTACCAAAGAAGGATGGCTATTACGGCAGTGCCGAGAAATTCGCTGATTGGGTGGGCGAGGAAATAGCGAATGTGTATTCGATTGAATGTGTGGCGGATAGTTTCGTTGAGCGATTGGAAACGTTGGTTTAGTTTAGATTCGGCATTGAATGCCTTTACAACGCGTAGTCCGCCAAGAGTTTCTTCGATTTGAGCGATGAGTTCGCCAGAGAGTTGTTGTCCGAGTAGTGATTTTCGTTTAAGCGATTTACCTATGCGTCCGATGAGTAATCCGCTGATAGGTAATAGAATGAGTACAAAAATGGTTAGTCGCCAACTCATAGTGAAAAGGACTATGAGGTAGAGAAGAATCATTATTGGGTTTTTGAATATGGTTTCGAGCGACGATATGATAGAAGCTTCAACCTCAACTACGTCGTTTGTGATTCGACTGATGATGTCGCCTTTCTTCTCGTGAGAGAAATAGCCGAGATGTAGAGATGTAATTTTTCGATATATAGTGTTTCGAATGTCGCGTAGGATACCTGTGCGAATTGGTACGAGAGAGGCAGATGCGAGGAATGCGGAGAGGGTTTTGAGTAGGGTCATTATGATGAGATATAGACCTAAAAGCATGAGAGCTGTAGATGCTCCATGTTGATTGATAAGTGCTTCGATGTAGGCATATATGTTGTTTTTACCAATTTCGAGTAGAGAGTCGAGTGAGTCTATTTGTGAAAATGGGATGTAGGTATGTGTGTTTGTATCCATACCGAAAAGTATTTGCAGAATCGGTATAATTGAAGCAAACGAGAAAAGGTTGAATATGGCAGTGATGAGATTTAGGAATATATTGGCAATCACATACCATTTATATGGAGAAAGAAAACGGCGGAATAAATTAAACATGTTAAAGTTAGAAATTAGAAGTTATGGGTTGCAAAGATAGTAAAAATAATTCACAATTCATAATTCATAATTCATAAATTTTTGTTATCTTTGCAAATCATTATAAATGGAAAGGAAGTTATAAGTCTTTTTGAATTATTTTATTTATGGAACAATATATAGTATCAGCGCGAAAGTATCGTCCGCAGACGTTTATGTCGGTGGTGGGACAGGCTGCGTTGACCGCAACATTGAAAAATGCAATCGCCAATAATCATTTGGCGCATGCATATTTGTTTTGTGGTCCACGTGGTGTGGGAAAAACGACTTGTGCTCGTATATTTGCGAAGACAATTAACTGTTTGCACCCTACGGCAAACGGTGAGGCTTGTAACGAATGCGAATCGTGTAAGGCATTCAATGAGCAACGTTCATTTAATATTCATGAATTAGATGCGGCATCGAATAACTCGGTAGATGATATAAGAAATTTGGTTGATCAAGTGAGAATACCGCCTCAAATTGGTAAATATAGCGTTTATATCGTCGATGAGGTTCACATGTTGTCGGCTGCGGCATTTAATGCCTTTTTGAAAACATTGGAAGAGCCCCCTGCTCACGCAATATTTATTCTTGCTACAACCGAAAAGCATAAGATTATACCTACTATATTGTCGCGTTGTCAGATATATGATTTTAATCGTATAACTATCAATGATACAGTGGCTCATTTGCAGTATGTGGCGAAGAATGAGGGTGTTGAGGTAGAAGATATGGCGTTGAATGTTATTGCGCAAAAGGCAGATGGAGCTATGCGTGATGCGTTGTCGATATTTGACCAAGTGGTGAGTTTTTGTGGCAATAAGGTTACATATCAAGGGGTTATATCAAACTTGAATGTATTAGATTATGATTATTATTTTAGATTAGTTGATGCATTATTGCAAAACCGAGTGCCAGAGGCTTTGATGATATTTGATGAAGTGTTGAGTAAAGGGTTTGAAGGACAGCATTTTGTAGGTGGATTGTCATCGCATTTGCGTGATTTGATGGTTAGTAGAGATGAAATGACATTGCCATTGTTGGAAGTAGGAGAGTCTATAGCAGAGAAATATAAAGAACAATCGAAACGTTGTGAGTTGTGGTGGTTGTATAAAGCATTGGAATTTGCTAATGATTGTGATTTAGCTTATAGAGCAAGTAGAAATAAGCGGTTGTTGGTTGAGGTAATGTTGATTAGAGTGGCAGGATTAGTTGCGGGAGGAGTACAGCCAAAAAAAGTTGAACCAGAGTTGCCGTTAATAGCTGTTGCACCAACTCTGGGAGAACAAAATAATGCACAATGCACAATGCACAATGCACAGTGCACAATGCACAGTCAACAGTCAACAGTTAATAGTCAACCAACTATTGTTAATTCACAATCGAATGCGACACAAGATAAGAAACCTGTAGTTGTGGGTGAGCCTATCGTGGTGCAGAAACCCAAAGTGGTGTCGGTTTCATTGAATACAACGTCCGTAAAAGTAGATAGTAACTCTTTAGAGATAGAAGAGAAGAGCGAGGTTAAAAATGTTGTGTCTGTCGAATCGAATGTTCAAAAGATAATCCAATCTGATTTTACGGATGATGATTTAGTACGTGCATGGCGATTGTATGCAAAAAAGATAGAAGGGGAATTGCATACTTCAAATACAATGAAAAACTTTTTGCCTATAAAAGGAGAAGATTATCATGTAGTTGTGAAGTTGATAAATACAATGCAATTTGAAGCTTTAAGTAAGCATAAACGCACTTTAGAGCAGTTCTTGGCAAGTGAGTTGAAAAATAATGGAATTGTTGTTGATTTTTTTGTGGAAGAGCAAGTAACTCAAAATATGTTTTTAACATCGGATGAAAAATTTAAGCATATGCAAGAGATAAACTCTGATTTTAAGCATTTGAAAAATGAATTGGGATTAGAGTTGGTATAGGTAAAAGGGAATAGGAGTTGTGTGTAAATAAATGAGGCTATTCAATTTTTGAATTGGATAGCCTCTTTTGTTTATTCTTCTGTTATATCACTTTCGGCAAAAGGTTTTATTTCGCATAGTTCTTGGTATTCGTTCCAGTCAGGGTCGATTTCGACATAGAGCGTAATAGGTAGTTGAGGAAATGGCGCAAGTGCTTCATTAAGGCGTTCTCCAAATACGCGTGATGTGCGTGTATAGAAAACCAATGTGCGTTCGTTGTTGCCTGTATATATGCCTGTTAGAATGGCGAGTTTGTCTTTTTCAACAGCTTTTTGTAGGGCGTTAATAACTTGTTCCATCAATTCGCCTTCGGCATCGGATGGCATGCCATTGTGGTTAGAATCGTATTTCCAATAAATTTCTACACGTTCTTTGAATTTATTAGAAAGACGAAATTCATCTAAATTATCACGGCCAGTAACAAAAATAGGCATTTCGTTGTCGGCCTCAGCCATTGTGCTAAACCATTTGTCGGTGAGAACCATAATAGATTAGAGTTTATAGTTTAGAGATTAGAGTTTAGAACCCCCTCCCCCTTTGGGTACTCCTCCTAAAACAGGGGGAGAATATGAGGTAAGTTTATAGTTTAGAGATTAGAGTTTAGAACCCCCTTCCCCTTCGGGTATTCCCCCTAAAACAAACAGGGGGAGAATATGAGGTAAGTTTAGAGCTGAATGTTGAGAGTTGAAATATAATTTTCAAATTTCACATTTCAACTTTCAAATTTTATTTAGATTTCCCAAGCGAGGGCACTTGCACCAAGGATAGCGGCATCGCTTTCGTTGAGAGTAGAAAATAATACTTTTACCTTATTGCGCCAAATAGGCATAAGATTGAGGTTCATGCTTTCGACTATTGGTTTGTATATAAGGTCGCCAGCTTTAGTTAATCCTCCGAAAAGAATAATTGCTTCAGGTGCAGAGAATGCAACGAAGTCGGCAAATTTTTCGCCAAGCATGCGACCAGTGAAAGCAAATATATCTTTAGCAACTTCATCACCCTCAATAGCAGCATCGAACACATCTTTAGATGTGATATTCTCTGCTGGAATATTGCGAAGGAGAGTTTTGCGATTTGTGAGTTCAATAATTTCGCGGGCAGTGCGAGCAACACCCATAGCTGATGCGTAAGTTTCGAGGCAACCTGTTTTTCCGCAACCGCAAATACGGCCATTGTTGCGAACAGCACATGTGTGACCAAGTTCACCAGCAAAACCATCGTGACCATATACAACATCGCCATTGATAACGATACCAGAGCCAACTCCGGTACCAAGAGTAATCATAATGAAGTTTTTCATACCACGAGCGGCTCCGTAAGTCATTTCACCCACAGCAGCAGCATTAGCATCATTTGTGAGAGCTACCGGTACTTCAACGCGTTCGCTGAGCATATCTGCAAAATGAACAACTTGATTTTTAGCCCAAGTGAGGTTTGCAGCACTTTCAATACAACCAGTATAGTAGTTGCCATTTGGTGCTCCTACACCAATGCCACGAATATCTTTTATGTCGAATTCTTTGTCAATGAGTTTTTTTATTCCTTCGGCAAGGTCGTTGATAAACTCCTCTGGATTGTTTTGTGTGTTACTACGAATAGCAGTTTGTTTTAACACATTACCGCGGGCATCAACAATGCCAAATTTAGCAGTTTGTCCGCCAAGGTCGATACCAATTACATAAGGCTTGTCCATGATTATTAGTTATTAATGATTAGTTATTCTATAGTCACTATAGCAGTTATAGTTTTATTGTTATATTTTTATTTTGTTTTGATTTTGCTTCCTATTGTAGCGTATATAAACATATAAATTATGCCTATGAGAACAACATAGTAGCTGTTTAAGAAACCAAAATTATCGGCAATCCAACCTTGTAAAAGAGGTAGTACACCACCACCGCACACCATCATCATAAATATGCCAGAAGCAGCAGCTGTATGTTTGCCTAATCCTTCGACGGCAAGGTTGAATATAGCACCCCACATGACTGAAGTACAGAGTCCACAAAGTATTAAAAGAAGAATATTGATTGGAACTTTTGTCATGCCAAAAGATATGTCGGATCTGAACACAGGCATGTTGACCATTGTTTGAGGAAGGAATATTGCGCAAATAACAAAAATTGCTGCGATAGAAGTTGTCGCAATAAGCATAGTTTTGCTAGATACATGACCACCTATGGCTGCACCGATGAAACGACCGATGAGCATTAAAAACCAATATGTTCCAACAATAGTTCCTGCTACGGCAGTGTCCATATTAAGGTCTGTTGTCATATATAAATTGGCAATATTAGGTATGCCGACTTCGACCCCTACATATATAAATATGGCAATTATACCGAGGTTAAAATGGCGGAAAGAGAATGGCGAACCTGTTTTTTCCTTTTTATTTGTCTCTTTTTTATTAACGAGGTGAGGTTCTGGCATTTCCATGAAGAAAAGCACTAAAAAAGCAGTAGCAAATATGCACATGGCAACCCATAGAACAGGATTGGCGTCTTGGATGGTTCGATTTGCGGCATTGCCCATAAGCATACCAACCAAAACGGGAGCTAATGTTGCACCTGTAGAACCGAATACACCGCCAATTTGTATTAGTTGATTACCTTTTTTTCCACCACCAGCAAGGGTGTTAAGCATTGGATTACATACTGTGTTTAATATACACATTGAAAATCCAGAGATGAGAGCACCACAAAGATATATTGCGTAAGTAGCAGAGCCCGTAAAACCAGAAAGATAGGTGATTGTAACACCCAAAAATCCTATTCCAACAGCGATTAAGGATGTTATTTTATATCCTTTGCGTTCTAAAATCAATCCCGCTGGAATACCCATGCAAGCGTATGCAATGAAATTGGCAAAATTGCCTAATTGCGACATGAAATTAGATGCGTTGAATTGTGATTTAACAATCACACCAAATGGATTTTGAAGTCCTGTGACGAATGCTATCATAAAAAAGAGTGCAATCATCATTATTATGGGTAGTATGTTTTTGCGTGACATTTTATTTCAGTAGTAAGTAATAAGTAGTAAGTCGTAAGAATTTTGGGTTTTAATAATCCGTAGTGATTAGTTATACGGCTTATTACTTTTTTTTATTATAGATTATTTTTTAGGAATGTATTGAAGCGAGTATAAAGGTGATAGCGTGTTTTTGCTCCGAGGATGCTATGGTTTTTGTTTGGGTAAATTTGCATTTCAAATTGAATACCAGCTTCAACGAGAGCATCGCAATAGAGCATTGCGTGTTGGAAGTGTACGTTATCGTCGGCTGTGCCATGGCATAGCAATAATTTACCTTTTAATAGATGAGCTTTTTCTATTAGGTCAGATTGTTCGTAGCCGTGGTCGTTTTCTTGTGGAGTTGACATAAAACGTTCGGTATAAGCAGTGTTATATAATCTCCAATCGGTTACAGGAGCGATAGAAATGCCTGCTTTGAATGTTTCGTTTCCGTATGTTAGGCAGTTTAAAGCCATAAAGCCACCATATGACCAACCCCAAATAGCCATTCTATCTTCGTCGATATAAGGTAATTTGCCAAAATATTGGGCTGCAGCGACTTGGTCTTCTGTTTCGTATTTACCCAAATTCCAATATGTACAAGTGCGGAATTCATGACCGCGAGCACCAGTGCCACGACCATCAACACATGCTACGATATAACCTTCTTGAGCAAGATAATATTCCCAATCAGGTTTAAATCTATCAAGAGCTTCTTGGCTATTTGGACCAGAATATTGTACCATTACAAGCGGGTATTCTTTATTCGCATCAAAATCGGCAGGTTTGATAATCCAACCATAGAGGTTTGTGCCATTCACAGCATCGAAGTTGATAAATTCTTTGACAGGAAGTTTGTAAGCATCGAATTTAGATTGCAACTCTTTATTGTCAATAATAGTGCGTAAAACTTTTCCTTTGGTATCGCAAAGAGTGAAAGTGTTAGCCGTTGTAGTGTTATGGAATTGAGATATGATATACTTCATGCCTTTTGAAAAAGATGCTGAGTGAGTTCCAGGGCGAGGATCGAGGTTTGTGATATTACCTTTTTTATCAGCTTTGTAGATGTGGCGTTGTGATGGGTGTTCTTTTGCAGCTTGGAAGTATGCAGTTTTAGATTTTTCATCGTAGCCATAGTATGCTGTAACGTCCCATTCTCCTTTGGTAATTTGGCGGATTAACCCACCATTAGCATTGTAGTGATAGATATGACGCCAACCATCGCGTTCGCTCATAGCAACAAATGAGTTGTCGCTATTGAATTTGAGATGAGTGTAATTAGTGTAGTCGATATATACTTTATCGGTCTCTGAAAGCAAGGTTTTTGCTACGCCAGAGCGAGGGTTTACACTTAAAAGGTCGAGTGTTGTTTGATTGCGGTTTAAGCGAACAATAGCGAGTGATTCGTTATCGTTAGTCCATTGAATAATAGGGAAATATATATCATTTCCTGTGCCACAATTCATTTGTTTTGTTGTGCGATTTTCGATGTCATACACATGAACTGATACAGTTGAATTGGTTTCACCTGCTTTTGGATATTTATAGGTGTAAGCATTATCATAAGGGTGGTCATATACATCGAAAGAGAATTGCTTGATTTCGCTTTCATCGAAACGTACCCATGCTAAAAGCTTGCTGTCAGGACTCCATTCAAAGTAGCGAGTGCGACCAAATTCCTCTTCATATACCCAGTCGGCAGTACCATTGATGATTTTGTTGAACTCGCCGTCTTTAGTGATTTGTATTTCGGTGTTGAAATCAAGTTTTTTAATGAATAAGTTATTGTCACGAGCAAAAGCAATCATACGGCCATTAGGTGAGAATTGAGCTAAATTTTGTACGCCTGGATTTTGGCTCAAAGGTTCTAATTCATTGCGTGTGATATTATACACATAGTATGTTGTTGAAAAAGAGTGGCGATAAATAGGAGTTTTATCAGTTAAAATAAGAATGCGTTTTTCTTGTGGGTCAAATTCGTAATCAGAAATTTTCTTTAAGGTACAATTTTTTGCAGTAGCAACATCGAAGATAGTTTCGATAGCTTTGCCAGATAAATAGTCGTATTTAATGATTTTTGTGCCGTCTTCTGAAAGCATTGTGTAACTTGTGCCGTCGTTCATAGAGTAGAGGGCTGCCATAGTTTGAGGACGGAAAGCACCAGAAGTGAAATCACGGAGATATTGTTCTGCCGTAGAGTTAGCAAATGCACAGTGCACAAAGCATATTAGCAAAGTAGCAAGAATAGAATTGATTTTTTTCATGTTTTTATATGTGTTTATTAGCTTTTTTGTAGGTGAGTGCAAAGATACAAAAAAATGTACAATAAGCAAAGCTTACTGTACATTTATTTTTAATTCAAGAGAGACAAAGTGCTATCTAATACATCGGACTTGATATTTCCTGCATCTATTGCGGTATGATACAGAAAATCTGTTTTATGTTTTTGCGTTTTATTTAATAAAAGTGCTTCGTACTTATTCGGATATAATTCGATATATTTTTTTGACATCCAAATCATTGCTGCTGTATGGTGCATTATTTCAGATTCGCTTGCATGTAGCCATAGATTATTTTCTCCAAGAGCTTCGCCATGATCAGAAAGATAAATCATTATAGCATTTTTGTTTTGTAGGGGTTTTATTATTTCGCTGATTATAAAATCGGTATATATTACTGTGTTGTCGTATGAGTTCACAATTTCCATAGAATCACAGTTTGACACTATACGAGAGCGCATTGTTGGTTTGAATATTTCGTGTTCATCGCTATAGTGCGAATTGTACCACCAATGCGAGCCTATTGTGTGTATTACAATCAGTTGTTGTTTATGATTTTCTTTAAGAATATTATTGTAATGGGGTAGAATATCTGCGTCTAACCATTTATCGAAGTTATAAACAGTTTTTGTTTGGTTGCTTCTTATTACACTATCAGCTTCATTTATGAAATATACATAAGGTTTTTCTGCATCTTGATTTGCTATTGTTGTTGTAGGTATGCCAGCTGCTTTATACACATCAATAAAAGAACGTTCAGTATATGCAATTTCTGGATTTGCCGATGTTGCTCGTGTCATTAGATGAGGTACGCTACGATTGGTGTAAACATAATCAGAAAAAACACTGTCGAGAGAAACGACTCCTAATGTTTCAATATTTGGTGTAGTTTTGCGGTGATAACCATTTATTGACATATTGGCAGGTCGTAGAGCTTCGCCTATTACGACAACAACAATAGTTGAATCTTGATTTACACTATTGGCATATTTACATTGGCGTGGGCGTTCTGTCTCTATTTCTTGCCGTTGCGATATATACTTAGATGTAACATTGATGATATTGAACGGAATACGTTCGCAAATAGGACGAGTAAATCGGCCATTTGGATAAAACAATATGATTGATAAACATAGTGCAATAATGGCTATGACATAGGTAGTTGCTGATTTAAAATTGAGAATATAGTTTTTTCTGTATGAAGATATAAAATAACCTATTATAGATATTATAATTACCCACAGAATCAATGGTATAGTAATCATATCGGCAGATACTACTATGTCGTTTTGAAATACAATGTCAAGAATCATTGTATTAAATGAAAAATTTATAGTGTATCTAAAATAGGCGAGTATAGCAGATAAAAAACAGAAAATAGTATATATAGCAGAGAATAAATATTTATTTATTAGTGAAATTAGAGTTAGAATAGAGAAAAGGGCTATTGTAATAGTGCTCCAATGTAATAGAACAAAAACAATGTCGGAAAACGATTTTATAGGAGTACTTAAAAAATCGGTTATTGTACAGGTTAAGGCTATATAAAGGGCACACAAAATCATGTGTCCGATCCATTTAAATATGTTGGCAATTTGAGTCATTTATTTGATGACAAGAATTTTAGTAATATGTTTTTGTTTTCCATCGGCAGATATGCAGTGCGCGAAATATACACCAGTAGCTACACGTTTACCATTAGGACGGCAAATATTCCAAGTAGCAGCACCTCCATTTGAGATAGTTTCGTATAATAAATTACCATTGATATCAGTAATTCTTACTAATGTACCTTCTACTAACCCTGTAATAGCAACAGAACCCACAAAGTTTGGGCGAACAGGGTTTGGATAGGCATGTACATTTTCAAAGGTTGAACCAGCTTCTATAGCATCAGATTGATATGAGATTAATCCATTACTTGTTCCTATAAAAACTTCACCAGTTTTGTCATTTATTGCAATAGATTGTATAGTATTAGATAATAGCGGGCTATTTTCTGCTGTAAAGTGATGAATTGTCTCAAGACCATCTTCTGATACCAGATATAATCCAGATGTTTGTGTTCCAATCCATTTTCGATTTGCTCCGTCAATAGCGATTGCTTTAATTTCTTCTGTTCCTAATAAGTAATCCGCCAAACCAGTTCCATCGTTGCGTGGAATTTTTATTCTGTAAGCTTTTAAATCGTTTTCAAATATTTTTTCAGTATTGTTTATTAAAAATAAACCTTCTGTTGTTCCTACCCATAGAACACCACTTTTATCTTGAGCAATAGAGCGGAGCAAAAATGATGAAAAATTAATTTCTTTGTTGTCTTGATCGAATATATTTGTTAATGATATAGTCTTATCATCGTATGTTTGTTCTAGAGTGCCATTGTCATCAAATGCAAAAAGTAAAGATGTAGAACTACTTTTGTATCTAGGTATAAGTATAAACTTCTGATTTGGGTTTACGTTGTTTATTAAAATATCCTCAGGAGTTAATGCACTAATATTATAAGGCATACTATGATATATTCCATTCACATCTATATATTTTATTAGATATCCTCCATTGTTTAATATCCATAAGTTGCCTTGTTGGTCATAAGTCATACCATCAGTTCTTGTGTAATTATATCTAGTTTTTTCAGGTTTGTCTTGATATAATGAAAGTAAACCACTATTATCGCAATGGTGGAATTTATATAATTCATCGTTGCGAAATTCGTATAAACCTAATCCATAACTAGCTATCCAAAAGTTTGTATTGTCATTTGGGTTTATTGCAATGTCAACTAAATCATAACATGTTGATGTTGTTTCAGTTTGTGATTCAAAATATGGGGTTGGATAGCCATCCCAAATTCCATTTTCAAATATTGATAAAGTGCCATTCGTTTGATAATTATCGCTCCATCTGCCTCCTGGTACACTGAATATTCGGCCGTTAGAATATTTTAAGCACCATGAAATGTTAGATCTTGGTCCATTAGGAACAAAGCGATTTATTCCTTCATTTTTTAAATCTTTTGAATAAATAATAGTATTAGCTATGTACCATAATTTATTTTGTTCTTTATCAAATAGACCATCGACAGCATTATCGGATAAAAATTCAGTGGTATTATTTTTTATTGTGGATAGTTGGTTGTTTTTGTCCACAATAAAAGTATAACCATCATTGTGTGAAATATTTTTTACTGATGATTTATAGAGTTTCCACCTTTTATTTTCGTGTTTGTATAAATTACCATTATCTTTCAAGAGGCATAAAGTTTTGTCGATAAGTTCAATCTTTATATTAGTTTCATCACGATCAGGAATGTCTAGTTTGGTCCAATTCTGATAATTTATAAGATTAGATTTGATATTTGCAACAAAGAGATTTTTTTTAGTTAAGGCATAAATACTATCATTAGATACTAAGACTGTTAATATTTCAGGTGAGTTGCCTTCGGTTTCAAGAATATAGGTTTCTTTAAATTCTTTTTTCTTTACATTTAGAGCAACTATACCGAAATCGCAAGCAAGATAGGCTATTTGAGAGGTAAAATAAATATTGTTAATTTTTTTGCTACCACTCATACTTTTTTGATAGAGGTCGGTGATATTGTAGATACTTCCATCTTCGTATAATAAATCAATGTTAGAATTATTGTATGCAATCAGTAATGCATTATCGTAATTTGAATATTTAATTACAGAAATATTATTATCGCTTAATCCTTCTATTTTAGAGTAAGTTTCTAATAGTATTCGGTCTTTATAGATAGAAAATAATGCACCAGAACTGACTCCATATATTTTTTCTTTTGATTGTGTTATTTGATTGACATTTGTGTATGATGTATGTGTTCGCCATTCTCCCATGCCTATTTGGGCATAAGTGAAATTAGTCATTAAATAAAAAAACAATGTAATTATAAAGAGTTTATCTATTTTCATAGTTAATATTATTTTGAATATTGGGTTAAAAATTCTTTAAATTTTTGCATTGCAATGGCTCTGTGTGAAATAGAGTTTTTTACTTCAGCAGGTAGTTCTGCGAAGGTTTTGTCATAGCCGTCTGGTACAAAAATAGAGTCATAACCAAATCCTCCATTTCCTTTTTGAGTTTCTATGATTTTACCTCGTATAGTTCCCTCGAAGAATAAAGTTTCACCATTTAGAATAACGGCAATAATAGTTGTAAATTGTGCTTTTCGATTAGTTTTACCTTCTAAATTTTTTAATAATTTTTCTATATTACGTTGTGAGTTGCTTGGTTCTCCTGCATATCTTGCAGAATAGACCCCTGGTGCTCCGTCTAATGCATCGACCATTAGTCCTGTATCATCTGCAAAACAATTACATCCTAATTTTTTATGTACATATTCGGCTTTCTGTAAAGCATTTTCTTTGAATGTTGAACCAGTTTCGGGTATATCTTCAAAAATATTTAAATCTGAGAGGTTTTTTATTTCAAAATGATTACCAATTATTGCATTAACCTCTTCCGATTTATGTGCATTGTGTGTTACAAATACTAATTCTTTCATAATTGTTGAGTATTGCAGCCTGTAAAAGCTTCTTTTCCTATAGTTTTTATATTTTTGTGTATGATAACTTTTTCTATTTGATTGCAATTGTAAAAAGCATAATCTGCGATATATCTTACTGATTTAGGAATTTTTACGATACCATTTTTCCCTTGTGGGCAATATACGAGAGTTTTCATGTCAGCGGTATATAATATTCCGTCAATTGATTTGTAGTGGCGATTGTCTTTTTTTATATCTATACTCATTAAACTTTGGCATCCTTGAAATATCTGGTAATTGAAGTTTCTAAAATTTTCGCCTAACGTAACTCTTTTTAATTTAGTACACCCATTAAATGCAAAATCTTTTATCTCTTCAATTCCATTTGATATAATGTGCTGAATATTTGAGCAATTATTGAATGCTTTATTGTTTATGACTTTTGTGTCTCGATGTACAACACATGTTCTTTTATAACCTTTAGGGCAGTGATATAAAACGCTTATATTTTTTGAATAGAGAAGACCTTGATGTATAGTGTAGTGGTCAGATGAAGATGAAAAGAACCTTGTAAAATTATGAGTTCTGTCAAATGCAGAAGTGCTTATTGTGTCTAATTTTGTTGATATTTCAACAGAATGTATTCCTCTGCAACCTTCGAATGCTTGGTCTTTGATTGTAGTAACATTACGAGGAATAACTATTTTGCCACTAAGTTTTTCGCAGTTATAAAAAGTTGCATTGTTAATAATTTCTAATTCAGAAGGTAATATTATTTTTTTATCTGCATTTATGCCTTTCAAGTTTGTACAATAGGCAAAAGCCATATCACCTATTGATGTAATTTTATCGCCAATTGTAGCTTTTGTCATTTTATTACAATTCCGAAAAGCTCCAATTCCTATAGAGCAATAGGCTTGGTTGATTGTAATAGAATCAATATTTGTACAATTTTCAAATGCAAAATCGCCAATGCTGATTAGATATGAAGATAAATTTATATATTTAAGTTCATGGCAATTTGCAAAAGCATATTTATTTATATTTGTTATGTAAGAGGGCAATGTTATGCTACTTAAATTTGTGCAATTTTCAAATGCAGCGCTACCAATAACTTCAAGTGATGAAGGCAAATTTATTTTTTTTAGGTTTATATTTCCTTTCATGAAATTTGCGGCTATAGCGGTAGTTCCATCCTTAATTGTCAATTCCGTTGGTAAATTTTCTCCAGTAAATTTAAATGCAACTTGATCGATGTATATTATTTCGTTGTTTTGTTTTTTTAGCCAATTAGTATTGTCGAAAGCCGTATTGTCAATTTCTATATTGCTGGAGAGTAACTTGACATCGTTTAAGGTTGAGTTGGCGAATGCTTTAGCTCTTATTTCTGAGACATTTTGAGGAATTTCTATTTTGTCAATATTTATTCCTTCAAATATTCTATTGTCAATAATTTGTACATTATTGCCTATTTTTAGATTTTTAGTTTTAGTTGTATAGCCAAATGCTGGTTTGTTTGTTTTGCATTTTTCGGCATTGAATATTATTTGTGTCAAATTATTGCAATTGCCAAAAGCGTCTTCTCCTAATATTTCTAACGTTTCAGGTATTTGTATTGCTTGTAGATTTTCGCATTGCCAAAAGGCTTTTTGTCCAATATGTGTAATTTCATTTGGTAGGTTAATATTTTCGATATTAGAACAGTAGCTAAAAGCTTGTTCTTCTATATCGTTAATTGTATTAGGTAGTATTATTTCAGTTAAGTTGTTGCAACCATAAAAAGCTTTTGCTCCAATTTTTTTTAAGCCTTGCGGTAATTCGATAGTTGTGAGGCTACTACATTGAGCAAAACATTTGGTACTAATTTCTTTTAGGGGGTGTTTTATTTCTATTTTTTCTAATGATTTGCATCTGTTGAATGCATATATACCTATTTCTATTATATTGTAACCCAAATTGGCCTCATACATTGAAATGCAACCGTCGAAAGCATGTGCTCCGATATTTGTTTTTGCGTTATCTATTTCTAAGATGCCTAATTCTTGGCATCTTGAAAAAGCATATTTCCCAATATAAGTTACATTTTGAGGTATTTTTATAGAGTATAGAGATTTACAATTTTCAAAGGCATAGTCTGATATGTAGCTTAAATCTTTTCCAAGAGTAATGTTTTGTAAGTTTGTACAATCTGCAAATGCTTTTCTGCCAATTCGATGTGCTCCTATTAAATCTATATAGTATAGATTTTCGCATTTATAGAATGCTAGGGGGTCTATTCTTATAGACTTTGCATTGATGTTTATGTAATTTAATTCTTCACAGTGTGAGAATGCTCGACTGCCAATGACCTCACATTTCCAAGGAATTTCTATTGAATCTAATCTTGCGCAACCAGCAAAAGCATATTCCTCTACTTTTGTTATATTTTTATGTAGAACTACTCGTTCTAAACTTGGGCATTTTGAAAAGCAACCAGCTACAATTGTAGTTAAAGAGTCGGGTATATTTATTTGCTGTAATCCAGAGCAATTGTAAAAAGTACCTTCACCCATTTTTTTTATGGATGTAGGTAGTATTATTTTTCTTAATTCATGGCATCCTGCGAAACAATATTTGCCTATATGTTCAAGAAAAAGGTTGAATTGTATGTTTTTTAAATTTTTACAATCTTTAAATGCTCTGTCCTTTAATTCTTCAAGTTCGTATGGTAGAATTATGCTTTTTAATTCTTTACAACCTTCAAAAGCTGATTCCCCAATAGAGGTAATCGAAGAGGGTAGTTTTATTGTTTTTAATTTGTCGTTATTGTAAAAACAATAGGATGATACTCTGTTTGTGTTTTCTTTGAAAAGTGTGTCACCTATTTCTGTGGCAGAGCCTTTGTAGCTATATAATATGTTGTTTACATATACCAAATCTCTTTTTGTTCCTCTGTACCATTCCGTATTGTGTAGGGCAAATCGGTCTATGTCTTTAATTGATTTTGGAAAGTATAGTGAATCGACGTTATGGCAGTTGTAAAGTAGGTATTCTGGGATTCGTTCAACTCTGTATCCGAAAATCACTTCAGATAGTCCTTTATTTCCTTCAAATGCACCAATGGTACGCTCAATGCGGTCATCGTAATAGGCTCCAGAAATTTCACAATTAATAGCATTAAAAAATAGAGTGTCTAAATTGGTATTTGCTTGTAAAATTTCATACCCTAGTTTTTGTGTCTTTTCGGGTATAGTAAATGCAGTCAACGAGGTACACCATGCAAAAGCATAGTTACCTATCTCTTCCACATTTTCACTCATTTCTATTTTTGATAGTTTTTTACAATTTGTAAAAGCTCGTTCGCCTATTTTTGTAATAAAATTGTGTATTTCAATATATTTTAAACCACACCATGCAAATGTATAAGGTTTAATTTCGGAGATTGTTGATGGTAATTCAATATCTGTTAAATTTTCGCAGCCAGAAAAAGCACCATCTCCTATGTATTGTATATCATTTGCTGCATCAAATAAAACTTTTTTGATATGTTTATTTCCGCTAAAGGCATTTTCTGTTATTCCTATGACATAATACATTGTGTCATTAACGTTGATTTCGCTTGGAATGTATATTTTTTCGTAGTTAAGATTGTTTTTTTGTTTTCCTACTTCTACATTGTATTCATCAATTTTGTTGTATATTAAATTGCAACCATTGCTTTTATATTCTATTGTTTCGGCGAAAACATAATGACAATTTGCTAATATGGTTATTATCAGCAATAAGTATATTATATTTTTTCTTTCAATCATGTATGCAAAGTTAATTATTTTTATTGATAAAAGCAATAATAAAAAAGATAAAAAATTTGAATTTCTACAAGGTTTTTTTAATTTTGATTTTTTTTTGTAACTTTGCATGTTTTTATGTTGAATTTTTGAAATATGAAAAAACGAGTATTTATTACCGGTGCAACGGGACACATGGGCTGGGCCACTCTTCAAGAATTTATGGGGCGTTTGGACCGTTTTGATGTAACGGTTCTTGCTCGAGATAGCGAGAAGAATAGAAAACTTTTAGCTCCTGTTCAAGACAAAATTCGTATTGTGTGGGGTAATCTTACGAAATATGATGATGTTTTGCGTGCAACAGAAGGGGCTGATTATGTGCTTCACATTGGTGGTTTAGTTTCGCCTAAAACCGATTATTTTCCAAATCGAACTCGTAATGTTAATATTGCAGCTGCGCAAAATGTGGTGAAGGCAGTGCTTGCTCAACCTAATGCTGATGATATACGTGTTTGTTATGTTGGTACAGTGGCTCAAACCTCTGACCGTAATGAGCCAATTCATTGGGGACGCACAGGCGATCCTATTTGTATTTCTGTGTATGATCACTATGCAATATCAAAGACTATTGCAGAACGTATATTTGTTGAAAGTGGTATAAAACATTGGGTTTCACTTCGTCAGTCGGGTATTCTTTATGCTGATATTCTTAAGAATTATGACCCTATTATGTTCCATGTTCCATTGCGTGGTGTGTTAGAATGGGCAACAGTCGAAGATTCTGGTCGTGCGATGGCTAATCTTTGTGAAGATTGGGTTGCTCCTGATTTTTGGAATCGTTTTTATAATATAGGGTCTGGTCCAGAATATCGTCTCTCTAATTATGAATTTGAATGCAAATTGTTAAAGGCTATATCTTGTCCTCGTCCTGAAAAAATATTTAATCCAGAGTGGTTTGTAACTCGTAATTTCCATGGACAGTGGTATTCCGATTCGCAAGTGCTTGAAGATTATTTGCATTTCCGTGCCAATGTGCCTGTTGATGAATATTTTAATCACATGAAACGTCAGTTGCCTTGGTTTTTCTCACTTGCATGTCTTGCTCCTGCTCCAATTCTTAAACTTGCTATGCGTCCTATGGCATACAAGAAGAAATGGGGTACTCAGTGGTGGATTAAAAATAATGATATTCAGCGCATTGCTGCCTACTATGGCTCGTTAGAAAAATATAAAGCTATTAAGCCTTGGGCAGAACAAGACCTTTCGCATCCAAGCGATGAGGCGATTATTCTCAATCATGGTTACGATGAAACAAAATCGCGCGACGAATGGATTATAGAAGATATGCGTCAAGCTGCTGAATTCCGTGGCGGTAAATGTATCAGTGAATCAATGGTTAAAGGCGATTGGCGTACTCCGCTTGAGTGGGAATGTCAGTTTGGCCATCGCTTCAAAGCTTCGCCTGTGCTTGTTCTTCTTGGTGGCCATTGGTGTCCTGAATGTTTGCCTGCGCCTTGGAATTATGATGAGATAGCAAAAGGCAATCCTTTCTTTGCTCAGGTTTGGGATCCATTCCACAAAGATGATCCACAGCCTAATCACTATCCAGAGTCAATTCTTCAAGGTTGGGATAAAGATGACAAGGAATTGAAAGTTAAAGTAAAATAATGAGTTGATTTCTACTCTTAATTCTCAATTCTTGCGATATGCGAGAGCAATAGAGTTTACTCTAATTGCCGAGCATAGCAAGAATCATGACTATAAGTTATAATTCTCAATTCAATTATCGAATTATTACCTAAAACATAAATTTTGTAAAAACCATCTAATAATTTAGCAAACAAAAAAATAATTCGATAAAGTATGAAAAGAATTTTTCTATTATTAAATTTTGCATTGTGCACTATGCATTGTGCATTTTCTCAAGAACGCATCGAAGCAATCCCTTTTGGCGATATGGAGCAATGGGCGGTGCGCTATATTAAAGAAAGTGCACTACTTGGTGGTAAAACACAAACTCTTTATGTGCTTGCTCCTACCGATACAATTAAAGGAAATAAAGCATTTACCTTTGATAATACACCTTGGGGTATTTCTAATGCGTGGGCAGCTCCTGCGGGTATTGATAAGGGAGCTTGTACTACTCAGCCAGAGAAGCGTGGCGATGGTTTCTGCGCTCGTTGTGATACTCGTCTTGTAACAGTCCGAGCTTTAGGTATGATAGATATTCGTGTTATGATTGCGGGTACACTCTTCCTCGGTAAAGTGCGTGAACCGGTGCGTGATGCTGGTGACCCATACGGCGCAATCGAAATGGGTATCCCTTTTACCCAAAAGCCTAAGGCTTTGATGATTGACTATAAAACACGTGTTAATCCCGAACATAAACTTATTAAAGCCAAAATATTCTCTGTCAAAGAAATTGAAGGTCATGATGAACCTGAAGTTTATGTATTCCTTCAAAAACGCTGGGAAGAAAATGGTAAAATCTATGCTAAGCGTGTGGGCACAATGCGTCATCGTTTTGCCTCTACTATAGGAGAGTGGCAAAATGACGCTCGTTTTGAAATTCATTATGGCGATGTCTCTAAAGAGCCTTGGTTTATGCCTTATATGGATTTAAATCCTAATGACGGAGCCTTTAAAGGAGAAAATTCAAAAGGC
Organism: Paludibacteraceae bacterium; assembly: GCA_017467185.1. Taxonomy (GTDB): domain Bacteria; phylum Bacteroidota; class Bacteroidia; order Bacteroidales; family Paludibacteraceae; genus Aphodosoma. The sequence goes on along the minus strand of JAFTSS010000086.1, from coordinate 28,992 downwards.
AAAATGGTTCAAATTCAAGAAATTGGTTGGGCTGATGCCGATGAAGAACCTACTCACGTAATACTTATGCTCACCGCAGGTTGTTATCCTGCTTGGTATGGCTGTCCTGATAATGCCTTCTGGATTGATAATGTACGTTGGGTGTATTAATAGATAAAAGAGGCGCAAAAGTTTGCGTCTCTTTTAGTATGAAAACAATACTGTCATGAAAAAAATTCTTTATTTTATAGTTATTGCAATCCTTTGTGCTTGTAATCAATCGCAAAAATCGCAATCGCAACTTCCTATTCCTAACGACACACTAAATGTGAAATATTCCGATGGTTTTCGTCTCTATTATTACGACGACTACAAACTTATCGAGATTTATAATCCATGGGTTAAAAACGAAATCCAACAACGCCTTTATTTAGTGTCGGACGAATATGTTAAAACTCCATCTGATGGGCAAAAGATAGTTGTACCTGTGCAAAATATTGCAATTTCAAGTTCTACCCATGTCGAATTTCTTAATCTTTTAGGCGAATTGTCAACCGTAAAAGGTGTTTGCACTCCTCACCTTATATATAACAGTGATATTCGTTCTCGATATGCCAATGGCAATATTGTTTCGCTTGGCGATGCCCATAATGTCAATCTCGAACAACTCTTGCATTTAAAACCCGATGTTTATTTCGTAGCATCTTATAATCAGCAAGATGAACAAGCTAAACGCTTACAGCAGAGTGGAGTAAATCTCGTTTTCAATAACGAATGGACTGAACAATCGCTCCTTGCTCGTGCCGAGTGGATTAAGTTCGTGGCGGCATTTTATAATAAAGAGCAACTTGCCGATTCTCTCTTTTCGCAAATTGAGGGCGATTACTTAGAGGTTAGTGCTATAGCCCAATCCGTATCTCACCGCCCAACTGTCATGGCAGGTGGCAATTTCAAAGGTACATGGTATATGCCATCTGGTACTTCTTATATGGGCAGACTTTTTGCCGATGCTGGAGCCGATTATTTTTATAAAAACGAGGCTTCAACATCTGCATCGCTTGCGTTTAATTTCGAAACCGTACTCAACAATTTCCATAATGCCGAAGTATGGCTCAATGCTCCAACTGCTACTCTCAATGCACTTATTCAAATGGACGAGCGTCATAATCTTTTCCGTTCAGCTCGCGAGGGTAGAGTGTATGGATTTTATGGGCGCACGTTGCCTGATGGAGCTAATGACTTTTGGGAGAGTGCGGTGGCACGGCCTGATTTGGTGTTAAAGGATTTGATTTGGGCATTGCATCCTGATTTATTGCCAGAATATCAGCCTATATATATTCTTAAACTTAAATAGTTTTAAATGATTTAGAGATTTTTTTGTATTATCTCTTTTTAGTCGTAAGGTTTACTAAATAGAAAAGAGTGGGCCGATAAAGAGATTTGATAACTAATAAAAATCAAAGAAGATATAGTTATTTTTTTTATGTGTAATTATTTCCTTCTTGCATCCGTCAGTTGAATTTACAATTTGATTTTTTTTTTATATATTTTTTGCTCGTTTGAAAAATAAATTGTAAATTTGCAGATTAGAAAAATATTAAATTTATAATTATATGAAACTTTTATTTAGAATAAATTATCGCACTGAATGGGGCGAACAATTGTATGTCGTCGGTAATGTGCCTGAATTGGGCAATGGCGACGTGGCTAAAGCGTTGGCTATGAATTTTGCGCACGATGAAGAGTGGTGGCTCGAACTTGATATCGCAGCTGCAAAAGCCAAGAAGTTGGAGTATAAGTATGTGATGAAAAATCATAACGACGGCTCTGTCGTGAAAGAGTGGGGCGATGCGCGTAAGGTGGTTACTAAAACGGGCGTTGACACTGTGTTGTTGATTGATGCGTGGAATAGTGTATCGGCTGTGGAAAATACGTTTATGACTGCTCCGTTTGTCGATGTACTTTTAAAAGAAAACTATACCCCTTGTGCTGGTAATAATGCTAAAAACTATACGCATACGTTGAGAGTGAAAGCTCCGTTGTTGGGCAAAAATGAGGCGTTGTGTGTGATTGGCAACTGTGAGGAGTTGGGCAATTGGTCGGTTGAAAATCCAGTGTTGTTGTCGAACAAAAACTATCCTATGTGGACTGTGGACTTGGATTTGAGCAAAGTGGACCACGAGGTACAATATAAATACGGTGTTTATAATACTGAAGGTAAATACTTTAAATGTTTTGAGCATGGTCAAGACCGCATTGTGCCACCTGCAAGCGGTAAACGTATGGTGATTGTCAATGACACGTTTGCTCGTTTTGACACAAATACTTGGCACGGTGCTGGTGTGGGTATCCCTGTTTTCTCGCTTCGTTCGAAAAATTCGTTTGGTTGTGGCGATTTCTCTGACCTTAAACTCATGGTTGATTGGGCAGAAAAAGTGGGTTTGAAACTTATTCAAGTGTTGCCATTGAACGACACAATTGGTACTCACACAGAGGCTGACGTGTTGCCATACGCGGCGATTTCGGCATTCGCATTGAACCCTTTGTTCCTCGATTTGACTAAATTGCCTATGCCTAAAAAAGATGCTTTGGTTGAGGAGTACAAGAAATTACAACCTATATACAACGCTGAGGAGAGAATGGATTTCTTGAACGTGGTGAACTTCAAATTGCGTTATATCGAAGCAGCATACAAGCACAATAAAGATAAATTCTTGGCGTCGGAGGATTTCAAACAATTCTATAAAGACAATGAACATTGGTTGAAACCATACGCAGTATATTGCTGTGTGAGAGATGCTCGTGGTACGTGCGACTATCGTCAGTGGAAAGAGTTTGCAACTTACTCTGAGAAGAAAGCCGATGAATTGACACATACATCGCACCCTTGGTTTGACAATATCGCAAAATGGTGGTACTGCCAATATCAACTCCACCTCCAATTGCGTGAGGCTGTGGAATATGCTCATGCTCACGGTATTGTGGTGAAAGGCGATATTCCTATCGGTGTGAATCGTAATTCAGTGGATACTTGGGTGGCTCCTGAACTATTTAATATGGACATGGCTGCTGGTGCACCACCTGATATGTTCGCTATTAAAGGTCAAAACTGGGAACTCCCAACTTATAATTGGGATGCCATCGAACGCACCGACTTTGACTGGTGGAAAAAACGTTTCGAACAAATGGCTCGCTATTTCGACACTTTCCGTATCGACCATATTCTCGGTTTCTTCCGTATTTGGCAAATTCCATTGCGTCATCAAGAGGGTATTATGGGATATCTTAACCCATCAATTCCGTTGTATGTCGATGAGTTTGAATCACGCGGTGTATGGTTCGATTACGAACGATTTACAAAACCTTATATCACCGACCATATCCTTTGGGAAAACTTTGGTGATGAGGCTCAATGGGTGAAAGAAAATTGCCTCTATATCGAACATGGTTTCGCTTGGCGTATTCGTGAGGAGTGGAGTAGTCAGACTGAAGTTGAAGCCCGTTTCCGTCGTGGCGAAATATCAGAACGCGTGAAATATGGTATGTTCGATTTGATTTCTAACGTATTGTTGTTTGAAGTCGAAGGCTCGGAAGGTCGCCAATACTATCCACGTTATGGCATGCAAACTCTATCTACTTTTGCAGCATTGAATGACCACCAAAAACGTGTATTTGAAGAACTTTATGTCGAATATTTCTATCGTCGTCAAGATGCTCATTGGTATAAATCGGGTATGCGCAAATTGCCAGCTCTGAAAGCAGCATCGAATATGTTGATTTGTGGCGAGGATTTGGGTATGATGACCCACTGCGTGACTGCGGTGATGAACGAATTGTCTATCCTTTCGCTCGAAATTCAACGCGCACCTAAGACAGATAAAATCGAATTCTTCCACCCAGCCGATGCACCTTATCTCTCTGTTGTTACCCCTTCAACTCACGATATGAGTACTATACGTGGTTGGTGGGAAGAAGACCGCGATGTTACACAACGTTTCTATAATCAAGAACTCGGACACTGGGGCGAAGCTCCATACTTCTGCGAATGGTGGGTGTGCCGTGATATTTTGTTGCAACACTTGTACTCGCCTGCTATGTGGTCAATATTCCAATGGCAAGACTTGATGAGTATTTCACCAGAGCTTCGACGTGAAAATCCAGAGGCAGAACGTATAAATGTGCCATCAAATTCGTTCCATAGTTGGAGATATCGTATGCATATCAACCTCGAAGATTTGATGAAAGAAGATGATTTCAACAATACATTGCGTAACTACATCAAACAAGCAGGACGATAAAACAGAATTGATAACTATATATTATTGTTGATAGTATACTTATATTATCTTAAGGCGGAATTTCTATTAGTGGAGTTTCGCCTTTTTTAGTTTTTTATAAAAAATATTAATATTGTTATCTTATATGTCAATAATTTTTTGTAACTTTGCACGATAAAATGGAGAGTATTGCTTTATTATGAAAAAAATAAATTACATATACATATTATGTGTACTTGTAATGTTGCTTTCTTCGTGTGTAATGTCGAAGAAAATCAATTATTTACAAGAAGGAGATAATATTCCTGTGTATAATGATTCTGTTTCGTTTGATGATTATAAATTGCAGCGAGGCGATTATATATATATTCATGTAAATGCGATAGATATGGAGATGGCGGATATGTTCAATGGGAATGTTTCTATTTCTAGTATGACATATATGACCCCTGATAACTCTACCGCACGACTTTATCTTTACCTTGTAGAAGAGGATAATTGTATTGACTACCCTTATGTTGGTAGAGTTGAAGTAGAGGGAAAATCATTACGTGAAGTTAAATTGTTGTTAGAGGAAAAATTAGATGGAATGTTGCAGGGTTATTCAGTAGATGTGCGTTTGGCTAATCGTAGTTTCTCAATTATAGGTGAATCTGGAACGGGTCGTTATAATATTCCTCGTGAGCAATTGACTATTTATGAAGCTTTAGCTATGAGTGGCGATTTGTCGTTGTATGCTAATCGCAAAGAGGTGCATCTTATTCGTCAAACACCAGAAGGAACTAAAGTGATGAAGTTTGATTTGCGCTCAAAATCAATAATTGATTCTGAATATTATTATATACAACCAAACGATGTGATATATATACCATTTGATAGTGCAAAACATTGGGGGGCAAATCATTTTACAAGTGTTCTTTCCATGACATTTGCGACAGTATCGTTTGGATTGTTTGTTTATTCTATAGTTGATACAATAATTAAAGCTTCAAAACAATAATATTATGAAACAGATATATAAATATACAATATATATGGTGGCAATAATGTTATTGTCGTCATGTTATCCAATTCGTCGAGTTGGATTGTTGCAAGAACGCGAAGGTTTACCAGAGTATGAAAAAGGCGAATACGAACAGTATCATCTTCAAAAAAATGATGAGTTGGAATTGCGTGTTATCTCTATGAATCCAGAAACAGCTCTTTTATTTCAACAGAGATCCTCGTCTTATCTCTCAACGAATTCTTCAAGTTTTACTTATCGTATTTATGAGGATGGAACCATTGATGTGCCGTTTTTGAGTAAAGTGCATGTCGCAGGTTTGACTTTGCAACAAGCTGAGCAAAAAATAGAGGAGGAGCTCGCAGAATTTTCTGAAGATATTATGGTTAAATTGGCTCTTTCGACAGGAACATTCTGTGTTATAGGCGATGCTGGACGTGGTTATTTCCCTATTTATAAAGACCGATTGACTATTTATCAAGCTTTAGCTCTTTGTGGTGGAATTAGCTCTTCTGCTGATTATGGAAAAGTGAAAATATTGCGACGTTCAAATGAGGGAACTAAAATTATTGAATTTGATATACGTCCAAATTCTTTAGTGGATTCAGAATACTATTATGTATATCCAAATGACGTAATATATTTCGATTTTTCAAAACGTCGTTTCTGGGCGATTGATTCTTATTCTGGATTTTTGAGCGTAATATCTTCATCGTTAAGTATGCTTGTGTCTGTGTGGAATACGTTTAATTAGGGAATAGGGAATAAGGAATAAGGAATAAGGAATAGGGAATAAGAATATATTTTTAACTTTTACATTTCAATTTTCAATTTTTAAAATATGGAATATTATTCAGACAAAAATTCAAAGTACTATTATAGTAATGAAACGCCTATCATTGAAGAGGAAGAATCTAACTTTAATATTCTTGAATGGGTTTTTAAATTTTTGCGCTATTGGTATTTGTTTGTTATAGCTCTTGTTATAGCATTAGGTTTGGCGTATTTAAAAAATCGTAGTTGGATGCCTGAGTATTATACTGAAGGTAAGGTTATTATTGAGTCAAGTACAGCAGACAATGCCTATAATTTTATGCAAGGCTTTGGTGGTGGTATGGACTATATAAATACCAATAACCAATTGCTTATTTTGGGTTCATACGATTTGATTAATCGTACAGTGCAAGATTTGCCTTTTGGTGTCGATTTTTATACCCGTGGTCATTTCCGTACACATAATCTTTATGGTCGTGAGCCTATAGCAATCAACCTTAAATATGCGGATATGCAACTTTATGGTTGTGAGTTCCGATTTATTCCTATTGATGATAATAATTTTGAAATTGTAATTGAGGATGATTTTAGCAAAGAGTTGTTCCCAGATTTTAAAATTAAAGGGCAATATGGAGTACCATTTGAGAATTTCTTGATGTTTGCTACTATTGACAAGCTATATCTTCCTGCCGAAAATACAGAATTTTTGTTCCGTTTCCGTGATTTTTATTCTCTAGAAGAAGAGTTTGCGGCTCGTTTGCAGTTGAGTTATATTGGAGAAATGTCATCTGTTATTAGTGTTTCTCTTACAGGTAATGTTGTTGCGCGTGACCGTGATTTTATCAATGCTCTTTGTGTAGAGTTTCTCGAGGCTAATCTTGAAGAGAAAAATGAAGAAGCTACTCGTACTATTAACTTTATCAACGAACAGTTAGCTTTCATTTTCGATTCGTTGCAAATATCAGAAAATCGTTTACGTCAGTATCGTCGTCAAAACAATATGGTTGATGTAAATGCTTATACATCATCTGTGTTGTCTAAGCTATCGGCACTTGATGCTCAACGTTCAGAGTTGACTCTTAAAGAGGCTTATTTTGATGAATTGGCAGAATATCTTAAAGAGAGTGTTACCGAAGAACGTCTTGTTGCCCCTTCTTCAATAGGTGTTTCTGATCCTGTTTTGCTTGATTTGGTAAGTAAATTTAATGAATTACAGCAAAAACGCAGTGATTTAGGTGAGAAAAATCCTCAATATGAACGTTATTCTAAACGTATGGATGAGGTGCGTGTTACTATGCTTGAAGTGCTCGAAAATGTGCGTAAAGTTCATGATATGGAACACGAGGCCTTCGAGAAAGAGTATATGAGTGTGATGGCTGATTTGCAAGATCTTCCTGAAAAAGAACTCATGATGATTAATTATGAGCGTGCATATAAAATTAACGATAACTATTATACCTTCCTCCTTCAAAAACAATCAGAAGCCCAAATACGTAAGGCTTCTAACGTTCCGGATAATAAAATTCTCCAAAAAGCACGTATTAGTCAATTGCCTGTAAATAGTGGCGATAAAATTAAGATATATTTGTTGTTTGTAATTATAGGTCTTTTGATACCTGCAGCATATATTATCTTGAAAGAGCTTTTAAATACAACAATACGAGGCGAGCGTGATGTGATGAAAATTACTAATATACCTGTGTTGGGTACAATTCGTCATGCTGATGCTTCTGAGGCAAAAGTGCAAACTGTTGAAAAACCAAAATCATTGTTTACAGAAGGTTTCCGTCTTATTCGTTCTCGTGTAGAGTTTATCTCTAAGCGTAAGTCCGATATTTCGGTATTGATTACTTCTGCTGAATCTGGTGATGGTAAAACACACTTTGCTATTAACTTGTCAGGTGTATATTCGCTTGTGTCTGATAAGGTGATTTTGGTTGATATGGATATCCGTAATCCTAAACTTACAGAAAAATTAGGATATAAAAATAATAAAGGTCTTGTTCACGTATTGATTGGAGAAGCAACACTTGATGAAGTTCTTATTAAAGATGATAAAGAGTTAGGCTTCCATTTCTTACCTGCAGGTATTGTACCTCCAAATCCAGCTGAATTAGTGCGTTCAGAAGAGATGATGAGTTTGTTAAATGAGTTGAAACAACGCTACGATTATCGTATTATTGATACATCTCCTCTTGGTCTTGTTTCTGATGCATACGCATTGACTGGTATTGCAGATGTTAATCTTTTGATTACTCGTGTATTCAAATCAGATAAATCATTTTTTAAGAACTTTATCGAACAAGTTCAACAAGATAATGTCAATAATCCATATATTGTACTTAATGACTTGCAAGTACCTAAAAAAGGAAAGACAGGACATTACGGTAAATATGGTTATGGTAAATATGGTTATGGTAATACTCATTATTACCATCAGCAAAGTGCCAAATATTACACAGAAGACAAATAATTTATAATTACTTTTACATGGTTTCGGAGAGAAAAGATGCTAAATCTCCGAAATTATGTGAGGTAAAAAATAATATTTTATCCTCAAAACGTTGAGTTGATAGCATAATTATTGCTCTATTTTGATACGTTAAGTCCATATAACGTCCTAAAAGAACGCGGTTTAGGTAATTTAGAGAAATAATTAAAAATAGTTTGAGAAAAATTTGCAAGGTTGCGAAAAAAATCGTACCTTTGCACTCTCATTTTGAGGAATAATGTAAAACAATAAAATATAAAGTAAAATGTCAAAAATTTGTCAGATTACCGGAAAAAAAGCAATGATTGGTAACAACGTTTCTCACTCAAAACGTCGTACAAAACGTACTTTTGATGTAAACTTGTTTCACAAAAAGTTCTATTATGTAGAACAAGGTTGCTGGATCAGCCTTACTATTTCTGCAGCTGGTCTTCGTACTATTAATAAACTTGGCTTGGACGCTGCTCTTACTAAAGCAGTTGAAAAAGGCTATTGTAATTGGAAGGATATTAAAATTTTAGCTTAACCTTCAGGAGGAATTAACTATGGCAAAAAAGAATAAAGAAGCAAGAGTCCAAGTAATCTTGGAGTGCACAGAGCACAAAGATAGTGGTATGCCAGGTACTTCTCGTTATATCACAACGAAAAACCGTAAAAATACCACTCAACGTTTGGAGTTGAAAAAATACAACCCAATTTTGAGACGTGTAACAGTACATAAAGAAATTAAATAATTCTTAGACTATGGCAAAGAAAGCGGTTGCATCTATGCAAAAAGGTGAGGGTCGTGGATTCTCTAAAGTTATTAAAATGGTGAAATCACCAAAAACTGGTGCGTACATCTTCGCTGAAGAAATCGTTCTTAACGAAAAAGTTAAAGACTATTTCGCAAAATAATTAGCGGAAATATATATAATTGTTGAGGTATGTGGATTCACATACCTCTCTTTTTTTATAAAAATATAATAATAAATGTATTAAGTGGTAAAATATACTTGTTAAAATTATGTAATACCAAGATTTTTTTGTAACTTTGCTTGTTAAATATTTTCTTGTTGGAAATTGGGTTTATCTACTATTCCCTATTTATAATTTTCAACTTTTTATCGCCAAAGGCTCAAAGACTTTCGGTTCAACTTTTAACTTTCAACTTTAATTTATGGGATTTTTTAGCTTTTTCTCTCGTGAAAAAAAGGAGACTCTTGATAATGGACTCCAGAAAACCAAACAAAGTGTGTTTGAAAAAATTAAACGTGCTGTCGTTGGTAAGGATAAAGTAGATGATGATGTACTTGATAATCTTGAAGAAGTACTTGTTACTTCTGATGTTGGCGTAGAGACAACTGTGCGTATTATTGAACGCATACAAGAACGTGTTGCTCGCGATAAATATGTGGGTACTGATGAATTGAATTTTGTACTTAAAGATGAAATTTGTCAACTTCTTGCCGAAAATAATTCAGATGATCAAGTCTCTTTTGAGTCGGAGTTACCAGAAACGCCATACGTTATCATGGTAGTGGGGGTTAATGGAGTTGGTAAGACAACGACAATTGGTAAACTTGCTTATCAGTTTAAAAAGGCTGGTAAAAAAGTTTATCTTGGCGCAGCTGATACTTTTCGTGCTGCTGCTGTAGAGCAACTTGTTATTTGGGGCGAACGTGTTGGTGTGCCTGTTGTGAAACAAAAAATGGGTGCTGATCCTGCGTCTGTAGCTTTTGATACACTTACTTCGGCTAAAGCTAATGGTGCCGATGTCGTGATTATTGATACTGCTGGTCGTCTTCACAATAAAGTTGGTTTGATGAATGAGCTTACAAAAATTAAGAACGTAATGCAAAAGGTGTTACCTAATGCTCCTCATGATGTTATGCTCGTGCTTGATGGTTCTACGGGTCAAAACGCTTTTGAGCAAGCTAAACAATTCACTAAAGCAACACAGGTTACTTCTCTCGCTATTACTAAACTTGATGGTACTGCCAAGGGTGGAGTAGTGCTTGGTATTTCCGACCAATTCAAAATCCCTGTGCGCTATATCGGTCTTGGTGAAGGTATGGAGCATCTTCAGGTGTTCGATAAGCAAGCGTTTGTTGAAACTTTATTTGGAGAGTAACATAAGGGTATGATTAAGAATAGGGTAGATATAATTTCGCTCGGTTGTTCAAAGAATCTTGTTGATTCTGAACAGGTGATGGCTCAATTTGCAAGTCGTGGATTTGATGTATTTCATGATTCTGCCGATGTTAAGGGGCAATATGTTATTATCAATACATGTGGCTTTATTGGTGATGCTAAAGAAGAGTCTATTGAAATGATTCTTTCAATGGCTCAAGCTAAAAAGCGTCGCAAAATTGGTAAACTCATCGTAATGGGTTGTCTTTCTGAACGTTATCGTGATGAGTTAAAAGCCGAAATACCAGAAGTAGATGCCTTTTATGGTAAGTTTGATTGGGTGAACATTGCAAATGATCTATTTCAAGATTCGTTATCTACCGAAAATCAACGTGTTATAACCACCCCTTCGCATTATGCTTATGTTAAAATAGCCGAAGGTTGCAATCGTACATGTTCATATTGTGCAATTCCTATTATTACTGGCAAATATAAATCTCGCACTATTGAATCTATTGTTGAAGAGGTGAAATTGTTGGTTGCTAACGGAGTAAAGGAGTTTCAACTTATAGCACAAGATTTAACATTCTATGGGTACGATTTGTATAAAACCAATAAGCTTGCTGAGTTAGTGCAAACTCTCGCTAATATTCCAGGTGTGGAGTGGTTACGCCTTCATTATGGCTATCCAAATCAATTTCCTTATGAAATATTAGACGTAATGCGCAAAAATTCAAATGTTTGTGCATATATGGACGTGGCATTGCAGCATATCTCGAATAACGTACTTACTCTTATGCGTCGCAACGTTACAAAAGAGGAGACATACGCTTTTGTGCGCCGTTTGCGTGAAGAGGTGCCAGGCATACATTTGCGTACCACACTTTTAGTAGGTCACCCAGGTGAGACAGAAGACGATTTCGAACAACTTTTGCAATTTGTTCGTGATATGCGATTTGAGCGTATGGGGGCATTTGCTTATTCAGATGAAGAAGGTACCTATTCGAATTTGAATTATACCGATGACGTTCCGCAAGAGGTTAAACAACAACGTGTTGATGCCTTGATGGAGTTGCAAGCACAAATATCGGAAGAGATAAATGCGCAGAAAGTGGGGCAGATTTTCAAGGTAATAATTGATCGTGAAGAGGATGATTTCTATGTTGGACGTACTGAATATGATTCGCCTGATGTTGATGGTGAAGTTTTGATTGATAAAAACAAACAATTGGAGGTAGGTAGCTTTTATCAAGTGAAAATTACCGATTCAGATATGTATGATATTTACGGAGAAGCATTATGAATAATAAAGAATTTCAAACAGAATTAGCTCAACGTTTAGGTGTGTCGCAAAAGCGTTCTGCCGAATTGATGAAAGGTTATGTTGATACTTTGGTGCAACAATTGGTAGATACCGATGAGTTGCCATTCTTTTCTATGGGTACGTTTGAAGTTAAGCAAAAAGAGCAGCGCATCATTGTCAATCCGTCATCTAAAAAACGTATGCTCGTACCTCCAAAGTTGGTGTTGAATTTCAAACCATCAGCGAAACTAAAAAACAAATATAAAGATGTGAAATAGAGGAGAGTGTTATGGTGAAAATTACAAATACAAGCATATTATCTGCGTTTCGTAAGCAAGTTGGCATATCTAAAGTTGGCGAAATTGCTTTTGCTGAAGCCTTTCAATCTATTTTTGAAGAGGCTCTTTTGCGTGATAAAATATTAAAAATAAGCGGACTTGGAACTTTTAAATTAGTACCTGTCGAATCTCGTAAAAGTGTGAATGTCAATACAGGTGAAGAATTTGAAATAGCAAGTCATTATAAACTCACTTTCACCCCTGATGTTGCATTAAAAGATAAAGTTAATGAGCCGTTAGCTCACCTCGAAACTGTCGAGTTAGATTCTGATGTTGTCGTTGAAAAAGTAGTAGAGGAACAAGTTATACATCAAAATACTTCGGACGAAACTCAGGAAGTTGCACATCTCCAAGATGATCCATTGCAAAAATTAACCGAACAAGCTCTTGAACTTAAAGATATACTTGCCGATATACAAGGTTTAGGCGAACAAGTGGAAATTCAGCAGCCTGCAGAAGAGATAGAAAATATAGTTTTGTCCGACCAGTCCGACTTGTCCGACTTGTCCGACTTGTCTGACCATTCCGACTCATCTGGCTCATCTACCTCGTCTGACCAGTCCAACTTGTCCGATTCACAGCAAAAATTAGTTTCCGCACAAGATATAGTAGCTGCAATCAATCGTGAAGATACAGCTCCTAATAGTAAACAATCAAAAGTTTGGATTGGAGTTGCTATTATTTTGTTTGTTGGTATAGTCGGTTTGTTGGTATATCAAAATCTTGATTTTTTTACATCATCACCAAAAAACGAATTAAATACACCAATAATTGCTGATACAGAGCAGAGTTTAGTAGATTCTACTATTCAAATTGAAACTGATTCAATTTTGGCACAAGAATTGAAAGTTGATACCACAGAGGTATTAGAATCGCAAATATTGGTAGATTCATCTCTTTCAATTGATAAAACATCTCCAATTTATTCGGAACAATTTCCCGATTTATTCAATCAAAAACGCGAATATACAGAATTTGTTGATACTGTAACACTAAACGAGGGTAGTAGATTGACTTGGATTTCTCTTAAACATTTAGGTCATAAAGACTTTTGGGTATATATTTATGAGGCCAATATGGATGTAATTTCCAACCCAAATTCAATCAGAATAGGAACAAAACTGCGCATACCTAAATTGCCTTCTGAACTTATAGATGCTAACAATCCTCAGACTTTAGAATACGCAAAATATCTTCACGATGTTTATGTTAAGAAATAAGAATATTAAACACGTGTTAAATAAATATAAAACAAACATTTTTTAACGTACCAAGTGGTTGTTATTTGCAACTAAAGTGTTAATTTTGCAATCCGAATAGATTATTTTAGAAAAAATTAAACAAAAAATAAGATTATGAGTTTTAATTCAGTTGACATTAGAGAATTAAACGAACGCATTGAGCGTCAAAGTGCTTTTGTTGATGCCCTTGTTATGGGAATGAATCAAACAATTGTTGGACAAAAACATCTTGTAGAATCGCTTCTCATTGGTCTTTTGTCTGATGGTCACGTTTTGCTCGAAGGTGTTCCTGGTTTGGCTAAAACTTTGGCAATTAAAACATTGGCGCAACTTATAGATGCTGACTATAGTCGAATTCAGTTTACTCCTGACTTATTGCCAGCCGACGTTGTTGGTACAATGATTTATAGTCAAAAAAACGAAAATTTCGACATAAAGAAAGGTCCTGTATTTGCTAACTTCGTGCTTGCCGATGAGATTAACCGTGCCCCTGCAAAAGTGCAAAGTGCACTTCTCGAGGCTATGCAAGAGCATCAAGTAACAATAGGTGAAGAAACATTTAAACTCCCTGAACCATTCCTCGTACTTGCTACACAAAACCCTATAGAACAAGAAGGTACATATCCTCTTCCTGAAGCGCAAGTCGACCGTTTCATGCTCAAAGTCGTTATCACTTACCCTCAACGTGACGAAGAGCGTCAAATCGTTTCAGCCCACCTTAAAGGCGGATTCAATCCCGTAAAACCAATTCTCAAAGTCGAAGACATCATTGAAGCTCGTAAAGTAGTCCGCGAAGTATATATGGACGAAAAAATCGAACGCTATATTGTTGATTTAGTGTATGCTACACGCTTCCCTGAAGAGTTCGGATTGAAAGAATTGAAAAATATGATTTCATTCGGAGGTTCACCACGTGCCTCTATCAATCTTGCTTTAGCCGCTCGCGCTTACGCATTCATCAAACGTCGCGGTTACGTAATCCCTGAAGACGTGCGCGCCGTGTGTCATGACGTATTGCGCCATCGTATCGGACTCTCTTACGAAGCAGAAGCTAATAATATGACTTCAGAGGAAATTATCAACGAAATCCTCAATGCAGTCGAAGTGCCTTAGTAGTAAAAGATAAAATGGCAGAATAATGAAAATTTGTTTTTTTATCTTTATGAGTTAATAATATAAAAAGAGCAGAGCGAGTAGGTCTCGCTACTCGCTACTCATTACTAGTTACTATTTATTTTGGAAACAAGTGAATTATTAAAAAAAGTACGCCGTATCGAAATCAAAACACGCGGTTTGTCAAACAACATCTTTGCAGGCGAATATCATACAGCCTTCAAAGGTAAAGGTATGACATTCTCCGAGGTGCGCGAGTATCAATACGGTGATGAAATCCGAACAATTGATTGGAACGTAACAGCACGCTTCCGAAAACCATTTGTGAAAGTTTTCGAAGAAGAACGTGAACTCACTGTTATGCTCCTCATCGACGTATCGGCTTCACGCCAATTCGGTACAATATCTGCTATGAAACAAGATGTTATAACCGAATTAGCCGCAACTCTTGCTTTCTCTGCAATCCAAAATAACGACAAAATAGGTGTGATATTTTTCAGCGATAAAATCGAAAAATTCATACCCCCACAAAAAGGGCGTAAACACATTCTCTACATCATTCGCGAACTTATCGATTTCCAACCTGAAAGTTCAACAACCGACATATCTATGGCGTTACGCTATTTTACAAATGTCATAAAAAAACGCTCTACTGCCTTTATTATAAGCGACTTTATTGATGATAATCTTTCTCAAGACGCACTAACAATAGCCAATCGAAAACACGATTTAGTTGCATTCCAAATTTACGACCGTCGCGACACTGAGCTTCCCGATGTAGGTTTGATAAAAATGAAAGATGCCGAAACAGGTCAGCGAATTTGGGTCGATACATCATCACGCAAAGTGCGTATGATGTACAAAAACATTTGGGACGAACGCAAACTAAAACTTCAACAAATGATTAGCAAAGCAGGCGTAGATAGTGTATCTATGGAAGCAAGCGAAGATTACGTTAAAGCCTTAATGCGTCTATTCAAGATGCGAACATAATTATGAAAAAATTATTAGTGATAATATTCTGCATTGTGCATTGTGCATTGTGCATCGAAATAAAATCTCAGGTTGCAGTATCTGCATCGATTGACTCGGTGCAGATGTTAATTGGTGAACAAGCAAGACTCTCAATACAAGCCATTCAGCCTAAAGGTTATACCTTGCAATTCCCACATTTTTCTGATAATGTTGCTTCTAATTTGGAATTAGTCTCTACTCTAAAACCTGATACGGTGCAGTTAGCTAACGAAAGATTGCAAGTTACAAATAGTTATATAGTAACAGCATTTGATTCGGCATTGATTTACATCCCAGGTTTTGAGGTGAAAGCGGGCGGAGAAACATATCTTACGAATCCAGTTTCAATCAAGATTGTAGATATGCCAATTGATACAGCGCAACACGTTATCGCTGATATTAAAGACATTACTCAACCACCTTTTGATTGGATGTTTTTACTTACAACGGGAGGTTTTAGTATCTTATCTCTCTTACTTTTAGCATTAGTACTTTATTTAGTAGATAAATATCTCAAATCGCGAAAAAATAAAGACACTGAGCCAGAACCAGAGCCTATAGATCCACGTAAAGCTCATGAAATTGCCTACGAAGAATTGGATACTTTGCGTCAAAAACAATTATGGCAATCACAACAATTTAAGGCTTATTATACCGAACTCACCGAAATACTTCGCCGTTATATCTCTAACCGTTATGCTATTGATGCAATGGAGCAAACCTCCGACGATGTAATATCAGAATTCCGTAGAAATAAAGAACTTAAAGAGAAAAAAGAAGAGATAAAATTGTTGTCTGATGTATTACAAGTGGCTGATTTAGTTAAATTTGCAAAATGGCAACCACTCCCTGACGAGTGCGAACGCTCATTCCATCAAGTCACTCAATTCATCGACAACACAAAAGAACTTATAACAGAGAACAAGGAACAGGGAGAAGGGAATAGGGAATATGGAATAAAATAGGGTATATGGAATAGGGAATAAGTTTTAGGGGATTTTCAACTTTCAACTCTCAACTCTCAACTCTCAAATCTGAACTCTCAACTTTCAACTTGTATTATGCTTTTCAACAATCCTGAATATTTATGGCTTTTATTGGTACTTGTGCCGATGATAGGTTGGTATGTTTACAAACAATATCAATCTGATGCAAGTTTGCAAGTATCATCTACCGAGCCATTCAATAAAATGCCTAAAACTCGCAAACACTATCTGTTTCATCTTGTGTTTGCGCTTCGTTGTGTGGCATTAGCCTTTCTCGTTATCGCTATTGCTCGCCCTCAATCTACCAATAGTTACCGTAGCGAGTCAACCGAAGGTATCGACATTATGCTCTCTCTCGATATTTCAGGTACAATGTTGGCTGAAGACTTGAAACCTAATCGTTTAGAGGCAGCTAAAGAGGTAGCCACTAAGTTTATTGCCGACCGTCCTGATGATAACATCGGTTTAGTCGTTTTTGCTGGCGAAAGTTTCACACAATGCCCGCTTACTACCGACCATGGTGTACTCATCAACCTTCTTAATGCAGTTAAGTTTGGGGTAATCGAAGATGGTACAGCCATCGGACTTGGACTTGCTAATGCTGTAAATCGTATTAAAGATAGTCAAGCAAAATCAAAAGTTATTATTTTGCTTACCGATGGTTCTAACAATCGTGGCGACATCGCACCACTCACTGCTGCCGAGATAGCTAAAAAGTTCGGAATCAGAGTTTATACTATTGCCGTAGGTAAGCATGGTATGGCACCATATCCATTTCAAACACCAATGGGCATACAATATCAAAACGTACCTGTCGAAATTGATGAAGATGTGCTACAGCAAATTGCTAAAATGACAGGAGGTAGTTTCTTCCGTGCAACAGATAATGTAACCCTTAGTGCTATTTATGGTGAAATTGACCAAATGGAAAAGACCAAACTTCAAGTGCGAGAATACAAAAAACGCAACGAAGAATTTTTTCCATATTTGCTCACAGCATTTTTATTACTCGTTGTAGAGATTTTAATTCGTAATACACTCTTACGACGTTTACCATAGATAAAAGATTACAGATTACAGATAACAGATTTAACCCCCTCCCCCTTCGGGTACTCCCCCTAAGATAGGGGGAGAATATGTGAGGCGGATAACAGATAACAGATTATAGATTACAGATAACAGATTATAGATTACAGATTACAGATAATAGATTACAGATAACAGATTATAGATAATAGATAACAATTAATTCCTCATTCCTCATTTCTCATTCCTCATTTTATTATGCGTTTTGCAAATCCACATATATTTTGGCTTATTATTGTAGTCATAGTTTTGATTGCCATATTTGTTTACGGAGTTTATATTCAACGTCGTAAACTTAGTCGTTTTGGTAATCCTCAATTATTGCGCGAACTTATGCCTAATGTGTCATACGTTCGTCCGCAAGTTAAGTTTTATCTACTTGTGCTGACTTTGGTGTTATTGATTTTTGCTTTGGCACGTCCTCAAATAGGTTCAAAATTAGAGAAAAAGAAAATCACAGGCATAGAAGTAATGATGGTGCTCGACGTTTCTAACTCTATGTTGGCTACCGATGTAGCACCTTCTCGTCTCGAAAATGCTAAAATGATGCTTTCTAAACTCATTGACCAAATGCCTGACAATAAGGTTGGTTTAATTGTTTTTGCTGGTGATGCGTTTGTGCAACTTCCAATTACCGCCGATGGTGTTTCTGCTAAAATGTTCCTTTCTAATATATCAACCAAATCCGTAGCTAATCCAGGTACAGCCGTAGGTACTGCTATCGACTTGGCTATTAAATCGTTTGGCGAAGAAAATAAAGACAAAGGTCGTACTATCATTCTGCTCACTGATGGCGAAAACCACGAAGACGATGCCATAGCAGCTGCAAAATTGGCTCGTGAAAAAGGCATCATGGTCAATGTAGTAGGTTTCGGTTCTCCTCAAGGTGCACCTATCCCTGTGCAAGGTACAATGTCGTTTTGGAAAGATAAAGATGGCAATGTTGTAGTCTCAAAACTCAATGAGCAAATGGGACAACAAATTGCACAAGCTGGCGAAGGAGTTTATGTGCGTGCCGATAATTCTAATATTGCTCTGCGTACAATTTCTCGTCAATTATCTCAAATTCAAAAGGGCGAAATTCAAACTACTACCTTTGCCGATTATGCCGATAAATTCTATATATTTGCATGGATAGCATTCTTTATCCTTGTTTTAGAGTTCTTTATATTGAATCGTCAGAATAAACAATTAAATAAATATAAGTGGTTTTAAGTAATGAAAAGATATATAGTTTTGATATTGATGTTGTTGCCAGTGTTAGCATTATTTGCTCAAAAAGAGAGTCGTAATGTTAAGGCGGGTAATAAGCATTATTTAAAGGAGAAATACGTTGAGGCAGAAGTGGAGTATCGTAAAGGCTTGGAGCAAAATAAATCAAGTTATTCTGCCAATTTCAATCTTGGAAATTCACTTTATCGACAAGAAAAATATGAAGATGCAGCTCAGCAATTTGAAAAGGCTGCAGCTTTGGCTGGTTCTGATTCTAAGCGTATTGCTAATGCTAATCATAATAAAGGAAATGCTTTGTTAAATGCTCAGAAAGTAGATGAAGCTATTGAGGCATATAAAGAGGCATTGCGTCATAATCCCGATGATCATGACACTCGTTATAATCTTGCTTATGCTAAACACATGAAAAAACAGATGCAACAACAGCAACAACAGCAGCAACAGAAACAAGAGCAAAAGCAAGAGGAACAAGAAAAAGAGGAACAACAACAACAAAATCAACAAGAGCAGCAGCAAGAACAGCAAGAACAGCAACAACAGATGCAAGAAGAGCAGGGTATGTCGAAAGAAAATGCTGAACAAATACTTCAAGCTTTGATGGAAGACGAAAAGCAAACACAAGAAAAAGTAAAAGAGCAAGAAGCTAAAAAAGCTAAACGTTATCGAGTTGAAAAAGATTGGTAGTTTAGTTAGGGAATAGGGAACAAGGAATAGATAAGTAAAAGTTTATATGAACATAAAAAAGATATTTTTATTATTAATTGTGCATTGTGCATTGTAAGGGCGCTGATGATGTGAAATTTACTGCATCTGCGCCTCAACGTGTGATTGTTGGTCAACCATTCCAATTAGTTTTCTCGGTAAACGAGAATGGTAAAGACTTGCGTTTGCCAGATGTTAAAGGCTTTGAAATAATTGCTGGTCCATATACATCTACAAGTAGTAGCACTCAAATAATTAATGGCGATATTCGCACTTCTAAAGAGGTGCGTTATACCTATACTTTATTGCCAGAAAAAGAGGGAGATTATCAGATTCAATCTGCAACTATTGTAGTAAAAAAAGAGAAATATTATTCTAATGTATTAAATATAAAGGTATTGCCTGAAGATAAAGCCTCGCAATCACAACAGGGTGGCAATGCCTCTCAATCAGGACAAATTCGTCAATCTCAATCAATTACTTCTGAAAATTTATTTATTCGTCCTATAATCTCTCGAACAAAAATAAGAGAGCAAGAGGCTGTTGTTCTTACATATAGATTATATGCTCGTGTTGATGTTACCAATATTCAATCTCCTAAATTTCCTGATTTCAAAGGTTTTTTGGTGCAAGAGATAGATTTACCTCAAGACCGTACAATGCAACCTGATAATTATGAGGGTGTCAATTATTATACTTACGATTTGCGTAAGGTGCTTTTATTCCCACAAGAGACAGGAAAAATTACAATCGAACCGATGTCGTGTGATGTGATTGTGCGTGTGCGCTCAGCACAGCAACGTCCTCGTAGTTTTTTTGATGATTTTTTTGATACTTATCAAGAGGTTTCTAAAACGGTAACAACATCTAAGGTTAGTCTCACAGTAGAACCATTGCCACAACCA
The DNA here is from genome assembly GCA_017467185.1 of Paludibacteraceae bacterium. Classification (GTDB taxonomy): domain Bacteria; phylum Bacteroidota; class Bacteroidia; order Bacteroidales; family Paludibacteraceae; genus Aphodosoma. Next base: position 8,435 of record JAFTSS010000086.1, on the reverse strand, counting down.
AAACCTACTGATTTTTCGGGTGTAGTCGGTAAATTATCACTTTCGACTAAAGTATCAACAACCGAAGTAGAAGCGAATCAACCTATAACTATTACACTTAAATTACAGGGTTCGGGTAATTTGAAAATGTTGAAAAATCCAACATTGCAATTTCCTCAAGATTTTGAGGCTTACGAACCAAAAGCAACCAATAATTTCAATACTACTGATGCTGGACTTTCGGGGTCAAAAACTATTGAATATCTTGTAATACCTCGTCACGATGGTGATTTCGTTATCCCTGCTGCGACAATAAGTTATTTTGATATAGCATCTGATTCTTATAAAACATTGTCAACAGAGCCTATAAGTATTAGAGTAAATAAAGGTACTCAATCAGTATCTAATGCGCCTATTGTTAGCAATTTTACAGGACAAGAGAAGGTAGAGGTTTTGGCAACCGATATTCGTTATATCAATACGTCTGAGCCAAATATCAAACCTGCAGGGCGTATGATTGTAGGTACGATGTTCTTCTGGTTGTTTTATATAATTTCTTTGGTTATTACTATTGGTTTGATTATCATATTCCGTAAACAAGCACGTGATAATGCTAATGTCGCATTGATGCGTAATAAGAAAGCAAATAAAGTTGCTCGACGTCGTCTTAAAGTTGCTGAGCGAGAATATAAAGCAGGTAATAAAGATACGTTCTATGACGAGATACTCAAAGCTTTGTGGGGTTATTTGTCTGATAAATTGTCAATTCCTGTTAGTGAATTGAATAAAGACAATATCTCTCTTCGTTTGTCGCAACGAGGGGTTGATGATGTGGTTATTCAAGAGTTTGTTAAGTTGCTTAATGATTGCGAATTTGAGCGTTATGCTCCTATCGGTAATAAAGAGTCGGCAATGCGTCATACATTCGAATTTACCGAAAAACTTATATCAACTTTGGAAGCGATGATAAAGAGATAAGAGACACGAGACATTAGACACGAGATGTGAGATACGAGATGTGATAAATATTCCTTCGTTTTGATTGCGGACGCACGAGCCGTGCGTCCCTACAAACAGGGGGAGAATATATGAGATACGAGATATAAAAAATGGATATGAAAAAGATATTTTTATTGTTAATTGTGCATTTTGCATTACTCCCTGCGGTCGTGATTTTTGCTTCGCTCGGCAATCCAAGCAAGCTTGACTGCTCTCGCTTATCGCAAAAATTGTGCATTGTGCTTTCTCCATTGAACGCTCAAACCTCCATTGATTTGGATTGGAAAAAAGCGGAAGAGTTGTACGCTGCAAAACAATATGTTGAAGCGGCTGATGTTTATGCCGATATGTTTCAATATGGCGAGTCTGCTGCGTTGTATTACAATTATGCAAATGCTCTTTATAAGTCAAATCAATTAGGTTTGGCTATATTGAATTATGAGCGAGCTTTGCGTCTTGACCCTACAAATGAAGATGTGAAATTCAATCTTGAGTTTGCAAATAAGATGAAAACTGATAAAATAGAGCCTCTTGAGCGTTTCTTTTTATCTGAGTGGATGGAGTCATTGGGGCGTTTATTAACATCTAATCAATGGGCATATGCAAGTATAATTAGTTTTATTGTTGCGCTTGTTTTGGTTTTGCTTTATCTTTTCGGTAAAAAAGTTTGGTTGCGTAAACTTTCGTTTTTCTCTGCACTTTTTCTTTTGGTGTTTTCTATATTTACGATGGTGTATGCATTCCAGATAAAAGACTATATAGAAAATAATCCTGAAGCTATAGTTCTGGCAGGTTCGGTATCGGTGAAGAGTAGTCCAGACGATAGTGGAACTGAGGTATTTGTAATTCATGAAGGCACTAAAGTCAATGTTCTTTCAACCCTCTCAACTTGGTCAGAAGTGCGTCTTGCCGATGGTAACGTAGGTTGGCTTCAATCTTCAACAATAGAAAAAATTTAAGAAATTTGAAAGTTGAAATTTGAAATGTGAATTTTTTTAGTTTTAACTTTCTTGTACAGACGCAATATATTGCGTCTCTACTATTAGTTATTATATGTTTTTTTTAACTCTTAATTTCCAACTCTTAATTTTCAATTCTCTTGTACAGACGCAATATATTGCGTCTCTACTTGCAACTTTAGATAGGAATCTTACATTAGCAATAAATGGTTGTCATAGTTCATTCTTTGACAACTTTTTCTATATCTATACGCAGACGTGGACGTGGATACCTGTCGTTGTTGTTTTGCTTGTGTGGATGTGGCGTAAATGGGGCGTGCGCTCGTTGTATGTTGTGGCAGGTATAGCATTATGTATTTTATTGGCAGATCAGATATCTTCATCATTGTTGAAACCTTGGGTGGCACGTTTGCGTCCAACACATAATCCTGAAATAGCCGATTTAATCCATACTGTTAATGGTTATCGTGGAGGGCGATATGGTTTTGTCTCTTCTCATGCCGCCAATGCCGCTACATTTGTTACCTTTACAGCATTAGTGTTCCGTAATCGACTTTATACCGTATTGCTCACGTTGTGGGCATTCCTAACAGCCTATTCTCGAGTATATCTCGGTGTACATTATGTAGGCGATGTCCTTTGTGGTGCGTTAGTAGGTGTTTTAGTGGGAGTAGGGGTGTATGCTGTGTTTAAGTCGAAAGTCGAAAGTCGAAAGTTGAAGGTCGAAAGTTGAAGGTCGAAAGTTGAAAGTTTAGAGTTGAGAGTTGAAAGTTTAGAGTTAAGAGTTGAGAGTTGAAAGTAGAGAGTTGAGAGTTGAAAATCCCCTAAAACTTATTCCTTATTCCCCATTACTCCCTATGGTCGTGATTTTTGCTTCGCTCAGCATAATTCTATCGCCTTCGGCTCAAGGACCGCTGGTTCAAGCAGAGCTTGGTTCTGCCTTCGCTTATCGCAAAAATTCCACATTCCACATTTTTATCGTGATTTTATGTTTTATAGCATGTTTTGAAAAATAGTTGTAAAATTATTTGGTAGTATAAAAAAAAAGTCTTACATTTACACCATGAAAAGAAATTAAATTAATTATTAACTCTAATATCTATTTATTATGATTAAAACAATCACATTTAACGAATTGCGTCGTATTAAAGATTCATTGCCAGATGGCTCAATGCAACGTATTGCCGACGAATTAGGTCTTTCAGTAGAAACAGTACGTAATTATTTTGGTGGTCATAACTATCAAGACGGTTCAGGTTGCGGTGTTCATATCGAACCAGGTCCTGATGGTGGTATGGTACAATTGGACGATACAACTATTCTTGAGATGGCTCAAAGAATCTTGGAAGAAACACACTAAGTTTCATTTTGACACAAAATAAACGAGGATTACTGATGTTAGAATTAGTAATCCTCGTTTATTTTTTACCCAAGGCGTTGCCATTGGGCTATGTATTATTAGGCTTTCAGCCTATTCCTCATTCCACATTCCTAATTCCTCACTCCTCATTCCTCATTATTGTTATTACGCTTATTTCGGCTGGCATGCCTAAGCGGAAAGGGATGCCTACGTAGCCTAAGCCGCGTGAGATGAAGAGGTATTGCCCCTCTTTTTCGTATAATCCATCCCAATATTCGAATATCCATTGTGATGGCGACCATTTGCAATTGTTGTTTAAGTCAAATCCTATTTGGGCAGAATGGGTGTGGCCAGAGAGGGTTAAATCGATGTATTTGTAGTGTTCGTCTACTGATACTTCGTTTTTCCAGTGGTTGGGGTCGTGTGATAATAGGATATTGAAGTCGGCTGGGTGGAAATTTTTTGTAGCTTTGGCTAAATCGCCATAACGAGGGAAAGGTGGTTTGCCCCAATTTTCAACTCCTATTACTCCAATGGTTGAGGGTGGTAGAGACGCAATATATTGCGTCTCTACTTGAACTGCGCTATCATTTAATAGTGTAAAACCTACGCGGCGATAGGCTTCGTAAGCAGCCATGAGGTTTGCGTGCTTAGCCTCGTCTGATTCCCATTTGCTATAGTCGCCATAGTCGTGATTGCCCATTACGGCATATCGACCGAGAGGGGCATTTATCGTGGTAAATAAACCATCTAATCCATCGACTTCATCGGCAGTAAGGTTCATCATATCGCCAGTGCAAACGAGCATATCGGGGTTGATTTCGTTTAGTTTAGCGACAATTTTTTCGAGATAACTATCGCGAGGAGAGAGGTTGCCGAAGTGTAGGTCGGTGATATGAGCAATGCGTATTCCGTTGAATTCTTTAGGTAGGTTTTTCGAGTAAATTGTTACCTCTCTCACTTGGATGCAGTGGCGAGTAGCCATGCCTACGATAAGACCTATTGTTACGATAAGTGCAAGAATAGCACCGATATAGTGTAGTGTTCGGCAACTTTTTTTAGTGAATAGTTTTATTATTTTGTCGATGATGTAGAATAGTGCATATACATTTGGGGGTAGAATAGCGAAGATGAAGCCCCACAGCGTCCATTGCATTATTTTGAAGTCTAATATACCAGCGCGAGTGGCATATTGTAGGAAGATAAATGCTAATATCAGAATAGTAGGGATAGCGTATGCGGTTACAACACTGCCTGTTACGCCACGTTTTGTTTTTAGGATATGGCGGGTGTATAGCACACTTGGCAAAAAAGCCATTACGATTATTATTATTAAAACAGGGATAAAACGCATGATTTTAAGTTGAAAATTGAACCATCGGTCTTTGAGCCTTTGGCGATAAAAAATTGAAAATTGAAAGTCTTACGATTTACGACTTTCTACTTATTACTTTGTATGTTTTTTCAAACGCAAAGGTACATAAATTATTGCAATATATGGTGTTAAAAAATAATAAAAGTGGAGTGATTATGATATATTTTTCTTAATCAAATTTTAAATGAAGTAAAATAAATTTGCATAATTGCTTAATTTGTTGTAATTTTGCATTGCTAGATGATGAAGGAGTTTGCTTTGTGAATTAGGAATGAAATATTAGTTGTATATTATGCAATGTTCAATCTATCACAGGGCTATTCTTTTGTTAAGTAACAATGTAATATTTAGGCGTTTACTTACGCTTAGTTTTGACACTCTGAAATCGTAGGAAAATTTCAATATGTATGTCAAAAACAAAGCAATGGTGAATGTCCCGTAGGTATGTATTCATTTCCTATGTTATGATTATACTAGAGATGCGGTATGTTGTATCTATGTATGGGCTTATGTAGTATAATTGCATATCTAGCGTGGGCTTCAGTGTTGCTCGTTTCGACGTACAGGGCAACATTCCTACGAGCCTCAGAGTGTGAAATGAGCATTAGTGCTGAATTTCACGCTTTTTTTGTGTCTTGTTTTATCTTATTTATTGTTATATAAAATATTATTTTATGAAAAATTGTAGATTTTATTTTGTTCTATTTTTTGCTGTTTTTAGTTTAAATGTATTAGCTAATATGACTATTTATGATTTTTATAATGTTGTAAAAGAAGCTATGCCAATGATTAATCAAGAGCGTGTTCAATATGGTTTAAATGAATTGAAATTAAAAAATATTTCTACAAAGGAAGAGATTTGTTCTTTACAATGGATGTGTAAAAGTTTTGGATTTTATCCATCTAATATAACAAAAGAAGAAGTGTTTAATCGAGTAAAAGAATGTATAAAAGAATATGGTTTAACATCTGTAATGCTTTGTTATGACGAGGATTTTTATTGGTTGTATTTTGTTCGTGATGTTAATGAAGTTAATGTAGATAGAGAAGCTTTTGAATATGAAGTTTTGCGTCTTGTTAATATCGAGCGAACAAAGAGAGGTCTAGCACCACTAAAAATGAGTAAAGATTTACATATCACGGCTCGAATAAAAGCGGAGGAAATGGTGATTTATAATTATTATAGTCACAATAGTCCAGTCTATGGATCTGCAGAGGATTTGATAGAGTCAAGGGGTAAAAAGTATTATTATACAGGAGAAAATATTGCAAAGGGACAAATGACTCCAGAACAAGTAATGAATTGTTGGATGAATAGCTCAGGACATAAAGGTAATATACTTAATCCTAACTTTTTATATATAGGAATTGGATATTATAAAGACCATTGGGTACAACAATTTGCAGGGAGACAAATGAAATAAAATAGGGATTTTGTATGAAAAAAATATTTTTATTAGGGTTGTTTTTTTTGTTTACAATACATATTCTTCGAGCAGAATCGTATTGGAATTATGAGCCATATTCGACAGAGGGTAGGGAATTTTATGTTACCTTTATGATGAATGCAGGCGGTCATGGTAATGATAATGTTTTACAATTTTATTTATATGCGTCAACTCGTAGTGATAAGGCTAATATAGTAGTTGAAAATCCAACAACGGGTTATAAAAAGGAATTTAATTGTACAAAAAATGAGGTGGGAAAAATTGAAATTCCGAATATACATGGATATTTAGATACTGAAAATGAAGTTTTACCTCGGGGTTTAAAAGTTACTTCTGATGTTCCGATTTCGTTATATGCATCAAATCATAATCATGAATCGTATGATGCAACAAATGTCTTGCCAATAGAAGCTTTATCAACAGAGTACATCATCCAAACATATTCATTTGATAGACAAGCAACAGAGTTTGCTTTAGTTGCAACTGCTGACAATACTCAAATTATTGTCACTCCATCTGATTATGTAAAAATAGAAGATACAAGTTCTATTAATCCTATATTAATTACTTTAAATAAAGGAGAGGCTTATCAAATAAGGGGGTTTAAGCCTGAAAATGATTTATCGGGTACTATTGTATGTGCAAATCAACCTATTGCCGTTTTTAATGGAGGACAAAGTGCGATAGTACCAGAATATGCAGGTACCGATGATCATTTGGTAGAGCAATCGTTACCGACTTATATGTGGGGTAAAGAATTTATAGTAACAAATTCAAAAGTACAAGATTTTAATATTGTTAAAATAACAGCAATGTATGACAATACTAAAATTTATATAAATCATAATCAAGATACAGTTTTAAATAAAGCGGAGTCTTATGAATTTGCTTTATATAAGTCAACAATTGATTCTACTGATATAGAGATAGCAGAGGATACGACTATGACTTATATAATTGATGATGCTTTATATATAAATTCTTCTTATCCGACTTTGTGTTTTTCGTATCATACTTCTCAAGATGCTAGTGTTGATATGGATAAAGAATATAGACGTCTTAGTGACCCGTCTATGATTTTTATTCCACCATTAGAACAGTCAATTAATGAGATTTCTTTTTTAACATATAATATTAATAATACAAAAACTCATCATTTTGTAAATATAGTAACTAAGACGGATAACATATATTCTGTTGTATTGGATAATAAAAATATTTCATCTGATTTTTCTGTTGTATCCTGTAATGCAAATTATTCGTATGCAAGAATTAAAATAGAACAAGGAAGTCATAAAATTACATCAAAAGGAGATGGTTTCCTTGCTTATGTTTATGGTATAGGTAATTATGAGTCTTATGGTTATAATGTAGGGAACAATTTGCTACCAATGGGAGCTTATATGTTGATAGATGGGGAGCGTGTTAATGAAAAATATTTTTGTTTTAGTGATGTAATCCCTTTTGAAGCTATAATTAATTATGATTATAGTAATATTGAATGGGACATGGGAGATGGACATAAATTTTATGGTTTAAAAAATATTAGTCATCATTATACCGACACAGGAACTTATGAAATAACATTAGTTGTTACAAAAGAATCAATTTTATGTAGCAGTGTTGATAGTTGTGTTGATTGTGCAAATATAAGTGATACAATTAAGGCTAAAGTTCATATTTTAGATGAGCATATTATTCCTTTAGAAAAGGAGATATGTTATGGAGATTCTTATGTGTGGCATGTTGGAGATAGAGACACAATTCTTAAAACACCAGGATTATATGTTGATACATTAAAAAATATTTATGGTTGTGATAGTATTATAAACTTAAATCTTATCGTACATCCTATTCCGCGAGATACATTTTCTTTGGAAATATGTAAAAGTGAAACACCATATAACTTTAATGATAATAACTTACAAAATTTAATAACAACAGGCATTTATATAGATACACTTACTTCTCAGTTTGGTTGTGATAGTATAGTTACTTTAAATTTGATCGTACATCCGACGTATTTATTTGAGCGCGATACAATCATTTGTGAGAATGAAGTATTATCTTGGCGAGGACAAACACATGGTAACTTATTAGTAGGCGATACGACCTATTGGGATAGATTAACGACGAAGTATACAAGTTGTGACAGTGTTTATAAATTAAATGTGCATGTACAGCCAACGTATGAATTTGTGCATGTAGATACGATATGTGATAATATGTTGCCATATCAATGGCGAGGAAAGAATTATACGACAACAGGCGTATATTATGATTCTTTGACGAGCCAATATGGGTGTGATAGTGTT